>NZ_JAWNBW010000003.1:0-379655 GCF_034106085.1 Enterobacter sp. 302C9
GGCGGCTTTAGCGCGGTGGTCCCACCTGACCCCATGCCGAACTCAGAAGTGAAACGCCGTAGCGCCGATGGTAGTGTGGGGTCTCCCCATGTGAGAGTAGGGAACTGCCAGACATCAAATAAGTGAAAAGGCCATCCGAAAGGATGGCCTTTTTGCGTTTATGCGCCGAAAAAAGGGTAGGCCGGGTAAGGCGAAGCCTCCACCCGGCAGTGCAAACAACTAATGAATTACCTGTGACAGGAATGCTCGCGTACGTTCTGACTTCGGATGGGCAAAGAACTCATCCGGCGGCGCCTGTTCGACAATCTCACCGCGGTCCATAAAGATCACCCTGTCAGCGACAGTTCTGGCAAACCCCATCTCATGCGTCACACACAGCATGGTCATGCCGGATTGTGCCAGCCCAATCATGGTGTCCAGAACCTCTTTTACCATTTCCGGATCCAGGGCAGATGTCGGTTCATCAAACAGCATAATTTTCGGCTTCATACACAGCGAACGGGCGATAGCCACACGCTGCTGTTGGCCACCCGATATCTGGCCAGGGAATTTATTGGCATGCTCTGCGATACGTACGCGTTCAAGGTAGTGCATTGCCAACGCCTCCGCTTCCTTTTTCGGCATCTTTTGAACCCAAATGGGGGCCAGCGTGCAGTTTTGCAGAACGGTCAGATGCGGGAACAGATTGAAGTGCTGGAACACCATCCCCACTTCCTGTCGTACACGGTCGATATTGCGAATATCTTCATTCAACTCGATACCATCAACCACAATACGCCCCTGCTGATGTTCTTCAAGATGGTTAATACAGCGAATAGTTGTGGATTTCCCTGAACCGGAAGGACCACAAAGTACGATACGTTCGCCCTGCTTCACCTTGAGATTGATATCCTTCAGGACATGAAATTGTCCGTACCATTTATTGACGTTTTCCAGCGTAATCATCGCGTCGGCAGGTGTCATAGTAATCTGGCTCATAATTTCCTCAGTGCGGTGTACGCCCGGTGTTAAAGCGCTTTTCCAGATGCTGGCTATAGCGCGACATGCTAAAACAGAAGATCCAGTAGATCAGGGCAGCGAAGACATATCCCTCGGTGGACATACCCAGCCAGACAGGGTCAACGGTAGCCTGCTGCACGCTGCTAAAGAGATCGAACAATCCGATGATGATCACCAGGCTGGTATCTTTGAAGAGGGCAATGATCGTGTTGACCAGACCAGGAATGACCAGCTTGAGTGCTTGCGGGAGAATGACCAGACCCTGCGTTTTCCAGTAACCGAGTGCCAGGGATTCAGCGGCTTCGTACTGGCCCTTAGGCAACGCTTGCAGACCACCACGTACAACTTCAGCGACATAGGCGGACTGGAAGAGAATCACCCCCACCAGGGCACGGATCAGCTTGTCGATGGTTGTACCTTCTGCCATAAAAAGCGGCAGCATGACCGATGACATAAACAGAACGGTGATAAGCGGTACGCCGCGCCAGAACTCAATGAAGATAACGGAGAGCACACGGACGATCGGCATTTTTGAACGCCGTCCCAGGGCCAGTAAAATCCCCCACGGTAAAGCACCGGCTATCCCCACTGAAGCGATAATCAGCGTCAGCGTCAGCCCGCCCCACTGGCGTGTTTCAACGCGTTCCAGTCCCAGGAAACCGCCATACAACAGTACCCAGACAATAATCGGATAAACTACGGCCCAGGCAGCAATATAGCGTCCACGCTGAGGCAGCTTTTTCCAGAACATAGCCGCGACAGAGAGCAGGCCGATAACCAGCGCCAGATTTATCCGCCAGCGCTGTTCATGGGGATACAATCCATACATGAACTGACCGAAACGCTCATGAATAAACACCCAGCAGGCGCCGGCTTTCGTGCAGTCAGCTCGGGTTGAACCGACCCAGTTGGCCTGTAAAAACGCCCAGTTCAGCAGGGGAGGAATCAATTCCCACATGAGCCACAGGCAGACAATCGTCAGCAGGCTGTTGCTCCAGCTGGAGAAAAGATTCTTACGCGCCCAGAGAATGAAACGTCCACCTGTCGAGTTGGCAGGGCGCGAGGAGTGCGACAGTATCGCTTTTGTCATCATAGATCCTTAGCGCTCGACCAGTGCTATACGGCGGTTATAAAGGTTCATCAGTAGTGAAATCACCAGGCTGATGATCAGATAGACAGACATCGTGATGGCGATGGTTTCAATGGCTTGTCCGGTCTGGTTAAGCACGGTTCCGGCGAAGAGTGACACCATATCCGGATAACCAATCGCAGCGGCCAGCGACGAGTTTTTGACAATATTGAGATACTGGCTGGTCAGGGGAGGAATGATGACCCGTAAAGCCTGCGGAATGATGACCTGGCGAAGCGTCACGGTATGGGGTAATCCCAGCGAGCGCGCCGCCTCGTGCTGCCCATAAGGTACGGCCTGGATCCCTGCACGGATGATTTCTGCGATAAAGGCGGACGTATAAATCGACAGCGCCAGCGTCAGGGCTGCCAGCTCGGGAATTAATACCATCCCGCCCTGAAAGTTAAAGCCCCGCAGATGTGGAATATCCCAGTGCAGCGCTGCCCCAAACAGCCAGTGTGCTATTAGTGGCAGGCTAACGATCAGGACAGCTGCCGTGGGCCAGGTCCTACGAAGCTGACCGGTTTTGATCTGATGCTTGCGGTTAAAACGGAATACCCCCGCAGAGAGCGCAAGCGCTATCACAATCGCGCCGATAAAAGCGTACAGTCCTTCACCCGGTTGAGGAGAAGGAATGGACAACCCACGGTTACTGAGGAAAAACAGCTCAAACGCGTCGACGGCCTGGCGGGGACCGGGAAGGTTACGCAGTACGGCGAAATACCAGAAGAAGATCTGCAGGAGCGGGGGGATATTGCGGAACGTCTCGATGTAAACAGTCGACAGTTTCCGCAGAAGCCAGTTTTCAGAAAGACGCGCCAGGCCAATAAAGAAGCCCAGTATCGACGCGAAGACGATACAAAGCGCCGATACCAACAGCGTATTCAGTAAACCGACCACGAACACGCGTCCGTACGTGTCACCTTCCTGGTAATCAATAAGGTGCTGAACAATACCGAACCCCGCGCTGCGATCTAAAAACGCGAAACCGGAAGTAATGCCGCGGTTATTCAGGTTGGTGATGGTGTTATGGATGAGATACACGGCGATGAGAACAACCGCAACAATAGCAATAATCTGGAATAGCCAGGCGCGGACCGCGGGATGAGAAAAGGATAGCGATCCTTTTACGGCTGAGCGGCGATGGGACATAAAGAAACCTCAGTAACCATGACTCTGGAGTGGGCACTGCCGGAGCAGTGCCCGTTACAGCTATGACTTAACGTACTGGTGGTGCGTACTGAATACCGCCGTTGTTCCAGAGATTGTTCTGGCCGCGTTTGATCTTCAGCGGGCTTTCCGATCCCACGTTGCGCTCAAAGATCTCAGAGTAGTTGCCCACCTGTTTGATGATGTTGTAAGCCCACTTGTTATCCAGCTTCAGATCCTTGCCGAAATCACCTTCTTTACCGAGCAGGTGTGCCATATCCGGGTTGGATGGCTTAGCGGCTTTTTCATCAACGTTTTTAGAGTTGATGCCCATCTCTTCTGCGTTCAGCATGGCAAACAGCGTCCAGCGAACGATGGAGAACCAGTCTTCATCGCCACGACGAACGACGGGGCCGAGAGGCTCTTTGGAGATGACTTCAGGCAGGACAATCCACTCTGCCGGGTTGCTCAGCTTAATGCGTAAGGCATACAGCTGTGACTGGTCAGAGGCCAGCGTGTCGCAACGGCCGGATTCCAGCGCTTTGGCCGATTCATCCGAGCGGTCGAATGTCACCGGGGTGTATTTCATGTTGTTCGCTTTGAAATAATCCGCGACGTTCAGCTCGGTATCGGTGCCCGCCTGGATACAAACGGTGGCGCCATCCAGTTCCTTGGCGCTTTTCAGGCCCGCTTTATTGTGGGTCAGGAAGCCGATGCCGTCATAATAGGTCACGCCCGTAAATGACATCCCCATGCCGGCATCACGGGAGGAAGTCCAGGTGGTATTACGGGAGAGCATGTCGACCTCGCCGGACTGCAGCGCAGTAAAGCGTTCTTTCGCCGTCAGCGGGGTATATTTTACTTTGCTGTCATCGCCAAAAACGGCGGCTGCAACGCCACGGCAGACATCCACATCAATACCGGTAAATTTGCCGTTCGCATCGGCATAAGAGAAGCCAGGCAAACCGTCACTGATACCACATTGAACAAAACCTTTCTTTTTAACGGCATCCAGTGTCGTTCCCGCATGGGCTTGACCGGCTACGGCAAACAACATGCCTGCAGCGGCCAGGCTGGCTATCATCGTCTTTTTCATAATGCATCCTGTGTGGCGAAATTTATCGTTATAGAGGCGTTTTTAAACGCTTTACCTGTCTGTGGCTTTGGCCAACGTTTATAAAGCAAACGTAATGCCAGTTTTGCGTTCGACAAAATAAGAGACGAGTGAACGCTTAATGCTGAGTGTAGACAGGCTTAAATAAAACGAGCGCCCCAGAACGGTGCGAAATTACAACCTGTGCCACAAATCGGAGCAAAAGTTGCGAGTTGGGTCAGGAAAAAGAAGAGATAGTTTTCAGCGTGAATATTGGCAGGGTATTCAATAATCTTAATGTGTGAAAATCATCACGATAGAATAAGTAATTTGAATGAATATGCGAAAAAGTTGTGACTGACTTCAGGCTTAGATTAATTTAGTGAATATTTACAGGGCTATTTTTTTACTTATTTGAAAATATTGCACTCATTAAAAGCAAAAGCGCGGCCAGAGCCGCGCTTTCTCAACAGATGTTACTTCGTGAGGGCAACAATACCCAGTGTTAAACCCGCTACTGCGGCAGCACCGCCGGCGATAGCACCCGCAGTCTCCCAGTTATCCTGGGTGGTGCCTTTCATACAGGTATTGGTATGAACCAGTCGGCCCTGGTCGTCGTAAACCGGTACACATGGAGAATCGTGCGCGCAACCAGCAAGCAGCGCAGCGAGAAGTGCAACGGAAATGAATCTTTTCATGATGTTACCTCAGTATTATTTCTCATCCGCTATAAAGCCAGGAGGGCTATTAACGAACTGGAGGTTATTTTACCACCGGGGTAAGTCCTCGTTACACGAGGAATAATCTCAAATTATGTAGTTTGTAAAAATCGTGGAGAAAAGTCGGTTTCAGGAGGAATTAATGGAGACATTATGGAGTTGCAAGAGACTGTTTTTACTTAATGCAAATCATCATATTCTTAATGCTTCCTTTATGTAAAACCTAATTGGTTGTTTAAGTTAAAAATAAAAAGGCACCAGAGGTGCCTTTTCAGGGAAACATTAACCTTTATGGTGCGTAAACCGTCGCCGAACAACCACAAAGAAAACGGGCACGAAGAAAATCGCCAGAAGCGTTGCGGAAAGCATTCCCCCCATAACGCCCGTACCGACGGCGTTTTGCGCGCCGCTCCCGGCCCCGGTGCTGATCACCAGCGGCATGACGCCAAGAATAAAGGCCAGAGACGTCATCAGGATCGGTCGAAGGCGCATCCTGGAAGCTTCCAGCGTGGCTTCAATAATGCCTTTGCCTTCTTTATCCATCAGGTCTTTAGCAAATTCGACGATCAGGATGGCGTTTTTCGCCGATAAACCAATCGTCGTCAGCAGGCCGACCTGGAAATAGACGTCATTGTTTAACCCGCGCAACGACGCTGCGAGAAGAGCCCCAATGACCCCAAGCGGCACAACCAGCATAACGGAGAACGGAATGGACCAGCTTTCATACAGCGCAGCCAGGCACAGGAACACCACGATCAGTGAAATGGCGTACAGGGCAGGCGCCTGGTTACCCGAGAGCCGCTCCTGATAAGACATCCCCGTCCAGTCATAGCCGATGCCGGAAGGCAGTTTTGCCGCGAGACTTTCCATCATAGCCATGGCCTCACCGGTGCTTTTACCCGGGGCTGATTCACCCAGGATCTCCATAGAGGGCATCCCGTTATAGCGTTCCAGACGAGGTGAACCATACACCCAGCGAGCGTTGCTGAAGGCGGAGAACGGGACCATTTCCCAATTCGCGCTGCGCACGTAAAGGTTGTTAATATCTCCCGGCAACATACGGAATTTTGCGTCGGCCTGTACGTAGACCTTTTTCACTCGGCCATGATCGATAAAGTCATTCACATAGGTGCCACCTAAGGCCGTCGAAATCGTCTGGTTGACGTCAGAAAGGCTGACGCCCAGCGCCTGCGCTTTCTCCTGATCGACATCCAGCTTGAACTGAGGCGTATCTTCAAGATCGTTAGGGCGCACGCGAACCAGCAGGTCAGGGTGCTCATGCACCATGCTGAGCAGTTGGTTACGCGCCTGCGTCAGCTGGGTATGCCCCAGGTTGGCCTGATCGATCAATTCAAAATCGAAGCCCGTGGCGGTACCCAGTTCGATAATTGCAGGCAGGTTAAACGGGAACACGAGGCCATCTGTAATTTGACTGAAGGCTTTTGTCGCGCGGCTCACAATGGCTTCGACGCCGTTTTCCGCCCCCGGGCGCTCCTCCCAGGGCTTCAGGCTGACGAAGGCGATACCGGCGTTCTGACCCTGGCCGCTAAAGCTAAAGCCGTTTACGGTAAAGACGGATTCCACGTTCGCCTTTTCGTTGTTCAGATAGTAGTCCTGAACCTGATCGAGGACCTGCTGAGTACGCGTCTGGGTTGCACCCGCCGGGAGTTGAACCATCGTCATAAACACCCCCTGATCCTCTTCGGGCAGGAAGGAGGTAGGCAAGCGCAGGAAGAGCACCGCCATCCCTCCGACGATAATGACGTACACCGCCAGATAGCGCCCTGTCTTACGCAAAATACCGCTCACGCTGTTGCTGTAGTGCTCCACGCTTTTATCAAAGAGCGCATTAAACCAGCCGAAGAAGCCGCCTTTCTTCTCATGATGGTCGCCGGATACGGGCTTAAGCAACGTTGCGCAGAGTGCGGGCGTCAGGATTAGCGCAACCAGTACGGACAACGCCATCGCGGAAACGATAGTCAGCGAGAACTGGCGATAGATCGCCCCCGTTGAGCCGCCAAAAAAGGCCATCGGAATAAAGACCGCCGAGAGCACCATGGCGATCCCCACCAGTGCACCCTGGATCTGCTCCATCGACTTCTGCGTGGCCTCTTTCGGCGGCAGTTTGTCTTCGACCATGACGCGTTCAACGTTCTCAACGACCACGATAGCGTCATCGACCAGCAGACCTATCGCCAGCACCATACCGAACATCGTCAGGGTATTGATGGAGAAACCGAATGCCGCCAGAACCGCAAAGGTACCCAGCAGAACGACCGGCACCGCGATAGTCGGGATGAGCGTCGCCCGCAGGTTTTGCAGGAACAGGTACATCACCAGGAAGACGAGAACGATCGCTTCAAACAGGGTCTTCACCACTTCGTGAATGGAGATTTTCACAAAAGGGGTGGTGTCATAGGGATAGACAACTTTCAGCCCCTGCGGGAAGAACTGCTGCAGTTGCGCCAGCTTGCTCTTAATGGCTGCCGCGGTGTCCAGCGCATTTGCCCCGGTTGCCAGCTTAATCCCCAGGCCGGTTGCCGCCTGCCCGTTGATTTTAGTGACCATGTTGTAGTTTTCGCCACCCAGCTCAATACGAGCCACGTCCTTCAGATGAACCATCGAGCCGTCCTGATTCACCTTGAGCGTCACGCGGCCAAACTCCTCCGGTGATTTCAGGCGGGTTTGCGCGATGATTGAGGCATTCAGCTGTTGCCCGGGAATGGACGGCGTTCCGCCCAGCTGGCCTGCTGCTATCTGGTCGTTCTGCGTTTTCAGCTGGTTGATAATATCCTGCGGCGTCAGCTGGTATTTGTTCATCGCGTTGCTGTCGAGCCAGATGCGCATCGCATACTGAGCGCCAAACAGCTGAACGTCACCGACGCCAGACGTTCGGCTGATGGCATCTTTGACGTTCGAAGCGACATAGTCAGAGATGTCATTCTGCGTGAGATTTTTGTTGTCTGAAACAAAGCCGGCGACCAGCAGGAAGCTGCTGCTGGATTTCTCCACGCCAATCCCTTGCTGCTGAACCTCTTGCGGCAGCAGCGGCATGGCGAGCTGCAGCTTGTTCTGCACCTGTACCTGGGCGATGTCCGGATCGGTTCCTGACTCGAAGGTCAGGGTGATGGTGACATTACCCGCTGAATCGCTGGTGGAGGACATATACATCAGCTTATCGATACCGTTCATGTTCTGTTCGATAACCTGGGTCACGGTATCCTGCACCGTTTGAGCGTCCGCTCCCGGGTAAGTCGCGGATATCGCCACGGCGGGAGGAGCAATGGTCGGATACTGTGCGACGGGAAGTTTGAGAATGGCCAGCCCGCCTGCAATCATCAAAATGATGGCAAGTACCCAGGCGAAAACCGGTCTTTGAATAAAGAAATTAGCCATGTCGTCGTCCCTTAACCGGCTGGCGTCGTGGTGATATCAGGCGTGGCGACGACGGTTACCCCGGGTCTGACTTTCTGTAGCCCGCTGACAATCACGCGGTCACCGTTTTTCAGCCCTTCCGTCACCAGCCAGCGATCGCCAATTGCCTGAGGGGCCACGACGGTTCGCGGCTCAACCTGATTTTTATCATTCACCACCAGGACGGTTGCATCGCCTCGCGGTGTACGGGTCACGCCTTGCTGTGGTACCAGAATCGCCTCCGGCTGGGTGCCTTCATCAATGCGGGCGCGAACGAACATGCCGGGTAACAATAGATGCTGAGGGTTCCGGAAAATGGCGCGCAGGGTGATCGAGCCGGTACTTTCATCGACCGTGACGTCAGAGAACTGCAATGTGCCTTTTAGCGGGTAGGGCTGCCCGTTCTCCATCAGCAGCTCAACGTTGCTGGCGATATCACCTTTTTGCAGGCTTGTCTGTTTCAGGCGCATAAAATCATTACTGGACTGGGTGACATCAACATAAATCGGATCGAGAAGCTGGACCGTTGCCAGCGCTGCGGCTTGCCCGTTCGTCACCAGCGCCCCTTCGGTCACGCTGGATTTTCCGATACGACCATCAACCGGAGAGGTCACTTTGGTGTAGGCAAGGTTGATACGTGCGCTCTCAACACCCGCTTTTGCGGCAACCACGCTGGCATCTGCCTGCTGAGCCGTCGCCACGGCCTGGTCATACTCCTGCTTACTGACATACTGGGTGCCTACCAGAGGGAGATAACGTTTCACCGTCAGGTGCGCCATATTGGCCGCCGCCTGAGCCTTCGCCAGTTCGCCTTTCGCGCTGTCATAGGCTGCCTGATAGGGCGCAGGATCAATCTGGTAAAGTGACTCGCCCGCTTTTACATCGCTACCCTCCGCGAAGTTACGGCGCAGGATAATGCCGCTAACCTGAGGACGAACCTCCGCAACGCGAAATGCATCTGTTCTGCCCGGGAGTTCAGTGGTGACCGCCAGAGGCGCGCTTTTCACAATATGCACGCTGACCTGAGGCGCCTGCTGGTGTTGCCGTTGATTTTCCTGACCATCGCATCCAGTGAGCAGTACCGCGCAGACAATGAAACCGGATAAGGGCAAGCGTCTGAAATGATTCGTCATTACTGTTCCTTTAAATACCCATTCACCGATATATGCCGCGAATCGGTAGCAGGGGCAGAGGGATAAAAATAAAATGTAGCTGCGTATAATAATGAGGGTATTTAATGTTTTTTAATTTATAAGTGCGAATGACCATGCTTGTAGAAAAAATCAGAATCAGACCGGGTCCATTCAGGGATATACTTCAGGCATGTTAATCAGGTAAATGAGTTTAATGTTTTTAATTATTCACTCCGCCAATTTAATTGGAGCGATATATTTATATTGATTATAAATTAAGAGGGGTGACTTTTTTTGTGCAAAATTAAAACGGATTTTAGTGAATACTTACATTTGCATGAACGCAATATTACTTTTAAACCTTGTGAGTAACGAGTAGTTGCCTATGGCGCGTAAAAAGAAAGAAGAGGCTCAACAAACCCGGCAGCAGCTGATTGAGGCGGCTATTGAACAGTTTGCGACGCGGGGCGTAGCCAGCACGACGCTGACGGATATCGCTGATGCTGCTAAGGTGACGCGCGGCGCGATCTACTGGCACTTCACCAGTAAATCTGAAATATTTAATGCCATCTGGGAACAGCAATTACCGCTTCGCGAGATTATTCACGACAGGCTTTCCTTTTCCGATAGTGACGATCCATTGTTAAAACTTCGTGAGCAATTTATTACTGCGCTGCAGTATATTGCCCATGAACCCCGGCAATGTGCGCTTTTACAAATTCTGTATCATAAGTGTGAATTTAGCAGCGATATGATTTCTGAACGTGAAATTAGAAAGCGTATCGGATTCAACGATGACACGCTACGCGCCGCGCTGGAGACCTGTATTTCGCGAAACATCATTTCGCCACAGGTGAATGTTGATCTCACCTTGATTGTATTGCACGGTTTTTTTAGCGGAATAATTAAAAACTGGTTAATGAATAACGACAGTTTTAATCTTTATCAGCAGGCTCCCGCTCTGGTCGATAGCATACTGGCGACACTCCCGGTTATTCGCGTGTCGCCAGATGAGGGTGCTTACTGTTCAGCGCCAGGTAACATTTCCCCTCGGGCACAAAGTGCTTCTATGGTCTGCGCGCTGACGGGTTTACCTAACAGATAACCCTGAAGGGTGTTACAGCCCAGCTCGGTTAAAAAGGCTTGCTGCGCTTCGGTTTCCACACCTTCAGCCACAACTTTCAGGTTAAGTGTTTTAGCGAGAGCCACAATCGCTGAGACAATAGTGGCATCCTCGCTCTCGCCACTGAGCTCTTGCACAAACTCCCTGTCGATTTTCAATTCACAGGCCGGTAAGCGCTTGAGGTACAGCAGGCTCGAATATCCGGTGCCAAAATCATCAATGGAGGCCTTCACCCCCGCATTCGTCAGCTCTGTCAGCACGCGTACGCTCTCATCCGGGTTGCTCATCGCCGTGGTTTCCGTCACTTCGAGGATCAACATTTCCGGTGGCACCTGGTGAAGTGCCAGGCAGTCGAGAACCGTTTTAACCAGCGAAGGTTGTTCAAACTGCAGTGTCGACAGGTTTACCGCCATTGACCAGCTTTGATGTCCCTGAAGATGCCATTCCCGCAGCTGGCGACAGGCTTCATTAATCACCCAGTTGCCAATCGGGACGATCAGCCCCGTTTTTTCCGCCAGCGGCAGAAAAAGGTCCGGCGTCAGTAACCCTTGCTTAGGATGCTGCCAGCGCAACAGCGCCTCGAATCCGAGGACCGGGCCCGCCGGGGCGTGAAATTTTGGCTGATACAGCAGGCGCAGCTCATTGCGATCGATCGCCATCCACAAATCGTTCATTAACTGGAGATGGGTCTGCGCCAGGGTGTTCATGGAGGGCTGGAAGAAGTGGTAACCGTTACGGCCCATATGCTTCGTGTGATACATCGCCGCGTCGGCGTTAAACATCAGCTCACGCTCGGTTTTGCCGTCGTGAGGGTACAGCGCGATACCAATGCTGAGGGTCACCACCAGTTCATAGGGGCTGAGATTGAAGGGGCTATCGATCGCGCGCACCAGCGAATTCGCCAGCGATGCCGCGTCGTCCGGACCTTCTCCCTCTGCCAGCAGAACAAATTCATCACCGCCGATGCGTGCAAGGGTGAACTGGCCTTTCAGGAGAAGCAGCAGACGCTGCGTAACGGCGACCAGCAGCCTGTCACCGACATCATGGCCGTAGGCGTCATTGATAGCTTTAAAGCCGTCAAGATCCATGAACATCAGGGCAAAGTGATTCCCTTCACGATCGGCTTTGCTGATGGCCTGATCGAGTCTGTCTTCCAGCAGGATACGGTTGGGCAGACGCGTCAGGGTATCGTGTAGCGCCAGCTGAGCGAGCTCCCGGTTAGCTTCTGCCAGCGACGAGGCCAGAAGGGCGGTGCGTGCCTGAAGGCGGGCATCCAGCATCGACACCAGCAGGGTGATCCCAAGAATAGAGAGCGCGACGACGCTGACCAGCACCGCCAGCCAGCTCCCGTTAATCCCCTCATGGTGAACCATTGTGGACATCGGAAACTGCGCCGCTTTCATCCCGGCATAGTGCATGCCGGCAATGGCAATTCCCATCGTGATGGCGGCACCCATGCGCATCAGCACGACCTGCGCGGCTTCGCGACGCAGGCGGAAGGTCAGCCATAATGCCGCGAGCGAAGCGGCAAGCGCAATCACGACCGAAATGGCCACCCAGACCTTGTCCCAGATTATCCCGGGCATCACCTCCAGCGCCGCCATGCCGGTGTAATGCATGGCCACAATACCGCTTCCCATTACCAGCGCGCCGGGCAGCAGTCGGCGCAGGCGTAGTTGCTCGCAGCTCACAAGCCATAGCGCAAACAGCGACGAACCCACGGCGATGACCATGGATAGCACCGTCAGGGTGGCGTTGTAGCTCATGCTCATGGAGAGGTCCATCGCCAGCATGCCGATAAAATGCATGGCCCACACGCCAATCCCCATAGCAATACCGCCGCCAGCCAGCCAGACGCGGGCAGCGACGCCCTGACTCCCGGCGACGCGTGCAGCCATGTTCAGCGCGGTATACGCAGCAAGAATGGCAACAACAAAGGAGAGGACGACAAGGATAGGGTTGTATTGGCTGACCAGCATGGACGGTTCTACTCGAGTGTGGGGTTACGCTAGAGCGGTTGAGAAGGGCGAGACATTATCACCGTCAGGTAATGGCTCAAAGGGATTTAAATCCCCGTTTTTAGTGGGTAATAACGGGGTGATTTGCGCAATCGGGCGGTTAGTCGAGCTCTGAGCAGTTCACGAGTTTCAGCGGATTGACGGAGTTCATATTGCGACACTTATCGGTTTCGGTGCTCATCAGTTCAATCCACTGCATCAGGAGTGCATCGAAAATGAGAACGGAGATTGCAAAAACAACCAGCCACCAGTATTTACGAATCATTGTGTCATTCCGCAGGAAGATCGCCACTAAGGTGGGGGAAATATACACGAAAAACCGGGGTTGAAAAGCAGGAGAGGCGAAGGTTTACAATGCGTTGACGGAGAAGCGCAGGTAATAAAAAAGGCGCTTCCCCATGCCGAAGAGCGCCTTTTTAAACAAGCATTTAACTGATTAGTATCAGTTCATGCCGTATTTTTTCAGTTTCTTACGCAGAGTACCACGGTTGATACCCATCATCAGCGCAGCGCGGGTTTGGTTACCGCGGGTGTATTGCATCACCATGTCCAACAGTGGCTGTTCAACTTCAGCCAGTACCAGCTCATACAGGTCATTAACATCCTGACCGTTCAGTTGAGCAAAATAGTTCTTCAGTGCCTGTTTAACCGAGTCACGCAGGGGCTTTTGAGTTACCTGGTCCTGAGAGTTAACGGTAGAAACGGTCAGTACGTCAGAATTTACGCGTTGTTCGAACATAGTTCTGTCAGCTCTTTATTTCATTACGCAAGATTTTCGAAGTATGCCTCCAACGCCTCCAGCTGTACGCTGGCATCCTCTATGGCGTTGAATGTGCGCCGAAACTGGTCATCTGGAGCGTGCTCCTGGAGATACCAGGAGACGTGTTTACGCGCAATTCGGTACCCTTTTGCCTGACCGTAGTGGTCATGCAGTTCCCGAACATGCGAACAAAGCAAGCGCTTAACCTCTGCCAGAGGCAGCGGGGCAAGCAGCTCCCCAGTGTCCAGATAATGCTGGATTTCCCGGAAGATCCAGGGTCTTCCCTGAGCTGCACGTCCTATCATCAGAGCATCAGCTCCCGTATAGTCGAGTACAGCCCTGGCTTTAAGCGGGTCAGTTATGTCGCCATTCGCGATAATCGGAATGGAAACTTTCTGCTTAACTGCCCGAATGCTGTCGTATTCAGCTTCACCGTTGAACAAACAGGCGCGAGTGCGTCCATGGATGGTCAGGGCCTGAATGCCACAGTCTTCGGCCAGTTGGGCAATCTCTACACAGTTACGGTGTTCCGGCGACCAACCCGTGCGAATCTTCAACGTAACAGGAACGTCCACCGCGCTGACAACCGCCGTCAGGATAGCTTTCACCTGGTCGGGGTATTGCAGAAGGGCTGAACCTGCAAGCTTGCGATTCACCTTTTTGGCCGGGCACCCCATATTGATATCAATAATCTGGGCACCACTTTCCACGTTAATCCGCGCGGCATCTGCCATCTCTTCAGGCACGCTTCCGGCAATTTGCACGGTGCGGATACCTGGTTCATCAACGTGCACCATCCGAAGGCGGGATTTATCGCTTTCCCAAACCTGCGGGTTAGACGACATCATCTCGGATACGGTTAAACCGGCTCCCATCTCATAGCACAGCGTCCTGAACGGCCGGTCTGTAATACCTGCCATTGGGGCTGCGATCAGGCGATTTCTAAGCTGGTGGTGTCCGATGCGCATGAGTTAAGAAATGACCATACTGTGACTGCAAGGCGGCGTATATTACGCATTTTTTGCACGAGATGAAAGGCCAAACTTTGAACAATCCACTGTTGTAGATCAAGGAATCGCCGCCCAATCTTCCCGTTAAAAATTATTCATTATTTAAATCATTAAGTTATATGATAATGGTTATTTTATGGGCGCTTACAATTTCCCGTAACTTCTCATCATTTCTGAATAAATGCGTCGCTGAAGCGGGATAATCTGCTGTTTTTAACAGCAGATTTCCCTTCTTCTTTGCGATCTGCGTCGCATTTTAGAACATGATCGTCATGCGAAAAATGCGTGTTATTCGACCACGACGCGCCCATGCAGCGACTGTACCGGACGGTTATTATCGTGATGCATTGTCTGGGTGAATCTGGCAAGTTGTTCTGCAGAAACCGTCAGGGGCTGTTTAAGTACAATCCAGGTAACGCCTTCTGAACACGGTGGAGTGGTCAGTGAACCGCTAAAGCGCCAGTACGTTTTATTTTTTGGCAGCAGTTTGTTCAGGTTGAGATCCTGTTTGATGGAGACGTTCTGCTCGGCCTGCTGAGGCATAACGCGCCACAGTTTTTCAAGCTCCGGGTTTGCGGCCCCTTTATCAAACATGACCGCCACCACCGTCAGTTCCCCACTGGCATTTTTATGAACCAGATGCATTTCCATCGCGTATCTCTTGCCATGTACGGTGTTTTCGCTCGGCGCGTGGAAATGGAACTGCTGTAAGGTCCAGGTTTGCTTATCGAGAGTAAGGGTATCGCGGGTGTTCGCCTGTTCACCTGCCTGAATGGTATGGCCATTGTTCGTCAGTGTAACAGGGCCATCAACGTAGTGGGTTTGTAGCGGGGAGAGATGGGCGTTAGTGGTCGAATCAATATTAACAGGAGACTGGTTCATACCGCTTTGACAGGTCTTGTATGCCTCGTCCATCTCGCCCCAGTGTTGCGGTGAACCTTCCCCTTCATAGCTCCAGTGTGATGCAAATGCTGAAGCCGAGATCATGCTCAGCGCCAGCAGCGCTGCCTTGCCTGTAACGTGTGTCATCATATTCTTCCGGTGAATTTTTGTAATACAAATCAACATGATTTGTAGGGTTATTTTACCGAAGAATGAACGGGGGAGAGAGGATTATCAGAGGGTGAGAGGCGTGGTCAGATGACCACGCCAGATTCTTATTTTTTACGGCCGGTGATGCGGCACCACTCTTCTTTTTCCACCACCGGGTCGAGGGCAAAGAGATCGGCGTAGGCTTCACACACGCTGTCGGCCTGGCTTGCCAGGATACCGGAAAGCCCCAGCAGACCGCCCTCAAGGGGCAGCACGCTGATTAACGGAGCCAGTTCGCGCAGTGGGCCCGCCAGAATGTTTGCGACCACCACATCGGCTTTCATGGCTTCTGGCTGAGCATCCGGCAGATACAGCTCCAGACGATCGGAGACGCCGTTACGCTCGGCATTATCGCGGCTGGCCTGAATCGCCTGCGGATCGATATCGATCCCGATGGCTTTTGCCGCGCCCAGCTTCAGGGCTGCAATCGCGAGGATCCCGGATCCGCAGCCGAAGTCGATCACTGTCTTACCGTCCAGATCCAGACCATCCAGCCACTGCAGGCACAGAGATGTGGTTGGGTGAGTACCGGTACCAAACGCCAGGCCCGGGTCGAGCATCACGTTCACTGCGCTTTCATCAGGGACATCGCGCCAGCTCGGACAGATCCACAGACGTTTGCCGAACTGCATCGGGTGGAAGTTATCCATCCACTCGCGTTCCCAGTCTTTATCTTCCAGCTGTTCGATTTTATGCACGAAACCTGCGCCCAGCAGAGGATGATTCTCCAGAATCGCGACAACCTCTTTCATATCGGTTTCGGCATCAAACAGGCCAATAACGTCGGTATCACCCCACAGGCGGGTTTCGCCCGGCAGCGGCTCAAAGACCGGCGTGTCATGCGTGTCCTGGAAGGTGATAGAGACCGAACCGGCCTCCATCAGCGCATCGCTCAGCTCTTCGGCGTTCGCGCCGGTTGTGTTCAGTTTTAGTTGGATCCACGGCATGGCAAAACTCTTTATTTATCAGTAGAAATCATAGCGGGTTGTGGGACGGGCTGACCGAAACGGTTCCCCACCACAAACGCCAGTAAACTTAGCAGTAACGAAGGCACAATTGGATGGAAGCCCAGGTACTGAATCTTAAACGTTGCGAGGACGGCGTAAAGCACGCCGCCGACAATCATCGCGCTCAGCGCACCGGCGGCATTCGCGCGCTCCCAGTAGAGCCCTAACACCAGCGGCCACAGGAATACCGCTTCAAGCCCACCAAATGCCAGCAGGTTCAGCCAGATGATCATCTCTGGCGGGCGCCACGCGGCTAACAGCAGCAATGCCCCTAACACCAAAGTAATAACGGCCGACATGCGCTTCAGGCGCCGTTCATTCTCTGCCTGCTCAGGACGCAGGTTCAAATAGAGATCTTTTATGATCGTAGCGGAACTTTGCAGTAGCTGAGCGTTGATGGTCGACATAATGGCGGCCATCGGTGCGGCGAGGAAGATCCCGGCGGCAAATGGCGGCAGCACTTTAACCATCAGGGTTGGGATAACCAGATCGGGTACGGTAAGGTCAGGAATAACTGCCCGACCTAACGCGCCCGCCAGGTGCATACCAAACATCAGGATCGCAACCACGATAGTGCCGATAATGATACCTCTGTGCACGGCTTTGCTGTCTTTGTAAGAGATACAGCGTACGGCGGTATGCGGCAGGCCAATCACCCCAAAGCACACCAACACCCAGAACGAGGTCATAAAGGTTGGCGAAAGGATGTCATCCGCGCCCTGCGGCGAAACCAGTTTTGGATCGATCGTCTCGAGCGTTTCAACCGCATGGCTCAGGCCGCCCGCGGCGTGGACGATGCCGACCAGCAGGACAAGAGTGCCGATAAGCATAACCATGCCCTGCATCGTATCGTTCAGCACGCTGGCTCGGAATCCGCCAAACGCGGTATACAGCGCAATGCTGACTCCGAAGATGATCAAGCCTGTCTCGTAGGGAATACCCGCTGCCGTTTCCAGCAGGCGTGCCCCGCCGATAAACTGTACCGTCATTGCGCCAATAAAGGCCACCAGCAGGCTTAAGCTGGCCAGCCACACCAGTAAACGGCTCTGATAGCGGGCAAACAGCATATCGTTGAGCGTCACGGCATTATAACGGCGCGCCAGAATGGCAAATTTTTTACCCAGTATGCCCAGCGAGAGCCAGACGGCAGGAAGCTGGATCATCGCCAGCAGCACCCAGCCTAACCCGTATTTATAGGCCGCACCGGGCCCGCCGATAAACGAACTGGCGCTGATGTAGGTCGCGGTCAGCGTCATGGCCAGCACGACGCCGCCCATCGAGCGGCTGCCAAGAAAATACTCGTTCAGGAAGGTGCCCGTCGTTCTTTTACGCATGGCGTAAACGGATAAACCAAACACCACTAACAAGTAAGCGATAAGCGGCAGAATGACTTCAAGCTGCATCATCGTCCTCCAGCGGAATATCGCGATAAATGAATTTCACCATTGCCCAGCACAGCAGGATGAAGACCAGCGGTACCAGCAGACACGCCATTTCGAACCAGTGCGGCAGGCCGGTGATGCCAATAGCGGAGTCAGGTAAGTAAGCAGTTACTAACCATGCAGCGAGATAGAGAAGGGTCAGCCACAGCGCCCAGCGCGCTTCTTTATGGGCCTGAACAAAACGTTTGTCCATTTTTTGTCCCTTGTGGATGAAGAAAGCGGGGATTGTACATGATGGGGCCTGGGGATCCCCAGAAATAAAAAAGGCCGGATAATCCGGCCTTTTAGCAACACAGGTCTCTTACTTCTCGTTCAGACCGAGTTTTTTCTCCAGATAGTGGATGTTGGTTCCACCATTCTGGAAGTGCTCGTCGCTCATAATACGCATCTGCAGATCAACGTTGGTTTTGATACCGTCGATGATCAGCTCCTGCAGGGCGTTTTTCATGCGGGCAATCGCCACGTCACGGTTTTCGCCGTAGCAGATAAGCTTGCCGATCATTGAGTCATAATACGGCGGTACGGTGTAACCGGCGTAGATATGAGACTCCCAGCGCACACCAAAGCCACCCGGCGCGTGGAAACGCGTGATTTTACCCGGGCTTGGCAGGAAGGTGTTCGGGTCTTCGGCGTTGATACGGCACTCTACCGCATGGCCTTTCACCACAACTTCTTCCTGCTTGATGGACAGCGGCTGGCCTGCAGCGATACGCAGCTGTTCTTTGATCAGGTCAACGCCGGTGATCATTTCGGTAACCGGGTGTTCAACCTGAATACGGGTGTTCATTTCGATGAAATAGAACTCGCCGTTTTCGAACAGGAACTCAAAGGTACCTGCACCGCGATAGCCGATATCGACACACGCTTTGGAGCAACGCTCGCCGATGTAGCGACGCAGTTCCGGGGTAATGCCCGGTGCTGGCGCTTCTTCGACCACTTTCTGGTGACGACGCTGCATGGAGCAGTCACGTTCTGCCAGATAGATCGCGTTACCCTGACCGTCAGCCAGCACCTGAATTTCGATGTGGCGTGGGTTTTCCAGGTATTTTTCCATGTACACCATGTCATTGCTGAAAGCGGCTTTCGCTTCTGCTTTGGTCATGGAGATGGACTGCGCCAGTTCAGCATCGCTACGCACAACGCGCATACCGCGACCGCCGCCGCCGCCGGACGCCTTGATGATAACCGGGTAGCCAATGCGTTTAGCATGAGCACGGTTAGCATCCATGTCGTCGGTCAGAGGGCCGTCAGAGCCTGGTACGGTTGGAACACCGGCTTTTTTCATCGCGGTGATTGCAGACACTTTGTCGCCCATCAGGCGGATGGTGTCGGCTTTCGGGCCGATGAAGATGAAGCCAGAGCGTTCAACCTGCTCAGCAAAGTTGGCGTTCTCAGAGAGGAAGCCGTAACCCGGATGAATTGCCACCGCGCCGGTGATTTCAGCGGCGCTGATGATAGCCGGGATGTTCAGATAGCTTTTTACGGACGGAGCCGGGCCAATACAGACCGTCTCATCCGCCAGCAATACGTGTTTTAAATCGCGATCCGCGCTTGAGTGCACAGCGACGGTCTTGATGCCCAGTTCTTTACAGGCACGAAGAATACGCAGTGCGATCTCGCCGCGGTTGGCGATAACAATTTTATCCAGCATGTACGCCTCGTTACTCGATGACGACCAGCGGCTCGTCAAATTCAACCGGCTGACCACTTTCGACCAGAATCGCTTTAACAGTACCTGATTTGTCTGCTTCGATCTGGTTCATCATTTTCATCGCTTCAACGATGCACAGGGTATCGCCTACGTTGACTTTCTGACCCACTTCGATGAACGCCTTCGCGTCCGGGCTCGGGGTGCGGTAGAAAGTACCAACCATTGGGGAACGTACGATGTGACCACTGATTTCTGCTGCAGCGGCAGGTGCGGCTTCAGCTGCTGGCGCAACGGCTGCGGAGAGCGCAGGCTGCTGCACTGGCGCAGCATAAGCTTGCTGCATTACCGGGAAGCTAGCGGCTGGGGCTGCACGGCTGATGCGTACAGACTCTTCGCCTTCAGAAATTTCCAGTTCGGAGATGCCTGATTCTTCAACCAGCTCGATCAGTTTTTTAATCTTACGAATATCCATGAGTGGGTTCCGTACTCTTGTTTAGTGTGATTGTGACAAGCGTTTTACCGCTGTCTGTAAAGCGTATGAATAGCCGTCTGCGCCCAGTCCACAGATAACGCCAGCAGCGATATCCGACAGATACGAATGGTGACGGAACGGCTCTCGGGCGTGCACATTACTCAGGTGGATCTCGATAAACGGGATACTCACCGCAAGCAGTGCGTCGCGGATAGCAACACTGGTGTGCGTAAACGCGGCCGGATTGATCAGGATATAGTCCACATTGTCTTTAGCCTGATGAATACGGTCGATGAGTGCGTACTCCGCATTCGACTGAAAATGATCCAAATCCACATTCAGTGACGCTGCTTCCGTTCCCAGACGGTTAACAATTTCACTCAATGTTAGCGTGCCGTACTTCTCTGGCTCACGGGTGCCGAGCATGTTCAGGTTCGGTCCGTTCAAAACTAAGATATGGAATTTATCAGTCATTATGCCGCTATCTCCTGCGATTTTCGGGTAAAAAACAAAATATACCTTCGAAACGCAAATGTCACCTTTTCAGAGGCTTAAAACCGCTGTCAGGCGAACCAAGGTCGCACATTATAACGATTTCGTAGCATTTAGCAGCTAAATACTGGTCTTATCAGGGAAGATTATCAACCGCTATCCGAAAAAGATTTGCGGTTGACGGGTAATCTGCGGGAAAACGCACAGTTTCGCGAACTATCGCAACCACTGGCGGAACTTCTTGTAACGCCATGCCAAAAGCGCCACGGCCGCCAGTGCATAAAGGATTGGCTGCGGCGAGAGGATCTTCACCGACCACAGGTAATGAATGGGAGCGAGGATCGCGACAAGATAGACGAAGTTATGCAGAAGCTGCCAGCGCCTGCCCAGTTTTCGCTGCGCATATTGCGTGGATGTCAGCGCTAACGCCAGTAAAACCACCCAGCTCACGATACCCAGCGTCAGATAAGGACGTGTCACCAGTTCGCGGCCAAGCAGCGCCAGATTGTTAATTCCCAGTTCCAGCAGGGCGTAGCTGGTGAGGTGCAGCGTCGCCCAGGCAAAACACCAGAGCCCTAACAGGCGACGGGTGCGTATCAATAAGGGCTGTTTAGCGTAGCGCGCCAGCGGCGAGACGAGCAAGGTGGCCAGCAAAAATTTCAGAGCCATCCGACCGGTAAAATGCTGGATATCCTTCGCCGGGTCTGCGCTAAAGAGCCCCTGGCTTGCGGCCCAGAACAGCCATATAAAAGGAAGCAGCCCGGCCAGGTGCAGCAGCACTTTCAGCCAGGTAATCTGTTTTGCCGTTAAACGCACTCAGAAGTTCTCCCGTAAGTTGAGGCCACGGTAAAGCGAGGCCACTTCATCCGCATAGCCGTTAAACAGCAGCGTCGGCTGGCGCTTCACGTCCAGCGCACCGCCGGAACCGATAAACCGCTCGGTTGCCTGCGACCAGCGCGGATGATCCACGTGCGGGTTAACGTTGGCGAAGAAGCCGTATTCGTCCGGAGCCGCCAGATTCCAGGTGGTTGGCGGACGTTCGCGGGTAAGCTTAATGCTGACGATAGATTTAATCCCTTTGAAACCATATTTCCACGGTACGGTTAAACGGATAGGGGCACCGTTCTGCGGCGGAAGCGCTTTGCCATATACGCCAACGGTCAGCAGGGTGAGGGGGTGCATAGCTTCGTCGAGACGTAGCCCTTCCACATACGGATATTCAAGCCCGCCGCCGATAAACCGATCTTTCTGCCCGGGCATCTCGTCCGGCGCATAGCGCGTCTGGAAAGCGACATATTTTGCATTGCTGGTGGGCTCAACCAACGCCAGCAGTTTATGCAGCGGGAAGCCGACCCAGGGCACAACCATCGACCAGGCCTCCACGCAGCGCATGCGATAGATACGCTCTTCGAGCGGGAAACGGGTGGTGAGATCGTGATGGTCCAGCGTCAGGGGTTTCGCCACTTCTCCATCAATTTTCAGCGTCCACGGATCGGTTTTGAGGCTCCCCGCGTTGGCGGCAGGATCGGCCTTATCGAGACCAAATTCGTAGAAGTTGTTGTAGCCGGTAACTTTATCTTCCGGCGTGAGCGTCAGCTTGTTTTGCCATTCGGCCGGTTTGGTAAAGGTGAGCGGGGCGCCGGATGGGGCCTTTGGCCGATCGTTGCCTTTAAACCAGTCGAGCAGGTCGGCGTGTGCCGCGGGAGAGAGCGTCAGGGCAGTGGCGCTGATGCCAAGCATTTTCAGGATCTGGCGGCGCTGTAACATAAAGACAGACTCGGACGTTACGTCGGCTTCCGTCAGTTTTCGGTTTTTCATGGCATCCTCCGTCATGCGTTTTTCTAAGCATGACGGAGGAGAGGGATTCGCGCGAATATGTCACGAAAATTTGAAGATTAGGCGATTTTCACCAGCGCGCGGCCGTGGAACTGGTTGTCCATGATCTTACTGGCGTATTCCGGCGCCTGGCTGAGGGTTATCTCCGTTGCGCTCTGGGTATAGAAAGATTCCGGCAGATCGCGCACCAGCCGTTCCCAGGCTTCATGACGACGGGCCGGCGGGGTCATTACGGAATCCACACCCTGCAGGCGTACGTTACGCAGAATAAATGGCATCACGGTGGTTGGCAGGGCAAATCCGCCCGCCAGACCGCAGGCTGCCACGCATCCGCCGTAGTTCATCTGCGCCAGGACTTTTGCCAGCACCTTATCACCGACGGTATCCACCGCCCCAGCCCAAACCTGTTTTTCCAGCGGACGGGTTTCGGCAAATTCGTCGCGGCTGAGAATGCGGCTGGCGCCGAGCTGGCGCAGATAGTCATGGGTGCTTTCTCGGCCGGAAACCGCAGCGACCTGATAGCCCAGCTTGTGGAGCAGCGTGACTGCCGTGCTGCCCACGCCTCCGCTCGCGCCGGTGACGACAATTTCCCCTGACTCAGGGCGAATACCCGCATCTTCCAGCGCCATCACGCACAGCATGGCGGTAAAGCCTGCCGTGCCGACGATCATCGCCTTGCGGCCATCCATGCCTTTCGGCACAGGCACCAGCCAGTCGCCCTTCACGCGCGCCTGCGTTGCCAGCCCGCCCCAGTGATTTTCACCCACGCCCCAGCCTGTGAGCAGCACATGCTGGCCCGGATGGAAGCGCGGATCCTCGCTGGTATGAACCCGCCCAGCGAAATCGATCCCCGGCACCATAGGGAAATTTCGGATGATTTTACCCTTACCGGTAATAGCCAGCGCATCTTTATAATTTAAACTGGACCAGTCGATGTCGACGGTTACGTCGCCTTCCGGCAGGCGACTCTCTTCAACCGCCTGCACTGAGGCAAGCGTTTTGCCGTCCTGCTGTTCTAAGATCAAAGCCTGCATACGGGGTCCTCACGACTCAGATGATTGGAAAATAATTTCTGAAGACTATACTCGCTCAGGGAAACGCAGTGCCGATTTAACGCAATAAATTGCCAGATACGCCCGATTTGGTAGTATGCCGCATTTGAAATGCAAGTTAGCGCTTACTCGCTACCCCATCAACCCACGGAGTAATCTCAAGGATGCGATTAACGACGAAGTTCTCAGCTTTTATCACCTTGCTGACGGGGCTTACCATTTTTGTCACGCTTCTGGGCTGTTCCCTGAGTTTTTACACCGCCATTCAGGACAAGCTGGTCAACCGGGTACAGTCTGTTGCCTCGGTGATTGATACGCGTCTGCTGACGACGCCCCTACCGGCGCTCTCCCGTGAGCTTGATGAGTTGATGGTACCTGTTGATATCGTTCAGATCGACATTCTGCAGGGAAAGCATCGTGTTTTAAGCCATGAACGACCGGGAAGCTATCGCCCCGCGGGCGTGGTAAGCCAGTATCGGGAAGTGACGGTGCATTCCCTTAAAAATCCGGGGATGACCATACACATGGTCTACCTCGATCCGATGGCCAGCTATTTCCGTTCCATGATGACCACCGCGCCGCTCACCGTCGCCGTTGCGTTTATCGTCCTGCTGATCTTTCTCGCGGTCCGCTGGCTGCGCCGCCAGCTCTCTGGTCAGGAGCTGCTGGAGATGCGATCCGTACGTATCCTGAACGGTGAACGCGGCCCGCAGGTGCGTGGCTCTGTCCACGAGTGGCCGTCACGCGCCAGCAGCGCGCTCGATACCCTGCTCTCCGAAATCCAGTTTGCCAGCGACCAGCGCAGCCGTATGGATACGCTGATCCGCTCTTATGCGGCGCAGGATAATAAAACTGGCCTTAACAACCGTCTTTTCTTTGATAATCAGCTCGCCACGCTGCTCGACGATTCAGAAAAAGTGGGGACTCACGGGGTGGTGATGATGATTCGTCTGCCCGATTTCGATCTCCTGCGCGACACCTGGGGACAGCGTGCCGCGGAAGAAAACCTCTTTACGCTGATCAACCTGCTCTCCACCTTTATTATGCGCTACCCGGGCGCGCTGCTGGCCCGCTATCACCGCAGCGACTTTGCCGTGCTGTTGCCTCACCGTACGCTGAAGGAATCCGAAAGCATCGCCAGCCAGCTGCTGAAGGCGGTAGATGCGCTGCCGCAGAGCAAAATGCTCGACAGGGACGATATGGTCCACATGGGGATCTGCGCCTGGCGTGGCGGACAATCGACTGAACAGGTGATGGAGCATGCGGAAGCCGCTACCCGCAACGCCGTGTTGCAGGGAGCCAACGGATGGGCGGTTTACGATGACTCGCTGCCGGAAAAAGGGCGCGGCAACGTGCGCTGGCGCACGCTGATTGAGCAAATGCTCAGCCGCGGCGGGCCACGTATTTATCAAAAACCCGCGGTCATGAAAAACGGCAACGTTCATCACCGTGAACTGATGTGTCGTATTTTTGACGGTACCGAAGAGGTCATCTCTGCGGAATATCTGCCGATGGTGCTGCAATTTGGCCTGTCCGAAGAGTATGACCGCCAGCAAATTACCCGGCTGATTCCGTTTTTATCCTTCTGGCCTGAAGAAAACCTGGCGTTACAGGTCACCGTGGAGTCGTTAATACGCCCACGTTTTCAGCGCTGGCTACGTGATACGCTAATGCAATGCGAAAAATCGCAACGTAAACACATTATTTTTGAACTTGCTGAGGCCGATGTAGGTCAACACATCAGCCGGTTACGTCCGGTGGTACGTTTGATCAATGCGCTCGGTGCACGTATCGCTGTGACGCAGGCAGGTTTAACGCTGGTCAGCACCAACTGGATCAAGGAACTGGATGTGGAGTTATTAAAGCTACATCCGGGGCTGGTAAGGAATATTGAGAAGCGTACGGAAAACCAGCTGCTGGTACAGAGTCTGGTAGAAGCGTGCAAGGGTACGCGAACACAAGTATTCGCCACGGGCGTGCGCTCCAGAAGCGAATGGCAGATGTTAACAGCGCGCGGCGTGATGGGCGGTCAGGGGGATTTTTTTGCTGCCTCTCAACCGCTTGACACCAACGTGAAAAAATATTTGCAAAGATACTCTGTTTGACCTGCCGTTTACGCTGTTTTCACGTAGAATATCGCGCCTGTAGCTTTGAGTATGTCGAGCAAAAAGCCAGTGAACGACCTGTAACGGGTTACAAACGTCAGTGGGGAACGCTACTGTTTACTCAGCCCTGAGGGAATCAGGGGATGATTTTGTAACATCAGGAAACGTACTGCACAAATTTTCACCGTTGCAGATGATTTTTGCGCCTTGTCGCTGCTGCGTGTGGTTGGTAAAGTAAGCGGATTTTGTTTTCCGCCCCAGCTTTCAGGATTATCCCTTAGTATGTTGAAAAAATTTCGTGGCATGTTTTCCAATGACCTGTCCATTGACCTGGGTACCGCGAATACCCTTATTTATGTAAAAGGACAAGGCATCGTATTGAATGAGCCTTCCGTTGTGGCCATTCGTCAGGATCGTGCAGGATCGCCGAAAAGCGTTGCTGCAGTGGGTCATGACGCGAAGCAGATGCTGGGTCGTACCCCTGGCAACATCGCCGCCATTCGCCCAATGAAAGACGGCGTTATCGCCGACTTCTTCGTGACTGAAAAAATGCTTCAGCACTTCATCAAGCAGGTTCACAGCAACAGCTTCATGCGTCCAAGCCCGCGTGTTCTGGTGTGTGTGCCGGTTGGCGCAACCCAGGTAGAGCGTCGCGCAATCCGTGAATCTGCCCAGGGTGCAGGTGCACGTGAAGTGTTCCTGATTGAAGAGCCAATGGCTGCGGCCATCGGTGCGGGCCTGCCTGTTTCCGAAGCTACCGGTTCTATGGTGGTGGATATCGGTGGTGGTACCACTGAAGTGGCCGTTATCTCTCTGAACGGCGTGGTGTACTCCTCTTCCGTACGTATCGGTGGTGACCGCTTCGATGAAGCCATCATTAATTATGTGCGCCGTAACTACGGCTCTCTGATTGGTGAAGCCACCGCAGAGCGTATCAAACACGAAATCGGCTCTGCGTATCCGGGCGATGAAGTGCGTGAGATCGAAGTGCGTGGCCGTAACCTGGCTGAAGGTGTTCCACGCGGTTTCACCCTGAACTCCAACGAAATTCTGGAAGCTCTGCAGGAACCACTGACGGGCATCGTGAGCGCGGTAATGGTTGCGCTGGAACAGTGTCCACCAGAGCTGGCATCCGATATCTCCGAGCGCGGTATGGTTCTGACCGGTGGTGGTGCGCTGCTGCGTAACCTCGACCGCCTGTTAATGGAAGAGACAGGTATTCCTGTCGTAGTTGCAGAAGATCCACTGACTTGCGTCGCCCGTGGTGGTGGCAAGGCGCTGGAAATGATCGACATGCACGGCGGCGATTTGTTCAGCGAAGAGTAGTCGAGTTTGAGAGGGTAGCAATTTGCTACCCTTTCTCTCTGACGCGAGAATACGCATAGCCTATGAAGCCAATTTTTAGCCGTGGCCCATCGCTACAGTTTCGCCTTATTCTGGCGGTTCTGGTTGCGCTTGGGGTCATTATTGCCGATAGCCGCCTCGGTACGTTCAGCCAGATCAGAACGTACATGGATACCGCCGTCAGTCCTTTCTACTTTGTTTCAAATGGTCCCCGTGAACTGCTCGACTCCGTTTCTCAAACGCTGTCTTCGCGCGACCAACTCGAACTCGAAAACCGGGCATTACGTCAGGAACTGCTGCTGAAAAACAGCGAACTGCTGATGCTGGGGCAATACAAGCAGGAAAACGCGCGTCTGCGTGAGCTGCTCGGCTCGCCGCTGCGTCAGGATGAGCAGAAAATGGTCACGCAGGTGATCTCCACCGTGAACGACCCCTACAGCGATCAGGTTGTGATCGACAAAGGGAGCGTGAACGGGGTGTATGAAGGTCAGCCTGTTATCAGCGATAAAGGCGTTGTGGGCCAGGTTGTTGCCGTGGCTAAACTGACCAGCCGCGTGCTGCTGATTTGCGATGCCACGCATGCGCTGCCGATCCAGGTTCTGCGCAACGACATCCGCGTGATTGCGGCCGGTAACGGCTGTACCGACGACCTGCAGCTGGAACACCTGCCGGCTAATACGGATATTCGCGTGGGCGACGTGCTGGTGACGTCCGGCCTGGGTGGACGCTTCCCTGAAGGCTATCCGGTTGCGGTGGTCTCTTCGGTCAAGCTGGACACCCAGCGTGCCTATACCGTGATTCAGGCCCGTCCAACCGCCGGTTTGCAGCGTCTGCGCTATCTGCTGCTGCTGTGGGGCGCCGATCGTAACGGTTCTAATCCGATGACGCCTGAAGAGGTGCATCGCGTGGCGAACGAGCGCCTGATGCAGATGATGCCGCAGGTTCTCCCACCTGCGGATTCCATGGGGCCGCCTGCGCCAGTACCGGCACCGGCAACCGGGTTAACGCAGCCGCTGCCGGATGCGCCGCCACCGCCTAAACTCTCTTCGGGAGGGCAGTAGTGGCAAGCTATCGTAGCCAGGGACGCTGGGTCATCTGGCTCTCGTTTCTCATTGCACTGTTACTGCAAGTGATGCCCTGGCCGGATGACATTCTCGTTTTCCGGCCAAACTGGGTATTGCTCATTTTACTCTACTGGATCCTTGCCCTGCCGCATCGCGTAAATGTCGGCACAGGTTTCGTGATGGGTGCCATACTGGATCTCATTAGCGGCTCTACGCTTGGCGTGCGCGCCTTGTCCATGAGCATTATTGCGTACCTCGTCGCACTCAAATTCCAGCTCTTTCGTAACCTTGCGCTCTGGCAACAGGCCCTGGTGGTGATGCTATTGTCGCTCGCTGCGGATATCGTTGTTTTCTGGGCAGAGTTTTTAGTGATCAACGTCTCTTTCCGACCGGAAGTGTTCTGGAGTAGTGTAGTAAACGGTGTGCTCTGGCCTTGGTTATTCCTGCTGATGCGTAAGGTTCGCCAGCAGTTTGCTGTGCAATAAAAGGTTTCTATGACGTCTTTGTATCTCGCTTCCGGCTCCCCGCGCCGTCAGGAACTCCTGACGCAGCTAGGCGTCTCTTTTGAACGCATCGTTACCGGCATTGAAGAAAAACGTGCTGAGGGCGAAAGCGCTCAACAGTACGTGTCTCGCCTGGCGCGCGAGAAAGCGCAGGCGGGCGTGGCCAGTGTGCCACGCGATCTTCCCGTGCTGGGAGCAGATACCATCGTGATTCTGAACGGTGAAGTGCTTGAGAAACCGCGCGATGCCGATCATGCGGCGCGCATGCTGCACAAAATGTCCGGACAAACGCATCAGGTGATGACGGCCGTCGCCCTGGCTGACCGCCAGCACGTGCTGGATTGCCTGGTGGTGACCGAAGTGACGTTCAGAGTACTTACCGACGACGACATCGCCGCTTATATTGCCAGCGGTGAACCAATGGATAAAGCAGGTGCATACGGTATTCAGGGGCTGGGTGGCTGTTTTGTCAGGAAGATTAATGGCAGCTATCACGCCGTAGTCGGCTTACCGCTGGTGGAAACGTATGAGTTGCTGAGCAATTTTAACTCACTGCGTGAGGGAAGGGATAATTATGACGGCTGAATTGTTGGTAAACGTAACGCCATCGGAAACCCGTGTGGCCTATATTGATGGTGGCATTCTTCAGGAAATTCATATTGAGCGTGAAGCGCGGCGCGGAATAGTAGGCAATATCTACAAAGGTCGTGTCAGTCGTGTACTACCGGGTATGCAGGCGGCTTTTGTAGATATTGGACTGGATAAGGCGGCGTTTTTACATGCCTCCGATATCATGCCGCACACCGAGTGCGTCGCGGGCGAAGAGCAAAAACAGTTTGCCGTGCGCGATATTTCTGAACTGGTGCGTCAGGGACAGGATCTGATGGTGCAGGTGGTGAAAGACCCCCTCGGTACTAAAGGCGCCCGTCTGACCACCGACATCACCTTACCTTCCCGCTATCTGGTCTTTATGCCCGGCGCGTCGCACGTGGGCGTTTCGCAGCGTATTGAGAGCGAAACCGAGCGCGAGCGTCTGAAGAAAGTGGTCAGCGCCTACTGCGATGAACAGGGCGGGTTTATCATCCGTACCGCTGCGGAAGGGATCAGCGAAGAAGACCTGGCGTCGGATGCGGCTTACCTGAAGCGCGTCTGGACAAAGGTGATGGAGCGTAAAAAACGCAACCAGACCCGCTACCAGCTCTACGGTGAGCTGGCCCTTGCTCAGCGCGTTCTGCGCGACTTTGCCGATGCCCAGCTCGACCGCATTCGCGTGGATTCGCGCCTGACCTATGAAGCGCTGCTGGAATTTACCGCTGAGTACATCCCGGAGATGCCTGGCCTGCTGGAGCATTATTCAGGGCGTCAGCCGATCTTCGATCTCTATGATGTCGAAAACGAGATCCAGCGCGCGCTGGAGCGTAAGGTCGAGCTGAAGTCCGGCGGCTATCTGATCATCGATCAGACCGAAGCGATGACCACCGTCGATATCAACACCGGCGCGTTTGTCGGCCATCGCAACCTCGATGACACCATCTTCAACACCAACATCGAAGCCACGCAGGCCATTGCGCGGCAGCTTCGTCTGCGCAATCTGGGCGGCATTATCATCATCGACTTCATCGATATGAGTAATGAAGACCATCGTCGTCGCGTGCTGCACTCGCTTGAGCAGGCGCTGAGCAAAGATCGCGTGAAAACCAGCATCAACGGCTTCTCGCAGCTGGGGCTGGTGGAAATGACGCGTAAGCGTACCCGCGAGAGCGTTGAGCATGTGCTGTGTAATGAATGCCCAACCTGCCATGGGCGCGGAACGGTAAAGACGGTTGAGACCGTCTGCTATGAAATTATGCGCGAAATCGTCCGTGTTCATCATGCCTACGACTCCGATCGTTTTCTGGTCTATGCTTCCCCTGCGGTGGCTGAAGCGCTGAAAGGCGAAGAGTCACACGCGCTGGCGGAAGTGGAAATCTTTGTCGGCAAACAGGTAAAAGTACAAATTGAACCGCTCTATAACCAGGAGCAGTTTGACGTCGTGATGATGTAAGACGCAGTACGCTGCGTGACGAAAGCTGACAAGGAGAGATGCGTGAGGCGATTGCCGGGGATTTTATTGCTTACAGGGGCAACGCTGGTCGTGATTGTCGCGTTGCTCGTGAGCGGGCTACGCCTCGTATTACCGCATCTGGACAGCTGGCGTCCGCAACTGCTGGCTAAAATTGAATCCACCACCGGCGTGCCGGTGAACGTAAGCCAGATTAGCGCTAACTGGCAGAATTTTGGCCCGACGCTCGATGTCCGGGATATCAACGCCAGCCTCAAAGATGGCGGCCACCTGAAAATCAAACGCGTGACCCTGGCGCTGGACGTCTGGCAAAGCCTGCTGCATCTGCGCTGGCAGTTTCGCGATCTCACCTTTTATCAACTCCAGTTCCTGACCAATACGCCTCTGTCCGGCGGCGATAGCGGTCAGGGTCTGGAAGCCAACCGCTTCAGCGATCTTTTCCTCCGTCAGTTCGATCACTTCGATCTGCGCGACAGTGAAGTGAGCTTCATTACCCTCTCCGGCCAGCGCGCCGAACTGGCGATCCCTCAGCTGACCTGGCTCAACGGTAAAGAACGTCACCGCGCTGAGGGGCAGGTCAATCTCTCAAGCCTGAACGGCCAGCACGGCGTGATGCAGGTGCGCATGGATCTGCGGGACGATGACGGCCTGTTAAACAACGGCAAAGTCTGGCTGCAGGCCGACGATGTTGACGTAAAGCCGTGGCTGGGCGACTGGCTCCAGCAAAATATGCAGCTGGAGACTGCCCGTTTCAGCCTTGAAGGCTGGCTGACCCTGACCAAAGGTGAATTTGCCAGCGGCGATATCTGGCTCAAGCAGGGGGGCGCCAGCTGGAAAGGCGAAAAACAGCAGCATCAGCTTTCCGTCGATAACCTCACCGCGCACGTGACGCAGGAAAAAGAGGGCTGGCAGTTTGCCATTCCGGATACGCGCATCACCATGGACGGCAAGCCGTGGCCGCGCGGTGCGCTGACGCTGGCCTGGATGCCGGAGCAGGACGTCGGCGGCACGGCCAGTAAACGCAGCGACGAGCTGCGCATCCGCGCCAGCAACCTCGATTTGGCGGCCATTGAGGGCCTGCGCTCGATGGCGGCAAAACTCTCTCCGGACCTGGGCGAGATCTGGCTGGCAACCCAGCCGAGCGGGACGATCGATGCGCTGGGGCTGGACATCCCGCTCCAGGCGACGGAAAAAACCCGCTTCCAGGCAACGTGGAAAGATCTTGCCTGGAAGCAGTGGAAGCTGCTGCCGGGGGCGGAGCACTTTAGCGGCAAGCTGGAAGGCAGCGTGGAAAACGGCAGGCTAACGGTTGATATGCACGATGCCAAAATGCCTTACGAGACGGTCTTCCGCGCGCCGCTGGAAATCGAACAGGGCAGCGCGGTGCTTAACTGGCTCCGTAACGACAAGGGTTTCCAGCTTGATGGCCGCCATATCGACGTGAAAGCCAAAGCGGTGCACGCGCGCGGCGATTTCCGCTATCTGCAGCCTGAAGGCGATGAGCCGTGGCTGGGCATTCTGGCCGGGATCAGCACCGATGACGGCTCTCAGGCCTGGCGCTACTTCCCGGAAAACCTGATGGGAAAAGCCCTAGTGGACTATCTCAGCGGCGCGATTCAGGGCGGTCAGGCGGACAATGCCACGCTGGTGTACGGCGGTAACCCGCATCTTTTCCCGTACAAACATAATGAAGGCCAGTTCCAGGTGCTGGTGCCGCTGCATAACGCGACATTTGCGTTCCAGCCCGGCTGGCCCGCGCTGAAAGACCTGGATATCGAGCTCAACTTCCTCAATGACGGACTATGGATGAAGTCCGACAGCGTGGCGCTGGGCGGCGTGACGGCCAGCAACCTGACGGCCAACATCCCGGATTACTCCAAAGAGAAGCTGCTGATTGATGCCGACATCAATGGCCCGGGCAAAGCGGTGGGGCCGTACTTTGAGGAGACGCCCCTGAAAGATTCGCTGGCGGCGACGCTCCAGCAGCTACAGCTTGATGGCGATGTGAATGCTCGCTTACATCTTGATATCCCGCTGGACGGCGAGATGACCACCGCCAAAGGCGACGTCCGCCTTAAGAACAACAGCCTGTTCATCAAACCCCTTGAGAGCACGCTGAAAAATCTCAGCGGGCAGTTCAGCTTTGACAACGGAAACCTGAAGAGCGAGCCGCTTACGGCCAGCTGGTTTAATCAGCCCGTTAATATCGACTTCACGACCACCGAGGGTGAAAAGGCTTATCAGGTAGCCGTCAATCTGGACGGTAACTGGCAGCCAGCGCGCATGGAGGTCCTGCCGAAACCCATTGAGGCGTCAGTGCAGGGCGCAGTCGCCTGGCAGGGTAAAGTGGCAATCGACCTGCCTTATCACGCGGGTGCTCAGTATAAGGTCGACATCACGGGCGATCTGAAAAACCTTCAGAGCCAGCTGCCTGCGCCGCTGGATAAACAGGCCGGACAGCCGCTGCCGGTAAAGCTGAACGTCGATGGCAACCTGAACAGCTTCGCGCTGACCGGAAGCGCGGGCGGGACAAACCACTTCAACAGCCGCTGGCTGCTTAACCGCAAGCTCACCCTCGACAAAGCCATCTGGACAACGGATAGCCGCTCCACGCCGCCTCTGCCGGAGCAGGCGGGCATTGAGCTGAATCTCCCGCCGATGGACGGTGCTGAGTGGCTGGCGCTGTTCCAGAAAGGCGTTGGGCAAAACGTTGATGAAACCGCCCAGTTCCCGCAGGCCATTACCGTACGCACGCCGTCACTGATGCTGGGCGGGCAGCAGTGGAACAACCTGAGCCTGGTTTCACAGCCTGGCGCTAACGGCACGAAGGTGGAGGCCCAGGGAAGGGAGATCAACGGCACGCTGACCATGCGCAATCACGCGCCGTGGCAGGCGGCGATCCGCTACCTCTACTACAACCCGGCAAGCGCCGCGAGCGGGAAAGATAAACCGGCAGAGACGTCGCCGCTGAGCAATGTCTCCCGCGTCGATTTTAGCGGCTGGCCCGATCTCCAGTTACGCTGTGCAGAGTGCTGGCTGTGGGGGCAGAAATATGGCCGTATTGACGGCGATTTCACCATCCAGGCCAACACGCTTACGCTCTCCGGTGGCCTGGTTGATACCGGTTTTGGCCGCATGACGGCCGCAGGAGAATGGGTGAATAACCCGGGCGAGCAGCGAACGTCCCTGAAGGGCGACATTAAAGGCAACAAGCTGGATGCGGCAGCCAATTTCTTTGGTATCAGCACGCCGCTGCGCGGCTCATCGTTTGACGTCGATTACGATCTTCACTGGCGTGACGCCCCGTGGAAGCCGGATGAAGCCTCGCTGAACGGCATTCTGAAAACCCACTTTGGTAAAGGTGAAATTGCCGACGTGAGCACGGGGCGCGCCGGGCAGATCCTGCGCCTGCTGAGTTTTGATGCGCTGCTGCGCAAGCTGCGCTTCGATTTCAGCGATACCTTCAGCGAAGGTTTCTACTACGATTCCATCCGCAGCACGGCGTGGATCAAGGACGGCGTTCTGCATACGGACGACACGCTGGTGGATGGCCTGGAAGCGGATATCGCCATGAAAGGCTCCGTTAACCTCGTGCGACGCGAGCTGGATATGGAAGCCGTGGTGGCACCGGAAATTTCCGCGAGCGTGGGCGTGGCGGCGGCCTTTGTGGTGAACCCGATTGTCGGTGCGGCAGTGTTTGCCGCCAGCAAAGTGCTGGGGCCGCTGTGGAGCAAGGTCTCCATTCTGCGCTACCGCATTACCGGTCCGGTAGATAAACCGCAGATTAACGAGGTGCTGCGCCAGCCGCGCAAAGATGCACAGCAATGATTTGACGTGGGCAGGTAATTGCCTCACTCTCAATAAATACGATCTTTATACCGCCACGGGCGGCAACGAACGAGTAGCAATACGATGAGTCTGAACCTGGTAAGTGAACATTTGCTCGCAGCGAACGGCCTGAGCCATCAGGACCTGTTCTCCATTCTTGGTCAACTGACCGAACGCCGTCTCGACTACGGCGACCTTTATTTCCAGTCGAGCTATCACGAATCCTGGGTTTTAGAAGACAGCATCATCAAAGATGGCTCCTACAACATTGACCAGGGCGTCGGCGTCCGTGCCGTCAGCGGCGAGAAAACCGGTTTTGCCTATGCCGATCAGATTAGCCTTGCCGCACTCGAGCAGAGCGCGCAGGCCGCGCGTACCATTGTGCGTGATACCGGCGATGGTCGCGTGAAAACACTGGGAGAAGTGCAGCACTCTGCGCTCTATACCAGCATCGATCCGCTGCAGAGCATGAGCCGTGAAGAGAAGCTGGATATCCTGCGTCGCGTGGACAAAGTCGCCCGCGCGGCGGACAAACGCGTGCAGGAAGTTTCTGCCAGCCTGAGCGGCGTGTATGAGTTGATTCTGGTTGCGGCAACGGACGGTACCCTTGCGGCAGACGTTCGCCCGCTGGTGCGCCTCTCTATCAGCGTGCAGGTCGATGACGACGGCAAACGCGAGCGCGGCTCAAGCGGCGGCGGCGGTCGTTTCGGCTATGACTGGTTCCTGGGCGACGTTGACGGTGAAGCACGCGCCGACGCGTGGGCGAAAGAAGCCGTGCGCATGGCGCTGGTGAATCTTAATGCCGTCGCGGCGCCGGCGGGCTCATTCCCGGTGGTGCTGGGCGCCGGCTGGCCGGGCGTGCTGTTACACGAAGCCGTAGGCCACGGCCTGGAAGGCGACTTTAACCGTCGCGGGACGTCCGTGTTCAGCGGTCAAATCGGGCAGCTTGTCTCCTCTGAGCTGTGCACCGTGGTGGATGACGGCACCATGTGCGATCGTCGCGGCTCGGTGGCTATCGACGATGAAGGTACGCCAGGGCAGTACAATGTGCTGATCGAAAACGGCGTGCTGAAAGGCTACATGCAGGACAAACTTAACGCGCGCCTGATGGGCGTCGCGCCGACGGGCAACGGACGCCGTGAATCTTACGCGCATCTGCCGATGCCGCGCATGACCAACACGTACATGCTGCCGGGCAAATCGACGCCGCAGGAGATTATCGAATCCGTCGATTACGGTATCTTTGCGCCAAACTTTGGCGGCGGCCAGGTGGACATCACCTCCGGTAAGTTTGTTTTCTCCACGTCAGAAGCGTATCTGATCGAGAAAGGCAAAGTGACCAAAGCGGTGAAGGGGGCGACGCTGATTGGCTCCGGTATCGAAGCCATGCAGCAGATCTCTATGGTCGGTAACGATCTGAAGCTGGATAACGGCGTGGGCGTCTGCGGTAAAGAGGGCCAGAGCCTGCCGGTTGGCGTAGGCCAGCCAACGCTGAAGGTGGACAACCTGACGGTGGGCGGTACGGCGTAATTTCCTGACCCTCTCCCCAAAGGGGAGAGGGTACTGCTCCACGCTGTCTTTTTTCCTCGTCCTTATGAAAAAAGGCCTACTCTTTCCTTCTCCCCCGCATCCCCTGAAACAGCTCCGCCACGTCCACAAAATATTCGGTCAGATAGTTAATACACACCTGCACCTTGAGCGGAAGTTTGTCTTTTTCGGTATACAGGGCGTACACCGGACGCGGATCGGACTGGTAGCGCGGGAAGAGGATCTCCAGCACGCCGCTGTTGATCTCGTTGATCACCCACATTAACGGCACGTAGGCGATCCCGGCGCCGGCCACCAGCCAGCGTGAAATCGTCATCGGATCGTTAGTGACAAACCGTCCTTCCGGCAGCAGCCTGGTGGAGATCCCTTCCGGAGCGATCAGCTCAAATTCATTATCGGGCCGCACGCTGTACTCCAGCCACGAGTGGTTGGTGAGATCGGCGGGTTTCTCCGGAACGCCGTACTGCGCCAGATAGCTTTTCGAGGCGCAGACGACCATCGGCATGCTGCCCAGCCGTCGCGAGAACAGGCTGGAATCCTGCAACGCGCCGACGCGGATCACCACGTCCAGCCCGTCGGCAATCAGGTCCGGCGCCGGGATACCCGTCACCAGATTGACCGTAAGACCGGGGTACTCTTTCAGCATATCCGCGGTCATGGCAGCGAGAACATTTTGTGCCATAGTTGAAGAACACCCGATGCGCAGCGTGCCGATGGGGGTGTTGTTGAAGGCATAGAGCTGTTCGTGAACATCCTGCACTTCAAGCAGCATACGGCGACAGCCCTGATAGTAAATTTTACCCGCTTCGGTCAGCCCAATGCTGCGGGTACTGCGGTTGAGCAGCTTGACCTGAAGCTCATCTTCCAGTTTGGACACCGTCTGGCTGATGGATGAGACGCTCATCTGAAGCTGGCGTGCAGCGGCGGTAAAAGAGCCCAGCTCAACCACTTTGGCGAAGACCGACATGCGTTTTAAACGTTCCATTGTTCACTCTGGCTTAAAAGTGATTTAGATCACATATTATAGATAACAGCATAACAGTTACGTTAATATATTATTAATTACATAACGGCTGCGCCATTCTCGCCCGGCGTTTCTTGCTCTCCTGCGGTGGCGTGCGCTAAAAAATTCTGAAGCCTGCACTCTCTCTTATCAAGGTCAACATGAGTCTGTTTCCCGTTATCGTGGTGTTCGGTCTGTCGTTCCCACCGATATTTTTCGAGCTTCTTTTATCACTGGCGATCTTCTGGCTGGTGCGCAAGGTGCTGGTCCCTACCGGGATCTACGATTTCGTCTGGCACCCTGCATTGTTCAATACCGCGCTGTATTGCTGCCTGTTTTATCTGATATCGCGCATGTTTGTCTGAGGTTGATGTGAAAACGCTAACAAGAAAAATCTCCCGCACCGCCATCACGATGGCGCTGGTTATCCTCGCCTTCATCGCTATTTTCCGCGCCTGGGTTTATTACACCGAATCACCGTGGACGCGTGATGCACGCTTCAGCGCCGATGTGGTGGCAATAGCCCCTGACGTGGCCGGTCTTATCACAGCGGTCAACGTCCACGATAACCAGCTGGTGAAGAAAGATCAGGTCCTGTTCACCATCGACCAGCCTCGTTACCAGAAAGCGCTGGAAGAGGCGGAAGCGGACGTGGCCTATTACCAGGCGCTGGCTGCGGAGAAACGCCGCGAGGCAGGGCGCCGTAATCAGCTGGGCGTTCAGGCAATGTCCCGTGAAGAGATTGATCAGTCCAACAACGTGCTGCAAACCGTGCTGCACCAGCTGGCGAAAGCGCAGGCAACGCGCGATCTGGCGAAGCTCGATCTCGAGCGCACCGTGATCCGCGCGCCGTCCGATGGCTGGGTGACCAACCTCAACGTCTATGCCGGGGAATTCATTACCCGTGGCTCAACTGCCGTGGCGCTGGTTAAACAGAACTCCTTCTACGTGCTCGCCTATATGGAAGAGACCAAGCTGGAAGGCGTGCGCCCGGGTTATCGGGCTGAAATTACGCCGCTCGGCAGCAACCGCGTCTTTAAAGGCACCGTCGACAGCGTTGCCGCAGGGGTGACTAACTCCAGCAGCTCTAACGATGCCAAAGGGATGGCGACGGTCGATTCCAACCTGGAGTGGGTGCGTCTGGCCCAGCGCGTGCCGGTACGTATTCATCTTGATGAACAGCAGGGAAATCTGTGGCCTGCGGGTACTACGGCGACGGTGGTGATCACCGGTGAAAAGGACCGGGATGCCAGCCAGGACTCGTTCTTCCGTAAAATTGCCCACCGCCTTCGCGAGTTTGGTTAATCGCCATGGGTATCTTTTCCATCGCCAGCCAGCACATTCGCTTCGCCGTGAAGCTGGCGTGCGCCATCGTGCTGGCGCTGTTTGTTGGCTTTCACTTCCAGCTTGAAACCCCTCGCTGGGCAGTGCTGACGGCTGCGATTGTCGCGGCGGGCCCTGCCTTTGCCGCGGGCGGGGAGCCCTATTCTGGCGCGATCCGCTATCGCGGGATGCTGCGTATCATCGGGACGTTTATCGGCTGTTTCGCGGCGCTGACCATTATTATTTTGATGATCCGCACCCCGCTGCTGATGCTGATGGTGTGCTGTATCTGGGCGGGTTTCTGCACCTGGATCTCGTCTCTGGTGAAAGTGGAGAACTCCTACGCCTGGGGACTGGCGGGCTATACCGCGCTGATTATTGTCATCACTATCCAAAGCGAACCGCTGCTCGCCCCGCAGTTTGCGGTTGAGCGCTGCAGCGAGATTGTGATTGGCATTGTCAGCGCGATCGTCGCTGACCTGCTTTTCTCTCCGCGCTCCATCAAGCAGGAAGTCGACCGTGAGCTCGACGCGCTGATTGTTGCCCAGTATCAGCTGATGCAGCTGTGCATTAAGCATGGCGACAGCGAAGAGGTGGATAAAGCCTGGAGCGGGCTGGTACGTCGTACGCAGGCGCTGGAAGGAATGCGCAGCAACCTTAATATGGAGTCGTCGCGCTGGGCCCGCGCGAATCGACGCCTGAAAGCCCTCAACACCGTCTCTCTGACGCTGATTACCCAGGCCTGTGAAACCTATCTGATTCAGAACACCCGGCCGGAAGCGGTCACCGATACGTTCCGCGAACTGTTTGCCGAGCCGGTGGAAACCGTACAGGACGTGCATAAGCAGCTTAAGCGCATGCGCCGGGTGATTGCCTGGACCGGGGAGCGCGACACGCCGGTAACCATCTACACCTGGGTCGGCGCCGCGACGCGCTATCTGCTTCTGAAGCGCGGCGTGATCGGTAACACCAAAATCAGCGCGGCGGAAGAAGAGGTGCTGCAGGGGGAAGTGGTGATCAAGGCGGAATCCGCCGAGCGTCATCACGCCATGGTCAATTTCTGGCGTACGACGCTTGCCTGCATGCTCGGCACGCTGTTCTGGCTGTGGACGGGCTGGACGTCCGGCAGCGGCGCGATGGTGATGATTGCCGTTGTGACCGCACTGGCGATGCGCCTGCCTAACCCGCGTATGGTCGCCATTGATTTCCTTTACGGCACGATTGCCGCGTTGCCGATAGGCGCGCTCTATTTCCTGGTCATCATCCCGTCGACGCAACAGAGCATGCTGTTGCTCTGTATTAGCCTGGCGGTAATGGCGTTCTTTATCGGCATTGAAGTGCAAAAGCGGCGTCTGGGATCGCTGGGGGCGCTGGCGAGTACGATTAACATCATCGTGCTCGATAACCCGATGACCTTCCATTTCAGCCAGTTCCTCGACAGCGCGTTAGGCCAGCTGGTGGGCTGCTTCCTGGCCATGATGGTGATAATGCTGGTGCGGGATAACTCGCAGGCAAGAACGGGCCGCGTGCTGCTGAACCAGTTTGTGTCGGCTGCCGTGTCGTCTTTGACAACCAATACCGCGCGCCGTAAAGAGAACCACCTGCCCGCGCTCTACCAGCAGCTGTTTTTGCTGCTGAACAAGTTCCCGGGCGATATCGCGAAGTTCCGCCTGGCGTTAACCATGATCATTGCGCACCAGCGTTTGCGTAACGCGCCCGTGCCGATCAACGACGATTTGTCGGCATACCACCGCCAGCTGCGTCGTACCGCCGATCACGTGCTTTCTGCCAGCAGCGATGACAAACGGCGTCGCTACTTTACGCAGCTGCTTGAAGAGCTCGATACCTATCAGGAAAAGCTCAAGCACTGGGAGGCGCCTCCTCAGGTGACCGAGCCGGTGGGACGGCTGGTGTTTATGCTGCATCGCTACCAGAATGCCCTCACGGATAACTGACTGAAGTAAAAAAACCGACGCCAAAAGCGTCGGTTTTTTTGTGGCTATACTTATTCCAGCACGTTCTTACATTTCAGAAAGGGAGAACACATGACGACCCAGGCGCTTCAGGACCACATCCTTTTTCAGACCGGTTATCTGGTCAACGGAATCTGGAAAACGCTGGATACAACCTTTGATGTGCTGAATCCCGCGACCGGCGAGGTCATTGCTAAAGTCGCAAAAGCGGGTAAAGCGCAAACCGAAGACGCTATTGCAGCGGCTACCCAGGCCTTCCCGGCATGGCGTGCCAAAACCGCGAAAGAACGCTCGGCGATTCTCTACCGCTGGTACGAACTGATTATTGAGAATAAAAGCTGGCTCGGGCGGTTGATGACCACCGAACAGGGCAAACCCCTGAAAGAAGCGGAGGGAGAAGTCGAGTACGCCGCCAGCTTTATCCAGTGGTTTGCCGAAGAGGCCAAACGCGCGAACGGTGAAATTATTCCGCCGATAAAACCCGGCTCACGCATTCTGGCGACCCGTGAACCCATTGGCGTGGTCGCGGCGATTACGCCGTGGAACTTCCCGATGGCCATGCTCACCCGCAAGTTAGGCCCGGCGCTGGCAGCAGGATGCACCGGGGTCATTAAACCGGCCAACAACACGCCGCTCAGCGCATTTGCGCTGCTTACGCTGGCGAAACAGGCCGGTGTGCCCGACGGTGTTCTCAACGCCGTCGCCGGGAATACGCATGAAATCAGCGATGCGATCATGGCAAGCCGCGACGTGCGTAAAATCTCCTTTACCGGCTCAACCTCCGTCGGCAAAACGCTGGTGCGTAACGCCGCAGAAACCATGAAAAAAGTCTCGATGGAGCTGGGGGGAAATGCCCCGTATATCGTTTTTGAGGATGCGGACATCGACGCGGCGGTTAAGGGCGCGATCGCCAACAAGTTCCGCAATGCCGGGCAGGTCTGCGTCAGCGTGAACCGTTTTTATATTCAGGAAACCGTCTACGACAAATTTGTGAATAAACTCGCCGATGCGGTGAAGGCGCTGAAGGTGGGTAATGGTCTCGAAGAGGGGGTGGTCGTCGGGCCGCTGATTGAACCTTCGGCGGTCAACAAGGTGCGTGAGCATGTCGACGACGCCGTTGCCCGGGGCGCAACCGTACTGGCTGGGGGTAAGCCCCATCCGCTTGGCGGAAATTTCTGGATGCCAACCGTGCTGGGCGACTGCCATGAAGGCATGAAGCTGGCAGAAGAAGAGACGTTTGGCCCGGTGGCGGCGTGCTTCCGTTTCACCTCGGAAGATGAAGTCATCCAGCGCGCCAACAACACGCCCTATGGGCTGGCGGCTTACTTCTACACCCAGAATCTCTCAAGGGTCTTCCGCGTTTCACAGGCCATCGAGAGCGGGATGATCGGCATCAACGAGTGCGCCGTCTCCACGGAGCTTGGGCCCTTTGGCGGCGTAAAAGAGTCAGGTCTTGGACGAGAGGGCTCCGTGCTGGGACTGGAAGAGTATCTGGAAGTTAAAACCCTGCATATTGGGGGATTATAATAGACAGGGCGGCATCTGCCGCTCGCCTGGACTGGGTGGCTGGCAATGAAAACCTATACGTTTGATTTTGACGAGATCGACAGTCAGGAAGACTTCTACCGTGAATTTATCCGGGCGTTTGATCTTGAACGGGAAAGCGTGACGAATCTGGATACGCTGTGGGACGTGGTCACCGGCAGTCAGTTGCCGCTACCGCTGGAAATTGAGTTCATCCATTTGCCCGATAAGCTGCGAAGACGTTTTGGCGCGCTGATATTGCTGTTCGATGAAGCGGAAGAAGAGCTTGAAGGTCAGCTGCGCTTTAACGCGCGGCATTGAATGAAAAAAGCCCCTGACCATAAGGCCAGGGGCAAGTCGTATGATGAGATACGACGAGGGTTTATTTATACAGCTCTGCCGTTGCATGCCAGTGGTCACCCTGATTCAGTTCGGTGACGCGATAGCTGCTGGCGCCTGCTTTTTCAGCTTTGGCGGCAAGTTCGTGACGAATATCCATCGGTGAACCAGTGACAGACGTTACGGAGACGCTGCCCATACGCTGTAGATTTTGTGCCTGGTCGGCATTCACCTGCTGTACGGCTGCGCTCGCGCCGAAAGAGAGAACGGATGCCAGACCAAGGGTTGCGATGATCAATTTGGTTTTCATAGTCTTTACTCCTGAATAGGGTTTTTACTCAACGGCGAGAAGGGTTGAACCGCTATTTTTATGCCTGGTGCCGTTGAGTGGAGATTTACGTCTTCAGTTATTACTAAAACTTATTTGTACAGCTCAGCGGTGGCGTGCCAGTGGTCACCGGAACGCGCTTCGATGATGCGATAGGATGACGCACCCTGTTCTTCCGCTTTTTTGTTCAGCATCTCATGCATGTCCATTGGCGATGTGCCGACCGCGCCGACAGAAACCGTACCGATGGCCTGACGGGATTGCGCCTGGTCAGCATTGATAGAGTCAGCTGCGAAAGCACCGAATGACAGGACGGACAGGACGCTGAGCGCCGCTACAGTTGATTTGATTTTCATGATTTTTACCTCGTCGAATTTTTTAGTGGGGTCTTGTTTCGTGACCCTCATCACAAAATCAAGTATACACTAATAACGGTAAAAATTAATACCAGACTAATGGTTTCTATTGTTATTACGTGTTAACCAGTCTGTTTTTTATAACCAAATTGCATAATATTGGGCGTTTTTTGTTCATTTTTGTTGGTTATATCTAATAAAATCATATGAATATCAGCTTTTGATTTTTTGTGCGATTTTTTGATTTAGCATTCACCAGATGAATGTTAATAGGTGGTAAAAAGCACTATTTGTCAAAGTGAAGGGCAGTAGAAAAGAGGGGAGAACGCAGCGGAAGCAGAACGATCCCCGCAGCGGCGCTACGGGGAGAGGGGATTAGAGTTCCTGTTCGAACAGTACCAGAATGGCTTCGTGGAGATCTTTCACGGAGAAACCGCTAGCCGGTGTGGTAAAGATGGTGTCATCACCGGCGATAGTCCCGAGGATACCTTCCGTTTTACCCAGCGAGTCCAGCATGCGGGCAATCAGCTGCGCGGCACCCGGGCTTGTGTGGATCACCACGACGGCGTCGTTATGATCGATATCCAGAACCAGGTTTTTGAGCGGGCTGGAGGTGGTCGGCACGCCAAGTTCTGCCGGCAGGCAATACACCATCTCCATCTTGGCGTTACGCGTACGCACCGCGCCAAATTTCGTTAACATGCGGGAGACTTTCGACTGGTTGATGTTATCGAAGCCTTGTTCCTGCAGCGCCTGAACAATTTCTCCCTGAGAACTGAATTTCTCTTCTTTGAGTAGCGCCTTAAACGCCTTTACTAATTCTTCTTGCTTAGACGAGCTTCGCATAAGTCACCCGGAATATGACGATAGAAACAACATTATTATGCATGTGGATGAATTTTTATGCAAATTATCTACTCAGCGCCAGGCTGAAATAATGTTATGAAAGGGAGTGATTTTATCAGATTTCGTTATCAGAAAACATGCCTGGGTCACGCCGCGCAAATAAGCTTAAAAGTAAATTAAATGTTATCAAAATGATGTTGTTTTGGTGGCGGGGCAGGGTGTATTGTAACCACCTCTTAATGCGTTGCCCTCTGTCGTCAGATAGTCTTCTGGTGAGAGATAAAGTCGCGTGACCTCAAATTCTTTAGCTATGAAAATTGTAATTATTTACTTGCTGAATTATGGTCGCCGCAACGGATTTACAGATACTTAAGTTAACCATAATAAGGAGTTTAGGATGAAAGTCGCAGTCCTCGGCGCTGCTGGTGGTATCGGCCAGGCGCTTGCCCTACTACTGAAAACCCAACTGCCTTCAGGCTCAGAACTCTCCCTGTACGATATTGCTCCGGTAACCCCAGGTGTGGCGGTTGACCTGAGCCACATCCCGACTGCTGTAAAAATCAAAGGCTTCTCCGGTGAAGATGCACGTCCTGCGCTGCAGGGTGCCGACGTGGTGCTGATTTCTGCAGGCGTGGCGCGTAAGCCAGGCATGGATCGTTCAGACCTGTTCAACGTCAACGCGGGCATCGTGAAAAACCTGGTGCAGCAGATTGCAGAAATCTGCCCGAAAGCATGCATCGGGATCATCACTAACCCGGTGAACACCACCGTGGCTATCGCGGCAGAAGTGCTGAAGAAAGCGGGTGTTTACGACAAAAACAAACTGTTCGGCGTAACCACGCTGGATATCATCCGTTCCAACACCTTTGTTGCTGAGCTGAAAGGCAAGCAGCCAACAGAAGTGGAAGTACCGGTAATCGGCGGTCACTCTGGCGTCACTATCCTGCCTCTGCTGTCGCAGATCCCAGGCGTGAGCTTCACCGAGCAGGAAGTGGCTGACCTGACTAAACGCATCCAGAACGCGGGCACCGAAGTGGTGGAAGCGAAGGCGGGTGGCGGTTCTGCAACCCTGTCTATGGGCCAGGCGGCTGCGCGTTTTGGTCTGTCACTGGTTCGCGCTCTGCAGGGCGAGAAAGGCGTTGTTGAATGCGCTTACGTTGAAGGCGATGGCGAACACGCTCGCTTCTTCTCTCAGCCGCTGCTGCTGGGTAAAAACGGTATCGAAGAGCGTAAATCCATTGGTACGCTGAGCGCGTTTGAACAACACGCGATGGAAGGCATGCTGGATACGCTGAAGAAAGATATCACCCTGGGCGAAGAGTTCGTTAACAAGTAATACGAACCGTCTCCCGGTAAAAAAAACGGAGCTTATCGCTCCGTTTTTTTATGCCTGTCAGTTAGTGGCCGGGTATTCCTGAATCGTCACGTGCAGCGTCAGTTTCTTATCGTTGCGCATGACCTCAACAGGGATGATAGAACCCGGGCGAATTTCTGCCACCTGATCCATCGTCTCCAGCGCAGAGACCGCTGGCGTGCCGTTGACCGACACAATGACATCGTTTACCTGAATCCCTGCGTTAGCCGCCGGACCACCCGGTGCCACCTCGTTAACCACAATACCCTGAATCTGATCGATACCGCCGCCCTGGGTATGCATCGGTGCAATTTCGCGCCCGCCGATACCGATATAGCCGCGGATCACGCGTCCGTCGCGGATCAGTTTATCCATGATTTTGGTCGCCAGCTGGAACGGAATGGCGAAGCCGATCCCTTCCGGCGTCTCACCGTCGTTACTCTTATCGAACGAGAGGGTGTTGATGCCCATCAGCTCGCCCAGCGAGTTGACCAGCGCCCCGCCGGAGTTACCGTGGTTGATGGAGGCATCGGTTTGCAGGAAGTTCTGCCGCCCGGAGGGGTTCAAACCGATACGACCGGTCGCGCTGATAATCCCCTGGGTGATGGTCTGGCCCAGGTTGTAAGGGTTACCGATAGCCAGTACGACGTCACCAATATGCGGGGTACGTTTACGGTTGATCGGGATGACCGGCAAACCGCCCGTGGCGTTAATTTTCAGAACAGCCAGGTCGGTCAGGCTGTCAGACCCAACGAGTAACGCCTCAAACACGCGGCCATCCTGCAGGGCGACGATGATCTGGTCGGCATCGTTAATCACGTGCTTGTTGGTAATAATGTAGCCGCGCTCGTCCATGATTACGCCGGAGCCGAGGGTACGGATCTCCAGCTGGTTATGGGCTGAGGTATTCAGACCACGGTTATAGACGTTAACCACGGCAGGTGCGGCACGGCGGACGGCCTGGTTATAGGTGGCCGGCGTTTCATCCGTGCTATCGAACTGGGGAGCCGACAGTTTATTGAACTGACGTAAAGACGGCAGCGCCAGCAGCAGCAGGCCAGCGACAATCAAACCGATGACAGTAGAACGTAAGAGCTTTAAAAGCATGATGCGCGTGTCGTTAAAAAAGGAACGATTTGCAGCATAACATGAGTTATCCGGACATCACACGCAGCGGTGATGTCCGGGTCGCAAATGCTTAGCGCAACAGAATATAGATGGACTCATTGCCACGCATGACCTGCAGGGCAATAACCGCTGGTTTGCTTTCCAGCACCTTGCGCAGTTCGGCAATAGACTGCACGCGGTTGCGGTTTACACCGATAATCACGTCATCCTGATGCAATCCTGCCTGTGCGGCAGGGCTGCTCTTCTCGACGGTGTCGATGCTAATGCCTTTCGTACCGTCCTTCAGCTGCCCGTCGCTCAACGTAGCCCCCTGTAGCGCCGGGGCGATAAGCTCCGCACTGGCCGAGGATGAAGTGCTCTTATCCAGCGTCACTTCAACGTCAAGCGGCTTACCGTCACGTATCAGGCCCAGCTTCACTTTGGCGCCAGGTTCCGTCGTGGCAATCCGTGAGCGCAGTTCTGCAAAGCTGTTCAGCGGTTTGTCGTTCAGGCTGACGATCACATCCCCCGATTTCACGCCCGCTTTTGCCGAGCCGGAGTTTGGCAGCACTTCACTGACAAACGCCCCGCGCTGTACGTTGATATTGAACGCTTTTGCGATATCCGCGCTCATCTCCATACCTTTAATACCCAGCAGCCCGCGTTTGATTTCACCGAACTGGCTCAATTGCTGCGCCAGGGTTTTGGCCATATTGCTGGGGATAGCAAAACCGATCCCGATGCTGCCGCCGCCCGGGGCCAGAATCGCCGTGTTAATCCCAATCAGCTCGCCGTTAAGGTTGAGCAACGCTCCGCCGGAGTTACCCCGGTTGATTGAGGCATCGGTCTGGATAAAGTTTTCCAGCCCTTCCAGATTGAGGCCGCTGCGCCCGAGCGCCGAGACGATCCCGGAGGTGGCGGTCTGCCCTAAGCCAAAGGGGTTGCCTACGGCGACGGCAAAATCGCCGACGCGCAGTTTGTCGGAATCCGCGATGGCAATCTGGGTCAGGTTGCTTGGGTTTTGCACCTGCAGCAGCGCGATGTCGCTCTGGTCATCGCCGCCGATCAGTTTGGCATCAAATTCGCGGCCATCGTTCAGCTGGACGCTGATCTTATCGGCCTGGCTGATGACGTGGTTGTTGGTCAGGATATAGCCTTTTGCCGCATCAATAATGACGCCAGAACCCAGGCCTTCAAAAGGCTGAGCCTGCTGGTCGGGAGACTCATCGCCAAAATATTTTTTCAGTTCTTCAGGGACGCGTTGGCTTTGTACTGCGGTGCCCTCAACCTGAACGCTGACGACCGCCGGCAACACTTTTTCCAGCATAGGCGCGAGGCTTGGAATGGCCGCCTGGCCAGGCACCTGGGAGGGAATGGCGGCAAATACAGGAACGGACGCCGAGAGAGATAACCCGACACTTAACGCGATAGCGCTCAACAGCTGGTTTTTTTTCTTCATCGATGTTGACTCTCGTAACCTGGAATAAAGGAAAAACGGCCCTAAAAACACGTTGATGTTATTGAATTTTAAACTGCTGAACAATGAGGTGTTTAACTAAATGATAGCTGGGGTCATCAGGAAAGGACGGGCGCAATCGCTGCGCCCGTAAAATATATTCAGGTTGTGCGATTAATCGCGTTTTACACCGCCGCGCAGCAGGCCGGACGCGCCATCGGAATAGTCGCGAGGCATCTGAACGGGCGCCTGATCGTTACCGGCTTCAGAGTCAGCCAGACGGTTGCGGAATGGGTTGGTTTCCGCGGTCATTTCCGGCAGCAGGCTGCTGGAGCTTTTTGCCATATGTTGATAAAGCTGACGATAGTCGGTTGCCATGTTGTCCAGCAGCTCGGCGCTACGGGCAAAGTGGCTGACCAGCTCTTCACGATACTCTTCCAGCTCGGCTTTGTTCTTTTCCAGTTCGTACTGCAGTGACTGCTGCTGACGCAATTTGCGATTACCGAAACGCATGGCCACAGCACCGATGACGATGCCGACGACTAAACCGATTAGCGCATATTCCCAGGTCATGAACTTCTCCCGTTGTCTTGTTGTTCCGTAGGGTGTTGGCTCGGCTCCTGCCTGTGCCTGATAATGCCACTATAACCGCTATTTCTGCAGAAGTGGAATCCTGACGTATCATCGCGTAGTGTAGAACGGCCTTTTTTTCATCAGTCACGTCTGCTGGTGAGCGTTAATTGAAGGAATAACAATAAGATTATGCAAAACCTGTCCCCTGCATCGCGATATCAACTGGCCCTTAACGAGGGCACTCATCAGCCTGATGATGTTCAACGTGAGGCGGTAAACCGTCTGGAGATGATTTATCAGGAGCTCACGACAAAACCCGCTGAAGTCGAACAGAACGGTGGGCTAAAGGCGGCGTTTGGGCGGTTGCTCGGTAAAAAAGCGCCACAGGCTCACGCGCCGGTGCGCGGTTTATATATGTGGGGCGGGGTCGGTCGCGGAAAAACCTGGCTGATGGACATGTTCTATCTGAGCCTGCCTGGCGCACGTAAACAGCGTCTGCACTTCCATCGTTTTATGCTGCGGGTGCATGAAGAGTTGACCGCACTGCAGGGCAAAAGCGATCCGCTGGAGATTGTGGCCGACAGGTTCAAGGCGGAAACGGACGTGCTCTGCTTCGACGAGTTTTTTGTGTCCGACATCACCGATGCCATGCTGTTAGGCGGCCTGATGAAAGCGCTATTTGCCCGCGGGATCACGCTGGTGGCCACGTCGAATATCCCGCCGGATGAGCTCTATCGTAATGGCCTGCAGCGGGCACGCTTCCTGCCCGCCATCGATGCCATCAAGCAGCACTGCGACATCATGAACGTCGATGCCGGTGTCGATTATCGTCTGCGCACGCTGACCCAGGCGCATCTGTGGCTTTCGCCGTTAAATGCAGAGACCACCCGCGAGATGGATACACTCTGGCTGGCGCTGGCGGGAGCAAAACGCGAGCACGCCCCGGAGCTCGAGATTAACCATCGACCGCTGCCCACACTCGGCGTCGAAAACCAAACGCTGGCGGTCTCCTTTACGACGCTCTGCGTGGATGCCCGCAGCCAGCACGACTACATTGCGCTTTCGCGTCTGTTCCACACCGTGATGGTGCTGGACGTGCCGGTGATGACGCGGCTGATGGAGAGCGAAGCACGGCGCTTCATTGCGCTGGTGGACGAGTTTTATGAGCGCCACGTCAAGCTGGTGGTCAGCGCCGAGGTACCTTTATATGAGATTTACCAGGGCGAGCGGCTGAAGTTCGAGTTCCAGCGCTGCCTGTCGCGCCTGCAGGAGATGCAGAGCGAGGAATACCTGAAGCTGGAGCATATGCCGTAACAAATGCCCCCCTCTCCCGTGGGAGAGGGGCTGGGGGTGAGGGCACCAGACCGCACAATACCCACCCCCGAAAAACCCATTCCAAAACGCATTTAAGGGTCGATCTTTGACCTCAACTTCTCTATAATCTTGCGACCCCACGTTACGAGAAGGTTTTTTTCCCAAAACTTTCTATGTGTCGGCATGTGCTATTCGAAGGGGTAGGTTTGCCGGACTTTGTCGTGTGAGCCTCAACTGACTAAACGTTTGGGTGTTCACCAACGTGTAACTTATTTATTTGGGTAAGCTTTTAATGAAAACTTTTACAGCTAAACCAGAAACCGTACAGCGCGACTGGTATGTTGTTGACGCGACCGGTAAAACTCTGGGCCGTCTGGCTACTGAACTGGCTCGTCGCCTGCGCGGTAAGCATAAAGCGGAATACACTCCGCACGTTGATACCGGTGATTACATCATCGTTCTGAACGCTGATAAAGTTGCTGTAACCGGCAACAAGCGTACTGACAAAGTGTACTATCACCACACCGGCCACATCGGTGGTATCAAAGAAGCGACCTTTGAAGAGATGATTGCCCGCCGTCCTGAGCGTGTGATTGAAATCGCGGTTAAAGGCATGCTGCCAAAAGGCCCGCTGGGTCGTGCTATGTTCCGTAAACTGAAAGTTTACGCAGGCAACGAGCACAACCACGCGGCACAGCAACCGCAAGTTCTTGACATCTAATCGGGATTATAGGCAATGGCTGAAAATCAATACTACGGCACTGGTCGCCGCAAAAGTTCCGCAGCTCGCGTTTTCATCAAACCGGGCAGTGGTAAAATCGTAATCAACCAGCGTTCTCTGGAACAATACTTCGGTCGCGAAACTGCCCGCATGGTAGTTCGCCAGCCGCTGGAACTGGTTGATATGGTAGAAAAACTGGATCTGTACATCACCGTTAAAGGTGGTGGTATCTCCGGTCAGGCTGGTGCGATCCGTCACGGTATCACCCGCGCTCTGATGGAGTACGACGAGTCCCTGCGTTCTGAACTGCGTAAAGCTGGCTTCGTTACTCGTGACGCGCGTCAGGTTGAACGTAAGAAAGTGGGTCTGCGTAAAGCACGTCGTCGTCCACAGTTCTCCAAACGTTAATCCATTCTGCTTACGCAGAACGATTGGCGAAAAACCCGCTTCGGCGGGTTTTTTTATGGATAATGCGCAGGTTATCCACAATCTCCATGCATATATCTTCTCTTTTTCCACATTTCCAGAATCCCCTCACCACAAAGCCATCAAAATCTGGTAAACTATCATCCAATTTTCTGCCCAAATATCGGTGAATACTCGATTTTTGTTCGTTTCTTGAACAATGTGTTTTCTCTGGGATGGGCGATACAACATCTGGCTGGCCCCTGTTGGGCTGGTAGCAGTAAAAATTCTGAATATACCTGGAGGTTTTCATGGCTGTCGCTGCCAACAAACGTTCGGTAATGACGCTGTTTTCTGGTCCTACTGACATTTATAGCCATCAGGTTCGTATCGTGCTGGCCGAGAAGGGTGTCAGTTTTGAGATCGAGCATGTGGAAAAGGATAACCCGCCTCAGGATCTGATCGATCTCAACCCGAGCCAAAGCGTACCGACGCTGGTGGATCGCGAGCTGACCCTGTGGGAATCCCGTATCATTATGGAATATCTGGATGAGCGTTTCCCGCATCCGCCACTGATGCCTGTTTACCCTGTCGCGCGTGGTGAAAGCCGCCTGTACATGCAGCGTATCGAAAAAGACTGGTACTCGCTGATGAACGTGATTACCAGCGGTTCCGCTTCTGAAGCTGACGCTGCACGTAAGCAACTGCGTGAAGAGCTGCTGGCAATCGCCCCTGTGTTTGGTCAGAAACCGTTCTTCCTGAGCGATGAGTTCAGCCTGGTGGATTGCTACCTGGCACCGCTGCTGTGGCGTCTGCCAACCCTGGGCGTAGAGTTCAGCGGTCCTGGCGCGAAAGAGCTGAAGGGCTATATGACTCGCGTATTTGAACGCGACTCTTTCCTGGCATCTTTAACTGAACCGGAACGTGAAATGCGTCTCGGCCGAGGCTAATGACTGTGGAAATGTCACAACTTACCCCACGCCGTCCGTATCTGCTGCGCGCCTTCTATGAATGGCTGCTGGATAACCAGCTCACGCCGCACCTGGTTGTGGATGTGACGTTGCCGGGCGTGCTGGTTCCAATGGAATACGCGCGTGACGGACAAATCGTACTGAACATTGCGCCGCGTGCGGTGGGTAACCTGGAGTTGGCAAACGATGAAGTGCGCTTCAACGCGCGTTTCGGCGGCGTGCCGCGTCAGGTTTCTGTGCCGCTGGCAGCCGTGCTGGCTATCTACGCGCGTGAAAACGGTGCGGGTACCATGTTCGAGCCGGAAGCGGCGTATGATGAAGATGTTGCCAGCCTGAATGATGACAACGCATCCGACGAGCGCGAAAGCGACACGGTGATGTCACTTATCGATGGCGATAAACCCGATCGTCATGACGACAATGATCCTGATGACGATCCGCCTCCGCGCGGTGGTCGTCCGGCTCTTCGCGTCGTGAAATAAAAACAGGCCCAATCGGGCCTGTTTTTTTTACACTTCCAGGTAGTTCAGGATCCCGTCAGCCGCTTTACGGCCTTCGGCAATCGCCGTTACCACCAGGTCAGAACCGCGAACGATATCGCCACCGGCGAAGATTTTCGGGTTGCTGGTCTGGAATGCGTTGTCGCTGCCTTCTGGCGCAATCACGCGGCCCTGCGAATCCAGCTCAACGCTGTGCTTCGCCAGCCATTCCATGCTGTGAGGACGGAAGCCGAACGCCATCACCACGGCATCGGCCGGGATCACGTGCTCAGAACCGGCGACGATCTCGGCGCGACGACGGCCTTTCGCATCCGGTGCGCCCATCTCAGTGCGCGCCATCTTCACGCCGCTCACTTTACCGTTGGCATTCACTTCAATACCCAGAGGCTGGATGTTGAACTGGAACTCCACGCCCTCTTCACGCGCGTTTTTCACTTCGCGTTTAGAGCCCGGCATGTTCTCTTCGTCACGACGGTAGGCGCAGATCACGTGTGCCGCATTCTGACGAATGGAGGTACGCACGCAGTCCATCGCGGTATCACCGCCGCCCAGCACAACCACGCGTTTGCCTTCCATGCTGACGAACGGCTCATCGGCGGTTTCACCGTAGCCCATGATCTGCTTGGTGTTGGCAATCAGGAACGGCAGCGCGTCGTACACGCCCGGCGCGTCTTCGTTCTCCAGACCGCCGCGCATGGACTGATAGGTGCCCACGCCAAGGAACACGGCGTCGTAATCCTTCAGCAGGTCGTCGAGCTGCACGTCGCGGCCCACTTCCACGTTCAGTTTGAACTCAATGCCCATGCCGGTGAAGATTTCACGGCGACGGGTCATGACCTCTTTTTCCAGCTTGAAGGCAGGGATACCGAAGGTCAGCAGACCGCCGATTTCCGGATGGCGGTCAAAGACCACCGCCTTCACGCCGTTGCGGGTCAGCACGTCCGCACAGGCCAGGCCCGCCGGGCCCGCGCCGATGATTGCCACGCGCTTGTCGGTTTGCTTCACGCCGGTCATATCCGGACGCCAGCCCATCTCGAACGCTTTATCGTTGATATAGCGCTCGATGTTGCCGATGGTCACCGCGCCGAACTCGTCGTTCAGCGTACAGGAACCTTCGCACAGACGGTCCTGAGGGCACACGCGGCCGCACACTTCCGGCAGGGTGTTGGTCTGGTGAGACAGCTCGGCGGCTTCAAATATACGCCCTTCGTTGGCCAGCTTCAGCCAGTTCGGGATGTAGTTATGTACCGGGCATTTCCATTCGCAGTAAGGATTACCGCAGGACAGGCAGCGGTCTGCCTGTGCTTTGGCCTGGCCTTCTGAAAACGGCTCGTAGATTTCAACAAATTCAATTTTGCGGATCTTCAGCGGTTTCTTTGGCGGATCAACACGCTGCAGGTCGATAAACTGGTATACGTTCTGGCTCATCTGAATTCCTTACTGCGCCTGCACGCGCAGCTCTGCTGCGCTACGACTACGGTGACCCAACAGGGCTTTAACATCGCTGGACTTCGGCTTAACCAGCGCGAATTTCGCAGAGAACGCCGGCCAGTTCGCCAGGATCTCTTCGCCGCGCGAAGAACCGGTATGCTGCACGTGTTCGGTAATCAAACCGCGCAGGTGTTCTTCATGGATAGCCAGCGTATCAACGTCCAGCACTTCCACCAGCTCCGGGTTCACGCGTTTGCGGAACTCACCGTCTTCATCCAGGACATACGCAAAACCGCCCGTCATGCCCGCGCCGAAGTTCACGCCGGTTTTACCCAGAACGCAAACAATCCCGCCCGTCATGTATTCACAACCGTTATCGCCAATACCTTCCACCACGGTGATAGCACCGGAGTTACGCACCGCAAAACGCTCGCCCGCACGGCCTGCTGCAAACAGACGACCGCCGGTCGCGCCGTACAGGCAGGTGTTACCGATGATGCTGGCTTCATGGCTACGGAAGGCTGAGCCAACCGGAGGACGCACCGCCAGCAGACCGCCCGCCATGCCTTTACCGACGTAGTCGTTGGCATCGCCGGTCAGGTACAGCTCAACGCCGCCTGCGTTCCATACGCCGAAGCTCTGACCCGCGGTACCGCTGAAGTGTGCGGTAATCGGATCCGCTGCAAGCCCCTGGTCACCGTGCGTTTGCGCGATGTAGCCGGAAAGGGAGGCGCCCACGGAGCGGTCGGTGTTGCGGATATCAAACCAGAACGTTTTGCTCTGCTTGTCGTCCACGTACGGTTTCGCCTGCTGTAACAGCTGCGCGTTCAGCACGCCGTTATCGAACGGCGGGTTGTTCTCGGTGCAGTAGACCGCTTTGCCAGGGTGCGGCTGCGCGGTTTCCAGCAGCTTAGACAGCTCAAGCTTCTGTTGCTTCGCGGTGAAGCCTTCCAGCTCTTTCAGCAGGTCAGTGCGGCCAATCAGGTCCACCAGACGCTTCACGCCCAGCTGCGCCATCAGCTCGCGGGTTTCGCGGGCGATGAAGTCAAAGTAGTTGGTCACTTTGAACGGCAGACCGTGATAGTGGTTCTTACGCAGCTTCTCGTCCTGGGTAGCCACACCGGTTGCGCAGTTGTTCAGGTGGCAAATACGCAGGTATTTACAGCCGAGCGCAACCATTGGGCCGGTACCGAAGCCGAAGCTTTCCGCGCCGAGGATCGCCGCTTTGATGATGTCGAGGCCGGTTTTCAGGCCGCCGTCCACCTGCAGACGGATCTTGTGACGCAGACCGTTAGCCACCAGCGCCTGCTGGGTTTCCACCAGGCCAAGCTCCCACGGACAGCCCGCATATTTTACGGAGGAGAGCGGGCTTGCGCCGGTGCCGCCGTCGTAGCCGGCGATGGTGATGAGATCCGCATAGGCTTTCGCCACGCCAGTAGCGATGGTGCCGACGCCCGGTTCGGAAACCAGCTTCACGGAGATCATCGCCTTCGGGTTGACCTGCTTCAGGTCGAAAATCAGCTGCGCCAGGTCCTCGATAGAGTAGATATCGTGGTGCGGCGGCGGGGAGATCAGCGTCACGCCCGGCACGGAATAGCGCAGTTTGGCGATGTACGGAGTAACTTTATCACCCGGCAGCTGGCCGCCTTCGCCCGGTTTAGCACCCTGAGCGACTTTAATCTGGATCACGTCGGCGTTGACCAGGTACGCAGGCGTCACGCCAAAGCGACCGGATGCCACCTGCTTGATACGGGACACTTTGTTGGTGCCGTAACGCGCCGGATCTTCACCGCCTTCGCCGGAGTTGGAGTTACCGCCGATGCTGTTCATGGCTTCCGCCAGCGCTTCGTGGGCTTCCGGGCTCAGCGCGCCGATGGACATCGCCGCGGTATCGAAGCGTTTGAACAGTTCGGATGCAGGCTCAACCTCGTCAATGCTGACCGCTTCATCGCCTGGATTGAGGGCAATGAGGTCGCGCAGCGTTGCCGCCGGACGGTTGTTTACCAGCTCAGCGTACTGCTGGTAGTCGCTGTATTCACCGCTCTGAACCGCCTGCTGCAGCGTGCGCACCACGTCCGGGTTATAGGCGTGGTATTCGCCGCCGTGAACGTATTTCAGCAGACCGCCCTGATCCAGCGGCTTACGTGCCAGCCAGGCGCGTTTGGACAGGTTCACCAGATCCTGCTGGAAGTCAGCAAAACCGGCGCCGCCGATGCGGCTGACCACGCCCTGGAAGCAGAGGTTGGCGACCTCGTCATGCAGGCCGACCGCTTCAAACAGCTTCGAACAGCGGTAGGAGGCAATGGTCGAGATGCCCATTTTGGACATGATCTTGTACAGCCCTTTGTTGATGCCGTTACGGTAGTTCAGCATCACCGCGCGGTAATCTTTGTCGATCGCGCGGGTATCCACCAGGCGCGCCAGCGTTTCGTAGGCCAGGTACGGGTAGATCGCCGTCGCGCCAAAGCCTAACAGCACGGCAAAGTGGTGCGGGTCGCGGGCGCTGGCGGTTTCCACAATGATGTTGGCGTCACAGCGCAGGCTCTTGTCGACCAGACGCGTCTGGATAGCGCCAACAGCCATCGGGGCAGGCACCGGCAGACGGTTTTTCGCGATATTGCGGTCGGACAGCACCAGCAGAACGGTACCGTTACGCACCATCTGTTCGGCTTTGTCACACAGCGCATTCACCGTCTCTTCGAGGCTCGCTTCGGTCACGTCGAAGGTAATATCGAGCGTGTCGGCGCGGTAGTGCTCCTCTTTCATGGTGGTGAGCTGTTTGAAATCGGAGTACAGCAGGATCGGCGATTTAAAGGTCAGACGGTGCGCCTGGCCTTCGGCCTCGCAGAAGACGTTCATCTCGCGACCGATGCTGGTGGCCAGCGACATCACGTGCGCTTCGCGCAGCGGGTCGATCGGCGGGTTGGTCACCTGCGCGAACTGCTGGCGGAAGTAATCGTAAATGATGCGCGGCTGGCTGGAGAGCACGGCAAACGGGGTATCGTCACCCATGGAGCCGACCGCTTCCTGGCCGTTTTCACCGAGCACGCGAATAACGGAGTCCAGCTCTTCCGCGCTGTAGTTAAACTGTTTCTGGAAGCTTGCAAGCGTATCGTCGTCCAGTTCGCGGCGACCCACTTCTTCATCCGATAAATCTTCGAACGGCACGAGGCGACGCACGTTTTTTTCCATCCACTCTTTATACGGATGGCGGCTCTTCAGATCGTGATCGGTTTCGGCAGAGTGCAGAATGCGCCCGCCGCGGGTGTCGATAACCATCAGCTCGCCCGGGCCGACGCGGCCCTTCTCGACCACTTCGTCAGGCTGGTAATCCCAGATACCGACTTCAGAGGCGCAGGTGATGAGCTTGTCTTTGGTGATGACGTAGCGTGCCGGACGCAGACCGTTACGGTCCAGGTTACAGGCAGCGAAGCGACCGTCGGACATGACGATGCCCGCCGGGCCGTCCCACGGCTCCATGTGCATGGAGTTAAAGTCGAAGAACGCGCGCAGCTCAGGGTCCATATCCGGGTTGTTCTGCCAGGCCGGTGGCACGAGCAGACGCATGGCGCGCACGATGTCCATCCCGCCCGCCAGCAGCAGTTCCAGCATGTTATCCATGGAGCTGGAGTCAGAGCCGGTTTCGTTCACGAACGGCGCGGCATCGTGCAGATCGGGGATCAGCGGCGTCTGGAACTTATAGGTACGGGCGCGGGCCCACTGGCGGTTACCGGTGATGGTGTTGATCTCGCCGTTGTGCGCCAGGTAGCGGAACGGCTGCGCCAGCGGCCAGCGGGGAACGGTGTTGGTGGAGAAGCGCTGGTGGAACAGGCAAATGGCCGATTCCAGACGCAGGTCCGCCAGGTCCAGGTAGAAGCGCGGCAGGTCAGCCGGCATACACAGACCCTTATAGATGTTCACCAGGTTAGAGAGGCTACAGACGTAGAACTCTTTATCGTCCTGGAGACGTTTTTCAATGCGGCGGCGGGCAATAAACAGACGGCGTTCCATATCACGCGGACGCCAGCCCGCAGGCGCGTTGACGAAAATTTGTTCAATACGAGGCAGCGAGGAGAGGGCGATTTCACCGAGCACCCCTTCGTTGGTTGGCACATTGCGCCAGCCGACAATCGACAGGGTTTCACGCTGAAGTTCTTCTTCGACGATGCGGCGTGAGGCAGCAGCCTTTTCAGGATCCTGATTCAGGAACAGCATGCCGACAGCGTAGTTTTTGGCTAAACGCCAGCCGCGCTCTTCCGCCACGATGCGGAAGAAACGATCCGGTTTTTGCAGCAGCAGGCCGCAACCGTCGCCGGTTTTACCATCGGCAAGAATAGCGCCACGGTGCTGCATTCGGGCCAGTGCGTGAATAGCAGTACGCACTACCTTGTGGCTAGGTTCGCCTTCTATGTGGGCGATCAGGCCGAAACCACAGTTATCCTTCTCAAGGGATTTATCGTACAACATATCAGTGAACCTCCCCAGGCTCGTCGGGCTTCCCACTGAACTTTACCGTGGCGCACAGGCACAGAAAGAGCATGGCGACGGGGTTTGCGTTTCATACGCGGACCTCGCATTCGCCCTCTTTTTCATCCTTTCGCGCAGGTAAACAAGTTTGAGGACTTGCTTCAGAGGGAATCTCAATTACTGCATAAATATGATGAGCAGGCCGCTCATCCAGAAAGCTTCCAGCGGATTTCCAACTTATCGGGAATTGGTACACAGGTCAAATGGCAATCTTATTTATACAAAAATGTGCTAAAGAGAGTTTATGTATTTGAAATTAAATAGTATTTAACTATTTTTACATTGATTGCATGCCCTGGCAGGACGCAGCGGAGTGTGATCTGACTCACTATATGAAAGCGGTATTATCAATGTAGCGTGCTGAATAGCAGTTTTATAGCAGAATAATAATCTGGTATCGGATGCAAACCCGCATAAACCCACTGTTTTTCAGTGGTGGCGCTATAAATGAAAAAAACAATCAGAACATAAGGAAAAGTAATCACGAATGGCGTGAATGAAATTGCAGTAATCCTGAGTATTTATTCATATAGATAAAGGCCGTCCGGGACGATTGATCCAGGTCATCGCCGACAGAGGCTAAAAGTGGCAGGCTTGTCCCCTTTCTCCGGGACGGTCTATCAGATTATGCAGTTACAGAAATTAGTCAATATGTTTGGTGGGGATCTTTTGCAGCGGTACGGGCAAAAGGTTCATAAGCTGACGCTGCACGGCGGGTTTAGCTGCCCGAATCGCGATGGCACCATCGGGCGCGGCGGCTGCACCTTCTGTAACGTTGCGTCCTTTGCTGACGAAGCCCAGCAGCATAAATCTATCGCTGAACAGCTTGTCCATCAGGCAAGCCAGGTGAACCGCGCGAAGCAGTATCTGGCCTATTTTCAGGCCTACACCAGCACGTGGGCGGAGGTGCAGGTGCTGCGCTCTATGTATCAGCAGGCCGTCAGCCAGGCTAACATCGTTGGGCTGTGCGTGGGCACGCGCCCGGACTGCGTACCGGACGCGGTGCTGGACCTGCTCAGCGAGTACAAAGAACAAGGCTACGAGATCTGGCTGGAGCTGGGCTTGCAGACCGCGCACGACAAAACCCTGCACCGTATTAACCGTGGTCATGATTTCGCCTGCTACCAGCGCACCACGCGCCTGGCCCGCGAGCGCGGGCTGAAGGTCTGCTCGCATCTGATTGTCGGCTTGCCGGGTGAAGGGCAGCAGCACGGCCTGGAGACGCTGGAAAAGGTGGTTGAAACCGGCGTGGACGGCATTAAGCTGCACCCGCTGCATATCGTTACGGGAAGCATTATGGCGAAAGCCTGGGAAGCCGGGCGGTTAAGCGGAATTGAGCTTGAAGACTATACGGTGACGGCGGGGGAGATGATTCGCCACACCCCGCCGGAAATCGTCTACCATCGCATCTCGGCCAGCGCCCGCCGTCCTACGCTTCTGGCACCGCTATGGTGTGAGAACCGCTGGACGGGGATGGTGGAAATCGACCGCTATCTGCAGGAGAACGGTGTGCAGGGTTCAGCGCTTGGCCGCCCGTGGGTTCCCCGTCTACCGGCGACGGCCGCCTAACAGACTTCCCAGCATGCCGCGCACTATCTGATTGGTGACCTGCCGCGCCGCGCTTTTCGCCATGGTCTGTACCACGCCGTCGCGCTTGCCGCCGCGCGGCCCGGTGCTGCCGAACAGGATGTCTTTGAGCCCCCCGAGAATACCGTCATCCACGGCGACGGACTGTCCTTTAGCGGCAGGCGCATCCTGCGACTCCGTTGTCGCCTGCACCCCTTTTTGCAGCATCTCGAACGCGGACTCGCGATCAACCTCGTCTTCGTACTTTCCGTAAACCGGAGAGTGGTTAATCAGGCCGTTACGTTCATCGTCGGTAACGGGCCCCATGCGCGAGCAGGGCGCGATCACCATGGCGCGTTCCACCACGGACGGGCTGCCCTTCGCATCCAGGAACGAGATCAGCGCTTCACCGGTGCCTAACGCCTGAATCGCCGCTTCGGTATCAAAGGCAGGGTTGGCGCGCATGGTCTGCGCGGCGGCTTTCACCGCTTTCTGATCCTTCGGCGTAAAGGCGCGCAGGGCGTGCTGCACGCGGTTACCAAGCTGACCGAGCACGTTATCCGGAATGTCCGACGGGTTTTGCGAGACAAACCAGACGCCAACGCCTTTGGAGCGGATCAGGCGAATGACCTGTTCAATCTTATCCAGCAAGACCTGCGGCGCGTCGTTAAACAGCAGGTGCGCTTCGTCGAAGAAGAAGACCAGCTTCGGTTTTTCCAGATCGCCCGCTTCGGGTAACTGTTCGTACAGTTCGGAGAGCATCCACAGCAGGCTGGCGGCGTAGAGCTTTGGCATCTGGTAGAGCTTCTCGGAGCTCAGAATGTTGATGATGCCTTTGCCGCTGCTGTCGGTGCGCATCCAGTCTTTGATATCCAGCATCGGCTCGCCGAAGAAGTGCTCGGCGCCCTGTTGCTCCAGCGTCAGTAACCCGCGCTGAATGGCACCCACCGAGGCGCTGCTGATATTGCCGTACTGGTTCTGGAAGGATTTGGCGTTATCGCCGATGTACTGGGTAATGGCGCGCAGATCTTTGAAATCAAGCAGCAGCAGCCCCTGATCGTCGGCAATGCGGAAGATAATATTCAGCACGCCGGACTGCACGTCGTTGAGGTTAAGCAGACGGGCCAGCAGCAGCGGGCCGAGATCGGAGACGGTAGCGCGCACCGGGTGGCCTTTCTCACCAAAGATATCCCACACTACCACCGGATTGTTATGCGGCGTCCAGTCCGTGATGCCAATATTCTTCAGCCGTTCGAGCAGTTTCTCAGAGGCCGTACCTTCCTGAGCCACACCGGTTAAATCGCCTTTCACGTCAGCCATAAAGACCGGTACGCCAATCTCCGAAAGCGACTCCGCCAGCTTTTGCAGGGTGACGGTTTTCCCCGTCCCGGTCGCTCCGGTGATGAGACCGTGGCGGTTCGCCATCGAGGGCAGTAAATACAGCTCTTTTTCCAGCGTCCTGGCAATTAACAATGGTGTACTCATGATGCGCTTCCTCTCTTTGTCCTGGGGGGAGTATAGGCAATCTGGCCGCAATTTGGTTGAGTAAATTCCTGACTTTGCGGCGCATTATCCAGCGCGGACTATGCTTTTGCATACGGTTCACAAAAATAGTGGGAAACGATGTCCAGATTCTTCTTTAACGATCGCAAACAGCTGGTCAACGATGCCATTGAAGGCATACTGCTTTCTGCGCCACACGCAAACCTCGTCAAACTTGATATCGATCCGGCCATCAGGATCGTCGCACGCGGCGACTGGGACAAAAGCCGCGTGGCGGTGATCTCCGGCGGCGGCTCAGGCCACGAACCCGCGCACGCCGGGTTTGTTGGCAAAGGGATGCTGACGGCGGCAGTGTGTGGCGATCTGTTTGCCTCGCCGAGCGTGGATGCGGTGCTGAACGCCATTGTGGCGGTCACGGGCGATCGCGGCTGTCTGCTGATCGTCAAAAACTACACCGGCGATCGCCTGAACTTTGGTCTGGCGGCAGAAAAGGCCAAACGCTACGGCCTGAAGGTGGAGATGGCGATCGTGGCGGACGATATCGCGCTGCCGGATAACAAACAGCCGCGCGGTATTGCCGGTACGGCACTGGTGCACAAGATTGCGGGCTATGCGGCGGAGCACGGTAAATCGCTAAGCGAGGTGCGGGATATTGCGCAACAGGCCTGCGATAACCTCTGGAGCCTGGGCGTTGCGATGCAAACGTGCAACCTGCCGGGCAGCGACGAGGAAGAGGGGCGCATTAAGCAGGGCCATGTCGAGCTGGGGCTGGGCATTCACGGCGAGCCCGGTGCTTCCGTCGTGGATACGCAGAACAGTAAAGCCATTATCGACACGCTGGTGACGCCGTTACGCGCGCAGGCGGGAGAAGGGCGGTTTGCGGTATTGATTAACAATCTCGGCGGCGTATCGGCGCTGGAGATGGCGCTGCTGACCAAAGAGCTGGCGCATTCGGCGCTGAAAGAGGAGATCGCGTACCTGATAGGCCCCGCGCCGCTGGTGAGCGCGCTGGACATGAAGGGCTTTTCGCTCACGCTGCTGAAGCTTAATGACTTCTTTGAAAAGGCGATTCACGCCGAGGTCGAAACGCTGGGCTGGCAGAAGCCCGTGGCGTTTGCGCCACTGCGCACCGTGGCGCATACCGCCATTCACGATCGCGTGGAATACACTCCGTCGGACAATCTGCGGGTGGGCGAGTATGTTTCCTCGGTGACGAAAACGCTGCTCCAGCTGGAAAACCGACTGAACGCGCTGGATGCCAAAGTGGGCGACGGCGATACCGGCTCCACTTTTGCGCAAGGGGCGCGGGATATTGCGCAGCGTCTGGAGGATCGCAAGCTCCCGCTTGATAACGTATCGACGCTGCTGTTGCTGGTGGGCGAGCGGCTGGCGACGGTGATGGGCGGATCGAGCGGGGTGCTGATGTCGATCTTCTTCACCGCGGCCGGGCAAAAGCTTCACGATGGTCAGCCGCTGCCCGAGGCATTGCTCAGCGGGCTGGCGCAGATGAAGCAGTACGGTGGGGCAGATCTCGGCGATCGTACCCTGATCGACGCGCTGCAACCGGCGCTTGAAGCATTGAAGAATGGCGATCTTCAGGCAGCGGCGAAGGCAGCACAGCACGGTGCCGAAGCAACGGCGAAAATGGCGAAAGCCGGTGCGGGGCGCTCGTCGTATGTGAATAAAGAGAATCTGGATGGGGTAATGGATCCCGGTGCGGTCGCGGTGGCTGAGGTGTTTAAGGCCATGGTAGATGCAAAACGGTAACGACCGTTACCGTTTTTAGTGTGTGCGCCCTCTCCCTGTGGGAGAGGGTTGGGGTGATGGCATCAGGCCGCACATTCCCCGCCAATGTCACATCAAAAATCCGCTTTCAACACCACGCGGTAGCGGGCTTTGCCGTCACGCACGTGCTGGATCGCTTCGTTGATTTTCGACATCGGATACAGTTCGGTGGTCGGCGCCACTTTGGTGCGTCCGGCAAACTTCATCAGCTTGCGCAACTCAAACGGCGTACCGGTCGCGGAGCCTGACACGCTGCGATCCCCGCCGATCAGGGTAAACGCCGGAACCGGCAGCGGCTTCATCACGGCACCTACGGTGTGGAAGTTACCGCCGTAGGCCAGCGCCTCAAAGTACGGCTGCCAGTTGAGATCCACGTTAACGGTGTTGATGATCAGATCAAACTGCCCAGCCAGCGCGTTCAGCGCGTCAGGATCGCGGCTGTTCACGACTTTATCCGCACCCATCGCCAGCACTTCTTTCTCTTTCGCCGGGTTCGAGCTGAACGCCGTGACTTCACAGCCCATCGCGTGCAGCAGCTTGATGGCGATATGGCCCAGACCGCCAATACCGATGACACCCACGCGGCTGGTGGCGGTGATATGGTGCATCAGCAGGGGTTTGAAGACGGTGATACCGCCGCACAGCAGCGGACCGGCGGATTCGATATCAATGCTGTCCGGCAGCGGGATCACCCATTGCCAGTCGGCGCGCAGTTTGTCGGCAAAACCGCCTTTGTTCAGAATGGTGGGAACGGCGCCCTCGAGGCAGTTGATCTGATTGCCGCTGATACAGGCGTCACAGTGGCCACAGCTGCGTGCCGTCCAGCCAATGCCCACGCGCTGGCCCACTTTCAGCCCTTTGTCCTGCGCGGCGCTACCGAGCGCCACGACGCGGCCAATAACTTCGTGCCCGGCAACCAGCGGATAGCTGGAGAAGCCCCATTCGTTATCGATCATCGAGAGATCCGAGTGGCAGATCCCGCAGTAATCAACCTGTACTTCGACGTCTTCTGCTTTTAGTTCGCCCGCATCGTACTCGTACAGCTCAAGTTCTGCACCCGCCTGCGGTGCGGCGTAGCTTTTTATCTTCGACATCGTGTTTCCCCCGTTGTGGTGTGAACTGAGAGTGTAGAGCATTCAGTTTACAGCCGCTTAACAGAACAGGGCAGGAACGAAACTTACAGACTTTTCAGCATTCTGACTTCGCAATCAACGTGGCCGGTACAGCCCAGCGGCGCATCGATATGCTCAAAGCCCAGATGTTCATACAGGCCGATGGCCTCTTTGAGGAAAGCGGTGGTTTCCAGGTAGCAGCGGGTAAAACCCTGCTTGCGCGCGTGGTCCAGCGCCATCAGCGCCAGCTTTTTCGCCAGCCCTTGCCCGCGCGCCGTTGGCAGAAAATACATTTTCTGCAGCTCACAGATATCCGGCTCGCTGCAGCTGAGGGGCGCCACGCCGCCGCCGCCCACAACCTGACCGTTCTGCTCGATTACCCAGTAGGCATGCCCTGGCTGGCTGTAGAGCTGGTAAAGCTCGTCCAGGTTCGGGTCGGCAACCGTGTAGCCTTTGTCAGCCGTCAGGCCATATTCGGCAGAAACGGTGCGGATAACGGCGGCGATTGCCGGGTTATCCTGCTCAGCGATCCGGCGCATCGTCGTCGCGACGGGGGTAATCACGCTCATAGCATTACTCATTACAAAAATTGACACATAACTGCTGTTAATAGCACCGCAGAAAGGGGAGTGCAAGCGAGGAGTTTTCAGGAAGGATACCCCTTACGCCCTGAAGCGTAAGGGGTAAAAGCATTACAGGGCTGCGATAACCGCCTGTTGCTCGATCAGCTTGGTCTTCGCATCGGCGAAGGCAACCAGACGCTCGCGCTCTTTCGCGATGACCGCTTCCGGCGCGCGGGCGACAAAGCCTTCGTTCGCCAGCTTGCTTTCGATTTTGCCAATTTCCACGTCGACTTTCGCCACTTCTTTCGCCAGACGAGCCAGCTCGGCGTCTTTGTCGATCAGGCCCGCCATCGGGATCAGCAGCTCGGCGCCGTCGATGATTTTGGTCACGGAAACCGGACCTTTGTCATCCGCAGGCAGCACGGTGATGCTTTCCAGACGCGCCATGGTTTTCAGGAAGGTGTTATTCTCGGTGACGCGACGAACGGCAGCCTCGCTGCAGCCACGCAGCAGCAGCTCCAGCGGTTTGCCTGGGGCGATGTTCATTTCAGCACGGATGTTACGTACCGCAACGATCGCCTGTTTCAGCCACTCGGTATCCGCGGACGCCGCTTCATCAACCTTGGCCGCATCGAATTCCGGGAACGGCTGCAGCATGATGGTATCGGCGTTGATGCCTGCAATCACCTTCACGCGCTGCCAGATGGTTTCGGTGATGAATGGAATGACCGGATGCGCCAGGCGCAGCAGACCTTCCAGAACGGTAATCAGCGTGTTGCGCGTGCCGCGCAGCTCCGCCTCAGTGCCGCCGTTCATCACCGGCTTCGCCAGCTCCAGATACCAGTCGCAGAACTGGTTCCAGGTGAATTCATACAGGATGCCCGCCGCGATATCGAAGCGGTAGCTGTCCAGCGCCTCGCGGAACGCTTTCACCGTCTGGTTGAATTCCGCCAGGATCCAGCGGTCTGCCAGAGACAGCGTCATCTCGCCGCCGTTGAAGCCGCAATCCTGATCTTCGGTATTCATCAGCACGAAGCGGCTGGCGTTCCACAGCTTGTTACAGAAGTTACGGTAACCTTCCAGACGCTTCATGTCCCAGTTGATGTCACGACCGGTTGAGGCCAGTGCCGCCAGGGTGAAGCGCAGGGCGTCGGTACCGTGAGACTCGATCCCGTTCGGGAACTGCTTCTCGGTACGCTTGCGGATTTTCTCAGCCAGCTGCGGCTGCATCATGTTGCCGGTACGTTTTTCCAGCAGATCTTCCAGAGAGATACCGTCAACCATGTCCAGCGGGTCAATAACGTTACCCTTGGACTTGGACATTTTCTGGCCTTCGTCGTCGCGGATCAGACCGGTCATGTAGACGGTATGGAACGGAACCTGCGGCTTGCCGTCTTCGTCTTTGATGAAGTGCATGGTCATCATGATCATGCGGGCAATCCAGAAGAAGATAATGTCGAAGCCGGACACCATCACGCTGGTTGGGTGGAACTGACGCAGCGCGTCGGTGTTTTCTGGCCAGCCGAGGGTGGAGAAGGTCCACAGCGCGGAGGAGAACCAGGTGTCCAGCACGTCTTCGTCCTGACGCAGCGCAACGTTCGCGCTCAGGTTGTTTTCCTGACGCACTTCGTCTTCGCTACGGCCAACGTAAACGTTGCCTTCGTTGTCGTACCACGCCGGAATACGGTGACCCCACCACAGCTGACGGGAGATACACCAGTCCTGAATGTCGCGCATCCAGGAGAAGTACATGTTTTCGTACTGCTTCGGCACGAACTGAATGCTGCCGTTTTCAACCGCTTCCACAGCCGGTTTCGCCAGCACGTCGGCACGCACGTACCACTGGTCGGTCAGCATTGGCTCGATAACCACGCCGCCACGGTCGCCGTACGGCACGGTCAGATCGTGAGGTTTGATCTCTTCCAGCAGGCCGAGCGCGTCAACGGCAGCCACGATGGCTTTACGCGCGGCAAAACGCTCCAGCTTCTGGAACTCAGCCGGGATGTCGCTGGAGTAAACGTCGGATTCGTTGCCTTTGGTATCGTACACTTCTGCGCTTTCGCGGATATCGCCGTCGAAGGTCAGAATGTTGATCATCGGCAGGGCGTGACGACGACCAACTTCATAGTCGTTGAAGTCGTGCGCCGGGGTGATTTTTACGCAGCCGGTGCCTTTTTCCATATCGGCGTGTTCGTCGCCCACAATCGGAATACGGCGGTTTACCAGCGGCAGCACCACGAATTTGCCGATCAGATCTTTATAACGCGGATCTTCCGGGTTAACGGCCACGCCGGTATCACCCAGCAGGGTTTCCGGACGGGTCGTTGCGACCACCAGGTAATCTTTACCGTCTGCGGTTTTTGCGCCATCGGCCAGTGGATAGCGGATGTGCCACATGGAGCCTTTAGACTCGCGGTTTTCCACTTCCAGGTCAGAGATGGCGGTGCGCAGTTTCGGATCCCAGTTTACCAGGCGTTTGCCGCGGTAAATCAGGTCTTCTTTGTACAGGCGGACGAAGACTTCTTTAACGGCGTTGGACAGGCCTTCATCCATGGTGAAGCGTTCGCGCTCCCAGTCCACGGAGTTGCCGAGACGGCGCATCTGACGGGTAATGGTGCCGCCGGATTCCGCCTTCCACTGCCAGATTTTGTCGATGAACGCGTCGCGACCGTAGTCGTGGCGGGTTTTACCTTCTTCAGCGGCAATTTTACGCTCAACCACCATCTGGGTCGCGATACCCGCGTGGTCAGTCCCCGCCTGCCACAGGGTGTTTTTACCCTGCATACGCTGGTAGCGGATCATGGTGTCCATGATGGTCTGCTGGAAAGCATGACCCATATGCAAACTGCCGGTGACGTTCGGCGGCGGGATCATGATGCAGAAGGACTCTTTGCTTTCGTCGCCGTTAGGCTTGAAATAGCCCTGCTGTTCCCAGTGCTCGTAAAGCGGCTGTTCGATATCGCGTGGGTTATATGTCTTTTCCATTATTTCCAGGTTGCCGTATTCAGGTTAAAACCAGCCAGGCGGTACGCTTTATAGCGTTCGCGCGCCAGTTGTTTTAAAGATTCTTCGTAAGGGACAAAGTCTACCACTTCTGTGAAAGCGGTGGCAAAATCTGCAAAATCTATCCGCAGGCTAATCAGAATATCGCGCGCGCTGCTGTTGCGCTTTTGCGGCCAGGCAATTTCAACCGGTGCACCGCCGCGCGGGCCTTCGCCCGACAGATTATGCGGCACAAAACTCTCCGGGGGGCGCGCCCACAGCGCTTCATCCAGGCGAATCGCCTGCTGTTCATCTTCACAGGCAATCAGAACGCGTTTACCTGCGCGCCAACGTTCTGCGGCAATTTCACACACCAGCTGTTCTACGGCGCTGAGGCCATCCTGATGGGTGTCGTTGTCCAGAAGGTAGAACGTTGCATTCTTCATATATGGGGCTTCTTGTGCTCACTTTAAATGCTTAAGCCGGGTGGCGGCTTCGCCTTACCCGGCCTACGGTTTACTGCCGTTTTGACTTACTCGTCGCCGTTAAAACCTGCGCGGTTCAGCAGGAACTGCGACAGCAGCGCCACTGGACGGCCGGTTGCGCCTTTGGCTTTACCGGAGCGCCATGCGGTGCCCGCGATATCCAGGTGCGCCCAGTTGTACTTGCGGGTGAAGCGTGCCAGGAAGCAGCCCGCGGTGATCGCCCCGCCAGGACGTCCGCCAATGTTCGCCATATCCGCAAAGTTAGACTCCAGCTGATCCTGATACTCGTCACCCAGCGGCAGACGCCATGCGCGATCCCCGGCCTGCTCTGAGGCACCAATAAGCTCGTGCGCCAGAGGATTGTGGTTCGACATCAGGCCGGTGATATGGTGACCCAGCGCAATCACACAGGCTCCGGTGAGGGTAGCGACGTCAATCACCGCTTCCGGCTCGAAGCGCTCAACATAGGTCAGCACGTCACACAGCACCAGACGGCCTTCGGCGTCGGTGTTCAGCACTTCAACGGTCTGGCCGGACATGGTGGTCAGAACGTCACCCGGACGATAGGCGCGCCCGCCAGGCATGTTTTCGCAGCCCGCAAGTACGCCGATCACGTTGATAGGCAACTGCAGTTCCGCGACCATGCGCATCACGCCGTAAACCGCCGCCGCACCGCACATGTCGTACTTCATCTCATCCATGCCTTCGGCAGGCTTGATGGAGATACCGCCGGAATCGAAGGTCAGGCCTTTACCGACGAGCACAATCGGGCGCGCGTCTTCGGACGGATTGCCTTTGTACTCGATGACGGACATCAGGGATTCGTTCTGCGAGCCGTTACCGACCGCAAGGTAAGAGTGCATCCCCAGCTCTTTCATCTGCTGTTCGCCGATGACGCGGGTAATGACGTTTTTGCTGTAGGCGTCGGCCAGCTGACGTGCCTGAGAGGCCAGGTACGCCGCGTTACAGATATTAGGCGGCATGTTGCCGAGATCTTTGGCCGCTTTAATGCCGGCTGCGATCGCCAGACCGTGCTGGATCGCGCGTTCGCCGCTGGTCAACTCGCGACGGGTTGGCACGTTAAAGACCATTTTACGCAGCGGACGACGCGGCTCGCTTTTATTGGTCTTCAGCTGATCGAAGCTGTACAGGCTCTCTTTTGCCGTTTCAACCGCCTGACGCACTTTCCAGTAGGTGTTACGCCCTTTAACGTGCAGCTCCGTCAGGAAGCAGACGGCTTCCATTGAGCCGGTATCATTCAGCGTATTGATTGTTTTCTGAATCACCTGCTTATACTGACGTTCATCAAGCTCGCGTTCTTTGCCGCAGCCAATCAGCAGAATACGTTCTGACAGCACGTTCGGAACATGGTGCAGTAACAGCGTCTGCCCAGGTTTGCCTTCCAGTTCGCCACGGCGCAGCAGGGCGCTAATATAGCCGTCACTGATTTTATCGAGTTGCTCGGCGATCGGGGAGAGTCGGCGTGGTTCAAAGACGCCCACAACGATGCAGGCACTCCGCTGTTTCTCCGGGCTACCGCTTTTTACACTGAACTCCATGCACTACGCTCCTGAATCTTAAAGACAACGGCGGCAGCTACGGATAGAATTGAAACCTTTCGTAACTCATGTCCGCTGTTGTGGTGACTTCGTGTTAATCTTACGTTACTACGGTTTCGACACGTCAGAAAAAGTCCTGAAGCGTGAATCCGCCGGATGTTTTAATCTTAGCGATGATTTCGACGACTCAAGAGAATAAATGACGTTTAAGCCATGAAACAAGCGATTTTCCAGCAAAGAGACGGGTTTTTACGGGCGTATTTAAAGTGATAATCATAAGATATCTGGTGCGGGAGACGCTCAAAAGCCAACTGGCGATCCTCTTCATCCTGCTGCTGATTTTTTTCTGTCAGAAGCTGGTTAAGATCCTCGGTGCGGCCGTTGACGGCGAAATTCCAACAAATCTGGTGCTTTCCCTGCTTGGCTTAGGGATCCCGGAAATGGCGCAGCTCATCCTGCCGCTAAGTCTTTTCCTTGGCCTGCTCATGACGCTTGGGAAACTCTACACCGAGAGTGAAATCACGGTGATGCATGCCTGTGGCCTGAGCAAAGCGGTACTGGTGAAAGCGGCCATGATACTGGCGCTGTTCACGGGTATTGTCGCGGCGGTGAATGTGATGTGGGCGGGTCCCATGTCTTCCCGTCATCAGGACGAAGTGCTGGCCGAAGCAAAAGCCAACCCCGGCATGGCAGCCTTAGCCCAGGGGCAGTTCCAGCAGGCGACCGACGGTAACTCCGTGCTGTTTATTGAGAGCGTTGACGGCAGTAAATTCAACGACGTATTCCTGGCGCAGTTACGTCCCAAAGGTAACGCGCGTCCTTCCGTGGTGGTTGCAGACTCCGGTCAGCTTGCTCAGCGCAAAGATGGTTCTCAGATCGTGACGCTGAACAAAGGCACCCGTTTCGAAGGCACCGCCATGCTGCGCGACTTCCGTATTACGGATTTCCAGAACTATCAGGCCATTATCGGCCATCAGGCGGTGGCGCTCGATCCAACGGATACCGAACAAATGGACATGCGTACCCTGTGGAATACCGATACCGACAGAGCGCGTGCTGAGTTCCACTGGCGTATTACGCTTGTCTTCACCGTATTTATGATGGCGCTGATTGTCGTTCCGCTGAGCGTGGTGAACCCGCGCCAGGGCCGTGTGCTCTCTATGCTGCCGGCGATGCTGCTTTACCTGATCTATTTCCTGCTGCAAACCTCGATTCGTTCTAACGGCGCGAAGGGTAAGCTGGACCCTATGGTCTGGACATGGTTCGTCAACAGCCTGTACATCTTACTGGCGCTGGGATTAAACCTGTGGGATACGGTGCCTGTGCGCCGCATACGTGCCCGATTCTCGCGTAAAGGAGCCATCTAATGCAGGCGTTTGGCGTTCTTGATCGCTATATCGGTAAAACCATTTTTACCACCATCATGATGACGTTGTTCATGCTGGTGTCGCTCTCCGGCATAATCAAATTTGTCGATCAGCTGAAAAAAGCCGGCCAGGGGAGCTATGACGCGATGGGCGCGGGGATGTATACCCTGCTCAGCGTGCCGAAAGATGTGCAGATTTTCTTCCCGATGGCGGCCCTGCTGGGCGCGCTGCTGGGGCTGGGGATGCTGGCGCAGCGCAGTGAGCTGGTCGTTATGCAGGCCTCGGGCTTTACCCGCATGCAGGTTGCGCTGTCGGTAATGAAAACCGCGATCCCACTGGTGCTGTTGACCATGGCGATTGGCGAGTGGGTCGCGCCGCAGGGTGAACAGATGGCGCGTAACTACCGTGCGCAGGCCATGTACGGCGGCTCGCTGCTCTCGACCCAACAAGGTTTATGGGCGAAAGACGGTAAAAACTTCGTCTACATCGAACGGGTGAAGGGGAATGATGAGCTGGGTGGGGTGAGCATCTATGCTTTCGATGACCAGCGCCGTCTGGAGTCAGTCCGCCACGCCTCTTCGGCAAAATTTGACGCCGAACATAAACAGTGGCGTTTGTCCCAGGTCGATGAGTCTAACCTGACCGATCCGAAACAGATTACGGGTTCTCAGACGGTAACCGGTACGTGGAAAACCAACCTGACGCCCGATAAGCTCGGTGTTGTGGCGCTGGATCCTGACGCGCTCTCCATCAGCGGTTTGCACAACTATGTGAAATACCTGAAGTCGAGCGGGCAGGATGCGGGACGTTACCAGCTCAACATGTGGAGCAAGATCTTCCAGCCGATGTCCGTGGCGGTGATGATGCTGATGGCGCTGTCGTTTATCTTCGGCCCGTTACGCAGCGTGCCGATGGGCGTGCGCGTCGTGACCGGTATCAGTTTCGGCTTTGTGTTCTACGTGCTCGATCAGATCTTCGGTCCGCTGACGCTGGTTTATGGCATTCCGCCGATAATTGGTGCGCTGCTGCCAAGCGCCAGTTTCCTCCTGATCAGCCTCTGGCTGCTGTTGAAACGCTCCTGATTGACCTCTCCTCGCTTCCGGTTAACCGGGAGCGAGGCTAATCTCCTGTTTCACCCCGCACTTTTTCTCACAACCTTCAACGCCTCGCCCTGAATTTGAGTATTATTGAGCGATAAAGTCGTGAAGGGATCCTCTATGAAGCAAATTCGAATGCTTGCCCAGTATTACGTCGACCTGATGATGAAGCTTGGGCTGGTGCGTTTCTCCATGCTGCTTGCGCTGGCGCTGGTCGTTCTGGCCATTGTCGTACAAATGGCCGTCACCATGGTTCTGCATGGTCAGGTCGAGAGTATCGACGTCATCCGCTCCATCTTCTTTGGCTTGCTCATTACGCCCTGGGCGGTCTATTTCCTTTCCGTGGTGGTTGAACAGCTGGAAGAGTCCCGTCAGCGTCTGTCAAAACTGGTCGATAAACTGGAAGAGATGCGCGAGCGCGACCTGAAGCTCAACGTCCAGCTTAAAGACAATATTGCGCAGCTGAATCAGGAGATTTCCGATCGTGAGAAGGCGGAAGCCGAGCGTCAGGCCACGCTGGAACAGCTGAAAATCGAAATGAAAGAGCGCGAGGTCACGCAGATCCAGCTTGAGCAGCAATCCTCTTTCCTGCGGTCGTTCCTCGATGCTTCGCCGGATCTGGTGTTTTACCGTAATGAAGATAAAGAATTTTCCGGCTGTAACCGGGCGATGGAGCTGCTTACCGGGAAAAGCGAGAAGCAGCTGATTAACCTGAAGCCGCAGGACGTTTACTCTGAAGAGGCGGCGGCCAAGGTCATGGAGACGGACGAAAAAGTATTCCGCCATAACGTCTCGCTGACCTATGAACAGTGGCTGGATTACCCGGACGGACGCAAGGCCTGCTTTGAGATCCGTAAGGTGCCCTACTATGACCGCGTGGGGAAACGCCACGGCCTGATGGGCTTTGGCCGCGATATCACCGAGCGTAAGCGCTACCAGGACGCTCTGGAGCGCGCCAGCCGCGACAAGACTACCTTTATCTCGACCATCAGCCACGAGCTGCGTACGCCGCTTAATGGCATTGTCGGGCTGAGCCGTATTCTGCTGGATACCGACCTGACAGCAGAGCAGGAAAAATACCTCAAGACTATCCATGTCTCTGCGGTCACGCTGGGTAATATCTTCAACGATATTATTGATATGGATAAGATGGAGCGCCGTAAAGTTCAGCTTGATAATCAGCCTGTTGATTTCACCAGCTTCCTTGCCGACCTAGAAAACCTGTCCGGCCTGCAGGCGCAGCAGAAGGGACTGAGCTTTGTCATGGATCCCACCCTGCCGCTGCCGCATAAAGTGGTGACCGACGGCACGCGTCTGCGTCAGATCCTGTGGAATCTCATCAGCAACGCGGTGAAATTTACCCAGAAGGGGCAGGTGGCGGTGCGCATCCGCTTTGACGAAGGCGATATGCTGCACTTCGAGGTGGAAGACTCCGGGATGGGTATTCCGCAGGAGGAGCAGGACAAAATTTTCGCGATGTACTACCAGGTGAAAGACAGCAACGGTGGGAAACCGGCGACAGGAACGGGCATTGGCCTGGCGGTCTCTAAGCGGCTGGCGAAGAGCATGGGGGGCGATATCACCGTTGTCAGCCAGTCGGGCAAAGGATCAACCTTCACGCTGACGGTCCATGCGCCGGCGGTGGCGGAAGAGGTTGAAGACACCTTTGAAAACGACGACATGCCGCTGCCCGCGCTGCACGTCCTGCTGGTGGAAGACATTGAGCTGAACGTGATTGTGGCGCGCTCGGTGCTGGAAAAACTGGGCAACAGCGTGGATGTCGCCATGACAGGTAAGGCCGCGCTGGAGATGTTTAAACCGGGCGAATACGATCTTGTTCTGCTCGATATCCAGCTGCCGGATATGACCGGGCTGGATATCTCGCGTGAGCTGACGCGTCAGTACGCGGCCGACGAGCTGCCGCCGCTGGTGGCGCTGACGGCGAATGTGCTGAAAGACAAAAAAGAGTATCTCGATGCCGGTATGGACGATGTACTCAGCAAGCCGCTGGCGGTGCCTGCTCTGACCGCCATGATTAAAAAGTTCTGGGATACCCGTGATGAAGAGGAGAGCACCATGACGTCTGTTGATAGCGCAAAAGCCCAAACGATACTCGATACCGCGATGCTGGAGCAGTACATCGATCTGGTGGGTCCGAAACTGATTACCGATGGTCTGGCGGTGTTCGAAAAAATGATGCCGGGCTATCTGAGCGTGCTGGAATCAAACCTGACGGCTCGTGACCAAAAAGGCATCGTCGAAGAAGGACACAAAATCAAAGGTGCCGCCGGCTCGGTTGGCTTACGCCATCTGCAGCAGCTGGGTCAACAGATTCAGTCGCCTGATTTACCTGCATGGGAAGATAACGTGGGTGATTGGGTTGAAGAGATGAAACAAGAGTGGCAAAACGATGTGGCGGTGCTTAAAGCCTGGGTAGACGCCAGAAAAAAATGACCCCGGATTAACCGGGGTGCGCGAATACTGCGCCAACACCAGGGAAATCGTGGCTGCGCCTGTTTTATAAAGTTATTTTCGAAAGGGCGCTGCCTGAAAAATTTAGGCCGCACGCAGATAAGATAGCAAATCTTAAATGGTTTGTTACATGAATCAGTGAAATGTGTGAAGCATAGCGTTTTAATCAAAATTATTAATGTGCTTCAGCAAGTTGCAGAAAAGGATTGTCATGATGAAAAAGATTGGTGTCGTGCTGAGCGGATGCGGTGTTTATGATGGTTCTGAAATACATGAAGCCGTAATCACGCTGCTGGCCCTGGCTAAGCAGGGAGTAGAGGTTATTTGTTTTGCGCCGGACAAAAATCAGGCGGATGTGATTAATCATCTTACCGGCGAGCCGATGGCGGAAACCCGTAATGTACTGATTGAAGCCGCGCGTATTGCGCGAGGTGATATCCATCCTCTTATTCAGGCAGACCCTACAGAGCTTGATGCGCTCATTGTGCCGGGTGGGTTTGGCGCGGCCAAAAATCTCAGTACCTTTGCTGCGCAGGGTGCGGAGTGTCAGATCGATCCTCATCTTAAAGCGCTGTCGCAGGCCATGCATGCGGCAGGAAAACCGCAGGGCTTTATCTGCATCGCGCCGGCAATGCTGCCCAGGATTTTTGATTTCCCGCTGCGCCTGACTATCGGGACGGATATTGATACCGCAGAGATCGTCGAGGAAATGGGGGGCGAACACGTTCCGTGCCCGGTTGATGACATTGTGGTTGATGAAGATAACAAAATTGTCACCACGCCGGCTTATATGCTGGCGAACAATATTGCTGAGGCGGCCTCAGGTATTGAAAAGCTGGTGGCCCGCGTGCTGGTGCTGACTGAATGAGGCGTAAATTTGCCGCAGGCGCAGGGGTGAAACGTTTTCTCTTGCGCATCGTACTTGTGCTGGCGGTATTCTGGGGGGGCGGGCTGGCTTTATTCAGCATTATGCCGGTACCGTTCTCTGCCGTTATGGTTGAGCGCCAGCTTAGCGCGTGGCTCAGCGGCGATTTCGGCTACGTTGCCCACTCTGACTGGGTGAGCATGGACGAGATCTCCCCGTTCATGGGGCTGGCGGTCATCGCGGCGGAGGACCAGAAATTCCCGGAGCACTGGGGGTTCGACGTGGCGGCCATTGAGAAGGCGCTAGCCCATAACGAACGCCATGAAAATCGCGTGCGCGGGGCATCAACCTTGTCGCAGCAGACGGCCAAAAATCTGTTTCTGTGGGATGGTCGAAGCTGGGTGCGAAAAGGGCTGGAAGCGGGGTTGACCCTGGGAATGGAAACGGTCTGGAGCAAAAAACGCATTCTGACCGTCTATCTGAACGTCGCTGAGTTTGGCGACGGTATATTTGGCGTGGAAGCTGCCGCACAGCGATATTTTAATAAGCCAGCCAGCCGTCTGAGCATGTCAGAAGCGGCGCTATTGGCCGCTGTGTTACCGAACCCTATCCGCTTTAAGGCCATTGCCCCATCAGGGTACGTGCGAAGCCGTCAGGCGTGGATTATGCGCCAGATGAATCAGCTGGGTGGAGAGGAGTTTATGCAGCGTAATAATCTTATGTAGAGCGGGTAAGCGCAGCGCTACCCGCCTGAATAGCAGACCTTAATCTTCGTCGAACCCTGCGTTAAACAGGGCAATCACCGCCGCCAGCGCTTCCTCTTCCTGAGGGCCGGTGGCTTCTACTTCAATCTGGCGCCCTTTGGCGGAATCCAGCATCAGCAGCGCAATCACGCTGTTCGCTTCCGCTTCGGTGCCTTCGTCATTCCGCAGCAGTACCTCTGCATCGAAACCTTGCATCAGCTCAAACAGCTTCATCGCCGGGCGTGCATGCATACCCAGCTTGTTGGTGATCTCAACGGTTTGTTTTACGGTCATGTTTTACGTTTTTCCAGCGTGCGATGACGGGACTGAACGTTCTTACCGCGCGAGCGGAAATAGTCGGCCAGCTGTTCGGCGATGTAAACCGAACGATGTTTACCGCCGGTACAACCAATCGCCACCGTCAGGTAGCTACGATTGTTTGTCTCCAGCATAGGTAACCATAGCTCAAGGTAGCTTCGCGTCTGGTAGATAAAATTGTGTACTTCTGTGTGCCGGTCGAGGAACGCCGCCACCGGCTTATCCAGACCGGTCATTGGACGCAGTTTTGGATCCCAGTGCGGGTTTGGCAGGAAGCGCACGTCGAAAACGTAATCCGCATCAATCGGAATACCGTGCTTAAAGCCGAAGGATTCGAACACCATCGTCAGTTCGCGCTCGCGTTTACCCAACAGCCGGGTACGCAGCATTTCCGCCAGCTCGTGAACGGACATCTCAGAGGTGTCGACAATCAGGTCGGCACGAGAACGCAGCGGCTCCAGCAGGTCGCTCTCTTCATCGATAGCGCTCTCCAGAGAGAGGTTCTTGCTGGATAGCGGGTGCAAACGACGGGTATCGCTGTAGCGGCGGATCAGCGTATTGCGGTCTGCATCGAGGAACAGCAGCTGAGGCGAGAACGCGTCAGGCAGGTTGCTCATGGCCTGTTCGAAGATCTCTGGCGATTCAGGCATGTTACGAACGTCGATACTGACCGCGGCAGAGGTTTGTCTCTCCGCCAGCGTGCGGGCCAGATCAGGTAACAACACGACCGGCAGGTTATCGACGCAGTAAAAACCCATGTCTTCCAGGGCGCGCAGAGCAACGGATTTCCCCGACCCTGAACGGCCACTGACAATCATCAGCACCATGTTCCGTTTCTCCTCAGGACAACAGATGTGAAGGCCATCTCCTGGTTATGCATCATCCTGATTGCCTTCTGCTTCAGTGATAATTTGATAGAGCTCTTCATCACTTTGGGCCGAGCGCAGTCGACGGCAAATGGTTTTATCGGCCAGACGTTTTGCGACCAGCGACAGCGTATGCAGATGGGTTTTCGTCTGGTCGGCAGGCACCAGCAGCGCGAAGAGGAGATCGACGGGCTGGTTATCAATGGCATCGAAGGCGATGGGTGTTTCAAGCTGCACAAACACACCAACGGCACGCAGGGTATCCTCTTCCAGTTTGCCGTGCGGGATCGCGATGCCGTTGCCGATACCGGTACTGCCCATTTTTTCACGGGTCAGAATCGCTTCAAACACCACCTGCGGCGGCAGGCCCAGCTGTTTGGCAGCCAGTTCACTGATGATCTCCAGCGCACGTTTTTTGCTCTGGCAGTGAACCGCACTGCGGGTACATTCCTGGTTAAGGACATTGCTCAGTTGAAGAGCGGAATCGTTGTTCATCATAATTTCACCTAAGCGCTAACTGTACAAATGGCCTGTTGTGTTTCACAACAGGCCGTCCTGCACCCGTTAACTGCCCGGACAATTAGTGTTGTTTCAGTTTATCTTTATGTTTATTGAGCTGTCGTGCAAGCTTATCAATCAAGCCGTCGATAGCAGCGTACATGTCTTGCCCTTCCGCACTGGCATGCAGTTCACCCCCGTTAACATGCAGGGTGGCATCCGAGATATGAGTCACTTTCTCCACTTTCAACACAATATAGACCTGATTGATCCTTTCGAAATACTGCTCGAGTTTTGCAAACTTCGCGTTCACGAAGTCGCGTAAAGCCTCAGTAATTTCGACGTTTTGTCCAGTGATGTTGAGCTGCATAGTGTCTTCCTTATCGGTTGTGTCAGACCAGCTGTTTACGCTGGTTGGACGGCGGAATGGATAAAGACTCTCGATACTTCGCAACAGTACGACGTGCCACCATAATACCCTGATCGGACAGCATGGTGGTTAACTTACTGTCGCTTAGTGGCTTCGCGGGGTTCTCCGCGGCGATCAACTTCTTCACCAGGGCACGAATGGCCGTTGACGACGCTTCGCCGCCGCCCTCGGTATTCACATGGCTGGAGAAGAAATACTTAAGCTCAAATATACCGCGTGGACTGTGCAGATACTTCTGCGTGGTGACACGGGAAATGGTTGATTCATGCATCTCGACGGCCTGGGCGATATCCGCCAGTACCATCGGTTTCATATACTCTTCGCCCTGCTCAAAGAACGCCTGCTGCTGTTCGACAATACAGCGGCTGACGCGCAGCAGCGTATCATTTCGGCTTTCCAGACTTTTGATCAGCCATCGCGCTTCCTGAAGATTGCTACGAATATATTGATTGTCGGAGTCGTTACGCGCGCTGGTGCACATGGAGGCATACTGCTGGTTGATTTGCAGGCGAGGGATGCTGTCTGAATTCAGTTCAACGACCCAGCGGTCATTGTGTTTTCTCACCAGCACGTCCGGGATGACGTACTCGGGCTCGCTGGTCTGGATCGACTGTCCCGGGCGCGGATCGAGTGACTGGATCAGATTCACCGCTTCTTTCAGCACCTCTTCCTTCAGGCGCGTGACGCGCATCAGGCTGCGGAAATCGTGGTTGGCCAACAGATCCAGATGATCGCTGATGATTAAGCGCGCCTCGTCGAGCCATGGCGTCTCTTTGCTGAACTGAGAAAGCTGGATCAGCAGGCAGTCGCGCAGATCTTTTGCGGCCACGCCTACCGGATCGAAACGCTGGATGCGCTTCAGAACGGCTTCGATCTCCTCAAGTTCAATCTCTTCGTCGCCCATGCTTTCCAGGATATCGTCCAGCGTGACGGTCAAATAGCCGGTGTCGTCAACGGCATCGACAATTGAGGTGGCAATCGCGCGGTCGGTATCGGAGAAGGGGGTAAGTTCCACCTGCCACATCAGGTAATCCTGCAGCGACTGGGTGGTTTCTCCCTGATAGACCGGTAGCTCATCATCCTGGTAGTCTGCACGCGTACCGGAAGGGGTTCCGGCGGTGTAGATTTCATCCCAGCTGGCATCCAGCGGTAGCTCGTCGGGCATCTCTTTTTGTTCGAGTGCATCCGCGGTGTCGAGCGCTTCTGTATCCTGTGACTGCTGAGTATCTACCTCGTCATGAAGATCGGTTTGTTCCAGCAGGGGGTTGCTGTCCAGCGCCTGCTGGAGCTCCTGCTGAAGTTCTAACGTGGACAGTTGCAACAGGCGAATTGCCTGCTGTAGCTGCGGCGTCATTGCCAGTTGTTGGCTGAGCCTTAATTGCAAACCTTGCTTCATGTTCAGAGCATTTTTCTCCGGTTCGGCGTTACGTTACCTCTACCCTATCAGAGTCTGAAGTCTTCCCCAAGATAGACGCGCTTAACATGATCGTCTTCGAGGATCTGCTGCGGCGTACCGTGGGCGATCAGATTGCCCTGGCTGACAATATACGCGCGTTCACACACGGCCAGCGTTTCACGGACGTTGTGGTCGGTGATCAGTACGCCAAGCCCGCTGTCACGCAGGTGTTCAATGATGCGTTTAATGTCGATAACCGAGATCGGGTCAACGCCGGCAAACGGTTCATCCAGAAGGATAAATTTCGGGTTTGCGGCCAGCGCACGTGCAATCTCAACACGACGGCGTTCACCCCCGGAGAGTGCCTGACCGAGGCTGTCGCGCAGATGCTCAATGTGGAACTCTTCCATCAACTCGTTGGCACGATCCTGACGCTGTTCGCTGGTCAGATCGTTACGAATTTCCAGGACCGCCATCAGGTTATCGTAAACGCTAAGACGACGGAAAATGGAGGCTTCCTGCGGCAGGTAGCCGATCCCGCGACGCGCGCGCGCGTGCAGCGGCAGAAGGCTGATGTTTTCATCGTCAATGATAATGTTGCCGGCATCGCGCGGCACAATGCCAACGACCATGTAGAAGGTGGTGGTTTTACCCGCACCGTTAGGGCCAAGCAGCCCTACAATTTCGCCGGAGTTGACGGTCAGACTGACATCTTCTACGACACGGCGGCCCTTGTAGGCCTTCGCGAGATTTTTTGCAGTTAATGTTGCCATAACGAATTAGTTACTCTTCTTCTGTGCCGGGGCCTGGCCTTTGCCTTTGTCCTGCAGCTGCGACGGAACCAGGACGGTCGTGACGCGTTTGCCTTTCTCGCTGGAGGCCTGCATTTTTTGCTCTTTCACCAGATAGGTGATCTGGTCGCCGGTAATGTTGCTGTCCAGCTGTTCCAGATACGCGTTTCCGGTCAGGATGACCAGGTCCTTCGCCAGCTCATAGTGCATATGCGAAGCGCGGCCTTTCACCGGCTTGCCGTTGTCCTGCATCTGGTAGAAGGTGGCCGGGTTGCCGTAACCATCAATGATCTCTTTGCCCTGCTCGCCACCCGGACGGGTCACGACCACTTTGTCGGCGTTAATTTTGATGGTGCCCTGAGTCATGACGACGTTACCCGTGAAGGTGACGACGTTGCCCTGCATATCGAGAGACTGGGTATCAGACTCGATATGGATCGGTTGGTCGGTATCGCCCGTTACAGCAAGCGCGGGGAGACTGGTCGCCAGCATCGCGCTGGCGATAATTACTTTAAGGCTGAGTTTGTTTGTTTTGAATTTCATAGGAGGTTCTAACCTTTTCAATCAGCTCGGCGTTCTTGCTGCGTAAGTTCCCGCGCATTCTCAAACCGCTGGAATTAAATGTTGTGCCATACAGTGTGACCAGATCCTGCGAGGTCACGTCCTGGGTTACCAGGTTAATTTGGGCATTATCCGTCGTAATTTTTCGCAGTTGCGAGTCAGCGGTCAGGGCGTTGACTTCAACGTGGCCATACAGATAAAGCATACGGTCATTTGTCAGTTTTGCCCGATCTGACTTAATTGACCACGTTGGCACTTTGTCCTTATCAAATGTGGTCATGACAGGTTGGGTAAACCACGAAATACCGTCATCTGAAAAATATTCAACATGCTGGGCAATCAGGCGATAGTTCAGCGCGCCTTCCGGGCTGTAGACCACGGTGTCGCTGTGATCGCTTTTATAGGTTGGATCGTTATTGTTGACCACTTCCGTTTGCGGATCGTCGCGATCGGCAAGGTTCACGCCAATCAATACCAGTGCGACAAGCGAAAGCAAAATGATAATCCAGCGTCTGGTTTTACTCATATCGATTGCCCTTTGGCCTCATCAAGCTTGCCCTGCGCCAGCAAAAGCAGATCGCAGACTTCACGTACGGCACCACGGCCCCCGTTGATGTGGGTAACGTAGTCAGCGCGCGGGATCAGCAGCGGATGCGCATCGGCAACGGCGATGCTCAGCCCGACTTCAGCCATCACGGGCCAGTCAATCAGATCGTCCCCGACGTAGGCTACGTTTTCCGGCGCGATAGCCAGTTTACCCAGTAAATCCTTAAACGCCGCCATCTTATCGGATTGACCCTGATACAGATGGGTAATTCCTAAGGTTTCACAGCGGTCTTCTACCAGTTTAGCTTTTCGCCCGGTGATGATAGCCACCTCAATACCCGAGGTGAGCGCGCAGCGGATACCGTAGCCGTCGCGAACGTTAAACGCTTTCAGCTCTTCACCATTATTGCCCATGTAAATCAGGCCATCGGAAAGTACGCCATCCACGTCCAGGATGAGCAGACGAATGTTTTCCGCCTTTGCCATCATCTGGGTACTGACCGGTCCATAACAGGTTGCAAGGGATGCACCCGCATTACTCATTGTCTTATCCTTCATTACACTACGCCTGCGCGCAGCAGATCATGCATATGTACCACACCCAGCAACTGGTCGCCATCGGCAACCATCACTGAGGTAATGTGGCGGGACTGCATCAGGTTCAGCACATCCACGGCCAGCGTACCCGGACGGACGCGGATACCGCCCGGCGTCATCACATCGGCAATGCCGAGCGTGCGGACATCTACACCCATGTCGAACACGCGGCGCAGGTCCCCATCGGTGAAGATCCCCTGAATTTTCATCAGATCGTCGCACACGACCGTCATACCCAGATTCTTACGGGTGATTTCCAGCAGCGCATCACGCAGGGAGGCTTCTTTACTGACGTGAGGGATCTCATCCCCGGTGTGCATAATATCGTTTACCCGAAGCAGAAGCTTGCGCCCCAGCGCGCCGCCCGGGTGGGAAAGCGCGAAATCTTCCGGCGTAAAACCGCGGGCTTCGAGCAGCGCGACGGCAAGCGCATCACCCATGACCAGCGCGGCGGTGGTGCTGGACGTCGGCGCCAGGCCGAGCGGACAGGCCTCCTTGGGCACTTTCACGCACAGGTGAATATCGGCCGCCCGCGCCATGCTGCTTTCCGGACGGCTGGTCATGCAAATAAGCGGCACCTGCAGTCGCTTCAGTACCGGGATTAGCGCCAGAATTTCATTGGACTCCCCGGAGTTGGACAGCGCGATGACGATATCCTGCGGCGTGACCATACCCAGGTCACCGTGCGCGGCTTCCCCCGGATGTACAAAGAAGGAAGAGGTTCCGGTGCTGGCAAAGGTTGCCGCCATTTTGCGTCCAATGTGGCCGGACTTACCCATCCCCATCACCACGACTTTGCCGGCACAGTAGAACATCTTCTCACATGCCAGACTAAAATCCTGATTAATGTACTGATCTAACTGCGCCAGACCTTCACGTTCAATCTCCAGAACCTCTTTGCCTGCTTTCTGAAAGTCAAAACCCGGCTGCAATTCTATTTGCGACATAATGCGTTTCCGTTTACCCAGAGAGAAGAGGCGAGAGCCAGTACAGCATCGCCATCCATACGATAAATCCACCCGTCAGCAGCGCGCCTGCGCCTTTGCCGATCTGTCGTTGCCGCCGCCAGCAGAGCAGGGCAAATATCACGCTGACCAATAACATCACGCCGTAGTCGCGTGAGAACGCCAGGGGATTAAAGGGCCCTGGCGTAATCAGGGCCGGCAGGCCCATCACAATGGCGATATTAAATATGTTGGAACCGATGATATTACCAATGGCAATGTCATCCTCACCTTTACGTGCCCCCGCAATGGCCGTGGCCAGCTCCGGCAGGCTGGTGCCGATGGCAATCACCGTCAGGCCAATGGTCAGTTCACTGATGGCGAAATAGTTCGCCAGCACGGTCGCGTTATCCACGACCATGCGCGTTGCCATCGGCATGATGATCAGCGCAATGCCAAGCCAGAGGAGGGCAACAGGCAGCGTACCTTCTCGCGGCAGTTCGGCGACCTGCTCCCGCGTGAGGCTATCCTGACCCTGCTTCTCAGCCAGACGGGCGATTTTAACACTATACAGCAGCCAGATGACGGCCAGCGCCAGCAGGAAAATGCCGTCGCTGTAGCTCAGAACACCATCGTAAAATACGCAGCCTGCCAGCAGGCTTACGATTAACATTAGCGGCAATTCACGGCGCAGAACATCAGAATGCACGCGAAATGGATGGAGCAGTGCGGCCAGGCCCAAAATCAAGAGTATATTGACGATGTTGGAGCCAATCGCGGTACCTACTGCCAGGTCTAACTGACCATGCAGCGATGCCGAGACAGAGACGATGATTTCAGGAAGTGACGTTCCAACACTCACCACGGTCATCCCGATGACGACAGGCGGTACGCCCGTCAGGCGACACAGGATCGATGCGGCAAACACTAAACGGTCAGCACTGTAGACCACCAAAAGTAAACCAATTATTAACAGTGCTGTTGCTAAAAGCATCAAAAGTCCTTTCTTCAGGTATACTCGTCGGTCCATCGCACGGGAATGGCTGGACTGCATACAGTCTGAGGCGTAACGAATTCCTAATTTTGACTTTATGCGCCGGAAAAGTAAAACAAATGCCAGCTTTCGCTAACCTCAACGGCTATTATTCTGTAAAAATGCGGAGTTGAGGGCTGATTCAGGCGGCATGCCTTAACGTGAGCAGGGTAATAAAGGAACCATAAATGAGCCAAACGATGGCGAATTTAGTCGATGTTCGCGGCGTGAGTTTTTCTCGCGCCAACAGATTGATATTTGATGATATTTCGTTGACCGTACCGCGTGGCAAAATCACTGCCATCATGGGGCCGTCCGGGATCGGTAAAACGACCCTGCTGCGCCTTATTGGTGGGCAGATCCCACCTGATAGCGGTGAAATCCTTTTTGATGGCGAAAACATCCCGGAGATGTCACGCTCGCGTCTGTATACTGTCCGCAAACGCATGAGCATGCTCTTTCAGTCGGGAGCCTTGTTCACCGACATGAATGTCTTTGATAACGTGGCCTATCCGCTGCGTGAGCATACCAGCCTGCCGCCTGAACTGCTGAAAAGCACGGTGATGATGAAGCTTGAGGCCGTCGGTTTGCGGGGCGCCGCAAAGCTGATGCCTTCGGAGCTGTCCGGCGGGATGGCGCGCCGCGCCGCGCTGGCACGCGCCATTGCATTAGAACCTGATTTAATCATGTTCGACGAACCGTTTGTTGGACAGGATCCCATCACGATGGGCGTGCTGGTGAAGCTCATCTCTGAACTGAACAGCGCGCTTGGCGTCACCTGCATTGTGGTATCTCACGATGTACCGGAAGTATTGAGCATTGCCGATTACGCCTATATTGTGGCGGACAAAAAGATCGTCGCACACGGTAGCGCTCAGGCGCTGCAGGAAAATTGCGATCCGCGCGTGCGGCAGTTCCTTGACGGTATTGCCGATGGCCCTGTGCCGTTCCGCTACCCGGCGGGCGACTATCGTGACGATTTACTGGGAATAGGGAGTTAAGCCACTCATGCTGTTAAATGCGTTGGCCGCTCTCGGACACCGTGGCATAAAAACCATCAGGACGTTCGGGCGTGCCGGATTGATGTTATTCAACGCGCTGGTCGGCAAGCCGGAATTCCGTAAGCACGCACCGCTGCTGGTGCGGCAGCTTTATAATGTCGGCGTGCTGTCGATGCTCATCATCATTGTCTCCGGTCTGTTTATCGGTATGGTGCTTGGGCTGCAGGGCTATCTGGTTCTGACAACCTACAGTGCGGAAACCAGCCTCGGGATGCTGGTGGCGCTCTCGCTGCTGCGCGAGCTGGGGCCGGTTGTGGCGGCGCTGTTGTTCGCCGGGCGCGCGGGGTCGGCATTAACGGCTGAAATTGGCCTGATGCGTGCGACCGAGCAGCTCTCCAGCATGGAGATGATGGCGGTCGATCCGCTGCGTCGCGTGATCTCGCCGCGTTTCTGGGCTGGGGTGATCTCTTTACCGTTACTGACTATTCTGTTTGTCGCCGTGGGTATCTGGGGCGGTTCGCTGGTTGGTGTGCACTGGAAAGGCATTGATGCCGGTTTCTTCTGGTCCGCGATGCAGGACGCCATCGACCTGCGAATGGATCTAGTTAACTGCCTGATTAAAAGCGTGGTATTTGCCATTACGGTCACCTGGATTGCATTGTTCAATGGTTACGATGCCATCCCGACGTCGGCGGGCATTAGCCGCGCAACTACACGTACAGTCGTACATTCGTCGCTGGCCGTACTGGGTCTGGATTTTGTGCTCACCGCACTGATGTTTGGGAATTGAGTTCATGCAAACGAGAAAAAATGAAATTTGGGTCGGTGTATTCCTGCTGCTGGCGCTGCTGGCCGCGCTGTTTATCTGCCTGAGAGCGGCGGATATCACGTCTGTACGCACCGAGCCGACGTATCGCATCTATGCCACCTTCGATAACATCGGCGGGCTGAAGGCGCGTTCACCGGTCCGCATCGGCGGCGTGGTGATCGGACGCGTATCTGACATTACGCTGGATGAGAAAACCTATCTGCCCCGCGTCGCGATGGATATCGAAGAGCGTTACAACCATATCCCGGACACCAGTTCCCTTTCTATCCGTACTTCCGGCCTGCTGGGCGAACAATATCTGGCGCTTAACGTTGGCTTTGAAGATCCCGAGCTGGGAACGACTATCCTTAAAGACGGTAGCGTCATTCAGGATACGAAATCCGCGATGGTTCTGGAGGATATGATTGGTCAGTTCCTTTACAACAGTAAAGGGGATGAGAAAAAATCCGACGCTGCCCCTGCGCAGAGCGAAGATCATACCGACGTCGCACCGACGCCAGGTGCTGCGAATTAATATCAGGAGAAGTCATTCATGTTTAAACGACTGTTAATGGTTGCCATGCTGGTCATCGCCCCTCTAACCGCCGCCCACGCTGCGGATCAGAGTAACCCGTACAAACTGATGGACGAAGCGGCGAAGAAGACCTTCGACCGTCTTAAAAACGAACAGCCTAAAATTCGTGCTAATCCTGATTATCTGCGTGACGTTGTTGACCAGGAACTGCTGCCGTACGTGCAGATTAAATATGCGGGTGCGCTGGTGCTGGGACGTTATTACAAAGACGCGACCCCTGCGCAGCGTGATGCCTACTTTGCCGCGTTTCGTGAATACCTGAAACAGGCTTATGGCCAGGCGCTGGCGATGTATCACGGCCAGACCTATCAGATTGCGCCTGAGCAGCCGCTGGGCGATGCGACCATCGTCCCTATCCGTGTGACGATCATCGATCCTAACGGTCGTCCGCCGGTTCGTCTGGATTTCCAGTGGCGTAAAAACAGCCAGACCGGTCACTGGCAGGCGTATGACATGATTGCCGAAGGGGTAAGCATGATCACCACCAAACAGAACGAATGGAGCGACCTACTGCGCACCAAAGGCATTGATGGCCTGACCGCTCAGCTGCAGTCTATCTCTCGCCAGAAAATTACTCTGGATGAGAAGAAGTAATGTCACAGCAACTCAGCTGGTCGCGTGAAGGCGAGACATTAAAGCTGTCCGGTGAACTGGATCAGGATCTGCTGAACCCACTGTGGGACAAACGCCACGAAGCGATGCAGGGCGTGACGCTTATCGATTTGACAGACGTCACGCGGGTAGATACGGCAGGCGTTGCGCTGCTTGCCCATCTGATTGCCGTGGGGAAAAAGCAGGGGACAAGCGTCAAACTTCACGGCGCGAGCGATAATGTCGTGACTCTTGCGCAGCTCTACAATCTCCCTCAGGACGTACTGCCTCGTTAATATTTTCAGTGCGTTACTTCCGAAAGCCCTGACTGTTTCATCGTCGGGGCTTTTTGCTTGTTTAAGACAACGCCACTTTGCTCTAAGATGTTGGGCTTGTTTTCACTATCAGATGATTAAGAGCCCATGGAAAATCATGAAATCCAGACAGTGCTGATGAATGCACTCTCCCTTCAGGAAGCCCACGTCACTGGCGATGGCAGTCACTTCCAGGTTATTGCTGTGGGTGAGATGTTCGACGGTATGAGCCGCGTGAAGAAACAGCAGGCTGTGTACGCGCCGCTGATGGAATATATTGCGGATAACCGCATCCACGCCCTGTCGATTAAAGCGTTCACCCCGCAAGAGTGGGCACGCGATCGCAAACTAAACGGTTTTTGAGCTGAGGGCGACAGGCCCGCAGCACGGTTGAATTTATAAGAGAGCACACAATGGATAAATTTCGTGTACAGGGGCCAACGCGTCTCCAGGGCGAAGTCACAATTTCTGGCGCTAAAAACGCCGCGCTGCCAATCCTCTTTGCTGCGCTGCTGGCTGAAGAGCCGGTAGAAATTCAGAACGTACCGAAGCTGAAAGATATCGACACCACCATGAAGCTGCTCACCCAGCTGGGCACGAAAGTCGAGCGTAACGGTTCCGTCTGGATCGACGCCAGCAAGGTGAACAACTTCTCAGCCCCTTACGATCTGGTGAAAACCATGCGTGCATCCATCTGGGCGCTTGGCCCGCTGGTGGCGCGTTTTGGTCAGGGGCAGGTCTCTCTGCCTGGCGGTTGCGCCATCGGTGCGCGTCCGGTTGACCTGCACATCTTTGGTCTGGAGAAGCTGGGCGCCGAGATCAAGCTGGAAGAAGGTTACGTTAAAGCGTCCGTTAATGGTCGTCTGAAAGGCGCGCACATCGTCATGGACAAAGTGAGCGTGGGCGCAACGGTCACCATTATGTCTGCGGCGACGCTGGCAGAAGGTACCACCATCATCGAAAACGCCGCGCGCGAACCGGAGATTGTGGATACCGCCAACTTCCTCGTGGCGCTGGGGGCGAAGATTTCCGGTCAGGGTACCGACCGTATCACCATCGAAGGCGTTGAGCGTCTGGGCGGTGGTGTCTATCGCGTTCTGCCGGACCGTATCGAAACCGGTACCTTCCTGGTCGCTGCGGCGATTTCTGGCGGGAAGATTGTTTGTCGCAACGCGCAGCCAGATACCCTGGATGCGGTGCTGGCGAAACTGCGCGATGCGGGTGCGGATATCGAAATCGGTGAAGACTGGATCAGCCTCGATATGCACGGTCAGCGTCCAAAAGCAGTCAATGTGCGTACGGCGCCGCATCCGGCGTTCCCTACGGACATGCAGGCGCAGTTTACCCTGTTGAACCTGGTCGCCGAAGGCACTGGCTTCATCACAGAAACCATTTTCGAGAACCGCTTTATGCACGTACCGGAGCTGATCCGTATGGGCGCGCATGCTGAGATCGAAAGTAATACCGTGATTTGCCACGGCGTTGAGAAACTGTCAGGTGCTCAGGTGATGGCAACCGATCTGCGTGCGTCTGCAAGCCTGGTGCTGGCGGGTTGTATCGCGGAAGGTACAACGATCGTGGATCGTATCTATCACATCGATCGTGGTTATGAACGTATCGAAGATAAACTGCGCGCGCTGGGTGCCAATATCGAGCGTGTGAAGGGCGAGTAATCGTTCCGGCAGCCCCCTGCCAGCAATGACCGGGGGGTTGCTGTTCCTGTCAAAAATGCGTTATTCCTGCGGTTCTCTTTTTAACTTTCTCTGGCGAATCATGCGCGATCTGTCGATAAATTCATGGGTAATAGGATCGTGGTAGCGCGAAGGCCAAATTACCCACGGATGCGTATCCAGCGCCGTCGCGATAATTAATTCTCCCTTGGGCCAGGGGCGGGTGAGGGCGTTTGCCAGAGTGGAAGAACTCAGTCCATGGCGGCGGGACTCTGCTGCCAGTGAAGTGCCTCTTTTGCGCAGCGCGGCAATAATATCAGCCGTGTGCCAGTCGATAAATTTCGTATCCATAACGCCGTCCTTAAGTTCGGATTCACCTACGCCGTTTCTTCTGAAACGACGCGGTTACTATACCCATTTCAACTTCTTGTTCTAAAAAGTTCGCGTTACTTGAAGGGATATTCAGAATAAGACACGGCTTTATTCATGCGGTCTCTAAACCGATGAATTTACATGAACACGGAATTTACAGGTGTGTACTGGAATCTCCCCGCTATCGCTGCGGGGAGAAACAAGGGGATTAACGGTCGCGCTGAACGGCGATGTGGGCAAGACCAATCAGTGCCTCGCGCCACGGGCTGTCTGGAATGACCTGAAGCGCTTCGATGGCTTTGTCGGCTTCTTCTTCCGCGCGCTGACGCGTCCATTCCAGCGATCCGCAGATAGCCATAGTTTCCAGTACAGGTTCCAGAAGATGGCGGCCATTTCCCTGCTCAATCGCTTCACGGATCATTTTCGCCTGGTCGGCTGTTCCGTTGCGCATAGCATGAAGCAGCGGCAGGGTGGGTTTACCTTCGTTCAGGTCATCACCCACGTTTTTACCGAGCGTCTCGCCGTCCGCACTGTAGTCCAGCAAATCATCAATCAGCTGGAAGGCCGTACCCAGATAGCGGCCATAGTCCTGCAGGCCTTTTTCCTGGGCTTCAGTACAGTCGGCCAGAATGCCGGAACACTGGGCAGCCGCTTCAAACAGGCGCGCCGTTTTGCTGTAGATGACGCGCATGTAGTTTTCTTCGGTAATGTCAGGGTCGTTGACGTTCATCAGCTGCAGCACTTCGCCTTCAGCAATGACGTTTACGGCTTCGGACATCACTTCCAGCACTTTCAGGGAGCCCAGGCTGGTCATCATCTGGAAGGCGCGGGTATAGATAAAATCCCCCACCAGGACGCTGGCTGCGTTTCCGAAAGCGGCGTTTGCCGTGGCTTTGCCACGACGCATATCCGATTCATCCACAACATCGTCATGCAGAAGCGTCGCCGTGTGAATAAATTCGATGAGCGCTGCGATAGTGATGTGAGCATTTCCCTGATAGCCAACGGCTCTGGCAGCCAGAATGGCAATCATCGGACGAATGCGTTTACCGCCGCCGCTGACGATGTAATAGCCCAACTGATTGATCAGCTGAACGTCAGAGTTGAGTTGCTCCAGGATTGCTGCATTCACACCCGCCATATCTTGCGCGGTTAACTCGTTGATTTTTTCTAAATTCATCGCAAAAGCCGGGCTTTTTATCCTGTTGATCCCATCTTCAATGGGGTAACGAAGGGTTTCGGTTTATCAATAGTAGTGCTGATTGTACTGAAAAAACGGCACAGATAAACGTTACCGTACGTGTTGTGTTTTTTTTCTTCATGTATTGACGGTAGCACTTGTCAAAGGCTCGCGTTTTGCGTAATATTCGCGCCCTATTGTGAATATTTATAGCGCACTCTGATTCATACGAGGACGTGCGCGGAAGCGGAGTTTATATGTACGCGGTTTTCCAAAGTGGTGGTAAACAACACCGAGTAAGCGAAGGTCAGACCGTTCGCCTGGAAAAGCTGGACATCGCAACTGGCGAATCTGTTGAGTTCGCAGAAGTTCTGATGATCGCAAACGGTGAAGAAGTCAAAATCGGCGTTCCTTTCGTTGATGGCGGCGTTATCAAAGCTGAAGTTGTTGCACACGGTCGTGGCGAGAAAGTTAAAATCGTTAAGTTTCGTCGTCGTAAGCACTACCGTAAGCAGCAGGGCCACCGTCAGTGGTTCACTGATGTGAAAATTACTGGCATCAGCGCCTAAGACCTGAGGAGAGATTTAAATGGCACATAAAAAGGCTGGCGGCTCCACACGTAACGGTCGCGATTCAGAAGCTAAACGCCTTGGCGTTAAGCGTTTCGGTGGCGAATCCGTTCTGGCGGGTAGCATCATCGTTCGTCAACGTGGTACCAAATTCCACGCTGGCAACAACGTAGGTTGCGGTCGTGACCACACTCTGTTTGCTAAAGCAGACGGTAAAGTGAAATTTGAAGTTAAAGGCCCGAACAACCGTAAATACATCAGCATCGTTGCTGAGTAAGGTTTTCTCGGTCCGGTAACGGATTAAAGCCCCGCAACCTGTTGCGGGGCTTTTTACATTGGAAACCCGGTAATTTTTTCTGTAGGGAAAACGGGCATGAAGCAGCAGGCCGGCATTGGTATTCTTTTGGCGCTCACTACCGCAATGTGCTGGGGTGCGCTGCCAATTGCAATGAAGCAGGTACTGGAAGTGATGGAGCCGCCTACGGTGGTCTTTTATCGCTTTCTGATGGCAAGCATCGGCCTCGGGGCCATTCTGGCTATCAAAGGTAAGCTTCCACCCTTGCGGCTCTTCCGCAAACCGCGCTGGCTGGTATTGCTGGCTATCGCGACGGGCGGTCTGTTCGGTAACTTCATCCTGTTCAGCTCTTCCCTGCAATATCTCAGCCCCACGGCGTCGCAGGTGATAGGTCAGCTTTCACCGGTGGGCATGATGGTCGCCAGCGTCTTTATCCTCAAGGAAAAGATGCGCGGTACGCAGATTATCGGGGCGAGCATGATGCTGTGCGGTCTGGTGATGTTCTTCAACACCAGTCTGATTGAGATTTTCACCCGCCTGACGGATTACACATGGGGTGTAATTTTTGGTGTGGGGGCAGCAACGGTTTGGGTGAGCTATGGCGTCGCACAAAAGGTGTTATTGCGTCGTCTTGCCTCACAGCAGATCCTCTTTTTATTGTACACTTTGTGTACAATAGCATTGCTGCCATTAGCAAAGCCGGGTGTGATTTCCCAGCTTAGCGACTGGCAACTGGCGTGCCTCATTTTTTGTGGGCTGAACACGCTGGTCGGTTATGGCGCGCTGGCCGAAGCGATGGCGCGCTGGCAGGCGGCACAGGTGAGCGCGTTAATTACGCTTACTCCGCTGTTTACGCTGTTATTTTCAGATTTGTTATCAATGGCCTGGCCCGATGTCTTCGTCAGACCGATGCTCAACCTGTTGGGTTATCTCGGTGCGTTTGTCGTGGTTGCGGGCGCGATGTATTCCGCCATTGGTCATCGTCTTTGGGGACGTTGGCGCAAAAATGAAGCGGTTGTAGTAGTCCCCCGCTCAGGCGAATGAGTTACGGAGAGTAAAATGAAGTTTGTTGATGAAGCGACGATCCTGGTCGTGGCTGGTGATGGCGGCAATGGTTGCGTGAGCTTCCGCCGTGAAAAGTATATCCCACGTGGCGGTCCTGACGGCGGCGACGGTGGGGATGGTGGTGACGTGTGGCTGGAGGCGGATGAGAACCTCAACACGCTGATCGACTACCGTTTCGAAAAATCCTTCCGCGCTGAACGTGGCCAGAACGGCCAGAGCCGTGACTGTACCGGGAAACGCGGTAAAGACGTCACCATTAAAGTTCCGGTCGGTACGCGTGTGATTGACCAGGGGACAGGTGAAACCATGGGTGACATGACCAAACACGGTCAGCGCCTGATGGTGGCGAAAGGCGGCTGGCACGGTCTGGGTAACAGCCGTTTCAAATCCTCCGTTAACCGTACTCCGCGTCAGAAAACGATGGGTACGCCGGGCGATAAGCGCGATCTGCAGCTGGAGCTGATGCTTCTGGCAGATGTGGGCATGCTGGGTATGCCAAACGCCGGTAAATCGACGTTCATTCGCGCGGTTTCTGCGGCGAAACCAAAAGTGGCGGACTATCCGTTTACCACGCTGGTACCAAGCCTGGGCGTTGTCCGTATGGATAACGAGAAGAGCTTTGTGGTTGCCGATATTCCGGGTCTGATTGAAGGCGCTGCGGAAGGTGCGGGTCTGGGTATTCGCTTCCTGAAACACCTTGAGCGTTGCCGCGTGCTGCTGCACCTTATCGATATCGATCCTATCGACGGTTCCGATCCGGTTGAAAACGCCCGCATCATCATCGGTGAGCTGGAAAAATACAGCGAAAAACTGGCGAATAAACCACGCTGGCTGGTCTTCAACAAGATTGACCTGATGGACAAAGCCGAAGCGGAAGCGAAAGCGAAAGCGATTGCTGAAGCAATGGGCTGGGAAGATAAATACTACCTGATCTCTGCGGCAAGCCAGGTTGGCGTGAAAGATCTGTGCTGGGATGTGATGACCTTCATCATTGAGAACCCAATTGTTCAGGCGGAAGAAGCGAAACAGCCTGAAAAAGTCGAATTCATGTGGGATGACTACCACCGTCAGCAGCTCGAAGAGCTGGAAGCTGAAGAAGATGATGAAGACTGGGACGATGACTGGGATGAAGACGACGAAGAAGGCGTCGAGTTCATCTACAAGCACTAATATCTGTCCAAAGCCCCCATTATGGGGGCTTTTTTTATTCCAGCGTTGCGGGTAGCCAGCAGCTGGCGATCAAACCACCTTCAAAGCCATTCTCAAGCGTCAACCTGCCGTGGTGGAGCTGCACGATGCGCTGCACGATACTCAGGCCCAGACCGCTGCCACCGTAGCGCTGGTCAAGACGGCGGAATGGCTCGGTAATTGATTGTCGGTGCGCTTCATCAATACCGGGCCCCTGATCGATCACGCTGATCTGCGTTCCCCCGTCGACCCCGGTTAATGTCACTGTAATCGTTGTCCCTGCCGGGCTGTAGCGCCCGGCATTCTCCAGCAGGTTGCGCAGCATCAGACGCAGGAGCACGGCGTCTCCCTGAACCGTGAGCGCGCTTTTAGCGGGCCAAATCACCGTATGCTCTTTGGCTTCATGGCCCAGGCCGAGAGGTTCAATGATATTTTCAGTCCAGCTCACGGTTTCGTAGTGTCCGCTGGCCATTGCCTGTCCGGCACGGGCCAGCATCAGCAGCTGCTCAACGGTATGCATGAGCTGATCGATACGGCTAATTAACGTCGCGGCCTGTGGCGCGCCTGACTGCGCCATAAGCTCCAGATGAAGCCGGATACCGGCAAGGGGCGTTCGGAGCTCGTGTGCAGCGTCAGCGGTGAAGAGACGCTCCTGCTGAATGGTATTGTCCAGCCGGGCGAGCAGCTGGTTCAGGGAGGTTGTCACCGCGCCTATTTCTTCCATGTCGGAATACATAGGAAGCGGAGTTAAGTTATCCGCCGAACGGTTAGCCAGGCTGTCACGCAGTTTATTCAGCGGTCGGGTTATCCAGGTGACCGCCCAGAATGAAAACAGCAGCGTGAAACCGACCATCACCAGAGAAGGGACGAGAAGGGAAGCGATCGCCTCGCGGATCTCTTTTTCGACATGGTTATTGCGGGCTTTTGCCGACAGCGTTTCATTCACCAGAAAACCAATCTGCTCACGGCTTTCATGCCACAGCCAGATGACGCTTATCAACTGGAAAAATAAGAGAATAACCGCCAGCAGCACCATCAAACGCCGACGCATGCTGTTCATTTCTGGCTCTCAAGGCGATAGCCAACGCCACGGACGGTTTTGATTCTGTCCTTGCCGAGCTTGCGACGCAGGTTGTGAATGTGAACTTCAAGGGTATTTGACCCCGGGTCGTCCTGCCAGGAGTAGATATCCTGCTGGAGTGTTTCTCTGTGCACCGTTTGCCCGCTGCGCATGATCAGACGCGTAAGCAGGGCGAACTCTTTTGGCGTCACCTCTACGGCCTGGTCCCGGCGCAGTACCTGCTGGGTTTGCAGATTCAGCGTAATATCGCCGTCGGTCAGTAAGTTATCACTATGGCCCTGATAGCGGCGAATCAACGCCCGCACTCGCGCCTGCAGCTCCGCAAGCGCAAAAGGCTTCACCAGGTAATCATCTGCGCCTGCATCAAGGCCGGTGATACGATCCTCAATGGCATCGCGTGCCGTCAGGATCAACACCGGGTTGGCGATACAGCGGCGTCGCCACTGGCTGAGCAGCGTGGCGCCGTCTTTATCAGGCAAGCCCAAATCGAGGATCACCAGACTGTATTCGCCGCTCTGGATCAGAGCGTCCGCCTCCGCTGCGGTGCCAGCACAGTCAAGGGCATACCCTTCATTGGCCAGCCCCAGCGCCAGCCCTTCCTGCAATAACAGATCGTCTTCAACTATGAGTAGTTTCATCGCTAGTTATTCTGGTAGATGTCCTTATAAAGCCTGCTTTCGAAGCGAACAAGCGGAATACGGCGATTGCGCTGGTCGGTCGGTTCGACGGCATAGCCGGAAAGATACTGCACGAATGCCATGCGTTGTCCGCTGGCGGTAGTGATGAAGCCTGCAAGGTTGTAAACCCCCTGCAGCGAGCCTGTCTTAGCGGATACTTTGCCATCCACGCCGGCAGCGTGAAGCCCGGCGCGATACTGCAGCGAACCGTCATGCCCGGCCAGCGGCAGCATTGAAATAAAGTTTAGCTCAGTGTCATGCTGTGCAATGTACTGAAGCACCTGCATCATCGTGGCCGGAGAGATCAAATTATGACGCGATAATCCTGAGCCATCGACGGCGATGGTATTACCCAGCTCGATCCCGGCCTGCTGGCGCAGGATCTGACGAACGGCGTCTGAACCCGCGCGCCAGGTTCCCGGCACGCCGAAACGCGCGTGGCCAATCATGCGGAACACGGTGTCGGCAATCATGTTGTCCGACTTTTTCAGCATGATTCGCAGTAAATCGTGCAGCGGAGGAGACTGTTTGCTGGCGATGACCGTGCCGGGCTGATTGACCTGCGTCTGGCGAAGCAGCGTGCCGGTGTAGGTTATGCCCGCTTGTTTCAGCTCATCTTTCAGAATGGCACCCGCGTAGCTTGCTCCATCCTGTATCGCAAAGGCCAGCGGCAGCGGATCGGCGCGCTGCGTCAGGCAGCCGGTAAGCGTGAAGCGGTTAAGATCGCCCGGCACGACGTCCAGCTCACAATATTGCGCATCCGGGGAGCCTTTCGCCAGCGTGCGGACCTGGCTAAACATTGTGACCGGGTAGTAGGACGCTATGCGGATAAACGCTAAATCGTCTGCCTTTGGCGCGCTGTAAAGCGAAACCGAGAAGCAGTTACGGTCAACAATCGCGGCGGCGGGCGGGGCGCTGAAACATTGGGTCATGTCGTTCCACGGCCAGCCTGGGGCTTTATCGTGGCTGGCAAAGATGGACGTGTCGATCAGTACATTGCCATCAATTTTCTGCACGCCAGATTTTTTCAGTACCGCAACCATATTGCGGATATCCTGGCGCTTAAAGGTCGGATCGCCGCCAAAACGGGCGATAAGATCGCCTTTCAGTGCGCCACCCTCGACGTTACCTTTGGTCTCGAGTGTGGTCGTAAAACGGAAGTCAGGCCCGAGCTGGAGCAGGGCGGCGAGGGCAGTGATCACCTTTTGGGTACTGGCAGGCAGCGCCATCTGTTGACTGTGATAGTCAATCTCGGGAGCCTGTGCGCCAACCTTCTGCACCATCAGGGCAAGGTTCGCGCCTGCGGGGAGCTGATTAATGTACTCATCAACATTCGCGGCCTGGGCGGTGAACGTTATACTGGTAGTCAATCCGATGATAAATCTGGAAAATCGCATAATCTCGCGCTAACAACCCGAAAACAAACCGTCATACTACGGTGCATGGCACTGCAAAGTAAACGATGACCCATAGTGAACTTCGCGGTAAAATGCATATCAAATTGAAAAATTGCTGCTGACCTGGGGCATTGCTCCCGGGTCGGTTTTCTTTTTGCTTCTTGCCCGCTTAGGGGGGCAGGAGCAGGGAACACTGCTCCCAACAGGAATGTTTAAGAGGTATAACAAATGCAAGCTATTCCGATGACCTTACGTGGTGCCGAAAAACTGCGCGAAGAGCTGGATTTCCTGAAATCCGTGCGTCGTCCTGAAATCATCGCCGCTATCGCGGATGCGCGCGAGCATGGCGACCTGAAAGAGAACGCTGAATACCACGCCGCGCGTGAGCAGCAGGGCTTCTGCGAAGGGCGTATTAAAGATATCGAAGCAAAACTGTCCAATGCACAGGTTATCGATATCACCAAAATGCCTAACAACGGGCGTGTGATCTTTGGTTCTACCGTTACCGTCCTGAACCTGGACAACGACGAAGAGCAGACCTATCGCATCGTGGGTGATGATGAAGCAGACTTCAAACAGAACCTGATTTCAGTGAACTCCCCGATTGCTCGCGGCCTGATTGGCAAAGAGCAGGACGATGTTGTCACCATTCGCACCCCTGGCGGTGAAGTGGAATACGAAATTATTAAGGTTGAATACCTGTAATTCGCTTCTCTACTAAGATGTTGATACATTGTAAAGAAAAGAAAAAGGCCGCATAGCGGCCTTTTATCAACTCAAGGAGCATGGCATTTTGCTCGCCTGCTGACAGAAATCCCTCGTTTCACACAGAAAATGTGTTTGATTCAGGATATCCTTAGCGTGGCAGCGAGATTTTACGCTCTTTAGATGGGCGGTAGAGCACCAGCGTTTTACCGATGACCTGTACATTACAGGCGCCGGTTTCGCGCACGATGGCTTCCACGATCAGGTTTTTAGTGTCTCTGTCTTCAGAGGCGATTTTCACCTTGATCAGCTCGTGGTGTTCCAGCGCTTGTTCAATCTCGGCAAGCACCCCTTCGGTCAAACCATTGTTGCCAAGCATGACTACAGGCTTGAGCGGATGTGCCAGACCTTTAAGGTGCTGTTTTTGTTTAGTACTCAGATTCATCGTATATTTTTGCTTACGTTGGGATTGAAAACGGTTCATTCTACCGCCATCTCCCTTATATCGCCAAATAGCTGCGTAGAAATTTACGTCACAGGCAGGTAACGATGAACCAGGACGGAAATGTTAAATGACAGGTAAAAAGCGTTCTGCCAGCTCCAGCCGCTGGCTTCAGGAACACTTTAGCGATAAATATGTTCAACAGGCACAGAAAAAGGGGTTGCGTTCCCGTGCCTGGTTTAAACTTGATGAAATACAGCAAAGTGACAAACTTTTTAAGCCGGGGATGACGGTTGTTGACCTCGGTGCGGCACCCGGCGGATGGTCCCAGTATGCGGTAACGCAGATCGGCGGAACGGGCCGAATCATCGCGTGCGATCTTTTACCAATGGATCCCATCGTCGGTGTCGACTTCCTTCAGGGCGACTTTCGTGATGAATTAGTGCTGAAAGCGTTACTTGATCGTGTAGGTGACAGTAAGGTCCAGGTTGTCATGTCTGATATGGCACCAAATATGTGCGGAACACCGGCGGTGGATATCCCCCGCGCCATGTATCTGGTGGAGCTAGCGTTAGAAATGTGTCGTGATGTACTAGCGCCTGGTGGTAGTTTTGTTGTGAAGGTGTTTCAGGGCGAAGGTTTCGAGGAGTATCTTAAGGAAATTCGCTCCCTGTTTGCGAAGGTTAAAGTTCGTAAGCCGGACTCTTCCCGGGCCCGTTCCCGAGAAGTGTATATTGTAGCGACCGGGCGAAAATGATAACCGGTAGATTTCAGGCGAAAGTTTGAATGAAACTGGATATAGAGTATCCTGACGCTGTTTTTAACACAGTTGTAATATGAGGTTAATCCCTTGAGTGACATGGCGAAAAACCTAATACTCTGGCTGGTCATTGCCGTTGTGCTGATGTCAGTATTCCAGAGCTTTGGGCCCAGCGAGTCGAATGGCCGCAAGGTGGATTATTCTACCTTCCTGCAGGAGGTCAATCAGGACCAGGTTCGCGAAGCGCGTATCAACGGACGTGAGATCAACGTTACCAAGAAAGATAGTAACCGTTACACGACTTACATCCCGGTGAACGATCCTAAGCTGCTTGATAACCTTCTGACCAAAAACGTCAAGGTAGTTGGCGAGCCGCCAGAAGAACCAAGCCTGCTGGCTTCTATCTTCATTTCCTGGTTCCCGATGCTGCTTCTTATTGGCGTCTGGATCTTCTTTATGCGTCAGATGCAGGGCGGAGGTGGCAAAGGTGCCATGTCGTTCGGTAAGAGCAAGGCGCGTATGCTGACGGAAGACCAGATCAAGACCACGTTTGCTGATGTCGCCGGTTGTGACGAAGCGAAAGAAGAGGTGGGTGAACTGGTTGAGTACCTGCGTGAACCGAGCCGTTTCCAGAAGCTGGGCGGTAAGATCCCGAAAGGCGTGCTGATGGTTGGCCCTCCGGGTACCGGTAAAACCCTGCTGGCGAAAGCCATCGCAGGTGAAGCGAAGGTGCCGTTCTTTACTATTTCAGGTTCTGACTTCGTCGAAATGTTCGTGGGTGTCGGCGCATCTCGTGTGCGTGACATGTTCGAGCAGGCCAAGAAGGCAGCACCGTGCATTATCTTCATCGATGAAATCGACGCCGTAGGCCGCCAGCGTGGCGCGGGCCTGGGCGGTGGTCATGATGAACGTGAACAGACGCTGAACCAGATGCTGGTTGAGATGGACGGCTTCGAAGGTAACGAAGGTATCATCGTTATCGCGGCGACTAACCGTCCGGACGTACTTGACCCTGCGCTGCTGCGTCCAGGCCGTTTCGACCGTCAGGTTGTTGTGGGTCTGCCGGACGTTCGCGGTCGTGAACAGATTCTGAAAGTTCACATGCGTCGCGTACCGCTGGCACCAGATATCGACGCGGCAATCATTGCGCGCGGTACCCCGGGCTTCTCCGGTGCGGACCTGGCGAACCTGGTCAACGAAGCAGCTCTGTTTGCCGCTCGCGGTAACAAGCGCGTCGTATCGATGGTGGAGTTTGAGAAAGCGAAAGACAAAATCATGATGGGTGCGGAACGTCGCTCCATGGTGATGACGGAAGCGCAGAAAGAGTCCACGGCATACCACGAAGCGGGTCACGCGATTATTGGTCGCCTCGTGCCGGAACACGATCCGGTGCATAAAGTGACGATTATTCCGCGCGGTCGTGCGCTGGGTGTGACCTTCTTCCTGCCTGAAGGCGACGCGATCAGCGCCAGCCGTCAGAAGCTGGAAAGCCAGATTTCGACCCTGTACGGCGGTCGTCTGGCAGAAGAGATTATCTACGGTGTGGAACATGTTTCTACCGGTGCGTCCAACGACATTAAAGTTGCGACAAACCTGGCGCGTAACATGGTGACGCAGTGGGGCTTCTCCGACAAACTCGGTCCGCTGCTGTATGCAGAGGAAGAGGGTGAAGTATTCCTGGGCCGTTCTGTGGCTAAAGCGAAACATATGTCCGATGAGACGGCTCGTATCATCGACCAGGAAGTAAAATCTCTGGTAGAGCGTAACTACGCACGTGCACGCCAGATCCTGACCGACAATATGGACATCCTGCATTCGATGAAAGATGCGCTCATGAAATATGAGACCATCGATGCACCGCAGATTGACGACCTGATGGCGCGCCGTGAAGTGCGTCCGCCAGCAGGCTGGGAAGACCCAGGCGCTTCCAATAATTCTGACAACAATGGCACCCCGCGTGCGCCGCGTCCGGTTGATGAACCGCGTACGCCAAACCCGGGCAACACCATGTCAGAACAGTTGGGCGATAAGTAAGTCACTGCTGTTGAAGCGTTTGTCTGTACCTCAAACCCTGGAGCTTGCTCCGGGGTTTTTCATTTCTGTTTAACGATATAGATACCAGGGATTTCGCCATGAAATTATTCGCTCAGGACTCGCATCTCGATCTTTCACATCCCCATGTGATGGGGATCCTGAATGTTACCCCTGACTCCTTCTCTGACGGCGGCACGCATAACACGCTTATCGAGGCGGTTAAACACGCGAATCTAATGATTAATGCGGGTGCCACTATTATTGACGTGGGCGGCGAATCGACGCGTCCTGGTGCGGCTGACGTGTCTGTGGAAGAAGAGCTGGCGCGCGTGGTGCCGGTGGTTGAAGCTATCGCGCAGCGGTTTGAAGTATGGATTTCCGTTGATACCTCTAAACCCGAAGTGATTCGTGAAGTGGCGAGAGTGGGCGCTCACATTATCAATGATATTCGCTCGCTCACTGAGCCCGGCGCACTTGAAGCTGCGGCAGAGACCGGGTTACCGGTATGCCTGATGCACATGCAGGGCCAACCGAAAACCATGCAGGAAGCACCGAAGTATGATGATGTCTTTGCCGACGTGAATCGCTTCTTTATTGAACATATTGCGCGCTGCGAACGTGCAGGTATCCCAAAAGAGAAATTGTTGCTCGACCCGGGGTTCGGTTTCGGTAAAAATCTCTCCCACAATTATGCGTTGCTCGCGCGCTTATCGGAATTCCATCACTTTGACCTGCCGCTGCTGGTGGGGATGTCGAGAAAGTCGATGATTGGGCAGTTGCTGAACGTGGGGCCGAGCGAACGCCTGAGCGGCAGCCTGGCCTGCGCGGTGATTGCGGCGATGCAGGGCGCGCACATTATTCGTGTCCATGACGTCAAAGAAACAGTAGAAGCCATGCGTGTGGTGGAAGCCACACTGGCAGCGAAGGAAAACAAACGCTATGAGTAATCGTAAGTATTTTGGCACCGATGGTATCCGTGGGCGTGTAGGCGATGCTCCCATCACCCCTGATTTTGTCCTGAAGCTCGGCTGGGCTGCTGGCAAAGTGCTGGCGCGTCATGGTTCCCGTAAGATCATTATCGGTAAAGACACCCGTATTTCCGGCTATATGCTGGAGTCCGCGCTGGAGGCGGGTCTGGCGGCGGCTGGACTGTCCGCTTCCTTTACGGGCCCGATGCCAACGCCTGCAGTCGCGTATCTGACGCGCACCTTCCGTGCGGAAGCGGGGATTGTCATCTCGGCTTCGCACAACCCGTTCTACGACAACGGCATTAAATTTTTCTCCATTGACGGCACCAAGCTCCCGGATGACGTGGAAGAAGCCATTGAAGCCGAAATGGAAAAAGAGATCACCTGCGTTGATTCCGCAGAGCTGGGTAAAGCGAACCGTATCGTTGATGCGGCGGGCCGTTATATCGAATTCTGTAAAGGCACCTTCCCGAATGAGCTGAGCCTGGCTCACCTCAAAATTGTGGTGGACTGTGCAAACGGCGCGACCTATCACATCGCCCCGAATGTCTTCCGCGAACTGGGTGCGAAAGTCATCACCATTGGCTGCGAGCCGGATGGTCTGAACATTAACGAGCAGGTGGGTGCAACTGATGTTCGTGCCCTGCAGGCACGCGTTCTGGCAGAGAAAGCCGACCTGGGCATTGCCCTGGACGGCGACGGTGACCGCGTGATCATGGTCGACCACGAAGGTAACAAGGTCGACGGCGATCAGATCCTCTACATCATTGCCCGTGAGGGCCTGCGTCAGGGCCAGCTGCGCGGCGGTGCGGTGGGCACGCTGATGAGTAACATGGGCCTGGAACTGGCGCTGAAACAGCTCGGTATTCCGTTTGTCCGCGCGAAAGTGGGTGACCGCTATGTGCTGGAAAAACTACAGGAGAAGGGCTGGCGCATCGGCGCAGAAAACTCGGGTCACGTTATCCTGCTCGACAAAACCACCACCGGGGACGGTATCGTGGCCGCGCTGCAGGTGGTTGCCGCAATGGCGCGCAACCATATGAACCTGCACGATCTGTGCAGCGGGATGAAAATGTTCCCACAGATCCTGGTTAACGTACGCTTCACTGCCGGTAAAGGCGATCCTCTGGAAAATGAGAACGTTAAAGCGGTGATGGCTGACGTTGAAGCGGCCCTGGGCAATCGTGGACGTGTGCTGTTGCGTAAGTCCGGTACTGAACCGCTGATCCGCGTGATGGTGGAAGGTGAAGACGAAGCGCAGGTAACCGAATTTGCACACCGTATTGCGGATGCTGTAAAAGCTGCATAATCGTGCACGCTAAATGTATAAAAAGGCGGCTTTTGTCGCCTTTGTTTTAAGCAATTAATGGCTTTTTGCTGTTTTTTTCCGCAGTTGATACAATGCGTCAAAAATGCCCTTGCGAAGGTCATTCGCTTTGGTTAGTATTCACACCCGCTTCAGTGGGAAACAAAAATCCTGCTAATTGGTCGAAGCATTGGTATGCGGCAAATCCGCAAGGAACAGGTTGATTATGTACGAAGCTCTTTTAGTTATTTTCCTTATTGTAGCCATCGCTCTCGTAGCGCTGATCATGCTGCAGCAAGGTAAAGGCGCTGATATGGGAGCCTCCTTCGGAGCAGGCGCTTCCGGTACGCTGTTCGGTTCAAGTGGTTCTGCGAACTTCATGACCCGCACAACGGCGATTCTGGCTACGCTGTTCTTCATCATCAGCCTTGTGCTTGGCAATATCAACAGCAACAAGACCAGCAAAGGAAGCGAGTGGGAAAATCTGAGCGCGCCAGCGAAAACTGAGCAGACTCAGCCAGCTGCACCGGCTAAGCCAACCAGCGATATCCCGCACTAAGTATTCTGTACCGAGGTGGTGGAATTGGTAGACACGCTACCTTGAGGTGGTAGTGCCCTAACGGGCTTGTGGGTTCGAGTCCCATCCTCGGTACCAATATTCCAGAAGAAAGACGTCGAAAGGCGTCTTTTTTTACGTCTGCATATTCTGAGGTATGGTTTTGTAGGCCCGGTAAGCGCAGCGCCACCGGGCAAAATGGCGGGTGACGCTGCGCTTACCCGCCCTACGAAAGTCCACAAAAAAGGCGTCCATAGGACGCCTTGTGCACGTTATATCAGCGATTACTTCTTATCGCTGTGCTCCAGGTTTTCAACCTGCGGCAGACCGTTACCGGAATTCGCGGAGAGCAGGCCGTTCTCAACATAGTTGAACAGCTTCTCGCGGGTATCGGTGATGTCCAGATTACGCATGGTCAGCTGGCCAATACGATCGTCAGGCGAGAATACTGATTCACCTTTCTCCATGGTCAGACGCTCTGCTTTATAGGTCAGGTTGTCAGACACGGTGTTCAGGATGGAGTAGTCGTTGCCGCGACGCAGTTCCAGCGTTACTTCACCGGTGATCGCGCTTGCCACCCAACGCTGCAGCGCATCACGCAGCATCAGCGCCTGTGGATCGAACCAGCGGCCCTGATACAGCAGTTTACCCAGCTGACGGCCATGAGAGTGATACTGCTCGATGGTGTCTTCGTTGTGAATGCCGGTCAGCAGACGCTCGTAAGCGATGTGCAGCAGTGCCATTCCCGGGGCTTCATAGATGCCACGGCTTTTCGCTTCGATGATACGGTTTTCAATCTGATCGCTCATGCCCAGACCGTGACGACCGCCAATACGGTTAGCTTCCAGCATCAGCTCAACATCATCAGAGAAGGTTTTACCGTTCAGCGCAACCGGATGGCCGCGTTCGAAACGCACGGTCACTTCTTCAGCCTGGATTTTGACGTTCTCGTCCCAGAACTTCACGCCCATGATCGGGTTAACGATCTTCACGCTGGAGTTCAGGAATTCCAGGTCTTTTGCTTCGTGCGTCGCACCCAGCATGTTGGAGTCGGTGGAGTAGGCCTTCTCGACTGACATCTTATAGTCGAAGCCGCAGGCGATCATAAACTCGGACATTTCATGACGGCCACCCAGTTCGTCGATGAAGTCGGTATCCAGCCACGGCTTGTAGATCTGCAGTTCGGCGTTGGTCAGCAGGCCATAACGATAGAAACGTTCAATATCGTTACCTTTATAGGTGCTACCGTCACCCCAGATATTCACGCCGTCTTCTTTCATCGCCGCAACCAGCATGGTGCCGGTGACCGCACGGCCCAGCGGGGTAGTGTTGAAATAGGTCAGGCCGCCGGTGGTGTTATGGAACGCACCGCACTGAATAGCCGCGATACCTTCAGCGACCAGTTGCTTACGGCAGTCAATCAGGCGCGCGTTCTCTGCACCATACTCTTTAGCGCGACGAGGAATGGCATCGTAGTCGTCCTCATCCGGCTGACCCAGGTTCGCAGTATAGGCGTACGGAACCGCTCCCTTCTGGCGCATCCACAGCAGTGCAGCGCTGGTATCCAGGCCGCCTGAGAAAGCGATGCCAATACGTTGTCCTACCGGAAGATGCTTGAGAATCGTCGTCATAGAATAAAACCCTGCTTGATTGACTGATTAGAGACCGCTTTCGCTCTCTTGTGCATTTTTATGCAAAATAAGTGAGTATTCATTTAATCATCTTTTGGCGAAGACCGGAAGAGAGTCGTGCGTTTTTTGTAAAAATTTTGGTCTAATCGATCTGGCGGAAGTTGGGTTGACAGGTGGGGTCAACTATCAATATACTAAACGCCGATTTTACGTCCCGTCTTCGGTACCAAATCCCAGCATTATTTGCAAATTCTGTCCAAAACGCGTAGAATTTGCCACGTTTCAGGCGCGGGGTGGAGCAGCCTGGTAGCTCGTCGGGCTCATAACCCGAAGGTCGTCGGTTCAAATCCGGCCCCCGCAACCACTTTCCCATAAAGTTCTTTTTCAAATATACTGTGAAGACTTAGAGCCTTCGTAGCTGGATTTGAAAAAATTCTTTCGGAAAGTGCTCCAGGCCACAGTTGTGGCTATAGGGTTCAGTTATCTAAAGCCCCGATTTATCGGGGTTTTTTGTTATCTGACTACAGAATAACTGGGCTTTACGCCCTTTTTTTATGTCTTGGGGGTGGGCTTGTCCACATTAGAGCAAAAATTAACAGAGATGATTACTGCACCGGTCGAAGCACTGGGCTACGAACTGGTCGGCATCGAATTCGTTCGCGGCCGTACATCGACGCTGCGCATCTATATTGATAGTGAAGATGGCATCAATGTTGATGATTGTGCTGATGTCAGCCACCAGGTGAGTGCGGTTCTTGATGTTGAAGACCCGATTACCGTTGCGTACAACCTGGAAGTTTCCTCACCTGGCCTCGATCGCCCGATGTTCACGGCCGAGCACTATGTGCGCTTTACCGGTGAAGAAGTGGCTCTCGTTCTGCGTATGGCCGTACAGAACCGCCGTAAATGGCAGGGAATTATCAAAGCCGTTGATGGTGAAATGATCACGGTGACAGTCGAAGGCAAAGATGAAGTGTTCGCGCTGAGTAATATCCAGAAGGCGAACCTGGTTCCCCACTTTTAACAGTCTGGATTGAGGTGAAAAGCCCGCGATGAACAAAGAAATTTTGGCTGTTGTTGAAGCCGTCTCCAACGAGAAATCACTGCCGCGTGAGAAGATTTTCGAAGCGCTGGAAAGTGCACTGGCTACAGCAACCAAGAAAAAATACGAACAAGAGATCGATGTTCGCGTAGAAATCGATCGTAAAAGCGGTGACTTCGATACATTCCGTCGTTGGGTAATCGTTGAAGAAGTGACCCAGCCGACCAAAGAGATCACGCTGGAAGCTGCCCGTTTTGAAGACGAAAGTCTGAACGTGGGCGAGTACGTTGAAGATCAGATTGAATCTGTCACCTTTGACCGTATCACGACCCAGACCGCTAAACAGGTTATCGTGCAGAAAGTGCGCGAAGCCGAGCGCGCGCTGGTTGTCGATCAGTTCCGCGATCAGGAAGGCGAAATCATCACCGGCGTGGTGAAGAAAGTGAACCGCGACAACATCTCCCTGGAGATCAAATCCGAAGGGTTGCCGGGTAACGCTGAAGCCGTGATCCTGCGTGAAGATATGCTGCCGCGTGAAAACTTCCGCCCAGGTGACCGTATTCGCGGTGTTCTGTACGCCGTTCGCCCTGAAGCGCGTGGTGCACAGCTGTTCGTGACCCGTTCTAAACCAGAAATGCTGGTAGAACTGTTCCGTATCGAAGTGCCGGAAATCGGTGAAGAAGTTATCGAGATTAAAGCGGCGGCTCGCGATCCGGGCTCCCGTGCGAAAATTGCGGTGAAAACCAACGACAAGCGTATCGACCCGGTCGGTGCTTGCGTCGGTATGCGCGGTGCGCGCGTTCAGGCAGTTTCTACTGAGCTGGGCGGCGAACGTATTGATATCGTTCTGTGGGATGACAACCCGGCGCAGTTCGTGATCAACGCAATGGCTCCAGCTGATGTGGCGTCTATCGTTGTTGACGAAGACAAACACACCATGGATATCGCTGTTGAAGCGGGCAACCTGGCGCAGGCAATCGGCCGTAACGGTCAGAACGTACGCCTGGCGTCACAGCTGAGCGGCTGGGAACTCAACGTCATGACCGTTGATGACCTGCAGGCTAAGCATCAGGCTGAAGCCCATGCGGCGATCGATACCTTCACTAAATACCTGGATATTGACGAAGACTTCGCCACTGTTCTGGTTGAAGAAGGTTTCTCTACGCTGGAAGAACTGGCCTATGTGCCAATGAAAGAGCTGCTGGAAATTGACGGTCTGGATGAACCAACCGTTGAAGCCCTGCGTGAACGCGCTAAAAACGCACTGACCACCCTGGCACTGGCTCAGGAAGAAAGCCTTGGCGATAAGAAGCCGGCTGATGACCTGCTGAATCTGGAAGGTCTTGATCGTGCGATTGCGTTCAAGCTGGCTGCCCGTGGTGTTTGTACGCTGGAAGATCTCGCTGAGCAAGGCGTTGATGACCTGGCTGATATCGAAGGTTTAACCGACGAGAAAGCCGGCGAGCTCATCATGGCCGCACGTAATATTTGCTGGTTCGGCGACGAAGCGTAATAAACTGTAGCAGGAAGGAACAGCATGACTGATGTAACTGTAAAATCGCTGGCTGCTGAGATTCAGACCTCCGTGGACCGCCTGGTACAGCAATTTGCTGATGCAGGGATCCCGAAGTCCGCTGATGACTCGGTGACCGCGCAAGAAAAACAAACCTTGTTAACGCACCTGAACCGTGAACACGGTTCTACGCCTGACAAGTTAACGCTGCAGCGCAAAACGCGTAGCACGTTAAACATCCCTGGTACCGGTGGCAAAAGCAAATCGGTCCAAATTGAAGTCCGCAAGACGCGCACCTTTGTAAAACGTGATCCGCAAGAGGCAGAACGCCTTGCCGCGGAAGAGCAGGCACAGCGTGAAGCGGAAGAACAAGCTCAGCGTGAGGCGGAAGCAACCGCCAAACGTGAAGCAGAATTAAAAGCTGAACGTGAGGCCGCAGAAAAAGCGAAACGCGACGCAAGTGATAAAGTGAAGCGTGACGCTGCGGAAAAAGACAAAGTGAGCAATCAACAGACAGACGAAATGACCAAAACCGCCCAGGCTGAAAAAGCCCGCCGTGAAAATGAAGCTGCCGAGCTGAAGCGTAAAGCGGAAGAAGAAGCCCGCCGTAAGCTGGAAGAAGAAGCTCGCCGCGTCGCCGAAGAAGCGCGCCGTATGGCAGAAGAAAACGAGAAGAATGGTGTGAATACCGTTGAGCCGACTGAAGACACCAGCGACTATCACGTGACCACTTCTCAGCATGCGCGTCAGGCTGAAGATGATAACGACCGTGAAGTTGAAGGCGGTCGTGGCCGTGGCCGTAATGCAAAAGCTGCGCGTCCGGCGAAAAAAGGCAACAAGCACGCTGAATCCAAAGCTGACCGTGAAGAAGCACGCGCTGCTGTTCGCGGCGGTAAAGGCGGTAAGCGTAAAGGTTCCGCTCTGCAGCAGAGCTTCCAGAAGCCTGCTCAGGCCGTTAACCGTGACGTCGTGATTGGCGAAACCATCACCGTTGGCGATCTGGCGAACAAGATGGCGGTTAAAGGCTCTCAGGTCATCAAAGCGATGATGAAACTGGGCGCCATGGCGACCATCAACCAGGTCATCGACCAGGAAACCGCACAGCTGGTTGCTGAAGAGATGGGCCACAAAGTTATCCTGCGTCGTGAAAACGAGCTGGAAGAAGCAGTAATGAGCGACCGTGATACTGGCGCTGCGGCTGAACCGCGTGCACCGGTTGTGACCATCATGGGTCACGTTGACCACGGTAAAACCTCTCTGCTTGACTACATTCGTTCTACTAAGGTTGCCTCTGGTGAAGCGGGTGGTATTACCCAGCACATCGGTGCTTACCACGTAGAAACCGAAAACGGCATGATCACCTTCCTGGATACTCCAGGCCACGCGGCGTTTACCTCAATGCGTGCTCGTGGTGCTCAGGCAACGGATATCGTTGTACTGGTTGTTGCCGCAGACGACGGCGTGATGCCACAGACCATCGAAGCTATCCAGCACGCGAAAGCGGCGCAGGTGCCTCTGGTTGTTGCAGTCAACAAAATCGATAAGCCAGAAGCCGATCTGGACCGCGTGAAGAACGAACTGTCTCAGTATGGCGTTATGCCGGAAGAGTGGGGCGGTGAAGCGCAGTTCATCCCAGTATCTGCGAAAGCGGGTACCGGTATCGATGACCTGCTGAACGCGATCCTGCTGCAGGCTGAAGTACTGGAGCTGAAAGCGATCCGTAATGGTATGGCGAGCGGCGCGGTGATCGAATCCTTCCTGGATAAAGGTCGTGGACCGGTTGCAACCGTTCTGGTACGCGAAGGTACCCTGAACAAGGGCGACATCGTTCTGTGTGGCTTCGAATACGGCCGCGTTCGTGCGATGCGTAACGAACTGGGTCAGGAAGTTCTGGAAGCGGGTCCGTCCATTCCGGTGGAAATTCTGGGCCTGTCCGGTGTTCCGGCTGCCGGTGACGAAGTGACCGTTGTGCGTGACGAGAAGAAAGCGCGTGAAGTTGCGCTGTATCGTCAGGGCAAATTCCGTGAAGTTAAACTGGCTCGTCAGCAGAAATCTAAACTCGAGAACATGTTTGCCAACATGACCGAGGGCGAAGTTCACGAAGTGAACATCGTTCTGAAAGCTGACGTTCAGGGTTCTGTGGAAGCGATCTCCGACTCCTTGCTGAAACTGTCTACCGACGAAGTGAAAGTGAAGATCATCGGTTCTGGCGTAGGTGGTATCACCGAAACCGACGCGACCCTGGCTGCGGCCTCCAACGCTATCCTGGTTGGCTTCAACGTTCGTGCGGATGCATCTGCGCGTAAAGTAATTGAAGCCGAAAGCCTGGATCTGCGTTACTACTCCGTCATCTATAACCTGATCGACGAAGTGAAAGCAGCGATGAGCGGCATGCTGTCTCCGGAGCTGAAACAGCAGATCATCGGTCTGGCTGAAGTACGTGACGTGTTCAAATCACCGAAATTCGGTGCGATCGCGGGCTGTATGGTTACCGAAGGTAACATCAAGCGTCATAACCCAATCCGCGTACTGCGTGACAACGTGGTTATCTACGAAGGCGAGCTGGAATCCCTGCGCCGCTTCAAAGATGACGTTAACGAAGTCCGTAACGGCATGGAATGTGGTATCGGCGTGAAGAACTACAACGACGTTCGCGTTGGCGATATGATCGAAGTGTTCGAGATCATCGAAATTCAGCGTACCATCGCTTAATTACCGATTGTAAGCCGGGATCGCCTCGCGCCACCCGGCAATAATTTTAAAAGGGGCTTTTAGCCCCTTTTTTGTCTGGAGAATTTATTATGGCGAAAGAATTTGGTCGCCCTCAGCGCGTAGCGCAGGAAATGCAGAAAGAGATCGCACTCATTCTGCAACGTGAAATTAAAGACCCGCGCGTCGGCATGATGACCACCGTTTCCGGTGTCGAAATGTCCCGCGATTTGGCCTATGCAAAAGTGTTCGTCACCTTCCTGAACGATCAGGACGAAGCGGCAGTGAAAAACGGCATTAAAGCGCTGCAGGAAGCCTCTGGTTTCATCCGCTCCCTGCTCGGCAAAGCGATGCGCCTGCGCATCGTGCCTGAGCTGACCTTCTTCTACGACAACTCGCTGGTTGAAGGTATGCGTATGTCCAACCTGGTGACCAGCGTGGTTAAACATGACGACGAGCGTCGTGTTAACCCGGCGGACGACAGCAAGGAGGACTAATGAGTCGTCCTCGTCGTCGCGGTCGCGACGTGCATGGTGTGCTGCTGCTGGATAAACCCCAGGGCGCTTCCAGCAACGACGTGCTGCAGAAAGTTAAGCGTATTTATAACGCCAACCGTGCGGGCCACACCGGCGCGCTCGATCCGCTGGCAACCGGCATGCTGCCGGTCTGCCTGGGGGAGGCGACAAAGTTTTCCCAGTACCTGCTCGACTCCGATAAGCGCTACCGCGTTATCGCTAAACTGGGCCAGCGCACGGATACCTCCGACGCGGATGGCCAGGTGGTGGAAGAGCGTCCGGTGACGTTCAGCGCGGAACAGCTTGATGCTGCGCTGGAGAGCTTCCGTGGAGACACGATGCAGGTGCCGTCGATGTATTCGGCGCTGAAATATCAGGGCAAGAAGCTCTACGAATATGCGCGCCAGGGCATTGACGTTCCGCGTGAAGCCCGTCCGATAACCGTGTATGAGCTGCTGTTTATTCGCCACGAAGGTGATGAACTGGAGCTGGAAGTACACTGTTCGAAAGGGACCTATATTCGCACTATCATCGACGACCTCGGTGAAAAGCTGGGCTGCGGAGCGCATGTGATTTACCTGCGCCGCCTGGCGGTGAGCAAGTACCCGGTGGCGCGGATGGTGACCCTGGAATATCTGCGCGAGCTGGTAGAACAGGCGGAAGCGCAGGGGATTGCGCCGGCAGATTTGCTGGATCCTTTGCTGATGCCGATGGACAGTCCGGCAGCGGACTTCCCGGTTGTTAATCTTCCTTTAACATCGTCCGTTTACTTTAAGAACGGCAACCCGGTTCGTACGGCGGAAGCGCCGCTGGAAGGACTGGTACGCGTGACCGAAGGTGACGAAGGGAAATTCATCGGTATGGGCGAAATGGATGGCGAAGGGCGCGTTGCGCCGCGTCGTCTGGTCGTCGAATATCCGGTCGACGCGTGACGGTGGTAACGGCTCACCTTGCGATAAGCAGGGGAGACGAGTAGAATATCGCCGCTTAACGCCTGGTAAATTGTTTAACAATCTGCGGGGCGTACATGGGATTGCTGAATTAGAGATCGGCATCCTTACATTCTTTATACTTTGGAGTTTGAAAATGTCTCTAAGCGTTGAAGCTAAAGCTAAAATCGTTTCTGAGTTTGGTCGTGGTACTAACGACAGCGGTTCTACCGAAGTTCAGGTTGCACTGCTGACTGCACAGATTAACCACCTGCAGGGTCACTTTGCAGAGCACAAAAAAGATCACCACAGCCGTCGTGGTCTGCTGCGTATGGTTTCTCAGCGTCGTAAACTGCTCGACTACCTGAAACGTAAAGATGTTGCACGCTACACCGCGCTGATCGAGCGTCTGGGTCTGCGTCGCTAATTCTTGCGAGTTTCAGAAAAGGGGGCCTGATGGCCCCTTTTTTCAACCAGACGGCAGCAATTCACTGGAAACTATTGTATTGTTGCTATAAATGATCTTCATTGCAGAGGTTCGCGCGGCTAATGAGAGGCTTCACCCATGGGGGTGTTGGTTGTCATTAGTCGCGAGGATGCGAAGAAGGTCGGGTTAAATCGACAGCACACCGGTGGTGTGCTGTCAAACATTTAAGAAAGGACAGAACTTTGCTGAATCCGATCGTTCGTAAATTCCAGTATGGTCAACATACCGTCACGCTGGAAACCGGCATGATGGCACGTCAGGCTACTGCTGCCGTTATGGTAAGCATGGATGACACTGCGGTATTCGTTACCGTTGTTGGCCAGAAAAAAGCTAAACCAGGTCAGGACTTCTTCCCGCTGACCGTTAACTACCAGGAGCGTACCTACGCTGCCGGTAAAATCCCGGGTGGTTTCTTCCGTCGTGAAGGCCGTCCAAGCGAAGGCGAAACCCTGATTGCGCGTCTGATTGACCGCCCGGTTCGTCCGCTTTTCCCGGAAGGCTTCGTTAACGAAGTACAGGTTATCGCGACCGTTGTTTCCGTTAACCCACAGGTTAACCCGGACATCGTTGCCATGATCGGCGCATCCGCTGCCCTGTCACTGTCTGGTATTCCATTCAATGGCCCAATCGGTGCCGCGCGCGTTGGCTACATCAACGACCAGTACGTGCTGAACCCAACCCAGGAAGAGCTGAAAGAAAGTAAGCTGGACCTGGTTGTTGCGGGTACTGAAGCGGCTGTGCTGATGGTTGAATCCGAAGCTGAACTGCTGAGCGAAGACCAGATGCTGGGCGCTGTGGTATTTGGCCACGACCAGCAGCAGATCGTTATCCAGAACATCAACGACCTGGTGAAAGAAGCCGGTAAACCACGTTGGGACTGGCAGCCAGAAGCAGCAAACGACGCGCTGAACGCACGCGTTGCAGCTCTGGCAGAATCTCGTCTGAGCGATGCATACCGCATCACTGACAAACAGGAGCGTTACGCTCAGGTTGACGTGATCAAGTCTGAAACTATCGCGACGCTGGTTGCTGAAGACGAAACGCTGGACGCTAACGAACTGAGCGACATCCTGCACGCTATCGAGAAAAACGTTGTTCGTAGCCGCGTACTGGCAGGCGAGCCGCGTATCGATGGCCGCGAAAAAGACATGATCCGTGGTCTGGATGTGCGTACTGGCGTTCTGCCACGTACTCACGGTTCCGCGCTGTTCACCCGTGGCGAAACGCAGGCGCTGGTTACCGCGACCCTGGGTACTGCACGTGATGCACAGATCATCGACGAACTGATGGGCGAGCGTACTGACAGCTTCCTGTTCCACTACAACTTCCCTCCGTACTCCGTAGGCGAAACCGGTATGGTTGGCTCGCCGAAGCGTCGTGAAATTGGTCACGGTCGTCTGGCGAAGCGCGGCGTGTTGGCAGTAATGCCAGAAGCTGACAAGTTCCCGTACACCGTTCGTGTGGTTTCTGAAATCACCGAATCCAACGGTTCTTCTTCCATGGCTTCCGTGTGTGGTGCTTCTCTGGCGCTGATGGATGCAGGCGTGCCAATCAAAGCCGCCGTTGCGGGTATCGCAATGGGCCTGGTGAAAGAAGGCGACAACTTCGTTGTTCTGTCTGACATTCTGGGTGACGAAGACCACCTGGGCGATATGGACTTCAAAGTAGCGGGTTCCCGCGAAGGTATCTCTGCGCTGCAGATGGATATCAAAATTGAAGGTATCACCAAAGAGATCATGCAGGTTGCTCTGAACCAGGCTAAAGGTGCGCGTCTGCACATCCTGGGCGTGATGGAACAGGCGATTAACGCGCCGCGTGGCGACATTTCTCAGTTCGCTCCACGTATCCACACCATCAAGATCAACCCAGACAAGATCAAAGATGTTATCGGTAAGGGCGGTTCCGTAATCCGTGCGCTGACCGAAGAGACTGGCACCACGATCGAAATCGAAGATGACGGTACTGTGAAGATCGCAGCAACCGACGGCGAGAAAGCGAAATTCGCGATCCGTCGCATCGAAGAAATCACGGCAGAGATCGAAGTGGGCCGCGTCTACGCAGGTAAAGTGACCCGTATCGTTGACTTTGGCGCGTTCGTTGCCATCGGTGGCGGTAAAGAAGGCCTGGTTCATATCTCTCAGATCGCTGACAAGCGCGTTGAGAAAGTGACCGATTACCTGCAGATGGGTCAGGAAGTACCGGTGAAAGTTCTGGAAGTTGATCGCCAGGGCCGTATCCGTCTGAGCATTAAAGAAGCAACCGAGCAGTCTCAGCCAGCTGCTGCGCCAGAAGCACAGGCAGCAGAACAGCAAGGCGAATAAGTTGCCATTTGCCCTCCGCTTTGCGGAGGGCCTATTATCAGGCAGGACGCCTTGTTAAGCCGCCGGGGGACAGGACGTTCATCCAATAGTTGTCTTCGGGAGTGGGAAATGAAGCCTTTTTTGCGCTGGTGTTTCGTTGCGACAGCTTTAACGCTGGCAGGATGCAGCAACTCTGCCTGGCGTAAGAGCGAAGTCCTCGCAGTGCCATTGCAACCGACTTTGCAGCAGGAAGTGATTCTGGCACGCATGGAACAAATACTTGCCAGTCGGGCTTTAACCGATGAAGAACGCGCACAGCTTTTATATGAGCGCGGAGTGTTGTATGATAGTCTCGGTCTGAGGGCATTGGCGCGAAATGATTTTTCACAAGCGCTGGCTATCCGACCTGATATGCCTGAAGTATTCAATTACTTAGGCATTTATTTAACGCAGGCAGGCAATTTTGATGCTGCCTATGAAGCGTTTGATTCTGTACTTGAGCTTGATCCAACTTACAACTACGCGCACTTGAATCGCGGTATCGCATTGTATTACGGCGGTCGTGATAAGTTAGCGCAAGATGATCTGCTGGCGTTTTATCAAGACGATCCTAATGATCCTTTCCGTAGCCTGTGGCTTTACATCGTTGAGCGGAAGCTCGATCAGAAGCAGGCAAAAGAGGCACTGAAACAGCGCTTCGATAAATCGGACAAGGAACAGTGGGGATGGAACATTGTCGAGTTCTACCTGGGCAACATTAGCGAAGCAACGCTGATGGAACGCCTCAAGGCGGACGCAACGGATAACACCTCGCTCGCTGAGCATCTCAGTGAAACCAACTTCTATTTAGGTAAGTACTACCTAAGTCTGGGGGATATGGACAGCGCTACGGCACTGTTCAAATTAGCGGTTGCTAACAACGTACACAACTTCGTTGAGCACCGTTATGCATTGTTGGAATTATCGCTCTTGGGCCAGGAGCATGACGACCTGGCAGAATCGGACCAGCAATAGCTGACGACATAAACATCAGCCCGTAATCTTTTGATTGCCATCACCTTAACTGGTGAGGGCGTTGTTGTTCGTCAATACACCTACTTTGAGCCGGTTCACACTTTTCAATGAAAATTGCTAATCATTTTCACGATGAGCTAAGTAGACTGGCCGCCATTAATATCGAGGCACTTGTACTACATGGCTGAATTCGAAACCACTTTTGCAGATCTGGGCCTGAAGGCTCCTATCCTTGAAGCCCTTAACGATCTGGGTTACGAAAAACCATCTCCGATCCAGGCTGAGTGTATCCCACACCTGCTTTCTGGTCGTGACGTGCTGGGCATGGCCCAGACTGGTAGCGGTAAAACTGCAGCATTCTCGCTGCCGCTGCTGAACAACATTGATCCGGACCTGCGTGCACCGCAGATCCTCGTCCTGGCTCCAACCCGTGAACTGGCTGTTCAGGTTGCAGAAGCCATGACGGAATTCTCTAAACATATGCGCGGCGTAAACGTGGTAGCCCTGTACGGCGGCCAGCGTTATGACGTGCAGTTACGCGCCCTGCGCCAGGGCCCACAGATTGTTGTCGGTACGCCGGGCCGTCTGCTGGATCACCTGAAGCGCGGTACTCTGGACCTCTCTAAACTGAGCGGCCTGGTACTGGATGAAGCAGATGAAATGCTGCGTATGGGCTTCATCGAAGACGTCGAAACCATCATGGCGCAGATCCCGGACGGTCATCAGACCGCGCTGTTCTCTGCCACCATGCCAGAAGCGATCCGTCGTATCACCAAGCGCTTCATGAAAGATCCTCAGGAAGTGCGTATTCAGTCCAGCGTAACCACTCGCCCGGACATCAGCCAGAGCTACTGGTCTGTGTACGGCATGCGCAAAAACGAAGCGCTGGTACGTTTCCTGGAAGCGGAAGATTTTGATGCGGCGATTATCTTCGTGCGTACCAAAAACGCGACTCTGGAAGTGGCTGAAGCCCTGGAGCGTAGCGGCTATAACAGCGCAGCGCTGAACGGCGACATGAACCAGGCCCTGCGTGAGCAGACTCTGGAGCGTCTGAAAGACGGTCGTCTGGATATCCTGATTGCAACCGACGTGGCAGCACGTGGTCTGGACGTTGAACGTATCAGCCTGGTTGTAAACTACGACATCCCGATGGATTCCGAGTCTTACGTTCACCGTATCGGCCGTACCGGCCGTGCGGGTCGCGCGGGTCGTGCGCTGCTGTTCGTTGAGAACCGCGAGCGTCGTCTGCTGCGTAACATTGAACGCACCATGAAGCTGACCATTCCAGAAGCTGACCTGCCAAACGCAGATCTGCTGGGCAAACGCCGCCTGGAAAAATTCGCCGCGAAAGTACAGCAGCAGCTGGAAAGCAGCGATCTGGACCAGTACCGTGCGCTGCTGTCGCAGATTCAGCCTGTTGCTGAAGGCGAAGAGCTGGACATGGAAACCCTGGCTGCAGCACTGCTGAAAATGGCTCAGGGCGAACGTAGCCTGATCGTGCCACCAGATGCGCCGATGCGTCCTAAGCGTGAATTCCGTGACCGTGACGATCGCTTCGAACGTCGTGGCGACCGTAATGACCGCAATGACCGTGGCCCACGTGGTGACCGTCCAGAGCGTGGTGGTGAAGACCGTCCACGTCGTGAACGTCGTGACGCGGGTGATATGGAACTGTACCGCATTGAAGTGGGCCGTGATGACGGCGTTGAAGTTCGTCACATCGTTGGCGCGATCGCTAACGAAGGCGACATCAGCAGCCGTTACATCGGTAACATCAAGCTGTTCGCATCCCACTCTACCATCGAGCTGCCAAAAGGCATGCCGGGCGAAGTGCTGCAGCACTTTACGCGTACCCGCATCCTGAACAAACCGATGAACATGCAGCTGATGGGCGATGCACAGCCACGTCCAGACCGCGGTGGTGAACGTCGTGGCGGTGGTCGCAGCTTCGGTGGCGAGCGTCGTGAAGGCGGCCGCAGCGAAGGTCGCGGTGGTGAAGGTCGTCGTTTCTCCGGCGAGCGTCGCGAAAACCGCGGCCCACGTCGTGAAGAAGGCACCAGCCGTCGCCGTTTCGGTGACGCGTAAGCCTCACTCTTCTGACGTAAAGTAAAATATACAGCCCCGATACACGCTATCGGGGCTTTTTTTATTCCTTTTGTACTCTTGTACTGGTACAGTGCGTCACATTAAAATGCAGAACCGCATGATTGACTGGAGAAAAGGCTGTATGGCGACACTAACCACCACCCAAACGTCACCTTCGCTGCTTGGCGGCGTGGTGATCATCGGCGGAACCATCATTGGTGCCGGGATGTTTTCCCTGCCAGTGGTCATGTCCGGTGCGTGGTTCTTCTGGTCGCTGGCGGCGCTGGTCTTTACCTGGTTCTGCATGCTCCATTCCGGGCTGATGATCCTTGAAGCAAACCTGAACTACCGCATTGGCTCCAGCTTCGACACCATCACCAAAGATCTGCTGGGCAAAGGCTGGAACCTGGTGAACGGCCTGTCCATCGCGTTTGTGCTCTATATCCTGACCTACGCGTATATTTCGGCGAGCGGCTCGATTCTGCATCACACCTTCTCGGAGATGTCGCTGAACGTTCCGGCGCGTCTGGCAGGGTTATGTTTTGCGCTGGCTGTGGCGTTTATCGTCTGGATGAGTACCAAAGCGGTGAGCCGCATGACGGCGATCGTATTAGGCGCGAAGGTCATCACTTTCTTCCTGACCTTCGGCAGCCTGCTGGGGCACGTGACGCCCGCCACGCTGTTTAACGTCGCCGAAGTGAACACCTCCTACACGCCGTACCTGCTGATGACGCTGCCGTTCTGTCTGGCGTCGTTTGGCTACCACGGTAACGTGCCGAGCCTGATGAAGTACTACGGCAAAGATCCCCGCACCATTGTGAAGTGTCTGGTCTACGGCACGCTGCTGGCGCTGGGTCTGTATGTGATTTGGCTGCTGGGGACGATGGGCAACATCCCGCGTCCGGAATTTATCGGCATTGCCCAGAAGGGCGGAAACATCGACGTGCTGGTGCAGGCGCTGAGCGGCGTGCTGAACAGCCGCAGTCTGGACCTACTGCTGGTTATCTTCTCTAACTTTGCGGTGGCAAGCTCTTTCCTGGGCGTGACGCTGGGCCTGTTTGACTATCTGGCGGATCTGTTCGGCTTTGATGATTCTGCGATGGGGCGTTTAAAAACCGCGCTGCTGACCTTCCTGCCGCCGATTGTGGGCGGCCTGCTGTGGCCGAACGGCTTCCTGTACGCCATCGGCTATGCAGGGCTGGCGGCTACTATCTGGGCGGCAATTGTGCCGGCGCTGCTGGCGCGCAAATCACGTAAACGCTTCGGTAGCCCAAAATTCCGCGTCTGGGGCGGCAAGCCGATGATTGCGCTGATTCTGGTATTCGGCGTTGGTAACGCACTGGTACACGTGCTGTCGAGTTTTAACCTGTTGCCCGTTTATCAGTAAAACGAGGGGTTGAACCCCTCACGCCGGCCCTCTCCCATAGGGAGAGGGAGAAAAGCAAAAAACTACCCCACCAGCTCCTCTTTCACCTGCATCGCCAGTTCAAACGAATGCAAACGCGCCTGGTGATCGAAAATCTGGCCGTTAACCATAATCTCATCCGCCTGCGTTTCGCGCAGCACCGCGTCCAGCCCGTGGCGCACTTTCGCCTTATCGCCTACCAGCGACATGCTCAGCGCCTGCTGCACGCCATACTGTTCGGAGGCGGACCACAGCTGATGCATATTCTCCACCGGTGGTGGAAGCTGGCCCGTCTCACCGCGGCGCAGCTTCACAAACGCCTGCTGCATTGAGGTAAACAGGAATTCCGCGTCGCGATTGCTGTCGGCGGCAATGATGTTAATGCACACCATCGCGTACGGCTTCTCCAGACGCTCGGACGGTTTAAAGTTCGTGCGGTAAAGATGCAGCGCCTGATGCAGCATATCCGGCGCGAAGTGCGAGGCGAAGGCAAACGGCAGCCCCAGCTGTGCGGCGAGCTGTGCGCTGTAGAGGCTTGAGCCTAACAGCCACACCGGGATCTTCTCACCGTAGCCCGGTACCGGGCGCACGTGCGGGTTCGGATCGCGCGCGTCGAACCAGTCCACCAGCTCGGCCACGTCGCGCGGGAAGTTGTCGATATCACCGCTCATATGGCGGCGCAGGGCGCGCATGGTCGGCTGATCGCTGCCGGGCGCACGACCAAGCCCTAAATCTATACGGCCCGGGTAGAGCGTATTCAGGGTGCCAAACTGCTCGGCAATCACCAGCGGGGCGTGGTTCGGCAGCATTACGCCACCGGAGCCCAGGTGCAGGGTGGTGGTATTTGCTGCCAGATAGCCAATCAGTACCGAGGTCGCGGCGCTGGCGATGCCCACCATGTTGTGGTGTTCGGCCAGCCAGTAGCGGTGATAGCCACGCTTCTCGGCCAGCTGAGCCAGATCCAGAGAGTGCGAAAAGGCTTCTCTTGCCGAGGAGCCTTGTGGGATCGGCGCCAGATCCAGCACCGAAAACGGAATGGTTTTGTCAGTCATAACAGCTCACTTTGTCGACGGTCAATCTTTAATACTGCATTAAATAATGATAACCGTTGTTAACAAAGTGAGCCTTTTTTACGCCTGCAGCTCCAGCCCGGCGAGCCGTCTCCAGTAGCCGTTGCAGTCGCTGTTTGCCGTCAGCGGCAGCGGCGCGGCGCCGTCTTCATTGGCGCGGAAGGCGTCCAGCATCGCGAACACGCCGGTATCCAGCGGCGACAGCCGAACCATATCCACCAGCCCGTCCATCGACGCCAGCTCGTTGCCGAGGTTATAGACATAGCCGCTCATGGTCTGAATACCGTTGAGGACAAACACCTGCTGATTCTCCTGCGACAGCATGCTGCGTCCGTTCGGGTACTTGATGCAGCAGGTTTCGCATTCGTCTTTCGGGCGGTCTTCCGAGCGCGCGGTGAAGCAGCGGGCGGAGTAGGCCAGCGGCAGATGGCCGTAGCTCAGCACTTCCACTTCAAACTGATTGCGAATGCCCAGCTCGTCGCACTGGTTAAGCAGGTTTGCCAGCCAGTCGCGCGAGAGTTCCACCGGCATGCACCAGCGCGTCATTCCCTGTTTGAGCAGCAGGCGCAGGGTGACGGCGTTGTAGCAGTTGAGGGCATGACCCGCGACGAACGGCAGCCTGCGTTCAGCGCACATGTTCACCACGCCCAGATCGCTCGCTTCCAGCAGGAACTCACCGTTTTCAACGTAGCGCTTCAGCTCGCCCAGTTCGGAAGACGCCTGCACCAGCGCGAGCGTGGAGAGCACCACCTGCTTGCCGCTGCCGGCAAGGCTCTTTGCCATATCCAGCCAGTCGCCCACTTTGGTGGCGCGGCGCTTGCTGCACACCGCTTCGCCGAGGTAAATCACGTCGGCGCTGCTGGTCGCGGCCTGTTGGTAAAAATCTTCCAGCGTCTCTTTTGGCCAGTAGTAGAGCACCGGTCCTAATGAATATTTCATGATTTTCTCACTGCCATTTACGGTGATACGCGCCAAGCGTGGTTTGCGTGCCTTCGGACATCGAACCGAGCGTTTCCATCCAGGCCTGCTGTGGAGCGTAGTTCTGCGGGTCCGCCATGCAGCGGTCGATGGCCTGACGCCACACTTTCGCTACCTGGCTCACATAGGCCGGGCTGCGCTGACGTCCTTCAATTTTCACCGAGGCAATATTGGCCGCCAGCAGTTCCGGCAGCAGCTCCAGCGTGTTGAGGCTGGTCGGCTCCTCCAGCGCGTGATAGCGCTCGCCGTCGACCAGATAGCGGCCTTTACACAGGGTGGGATAACCGGCGTTTTCCCCGTCCTGGTAGCGGTCAATCAGCACCTCATTCAGGCGAGACTCCAGCCCCTGCGGGGTCTGCTGCCAGCGAACAAAGCGGGCAGGGGAACAGGCCCCGACGGTATTCGGCGATTCTCCGGTTAAATAAGAGGAAAGATAGCAGCGGCCTTCGGCCATGATGCACAGGCTGCCAAAGGCAAAAACTTCCAGCGGCACTGGCGTGACGCGCGCGAGTTGCTTAACCTGATGAATAGAGAGCACGCGCGGCAGCACCACGCGGGCCACGTCAAAGTGTTGATGATAAAAACGCACCGCCTCTTCGTTGGTGGCAGATGCCTGAACAGAGACGTGGCGCTCAATATGGGGATAGCGTTCTGCCGCATACTCAAGCATGGCGAGGTCGGCCAGGATCAGCGCATCGGCCCCCAGCTGTGCCGCCATATCCACCGCGCGCTGCCAGCGGGCGTAGCCGTCAGGATGAGCAAAGGTATTGATGGCGATATGCAGCTTGCGGCGGTGCTGGTGAACGAAGTTAACGGCTTCCTGAAGCTTTTTCTCCGTAAAGTTGAGGCCAGCAAAATGGCGGGCGTTGGTGTCATCTTTCAGCCCGATATAGACCGCATCGGCCCCATTTTCGATGGCCGCCTTAAGCGCCGGAAGGTTTCCGGCAGGGCAGAGCAGCTCCATAATTTATCCTGATGTAGTCGATCGCAAAATTGTTAACGAGCTGGGATTTTAATTAACCCATACGCGACAATTTTTGATTTAAGGCAGCTAATGGCGTATTGATGACACCAATAATGAGGTACGGCTGACGACGGTTTGTTGATTTACGCCGCTATGTTGCGCTTCGGATATGGCAAAATAGCAGGACTATAGATATCAGGGAGTAAAGCTCGTGCTGGATAAACTGCGTTCACGTCTCGTACAATTTGGTCCATCAATGCTGAGCGTGCCGGTCAAGCTGGCACCGTTCGCGCTTAAACGCCAGGTGCTGGAGCAGGTCCTGAGCTGGCAGTTCCGCCAGGCGCTGCAGGACGGCGAGCTGGAGTTCCTGGAAGGCCGCTGGTTAAGCATTGAGGTGCGTGACATCGGGCTGCGCTGGTTTACCTCCGTTGAGAATGACCAGCTGATCGTACGCGAATCCGCCGACGCGGATGTGAGCTTTAGCGCCAACGCCAGCGATCTGCTGATGATCGCCGCGCGCAAGCAGGATCCGGATACGCTCTTCTTCCAGCGCCGTCTGGTAATTGAAGGCGACACGGAGCTGGGCCTGTACGTGAAGAATTTAATGGATGCCATTGAGCTGGAGCAGATGCCAAAAGCGCTGCGCGTGATGTTAATGCAAATGGCAGATTTCGTTGAGGCCGGGCTGAAAACCCCGCCGGACGGTAAACACACTTCAGTAGGTGAGCCATGCTGATTCGAGTCGAAATTGGGATTGATGCGCCGGGGATCGATGCGTTGTTACGCCGCGCCTTTGCGAGCGATGCCGAAGCCCAACTGGTCCACGACCTCCGCGAAGACGGCCTGATTACGCTGGGGCTGGTTGCCACCGATGACGAAGGTCAGGTGGTGGGCTATGTTGCCTTCAGTCCGGTCATCGTCCAGGGCGAAGAGCTGCAGTGGGTAGGCATGGCGCCGCTGGCGGTAGATGAAAGCTATCGCGGGCAAGGTCTGGCGCGCCAGCTGGTCTATGAAGGGCTGGACTCGCTCAACGAGTTTGGCTATGCCGCCGTGGTCACGCTGGGCGATCCGGCGTTCTATGGCCGTTTAGGCTTTGAGCAGGCCGCGCATTACGATCTGCGCTGTCGCTGGCCGGGTACGGAATCTGCTTTCCAGGTCCATCGACTGGCGGACGACGCGCTCAACGGCGTCAATGGCCTGGTCGAGTATCACGACCATTTCAATCGCTTTTAATCAGGCTCTCGCGCAGCGCCTCAAAGGAGCCGTCTCCGTTCACGAGGCGCTCTTTCTGGCGCTTCGTCAGCTGCTTGATACGGTATTCCAGCCTGAGCGCCAGCGATCGGTCGCCGACGGCCGCTGAGAAGGCGAGCTGTAATTCCCCTTTCCCCCGCAGCGCTTTTGCCCCTTTCCCCGTTTGATGTTGTAAAAAACGCCGCGCCACATCGGTGGTGATCCCGGTGTAGAGGGCGTTATCAGCGGTTCGGACAAGATAGAGAAACCAGCACACGGTAAACGGATTCAGTATGTTAAGGTGAACGCACCATAGCATGAGAGAGAACGAAAATGGAAACACTGGCCGCCATTAACCGCTGGCTGGCGAAGCAGCATGTTGTCACCTGGTGCGTCTGTGACGAGGGTGAGATGTGGTGCGCAAATGCGTTTTACTACTATGACCCTGAGCGCGTGGCTTTTTATGTCATGAGTGAAGACAAAACGCGTCATGCGCAGATGACCGGCCAGCAGGCAAAGGTGGCAGGCACGGTAAACGGCCAGCCGAAAACGGTCGCGCTGATCCGCGGCGTGCAGTTTAAAGGGGAGATCCGTCGTCTGGATGGTGAAGAGAGCGACGCGCGCCGTAAGCTCTACACGCGCCGCTTTCCCGTTGCCGCTGCGCTAAAAGCCCCGGTGTGGGAAATCCGCCTCGATGAGCTGAAATTTACCGACAACACCCTGGGCTTTGGCAAGAAGCTGCACTGGTTACGCGCCGAGGAGGCGTAGCGCTTCGCGGTTAAACGCCGGGAGATCGTCCGGGGTTCGGCTGGTGATCAGCTGGTCTTTGTCGTTGACCACCTCCTGATCGTAAAACTCGGCCCCCGCGTTTTTCAGATCGATAACGATCGGTTTCACGGCGGTAAGCTTTCGCCCGCGGACCACTTCTGCGCTGATGAGCAGCTGCGGGCCGTGGCAGATGGCAAAGACCGGTTTGCCGGTCGAGACAAAATCCCGCGTGAAGGTCACGAAGCGCTCGTCCCCGCGCAGGGAATCCGGGGAATGGCCGCCGGGTAACAGCAGAGCGTCGAAATCTGAGGGGCTAACGTTATCGATGGTTTCATCGATGGTCACGGTCGCTTCGCCCTTATGGCCTGTCACCGTTTTGCCCGCCTCTTTCTCAATGGTGATGACCTCATGTCCCGCCTTGCGGAACGCCTCTGCTGGAGAGGTGAATTCTGAATCTTCAAACTCGTCGGTAATCAAGACTGCGATTTTCTTGCCCATGCTTCCTCCGTTGTTTTGGCTTCAGACTGATTTTTCTCCGCTTGTGGTAAATACTTACCTGTAACAGACTTCTAAGTGTGGTCGACGACGCTGAGTTCGCAAACGGACAATTCTGTAAAGGGGAAAAGATGAGTCAGGTATTGATTACGGGTGCTACCGGGTTAGTGGGCGATCATCTGCTGCGGCTGCTGATTCAGGATCGCCGCGTGAACTATATCGCCGCCCCGACGCGTCGACCGCTGGCGGACTTATCCGGCGTCTTTAATCCGCACGATCCTCAGCTGACCGACGCGCTGGCGCAGGTGCAGGATCCCATTGATATCGCCTTTTGCTGTCTGGGCACCACGCGGCGGGAGGCGGGCAGCAAAGAGGCCTTTATCCACGCCGACTATACGCTGGTGGTGGATACCGCACTCACGGCGAAAAAGCTGGGCGCCAAACATTTTCTGGTGGTCAGCGCGCTGGGCGCCAGTGCCGGATCGCCTTTCTTCTACAACAAGGTGAAGGGCAAGATGGAGGATGCGCTGATAGCGCAGAAATGGGAACAGCTGACGATTGTGCGCCCTTCGATGCTGATCGGCCACCGGGATGAACGCCGGTTTAACGAGTCGATATTTGCCCCGCTGTTTCGCATTCTTCCCGGCAACTGGAAATCCATCGAGGCGCGGGACGTCGCGCGCGCGATGCTAAAAGAGGGGCTGGCCCCGTCGAAAGCGGGTGTTAACATTATCCCTTCGGCAAAACTGCGTGAAATCGCGCAGGGCGAGGCGTAAACTCCCCCGGCTAATAACCTAATACTCTCCGGGGAATGCTATGACTGGTCAGTCTTCATCTCAGGCGGCAACACCTGTCCAATGGTGGAAGCCCGCACTCTTCTTTCTCGTGGTCATTGTTGGCCTCTGGTACGTGAAATGGCAGCCGTACTACGGCAAAGCCTTCACTGCCGCCGAAACGCACAGCATCGGTAAATCTATTCTCGCACAGGCTGATTCCAGCCCGCTGCAGGCGGCGTGGGACTATGCCATGGTCTACTTCCTTGCCGTCTGGAAGGCCGCCGTTTTAGGCGTCATTCTGGGCTCGCTGATTCAGGTGCTTATCCCTCGTAACTGGCTGGTGAAAACCCTTGGGCAGCCGCGCTTTCAGGGCACGCTGCTGGGGACGATTTTCTCCCTGCCGGGCATGATGTGTTCCTGCTGCGCCGCGCCCGTGGCCGCAGGGATGCGTCGTCAGCGCGTATCGATGGGCGGCGCGCTGGCGTTCTGGATGGGGAACCCGCTGCTCAACCCGGCAACGCTGGTATTTATGGGCTTTGTGCTGGGCTGGCATTTCGCGTTCATCCGCCTGGTCGCCGGGCTGCTGACCGTGCTGGTGGTGGCGACGCTGGTGCAAAAACTGGTGAAGGATACTGCCGCAGAACCCGCAGCCGTTGAGCTGGACGTCAGCGAGCCGCAGGGGGGCTTCTTTGCGCGCTGGGGCAGGGCGCTATGGCAGCTTTTCTGGAGCACCATCCCGGTCTATATCCTGGCGGTACTGGTGCTGGGGGCGGCGCGCGTCTGGCTCTTCCCGCATGCGGATGGCGCTATCGACAACACGCTGATGTGGGTCATTGCGATGGCCGTTGCGGGCTGCCTGTTTGTGATCCCAACGGCGGCGGAAATCCCGATTGTTCAGACCATGATGCTGGCCGGTATGGGCACCGCGCCGGCGCTGGCGCTGCTGATTACGCTGCCGGCGATAAGCCTGCCGTCGCTTATCATGCTGCGTAAGTCGTTCCCGGCGAAAGCGCTGTGGCTGACCGCAGGGCTGGTGGCGTTGAGCGGGGTGATTGTGGGCAGTATTGCGTTGATGTAAAAAAAGCCCGGTGGTGCTGGCGCTTACCGGGCCTACAAAAAAATCCCCTCAAGCGAGGGGATTTTTTTTATTTGATGTAAGTAAACGCGGTGGTGACGTGCTTCACGCCGCTCACACGGCTGGCGATATCCGCCGCCGCTTTCCCTTCACGGTCGGTCACCAGACCCAGCAGGAACACTTCGCCGTTTTCAGTCGTCACTTTCACGTTGGAGGATTTCACCTGGTCCGAGCCCAGCAGCTGGGAACGCACTTTGGTGGTGATCCAGGTATCGGAAGAGGCGTCACCCAGGCCAATTGGCTTGCCCTGGCGCACTTCGTTAAACACCTCTGTGGTCCCTTCGACGCCCATCGCAATCTGTTTCGCGCGAGAGGCGAGCTCCAGATTCGGCGCCTGGCCTGCCAGCAGCACTTTGCCCTGATAAGCCGTCACGTTGATACGCGCTTCTTTCTTGATTTGTTCGTCTTTCGACAGCGCACTGTTGACGCGCAGCTCCAGCGTACCGTCATCCACCTGTGTCCCCACGGTGCGTGGATCGGTTGCCGCTTTGGTGCCTACCGCGGCGGTACCCACAACGGCCGCAGCGATACATCCCTGAAGCAGTAATGCAGACATAAGGACTGCGAGGGTCGATAAAGCCTTCATAAGAACTCCTTAATCATCCTGGTGAGGGAAAAGCGTGTTATCGATCAAATCACATAAGCAGTTCACCGTAAGCATATGCATCTCCTGAATACGCGCGCTTCGGTGAGAAGGAATGCGGATTTCCACATCCTGCGGCCCAAGCAGACCCGCCAGCTCACCACCGTCATAGCCGGTTAAGGCCACGATTGTCATGTCGCGGGTGACGGCGGCTTCAACGGCTTTGACAATGTCCCGGCTGTTGCCGCGCGTGGAGATGGCCAGCAGCACATCTCCCGCATGACCCAGGGCTCGCACCTGCTTTGCGTAAATTTCGTCATGCAGACGATCGTTAGCAATCGCCGTTAAGACCACATTATCGGTATTAAGTGCAATGGCGGGTAAACTCGGGCGTTCTGTTTCAAAGCGATTGATCATGCTGGCAGCAAAATGCTGTGCGTTGGCGGCTGACGTGCCGTTGCCACAACAGAGGATTTTGTTGCCATTAAGCAGGGATTGCACCAGCGTCATTGCGGCACGCGAGATAGCATCCGGAAGGGCTTCCGCCGCGGCAATCTGAGTCTGGATGCTTTCTGTGAAGCACACTTTAATTCTTTCGAGCACGTTATCCCTTTTAAATCTTAATTATGCGTCTTCGCCAAAAGCGTTTTTAAGCCATTCGATCTCATTTCCGGTGAAGGCTATCACATCGAACCGGCAATCCACAGTATCAAAGCTCCCATTATGGCGGGCAAGCCACAAGTGGGCAGTCTGTAATAATTTATGTTGTTTGGCGAGCGTCACGCTGGCGGCAGCACCGCCAAAACGGGAGGACTGTCGAAAACGGACTTCTACAAACACGATGACCTGACCCTCTTTCATGATCAGATCAATTTCGCCGCTGCGCCCGCGGACGTTAGCGGCGATAAAGCGCAGTCCTTTGCCTTCGAGCCAGCGACGCGCCTTTAACTCCCACGCATCGCCGGTCTCTTTACGGCTTAACTGGCCGGGACGATTTGCCCCTGCTGGTATTTGAGCCATGATAACTTCCTGTTGATCACGCAATCCTGAGTCGCGGTCAGATCGCCGGTGTTGCCGTTAAGCTCAAAGCCCGGCACCTGACGCATCTGGGTAAAGTGGTTCGCCAGCGCCCATGCATCGACACCCATCGCATACAGACGCGCCAGCGAATAATCGTTACGTACGGTACTCAGCGCCTGCTGCATCAGCGCCGGGTTGCTGCCTGCCAGCATCGGAATTTCGCTGTACTGCAGACCGTCCATTTCCAGACGGAAATCCGGGCCTGCGGTGCCCTGCGCGCTGCGCGAGCTGGCGTAGAGCGTTGCGCCGCTCTGGCTGCCGTTACGCATCGCGATCATCGGTTTGATAAAGGCGATCTCCTGCGGCGTGGCAACGATATAGGCCGCATCCACTTTACCGCCACCGCTAATCTGCGCGTCGGTAGGCGGGGCAGGGATCGTCAGGCCGCCAATCGTCACGCCCTGCTGCTGCGGCATGCTCGCGGTGACAGGACTGCCGTTAAGCGCGATACCCGCTCCACCGTTTACGCCCGCGCGCAGTTCAGAGACGGAACCGAATTTCTGCTGCAGCACCACGCCGCCGCCCAGCTTCTGCCACTCATCGGCAAAGGCGTTAGCCACGCGATCGCCCAGCGCGCTGCGTGGGATGAGCAGCAGCGGAGCCTGCTTACCCTGCTCGTGAATATGGCGCGCCGCATCGCGGGCTTCATCTTCAGGGGAAAGCGCGAAGTAGCAAATATTGGCCCGGTTCTGAACCTGCTCAGGCTGGTTGAGCGCCAGCACGTTCAGCGTGGTATTGCTCTTCATCAGCTCTTCCACGTTGTTTTTCAGCAGCGGACCGACAACGATGCTCGCCCCGTCCTGCTGAACCTGCGCCAGAACCTGGTCAAGCGGCTGCGAGCTGGTGTCGTAAATTTTCACCTCAGCGCCCGGGTTGGCGCTGGTGGTTGCCACGGTCTGCGGCTGCGCAGCAGGCTGGGCCGCGGGTTGTGCAGGCTGCGGTTGAGGCTGTTCTGCTGTCGCTTCAGGTGCTGGTGCCGCTTGCGTCTCGGCCGGAGCCTGAGTAGCTGGGGCTGCCGCAGCAGGTGCTGCTGTAGCCGGAGGCGTCGTCGGGGCCGTCACCGGGTTTTGCATCGTACCCTGCGCCGGCGCTTGCGCCGTGGTCAGATCGCTGGTCTCCGCTGCGGACGGGCTGACCACATCATTCACGTTAGCCGCCTGGGCCGCCTGCGCGGGAACCGCGCTGCCGGTTACCGAAGTGGTACCGTTTTTCGCGGCTTCAAAGCCCTGCTGAATGGTACGGCCAAACACCGCCGCCTGGCCGTTGAGCGGCAGAAGCAGGGCGATTTTGCTGGTGGACGCTGGCTTAAAGTTCTGCACGTTTACCAGCTGGGTTGGCAGCATTTTCGCCCCCGGGTTTTGCGGGTAGCGCGTCTGCCAGTCCGTAATACCGGCTTTCAGCATCTTTGGATCGCTGCGGTTGTTAAACCACATCTGCTGCAGATCCAACCAGCCCTGAAGGACGTTTTCATCGGCGTTGATGACCAGCGCCTGCGCCTGTTCCTGGGTCATCGAGGCAAGCGCTTGCCAGGTGGCATCAATATTTTTTTGCTTATCGGCACCGCCGAGCAGCGGCTCTTGCGCGACGAGGGCGCGGAGCAGCGTGAGAGAAGGGCGCCCCTGCTCAGCGGTAATGCCCGCCTGCCAGAAGCGAGCCTGCTGATTTTTATCCAGCGCGCTCACGTCAATGTCACCGAGGATCTTCTTCGCGGCGGCGTAATCTTTCAGCGCGACCTTCAGCTCGGCAGAGAGCAGGCTCTGCTCACGACGCTGGGCGTCGTTAAGATCTTTTGGCAACTGGTTAAACAGTTCGGCTGCCTGCTGGGTTTTACCCTCTTTCAGCAGTGCACGAATGGCGAGTAATTGCCAGTTGGTCTTGGTATCATTTGAACTCTGCGACATTTGTTGCAGATAAAAGCCAGAATCAGCCTGAGCAGACCCCTGAAGATGGGTGGTGCTCTGGTCAGGTGCCTGGGTGCCACAGCCTGCAAAGATCAGGGCTGCCAGCAGAAGCGGCACGCTGCGCGTGGCTTTTTTTCGAAGAAACGTTAACGGTACCATACTGTATCCAGTGATTTTTTTTACGCAATGCTCAATATTAAATCGGCAATACGGACGAAACAATGAAACAACACGAAACGGCAGATAATTCTCAAGGCCAGCTTTATATTGTACCTACTCCTATCGGGAATTTGTCTGATATTACCCAACGTGCGCTCACTGTACTGCAAGCTGTTGATTTAATTGCTGCTGAAGATACCCGCCACACCGGCCTGCTGCTGCAACATTTCGCGATTAACGCCCGTCTGTTTGCTCTGCACGATCACAATGAGCAACAAAAAGCCGAAACGCTGGTGGCGAAGCTGAAAGAGGGGCAGAACATTGCCCTGGTCTCCGACGCCGGTACGCCGCTGATCAACGATCCCGGCTATCACCTGGTGCGTACCTGTCGTGAAGCCGGTATTCGCGTTGTGCCGCTGCCGGGGCCGTGCGCTGCCATTGCTGCGCTGAGCGCCGCGGGTCTGCCGTCTGACCGTTTCTGCTATGAAGGCTTCCTGCCTGCCAAATCCAAAGGCCGCCGTGACGTGTTAAAAGATCTGGAAGCGGAACCGCGCACCCTGATTTTCTACGAATCCACGCACCGCCTGCTGGAAAGCCTGGAAGATATGGTGACCGTCTGGGGAGAAGCCCGCTACGTGGTGCTGGCGCGCGAGCTGACCAAAACCTGGGAAACGATCCACGGCGCGCCGGTGGGTGAACTGCTGGCGTGGGTGAAGGAAGACGAAAACCGCCGCAAGGGTGAAATGGTGCTGATTGTCGAAGGGCATAAGGCGCAGGAAGACGCGCTCCCTGCCGATGCGCTGCGCACGCTGGCGCTGCTGCAGGCGGAACTACCGCTGAAGAAGGCCGCTGCGCTGGCGGCGGAGATTCACGGCGTGAAGAAAAATGCGCTGTACAAGCATGCGCTGGAGCAGCAGGGGGAGTAAGCCCCTGCCGCCTGTTTTGCCGGGTGGCGGCTGAGCCTAACCCGGCCTGCAGATCGTTATGCGTCATTTAGCCAACAGGTATCGCCTCAACCTGGAAGGTTTGCGGCGTGTCCGGCGGGTTACCTAAATGCGGGATAGATGTGGTGCGAAAAATCACGTCACCGGTGCCGGGTTAAACACCGCCAGCTGATTATGCAGCCCCCACTGGTCGGAGAAGGTTTTCTTCCGCCCGCTTGCGACATCCAGAATGAAGTGGAACAGTTTCCAGCCCACGTCCTCAATGCTCTCTTCTCCGGTGGCGATGGTGCCCGCGTTGATGTCCATTAAGTCATACCAGCGGTTTGCCAGCTCGGTACGGGTCGCCATCTTGATCACCGGCACCGCCATCAGGCCGTACGGCGTGCCGCGCCCGGTGGTAAAGACCTGTACCGTAATGCCGGACGCCACCTGCTGCGTGCCGCAGACGAAATCGCTGGCCGGCGTTGCCGCGTAGATCAGGCCGCGTTTGGTCGGGCGCTGGCCCGGAGAGAGCACTTCCACAATCGCGCTCTGGCCGGATTTGGCAATCGAACCAAGGGCTTTTTCCACCACGTTCGCGAGGCCGCCTTTTTTGTTCCCCGGAGACGGGTTGGCGCTGCGGTCGGTTTTGCCCATATCGAGATAGCTATCGTACCAGGCCATTTCCTCAAGCAGGCGCTTGCCGACCTCTTCATTAACGGTGCGTGGCGTGAGCAGATGGATGGCGTCACGCACTTCGGTCACCTCGGAGAACATCACCGTGGCGCCGCAGCGAACAAGCAGATCGGACGCATAGCCCACCGCCGGGTTGGCCGTCACGCCGGAGAAGGCATCGCTGCCGCCGCACTGTGTTCCCACTACCAAATCAGACGCCGGGCAGGTTTCGCGCTGGCGCTTGTTGAGCTTGTCCAGATGGCGTTCAGCCACCTGCAGGATATCGTCGACCATTGAGCGGAAACCCACGTGGCGTTCGTCCTGCAGGCGCACGATGCTGGCCTCGTCTGCCGGAATGGCTTTCACATCTTCGGTGCCCTGCAGCAGGCGCTCTGGCTGCAATTTTTCACACCCCAGACCAATTACCATCACCTCGCCGCCAAAGTTCGGGTTGAGGGCAATATTGTGAATGGTGCGGATCGGCACTACCGCAGCGGGTGCGTTAATCGCCACGCCGCAGCCGTAGAGGTGGTTCAGGCCCACCACGCCGTCGACGTTCGGGTATTTCGGCAGCAGATCGCGTTCGATGATTTTCACCACGTAATCCACTACGCCCGCCACGCAGTGCACGCTGGTGGTAATGCCGAGCAGATTCTTGGTGCCGACGCTGCCGTCCGCGTTGCGGTAGCCTTCGAAGGTATAGCCCTCCAGCGGAGGAAGCGGTTCCGGCACGCGGGTCGCCAGCGGAAGCGTGTTCAGCGGCGGCGCTTCCGGCAGCGCCACCAGCGACTCCTCAACCCAGCTGCCCTGCGGTATAGAGCGAACGGCATAGCCGATGACTTCACCGTAACGTACGATTTCGCTGTTAGCAGGGATATCCACCAGGGCGACCTTATGTCCCTGCGGAATATGCTCAATCAGTTCCAGCCCGTCCGGAAAGCGGGTGCCCGCTTTTAAGCCATTGTCGTTGACAATTATCGCCACATTATCGGTGTCGTGGACTTTTATATAAAACGCCGTCGGCGATGCCTGTCGAATTTCAATGTCGGCCATTGTTCAGTATTCTCCAGCAAAGTGTCTGATAATAAATTCAGCCAATTTTCTAATGGTAGAAATAAATACGCGGCTTTCAGAATTAAAGCATGTCAGCATAGGGGATATGAAAATGTGATCGCGATCGCTCCAGAACCGGTAATGCCTGATTCTGTGCATTAGCGCCCAGCGCCTTGTGCATATGCAAAAAAATTCTTTGAAATGTTACGCAATGCTTGAGCATTAAAACAATGTGCGGTCGTGGGTTGCGTTTTATACTGAATGACGATTTTATAACGCCAAAATACGTCAGAATAATAAATATAATGCTGGTGCGGTGTCTGGATAAATAAAATGATGCTGATATAGGCTGCGAATTAAAAAGGTAAATACGATGAGTAACGATATCTTCCCGAATAAGTTTAAAGCGGCCCTCGCGGCACACCAGATTCAGATTGGCTGCTGGTCCGCGCTGGCAAACCCTATCAGCACCGAAGTGCTGGGCCTGGCCGGTTTTGACTGGCTGGTGCTGGACGGCGAACATGCGCCGAACGATATCAGCACCTTTATTCCGCAGCTGATGGCGCTGAAAGGCAGCCCCAGCGCCCCGATAGTGCGCGTGCCAACTAACGAGCCGGTAATTATCAAGCGCCTGCTGGATATCGGTTTCTACAACTTCCTGATCCCGTTTGTGGAGACGAAAGAACAAGCGGCCCTGGCCGTAGCCTCAACGCGCTATCCGCCAGAAGGGATCCGCGGCGTTTCCGTTTCGCATCGCGCCAATATGTTTGGCACCGTGCCGGACTACTTCACGCAGTCGAATAACAACATCACTATTCTGGTTCAGATCGAGAGCCAGCAGGGCGTTGATAACGTTGACGCGATTGCAGCCACAAACGGCGTGGACGGTATCTTCGTCGGCCCGAGCGATCTGGCGGCCGCCTTTGGCCATCTGGGTAATGCCAGCCGCCCTGACGTGCAGCGCGCGATCCAGCACATCTTTGCCCGCGCTAAAGCTCACGGCAAACCGTGCGGCATTCTGGCGCCGGTTGAGGCTGACGCCCGTCGCTATCTGGAGTGGGGAGCCACGTTTGTTGCCGTCGGCAGCGACCTCGGGGTCTTCCGCTCGGCCACGCAGAAATTAGCCGACGCTTTTAAAAAATAACCATCATTGAGGAAACAGATTATGACGCTGAAAGTGGGTTTTATTGGCCTGGGGATCATGGGTAAACCAATGAGTAAGAACCTCATCAAAGCGGGTTACTCACTGGTGGTATCCGATCACAATCCGCAGGCCGTGGCAGAGGTGATAGCGGCGGGCGCTGAAACGGCCACCACCGCGAAGGCCATTGCCGAGCAGTGCGATGTCATCATCACCATGCTGCCCAACTCCCCGCATGTTAAAGAGGTTGCGCTGGGTGAGAACGGCATTATCGACGGTGCGAAGCCGGGCCTGGTGCTGATTGATATGAGTTCTATTGCGCCGCTTGCAAGCCGTGAAATCAGCGAGGCGTTAAAAGCGAAGGGCGTCGATATGCTGGATGCGCCGGTCAGCGGCGGTGAGCCGAAAGCGATCGACGGCACGCTGTCGGTGATGGTCGGCGGAGATAAAGCCGTTTTCGATAGATACTACGACCTGATGAAAGCCATGGCGGGCTCGGTGGTGCATACCGGAGACATCGGGGCGGGTAACGTGACCAAGCTGGCCAACCAGGTGATTGTGGCGCTGAACATTGCCGCCATGTCCGAAGCGCTGACGCTGGCAACCAAAGCGGGCGTTAATCCGGACCTGGTCTATCAGGCCATTCGCGGCGGTCTGGCGGGCAGTACCGTACTGGATGCCAAAGCGCCGATGGTGATGGATCGTAATTTCAAACCCGGTTTCCGCATCGACCTGCACATTAAAGATCTGGCGAACGCGCTGGATACGTCACACGGCGTAGGCGCGCAGCTGCCGCTGACCGCGGCGGTCATGGAGATGATGCAGGCGCTGCGTGCGGATGGCCTGGGCACGGCCGATCACAGCGCGATTGCGTGCTACTACGAAAAACTGGCAAAGGTGGAAGTGGCGCGTTAATCACGCCTTGCCCACACCTGAGGGTGACAGCGGCGCGCAAACCCTCTATACTGCGCGCCGAAGCTGACCAGACAGTCGCCGCTTCGTCGTCGTCCCTTTCGGGGGAGACGGGCGGAGGGGAGGAAAGTCCGGGCTCCATAGGGCAGGGTGCCAGGTAACGCCTGGGGGGGAAACCCACGACCAGTGCAACAGAGAGCAAACCGCCGATGGCCCGCGCAAGCGGGATCAGGTAAGGGTGAAAGGGTGCGGTAAGAGCGCACCGCGCGGCTGGTAACAGTCCGTGGCACGGTAAACTCCACCCGGAGCAAGGCCAAATAGGGGTTCACATGGTACGGCCCGTACTGAACCCGGGTAGGCTGCTTGAGCCAGTGAGCGATTGCTGGCCTAGATGAATGACTGTCCACGACAGAACCCGGCTTATCGGTCAGCTTCAACTTCTTAAAAAAACCCGCCTCGGCGGGTTTTTTGCTTTCCGGGTGTTGCTGACCGGGTAAGCGCAGCGCCGGACAAACGACATCAATTCTCATATTTGCGACATTAAGCACATTTCACTGCTTTTATACCTTTCGTATCGTTCCTGTACCTGTAGACGATCGCCATCACAAAATTTCGCGCTAAAAAACACACGATTTTTAGTATTGATAATTTGTTATGTTTGTTACCTATATGATCGAGAATCTTTTCTCGTTTGATATGCATATATTGAAATCAAATACATTTCTCCCGTGAATATGTGACGCATTCCACTCTTTTCCGCAAACCTGAAAATTCGCATCGGAAAAATTTAATAAACTGAAAGAATGTTTCAAACAAATAGCGGTTATTTATTGGTCTTTAATTGCCTGAAAGATCGTCTTTATTGATTTTTTTAACGCAGGAAAATTTATCAAGGTTATCGCCATAAAATAAATTTATTACTACTGATTTTATTGATCGATATCAGCGTAATGGTGTGGCCTTACTTATTCATCTTATTGATAATAAATATGTTTTTTGGTTGTCATTGTTCCTGTAAAACGTGCGGAAAAGCAAATTGTGAGTGACAGCACATACCCCCTTAAACACTATTAGGTAGAATTCTCTCCGTCATAGGGAAATAAGCGCAGAATATTATGAACACTATTATTCTACCGAAAACACAGCACCTCGTGGTATTTCAGGAAGTCATTAAAAGTGGCTCCATAGGTTCTGCAGCAAGACAGCTTGGCCTGACGCAACCCGCCGTCAGCAAAATCATCAGCGATATTGAATCCTACTTCGGCGTGGAAGTGATGGTGCGTAAAAACACCGGCGTAAAACTCACTGCCGCGGGCCAGGTCCTGCTCTCGTACTCAGAGTCGATCACCCGCGAAATGAAAAACATGGTGAGTGAGATTAACAGCCTGAGCTTCAGTACCGTCATGGACGTCTCCTTTGGCTACCCGTCGCTGATCGGCTTTACCTTCCTGTCCGAGATGATCAAAAAATTCAAGGAAGTGTTCCCGAAAGCACGCGTCTCGATGTATGAAGCCCAGCTCTCCTCTTTCCTTCCGGCTATTCGCGACGGTCGTCTGGATTTCGCTATCGGCACGCTGAGTGATGAAATGCTGCTGCAGGATCTGCACGTCGAACCGCTGTTTGAGTCCGAGTTTGTGCTGGTCGCCAGCAAAACGCGAACGTGCACCGGCCCGACGACACTGGCATCGCTCACGCACGAGCAGTGGGTGATGCCGCAAACCGATATGGGCTACTACAAAGAACTTCTGACCACCCTGCAAGACAACCACATCAGCATCGAAAACATCGTCCAGACCGATTCTGTCGTCACCATTTATAACCTTGTCCTGAATGCCGATTATCTGACGGTGATTCCCCGCGACATGATTGCACCGTTCGGTTCTGACCAGTTTATTGTGCTGCCCGTAGAAGATGAATTACCCGTGGCACGTTATGCCGCCGTGTGGTCAAAAAATTACAGGATTAAAAAATCGGCGTCAGTATTAGTTGAGCTGGCAAAACAGTATTCGTCGATGAATATCGAAAGACGACGATGAATAATAAGTAATCATTTTAAAAACACCCAGAGCTTATCTCTGTAACGCTCTGATACCCTGACTTTGCCTGAAAAGAATGAATTATTATAACGAGGATATTATGCATATTACCTACGATCTCCCGGTAACGATTGAAGATATTCAGGACGCCAGAAAACGACTGGCAGGAAAAATATATAAAACAGGTATGCCGCGCTCTAATTATCTTAGCGAACGCTGCAAGGGCGAAATATTCCTGAAGTTTGAGAACATGCAGCGTACCGGCTCGTTTAAGATCCGCGGCGCGTTTAACAAATTAAGCTCGCTGACCGACGCTGAAAAACGCAAAGGCGTTGTCGCCTGCTCCGCGGGAAACCACGCGCAGGGTGTGTCCCTCTCCTGCGCGATGCTTGGCATCGACGGCAAAGTGGTGATGCCGATGGGCGCGCCGAAGTCTAAAGTGGCCGCGACGCGGGACTACTCGGCGGAAGTTGTGCTGCACGGCGAGAACTTCAACGACACCATCGCTAAAGTCAGCGAAATCGTCGAGATGGAAGGGCGTATTTTTATTCCGCCGTACGATGACGCCAAAGTGATTGCCGGGCAGGGCACCATCGGTCTGGAAATTCTCGAAGATTTATACGACGTGGATAACGTTATTGTGCCTATCGGCGGCGGCGGTTTAATTGCCGGGATTGCGACGGCAATTAAATCCATCAACCCCACCATTAATATCATCGGCGTGCAGTCAGAAAATGTTCACGGCATGGCGGCATCGTACCAGGCCGGGGAAATAATGAGCCATCGCGTTACCGGCACGCTGGCCGACGGCTGTGATGTTTCTCGTCCCGGTAATTTACCGTTCGAAATTGTTCGCGAACTGGTTGATGACATTGTGCTGGTCAGCGAAGACAACATTCGCGACAGCATGATTGCGCTTATTCAGCGAAATAAAGTGGTGACGGAAGGCGCCGGCGCGCTGGCCTGTGCCGCGTTATTAAGCGGCAAGCTTGACCACTATATTCAGGGTCGTAAAACCGTCTGCATTATTTCCGGCGGCAATATCGATCTCTCCCGTGTTTCCCAAATTACCGGCTTCGTTGACGCATAAAGGTGACCTATGAGCAACACTGAAAGCATTATCGTTGGCCAGACAAAAACGTCCTCCTGGCGTAAGTCTGATACCACATGGACGCTCGGCCTGTTTGGTACCGCCATTGGCGCAGGCGTGCTGTTCTTCCCCATTCGTGCAGGCTTTGGTGGATTGATCCCTATCCTGCTGATGCTGGTTCTCGCGTTCCCGATTGCGTTTTACTGCCACCGCGCGCTGGCGCGTTTGTGCCTCTCCGGCAGCAACGTCTCCGGCAACATCACCGAAACGGTGGAAGAGCACTTTGGCAAAACCGGTGGGGTGGTGATCACCTTCCTCTACTTCTTCGCCATTTGCCCGCTGCTTTGGATTTACGGCGTCACCATTACCAACACCTTTATGACCTTCTGGGAAAACCAGCTCCAGCTGCCTGCGCTGAACCGCGGCGTGGTGGCGCTGTTCCTGCTGCTGCTGATGGCCTTTGTTATCTGGTTTGGTAAAGACCTGATGGTGAAGGTCATGAGCTTCCTGGTGTTCCCGTTTATCGCCAGCCTGGTGCTGATTTCCCTGTCGCTGATCCCTTACTGGAACTCGGCGGTGATCGACCAGGTCAACCTGAGCGATATCGCCTTTACCGGTCATGACGGCATTCTGGTAACGGTGTGGCTGGGTATCTCCATCATGGTCTTCTCCTTCAACTTCTCGCCTATCGTCTCCTCGTTTGTGGTCTCCAAGCGCGAAGAGTACGAGCCGGAGTTCGGGAAAGCGTTCACCGAGCAGAAATGTTCCAAAATCATCGGTCGCGCCAGCATGCTGATGGTGGCCGTGGTGATGTTCTTCGCCTTTAGCTGCCTGTTTACGCTCTCTCCGCAGAACATGGCGGACGCCAAGGCGCAGAACATTCCGGTGCTCTCCTACCTGGCGAACCACTTTGCGTCAATGTCAGGAACCAAATCGACGTTCGCAACGGTACTGGAATACGGTGCCTCCATCATCGCGCTGGTGGCTATCTTCAAATCCTTCTTCGGTCACTACCTGGGCACGCTGGAAGGGCTGAACGGCCTGATCCTTAAGTTCGGCTACAAGGGCGATAAGAAGAAAGTTTCTGTTGGCAAACTGAACACCATCAGCATGGTGTTCATCATGGGCTCCACCTGGGTTGTGGCCTATGCCAACCCGAACATTCTGGACCTTATTGAAGCCATGGGGGCGCCAATCATTGCCTCTCTGCTGTGCCTGCTGCCGATGTATGCCATCCGCAAAGCACCGGCGCTGGCGAAGTACAAAGGGCGTACCGAGAACATCTTCGTTATCGCGGTCGGCCTGCTGACCATTCTGAATATCGTTTACAAACTGTTCTAACCCATTGCTCAGGAAGAGCGGAGTCACATGATGATTGAGTTTCCGGTTGTACTGGTTATTAACTGCGGATCGTCCTCTGTTAAGTTTTCGGTGCTCGACGCCAGCAGCTGCGATGCCCTGATGACGGGCATTGCAGACGGGATCAACACCGAGAAGGCCTTTATTTCCGTGAACGGGGGTGAGCCAGCCAGACTGGCTCACCAGGACTACGAAGGGGCGCTGGCTGCCATCGCCCTGGAGCTGGAGAAGCGTAACCTGATGAGCAGCGTGGCCTTAATTGGCCACCGCATTGCGCATGGGGGAAATCTCTTCAGCGAGTCGACCCTGATCACGGAAGAGGCGATCGCGCAGATTCGCCAGGTCTCCCCGCTGGCACCGCTGCATAACTACGCCAACCTGAGCGGCGTGGAAGCGGCAGAGCGCCTGTTCCCGGGCGTGCAGCAGGTCGCGGTATTTGATACCAGCTTCCACCAGACGCTGCCGCCGCAGGCGTATCTGTACGGATTGCCGTACCGCTATTTTGAAGAGCTGGGCGTGCGCCGCTACGGCTTCCACGGCACCTCTCACCGCTACGTGGCCGCACAGGCGCATACGCTTCTCGGGCTGTCCCCCGACGACAGCGGCCTGGTGATTGCCCATCTCGGCAACGGGGCGTCCATCTGCGCGGTGCGCAACGGCGAAAGCGTCGACACCTCGATGGGGATGACGCCGCTGGAAGGGCTGGTGATGGGTACGCGTTGCGGCGACGTGGACTTCGGCGCGATGGCGTGGATTGCCCAGCAGACCGGCCAGTCGTTCGAGGATCTGGAGCGCGTGGTCAATAAAGAGTCCGGGCTGCTGGGGATCTCCGGCATCTCCTCCGATTTACGCGCGCTGGAGAAAGCCTGGCACGAAGGCAATGAGCGGGCACAGCTGGCAATACACACCTTTGTTCACCGCATTGCGCGACATATCGCCGGGCACGCGGCGTCGCTGCACCGCCTGGATGGGGTGGTCTTTACCGGCGGCATTGGCGAAAACTCGAAGCTTGTCCGCGCGCTGGTGGCGGAACATCTGAAAGTGTTCGGCATCCGCCTCGACGACGCCAAAAATGCCCTGCCTGGCAGCGCGGGTGAGCGCGTGATCTCCACCGAGTCGTCCCGCGTGGCCTGCGCGGTTATCCCTACCAACGAAGAAAAAATGATCGCGCTGGACGCCCTCCGTCTTGGAAAGGTTACCCCGGCCGCGGCTTACGCCTGATAAAGCGAGAAACACATGAAAGTAACTATCGATACGGGCGTCGCGCCCTACAGCGACGCATGGGCCGGGTTTCGCGGTGAAGAATGGAAAAACGCCGTCAACGTCCGCGATTTTATTCAGCATAACTACACCCCTTATGAAGGCGATGAAGCTTTCCTCGCGCAGGCGACGCCAGCAACGACGGCGCTGTGGCAGAAGGTAATGGTCGGCATTCGCCAGGAGAATGCCACCCACGCCCCGGTGGATTTCGACACCAACATCGCCACCACGATTACGGCCCACGGGCCGGGCTATATCGACCAGGATCTGGAGACGATCGTCGGCCTGCAAACCGATAAGCCGCTCAAGCGCGCGCTGCATCCTTATGGCGGGATCAACATGATCCGCAGCTCGTTCGAAGCCTATGGCCGGGAGATGGATCCGCAGTTCGAATACCTGTTTACCGACCTGCGCAAAACCCACAACCAGGGCGTGTTTGACGTCTACTCCCCGGAGATGATGCGCTGCCGTAAATCCGGCGTGCTGACCGGTTTGCCGGACGGCTACGGGCGCGGACGCATCATCGGTGACTATCGCCGCGTGGCGCTATACGGGATCGCTTATCTGGTGCGCGAGCGCGAACTGCAGTTTGCCGATCTGCAGGGCAGGCTGGAGCGCGGTGAAGATCTGGAGGCGACGATCCGCCTGCGTGAAGAGCTGGCGGAGCACAGGCGCGCGCTGCTGCAGATCCAGCAGATGGCGGCGAACTATGGCTTTGATATTTCACGTCCGGCGATGAACGCCCAGGAAGCGGTGCAGTGGGTCTATTTTGCCTATCTTGCAGCGGTGAAATCCCAGAACGGCGGGGCGATGTCGCTGGGGCGCACGGCCTCGTTCCTCGATATCTACATTGAACGCGACATGCAGGCAGGAAGGCTGAATGAAGTCCAGGCGCAGGAGCTGATTGACCACTTCATCATGAAGATCCGCATGGTGCGCTTCCTGCGCACGCCGGAGTTCGACACGCTCTTCTCCGGCGATCCAATCTGGGCGACGGAAGTGATCGGCGGCATGGGGCTGGACGGGCGCACGCTGGTGACCAAAAACAGCTTCCGCTATCTGCATACCCTGCACACCATGGGGCCTGCGCCGGAGCCGAACCTGACGATCCTCTGGTCTGAACAACTGCCGATCGCGTTCAAGAAATACGCCGCGCAGGTGTCGATCGTCACCTCTTCGCTGCAGTATGAGAACGACGATCTGATGCGTGCGGACTTCAACAGCGACGACTACGCCATTGCCTGCTGCGTCAGCCCGATGGTGATCGGCAAGCAGATGCAGTTCTTTGGCGCGCGCGCCAACCTCGCCAAAACGCTGCTGTACGCGATCAACGGCGGGGTGGACGAGAAGCTGAAGATCCAGGTCGGCCCGAAAACCGAGCCGCTGCTGGACGACGTGCTGGATTACGATACCGTGATGGCGAGCCTCGATCACTTTATGGACTGGCTGGCGGTGCAGTACATCAGCGCCCTGAACCTCATTCACTACATGCATGATAAGTACAGCTACGAAGCCTCGCTGATGGCGCTGCACGACCGCGACGTCTATCGCACCATGGCCTGCGGCATTGCCGGGCTGTCGGTGGCGGCGGATTCCCTGTCGGCCATTAAATACGCCACGGTGAAGCCGGTGCGCGACCACACCGGTCTGGCGGTCGATTTCGTGATTGAAGGGGACTATCCGCAGTACGGCAATAACGACGACCGCGTGGACAGCATCGCCTGCGACCTGGTGGAGCGCTTTATGAAGAAAATTCAGGCGCTGCCAACCTACCGCAACGCGGTGCCAACCCAGTCGATTCTGACTATCACCTCCAACGTGGTTTACGGCCAGAAGACCGGGAACACGCCGGACGGACGCCGCGGCGGCACGCCGTTTGCCCCTGGTGCGAACCCGATGCACGGCCGCGACAGAAAAGGGGCCGTGGCCTCGCTAACGTCGGTGGCCAAGCTGCCGTTCACCTACGCGAAAGACGGGATCTCCTACACCTTCTCCATCGTGCCGCAGGCGCTGGGCAAGGACGAGCTGGTGCGCAAAACCAACCTGGTGGGGCTGCTGGACGGGTACTTCCATCACGAAGCGTCCATTGAGGGCGGGCAGCATCTGAACGTCAACGTCATGAACCGGGAAATGCTCCTCGATGCCATCGCGCATCCCGAGAATTACCCGAACCTGACGATCCGCGTTTCAGGCTATGCGGTGCGTTTTAACGCCCTGACGCGCGAGCAGCAGCAGGATGTGATTTCGAGGACGTTTACCCACTCTATCTAATCGCGAGTGCTCATGCCCCCTCACCCTGGGGGCATTTTTTTGCCCGCTAAACATACAAAATTGTTTATATAATTACTCACACATATTCATCCGCTCTTGAAAAACAATACGCCTGCTTTTCCCTATCACAGCATGTAAGGACAGTAAGATGATGAAAATGACCCGTATTGCGCTGGTCGCCGCCTCGCTGGCAGCGTGCAGTTTTACGGCACAGGCCGCGAACGTTGAGGCTGCCCCGTCTCCCTCGCAGGATCCGCTGGTACAGCACCTGAAGCTCAGCAATGAGCAGGTTAAAAAGATTGAAGATCTGCATAAGCAGCTGGAACAAAATGTCAGCAAGATCCCGATGACGGGGGTGAAGGACGGCGCGCTGATCGACATGTTCCAGGCGGATAAATGGGACGAAAGCACGGTGAAAAGCCAGCTTACCGCCTTTAGCAAAATTGAAGAGCAGACCCGTTATTACCGCGTGAAATATTACTTCGACGTCAGCCAGGTGTTGACGCCGGAACAGCGTAAGCAGATTAGAACCGATATGGCTAACGCGCTGGCAGAGTGATTTCGTACGTCGCGAACGGCGCCGGATGATTCTGGCGTGGATCGATCGGTTCCCTCTCCCATTGGGAGAGGGTTAGGGTGAGAGCATTCTCTAAACCGGCAAATCAATCAGCAGCGCGCGAAGCGGCGTATCTGCCACCAGGGTGATGTTCGCTTCATCACGAATAAACGCCCCGTCGCCGCAGGTGAGCGCTTCTTTCTCTTCCGTGTGCGTCACCGCATGTACCGTACCGTGAATAGACTGTAAATAGGCGCGCGGACCATGAAGCTGGAAGCTCGCCTGTTCACCTTTCTTCAGTTCGATATGGTGCAGCCACACCTGCTGGCGCAGCTGCAGGCTACCTTTACTGCCGTCCGGCGATGCAATCAGCTGCTGCTTATCGCCCGTTAAATCTAACTTCTGTACCAGCGGATTTTCCCGCTCGGGGCAGGCGTCCAGCCACAGCTGCATACGGGTCAGCGTTTTGTCTTTGCTGAGGTTATGCTCGCTGTAGCTGATGCCCGGCTGAGTGGAAATTAACAACGCTTCGCCAGCCTTTGCCTGGACATGATTGCCCTCGCTATCGCGGTATTCTGCCTCGCCTTCCAGGATCAGGTTCAGGATATCGACTTTCGGGTACGTACGCGGCTGGAAGGAGGCGCCCGGGGCGAGCACTTCCTGGTTTAGCACGCGCAGTGAAGCGTAACCGAGGAGTTTAGGGTCAAAGTAGTGTCCAAAGGAAAAGGTGTAGCGGGCCTGCAGCCAACCGAAATCGGCTTGTCCGCACTGTTTAGCTGTTCTTGTCGTAATCATAAACTTGACCTCTCTTTACACTAAAACAATGGTAAAGGTATGGACGCTGCATTGTTAGCCAGATATTCTGCCCGGTATGTTCAAATTTCCTGAATGAGAACGAGATGGCTAAAGAGAGAGCATTGACGCTTGAGGCGCTTCGCGTCATGGACGCGATTGACCGGCGCGGCAGTTTTGCGGCGGCGGCAGATGAGCTGGGGCGCGTTCCGTCTGCGCTAAGCTACACCATGCAGAAGCTGGAGGAAGAGCTGGACGTGGTGCTGTTTGACCGCTCCGGTCATCGAACAAAATTCACCAACGTGGGGCGAATGCTGCTGGAGCGCGGCCGCGTGCTGCTGGAAGCGGCGGACAAGCTCACGACGGACGCCGAAGCGCTGGCGCGCGGCTGGGAAACCCATCTGACGTTAGTTACCGAAGCGCTGGTGCCGACTGAAGCGCTGTTCCCGCTGGTGGACCGCCTGGCGGCAAAGGCCAATACGCAGCTGTCAATCATCACCGAAGTGCTGGCAGGCGCGTGGGAACGTCTGGAAACGGGCAGGGCGGATATTGTGATTGCGCCGGACATGCACTTCCGTTCCTCATCGGAAATCAACTCGCGCAAGCTCTACAGCGTGATGAACGTCTATGTTGCCGCACCCAATCACCCGATTCACCATGAGCCGGAGCCGCTCTCTGAAGTGACGCGCGTGAAGTATCGCGGCGTGGCGGTAGCGGATACCGCGCGCGAGCGTCCGGTGCTGACGGTGCAGCTGCTGGATAAACAGCCTCGTCTGACGGTGACCTCGCTGGAAGACAAACGGCAGGCGCTATTGGCCGGTCTGGGCGTGGCGACCATGCCGTACCCGTTTGTCGAAAAAGACATTGCAGAAGGGCGGCTGCGCGTTGTCAGCCCTGAATATAGCCACGAGGTGGATATCATTATGGCGTGGCGCCGTGACAGCATGGGCGAAGCCAAATCATGGTGTTTACGCGAAATTCCGAAGCTTTTCACGCAATACAATAAATAAAATCTTAATTGGTAGGCCCGGTAAGCGAAGCGCCACCGGGCTTTTTTTATGCACCGATCTTAGGATCCGGACCAAAGCGGTTTTCGCCCGGCGTCCCGCTCTGGCAGTTGAAGATCAAAATCACGATCCAGCCAATAATCGGGATCAACAGCAGCAATAACCACCACGCTGAACGATCGGTGTCGTGTAGTCGACGGAACAGCACCGCCCACGATGGCAGCAGGACTAACAGGCCATAAATGGTGGTCAGCACGCCTTCACCGCCAGCCCGCTCCCAGCCAAGAATTTTATCCACAATACCCAGCACCATAATGAGAATGAAGTTCACCAGAACGAACATCCAGTACTCTTTGCGGCGGGCACGGCCACCAAATCCAATGTAGTTACGCAGTACTTTTAAATACCAGTCCATTTTCCTTGCCTCATTAGTCAGTCAATCACTTGTTTTCTAAGCGATCGAGGTAAGGATAGATGGAGATTGTGAATTAAAAAAGGGCATCTGGTGATGCCCTTCGTATTTATCCAAATCGGACGTCGCGCCCGTGAGGTTCATCCAGATTCTGCCACGGCCCAATGGAGATAATACCCGTCGGGTTGATGGTTTTATGGCTGCGGAAATAGTGGGTGCGAATATGGTCGAAGTCGACCGTGTCGGCAATACCCGGCATCTGGTAGATGTCACGCAGGAAACCATGCAGGTTCAGGTAATCGCTGATGCGGTGCTTGTCGCACTTAAAGTGGGTGACATAGACCGGATCGAAGCGAACCAGCGTGGTCCACAGGCGGATGTCCGCTTCCGTCAGGCGATCGCCCGTCAGGTAGCGATGCTGCCCCAGGATCTGCTCCAGACGCTCAAGCGATTCAAACACCTTTCCAACCGCTTCGTCATACGCTTCCTGGCTGGTGGCGAAACCGGCCTTGTAGACACCGTTGTTGACGTTGTCGTAAATCCAGCCGTTCAGCTCGTCAATTTTCTCACGCAGCTCAGCCGGATAGTAATCTCCGGCACGGGCGCCGTGCGCGTCAAACGCGGTATTGAACATGCGGATGATTTCCGCAGACTCATTGCTGACAATCGTCTGGTTTTTCTTGTCCCACAGCACCGGCACGGTAACGCGTCCGGTGTAGTGAGGATCGGCGCGAAGATAGAGCTGGTAAAGGAAATCGTGGTGGTAGAGATCGTCGCCGGTCGCCGCGGGGAAATCACTGTCAAACGTCCAGCCGTTTTCCAGCATCAGCGGGTTCACGACCGAAACCGGAATTAAGGATTCGAGACCTTTAAGCTTGCGCACAATCAGCGTGCGGTGTGCCCACGGGCAGGCAAGCGAAACATAAAGATGATAACGGTCTTTCTCAGCCGCGAAGCCGCCTTCGCCGCTCGGGCCTGGCGCGCCGTCGGCGGTCAGCCAGTTACGGAAGGCCGAAACTGAGCGCTTGAAGCGACCTCCGGTGGATTTGGTGTCATACCAGACATCCTGCCATACGCCGTCTACGAGTTGTCCCATTTTTTCTCCTCCGTCAGATAGCAAAAGCGAGGAGATGTCTCCTCGCTTTGTGTTCATTCAGTATAGCGTGCTTACCACTTCTTATTCAGAACGCGGTCGATGCTGTATGCGCCCGGACCAGTGACGGCCAGCAGCAGGAAGCCACCCGCGATGGTCAGGTTTTTCATGAACATCAGAGAGTTCACGCCTTCCGCAAAGTTGCTGTGGAAGATGAACGCTGTCAGCACGGTGAAGCCTGCGGTAAACAGCGCGGTAGTACGGGTCAGGAAGCCGAACAGTACCGCCAGGCCGCCGCCGAACTCAAGAAGAATGGTCAGCGGCAGCAGGAACCCCGGAACGCCCATGGCTTCCATATACTGCTGGGTACCCGCATAACCGGTGATTTTTCCCCAACCTGCCACGATGAACAGAATTGGCATCAGAATACGCGCGACCAGTACACCAACATCTTCTAATTTTTTCATTTTACTCTCCAGGAAACCACATGAGCGGCTGAACATTATTTGTCTGCAATTCCGGGTAGATACCGCGGCGTTGCTGTCGATGGAGAGGATAATAAACGGGGCGGGTGGTAATTGTTAGCAAGGAAAACTGTCAATCTTCTTCAAAGATATTGAGTAAGGGGGCGTGCGCGCTGGTGCCCTGATCCCAACCCTCTCCCGCAGAGAGAGGCCGCAAAAACAAAAAACGGTAACCAGGGTTACCGTTTTGCTTTTATCACCGCTGCTGCTGCTGCTGCTGCTGCTGCTGCTGCTGCTGCTGCCGTAACGTGGCTTTCACCAGACGCCAGGCGCTCCAGGCGCCGAATCCACGACGAGCCCAGCGGATCAGCATGTTCGGATGACGAACCGTCCAGATCGCCATCACGCTGCTGCCGACCAGCGCCCACGAACGCAGGCTCAGAACGGTATTCCAGCCCCGGTCAAACCGTCGCGTCGCGTCAATCCAGTCGCGACGACTGGCCGACAGATCCAGCCGTTGCTGCTGGATCTGGCTTAACAGGTACGCTTTTCGCTTTTGACGTTCGGCTTTATCGCTCACGGCTAGTCATCCTCCAGCAGAGCGCGATCGTTCGCCAGCTCCTGACGCGTATGGCGCAGGAAAGTGGACTTGCGCGCTTTACGCAGCGTCCAGATACCGCCTATCAACGCGGCGACCAGCAGAACGACGGTGGTGGCAATCATCGCGTTAAGACGATACTGCGGATCGATGGCCCAGATGATTAACACCATCAGGCTCATCAGACCAAACGCGGCAAAGAGCATGGTCAGCCCGAGCATTAGCAGCATCTGGAAGAGGTTCGCTTTCTCCTCTTCCAGCTCCACCACTGCCAGCCGGACGCGCGTTTCGGCAATCCCGACCAGCGTCGTTAAAATACGCTGGCCGATGCCGAGGACGTTGTTAGCAGGCCCTTGTGCGTGACGAGGATCTTCCATATCAACGACGCGTCAGAAGGACACCCAGTACCACACCCACTGCGGCACCAATCCCTACACCCGTCCATGGATTATCACGCACATATTCGTCCGCGCGCGCAGCCGCTTCGCGGGTCTGTTTCGCCAGCGCATCACCGGTTTCACCCAGGCGATAGCGGCTCTCTTTCAGCGCCTGCTCCGCCTTGCTGCGCAGCTTGCTGACCTCTTCTTTTGACTTGTCAGCAGAGGAGTTCAGCACCTCTTCAAGGGTATCGGCCAGGGATTTCAGTTCAGCGCGCAGATGTTCAGACGTCGTATCTTTTGACATGATTCTCTCTCCTGTTGAGATTTCCGTTAACTCAATAATCGCGAGCTTCCAGCGCTTTCAGGTCATCCTGCGCTTCTTTCAACTTCTTCTCGCGCTTAGCAATTTTTTCCGCATCTCCTTTCTCTTTCGCTTCCTGCAGGTCGCGACGGCGCTCGGCTATCTCGTCCTTCTGTTCAGCGATTTTCTTCTTGTGGTCGGCACGAAGCTTGCTGTCTGAACAGTTCGCTTTCACTTCGCTCAGCGCTTTTTTAAGACCATCAACACGGTGCTGATTGTTATGCTTTTCGGCATAACCGATCTCACGCTGAATATCCTGTTCTTTCTCCTGACAGAGAGAGTTTGCGAAGGATGCTGTGCTTAAAGAAAAAAGGGCCAGAGCCAGAGTCATGCGGAATTTCATTATCGAAACCTTCCATTGTGTTGCGGCGTTAGCCGCTATCCAAAGTTATGCGGAGTACATCGAGGGGTGCTCCGCGTACTTAAGCATAGTAAGTAAACGGGGGATTCACCAAAGTGAGTGAAAAGATTCGGAATCCTGGAAGTTATCCAAACCGATGCGACGTATCGCGAATCAATGACAGCCAGGCTGCAGGCTGGCTGTCATCTTCCTGCTGGGCAATGATATACCCGTGCGGCAGGGTACGGTCGAGAACCACTTTCGCGGCGGCACTTTGCGCACGGGAATCAAACTTGATCAGTAAAACATCGTCCTGCGGGGTAATGCTCTTAAAGCGGATCCCGTTCGCGTCCAGATGATGCCAGACAGAAAAACCGTCAGGCACGCTGGCGCCCTGGTTTACCGGGCGAATAGCCAGCGTCGATTCCTGATGCGAAAGCGCGCTCCATGCCAGCAGCATGGCGCTGAGGACGATCAGCGTAATCACGGCAACGGCAAAACGGCGCAGGGCGAGCGGTGAGATAGCCATCGTTAGCCTCTGGCTCCGTATTTCTTCTTCCACAGGACAACCAGTGAGCCAATCAGGCCGAAGACCAGCAGAACCACAGGCAGCAGCATCAGGCAGGACATCAGCTGGTCTTCATATTTCATAAAGACCGGCGTTTTACCCAGCGCATAGCCGAGCGTCGTCAGAATAAGCACCCATAGCAGGCCGCTCATCCAGTTAAAGAACTGGAAGCGCGTGCTGCTCAACCCCGACAGACCGGCAATGGTCGGCAGCAGGGTGCGAACAAAGGCGATAAAGCGGCCAATCAGCAGCGCGGAAAGCCCGTGCTTGTGGAAAAGGTGGTGCGCCCGCTGGTGATAATGCGCGGGAAGATGAGAGAGCCAGTTCTGGACGATCCGGGTATTGCCCAGCCATCGTCCCTGGATATAACTCACCCAGCAGCCGAGGCTGGCCGCAACGGTCAGTAATAAAATGGTGTGTGGAAACGCCATCGCCCCTTTGGCACACAGCACGCCGACAAGCACCAGCAAACTGTCACCGGGCAGGAAGGCTGCAGGCAGCAAACCGTTCTCAAGGAACAGGATCATAAACAAGACGAAATAGAGCATGCCAATCATGGAAGGGTTGGCCAGCGTTTCAAAATCCTGCGCCCAGAGGGCATGCAGTAGTTGGGTCAAAAGTTCCATTCAGTGTTCCTGGAAATCGGTTAACGTCACGCCTGTTATCCGGGACAAACAGCACGGCGACATTGTTGTGATTTCATTATGGTCGCTCGCGGACACATTGCGGTGTGGCCAACACTGTTCCCTGTTAATTGGCTGGTTAGCAAGCACTAACTTACAAAATAAGGAATTGAATCCAATTGTAACAAAGCCCAACGTTCTGCGTCACAGAATTTGCAGGGGTGAGTTGATTTTGGCGTAAGCCCAGGAAGTGAGCGAGGGGATTTACAAAGGCTGACACTATATATGTTTTGCTTACTCCTGTAAGCCGGAAGGCGCGACGTAGCGCCTGCCAGCAGAAAGGTCATCTATTTTGTGGCACTGGAAGCCGTATCGAGATGAACAACCGGATTATCGGCAAAAAGATAGCGGTCAGCGTTAAATTCGAAGTCATCGCTGGTTTCGTTGAACAGCATCTGCTTGGTGTTTTCCAGGTGCTGCCACATCGCCAGCTTGGCGGCATGCGGATCTTTACGAATCAGCGCCTTAAGGATTTGGTCGTGATCGTCGCACCAGTTGTCGACGGTACGGGAATCGATATGGTCGTGCAGTTTTTTCCAGTACGGGTTGTGAACGCGCTGAGTCCACATTTTTTCAACGATTGCCGCCAGCGCCGTATTTTGGGTTGCCAGGGCGACCTGAACGTGGAACTGCAGATCCCACTCTGAATCGCGGAAACATTTTTCCTTACGGGCATTCTCCTGGATCTCCATCAGCTTCATGATGTCCTGCTTGGTCACCTGCGTCGCCGCAAACTCAGCAATATTGCTTTCGATCAGCTGGCGAGCCTGGAGCAGCTCAAACGGGCCATAGCTGGCGAATTCCAGACTTTCGTCCGCGACGGGAGAGTGTTTCGGCAGATTAGAAATCACGTGAATGCCGGAGCCTTTGCGTACCTCAACGTAGCCTTCCACTTCCAGCATGATAATCGCTTCACGCACCACCGTGCGGCTGACGCTTTTTTCATCCGCGATAAAGCGCTCGGCGGGAAGTTTATCACCGACAAGATAGACCCCTTGCTCGATGCGATCTTTCAGCTCCGCAGCAAGTTGTTGATACAAACGACGTGGTTCGGTGATTTCCATATGCGCTCCAGGCAGGGTACGGCAGATGATTTGTTATACCACTTTTGCGTGCCACTCTCCAGATTTTGCCATTAAAAAAGCCGCCCGGAGGCGGCTTCGGCGAAACGTATTTTCGCTAACTCTGCGTCGCCGGTTTCCCGAGGGACTCTTTCGCCAGCTCTTCTGCGGATTTGCTTTTCAGCACCGTCCAGATAACCACCGCACCCATCAGGTCGAAGATCGCCAGCACCGCGAACAGCGGGCTGAAGCCGATGGTATCCGCCAGCGCGCCGACCACCAGTGCAAACATGGTGCTCGCGGTCCAGGCGGCCATACCGGTCAGGCCGTTGGCGGTTGCCACTTCGTTACGACCAAAGACGTCAGACGAGAGCGTAATCAGCGCGCCGGACAGGGACTGGTGCGCAAAGCCACCGATGCACAGCAGGGCAATGGCAACGTACGGGCTGGTGAACAGGCCGATCATGCCAGGGCCGATCATCAGCAGCGCGCCCATGGTCACCACCATCTTACGGGAAACGATCAGGTTCACGCCAAACCAGCGCTGGAACAGCGGTGGCAGGTAGCCGCCCACGATACAGCCCAGGTCAGCGAACAGCATGGGCATCCAGGCGAACATCGCGATCTCTTTCAGGTTAAAGCCGTAAACTTTAAACATGAACAGGGGGATCCACGCGTTAAAGGTACCCCAGGCCGGTTCAGCCAGGAAACGCGGCAGGGCGATACCCCAGAACTGACGGGTGCCCAGGATCTGCCAGACGGTCATTTTTTTGCCGTTGTTGGTCTGATGCTGCGCTTCCTGACCGCCAATGATGTATTCACGTTCTTCTTCGGAGAGTTTTTTCTGATCGCGCGGGTGTTTGTAGAAAATCAGCCACGCCATCGCCCAGGCGAAGCTCAGCACGCCTGATATGATGAACGCCATCTGCCAGCTGTGCATCACGATGGCCCACACCACCAGCGGCGGCGCTATCATCGCCCCAATGGACGAGCCCACGTTGAAGTAGCCGACGGCAATGGAACGCTCTTTCGCCGGGAACCACTCGGAGCTGGCCTTGAGGCCCGCCGGGATCATCGCGGCTTCAGCCGCACCGACCGCACCGCGCGCCAGCGCCAGTCCACCCCAGCTGCCTGCCAGCGCGGTTGCACCGCAGAACACCGCCCAGGCGATGGCGAAGAAGGCATAACCGATTTTGGTACCGAGAATATCCAGCACGTAGCCCGCCACAGGCTGCATGATGGTATACGCCGCGGAATAGGCGGCAATGATGTAGGAGTATTGCTGCGTGGAGATATGCAGCTCTTCCATCAACGTTGGCGCTGCTGCTGCCACGGTGTTACGCGTCAGGTAGCCCAGCACGGTGCCTAACGTCACCAGTGCGATCATATACCAACGTAACCCTTTAATTTTACGCATCTAAAACCTCATCGTTATGTTATTTCCGCGCCAGAGCACGGCAACCTCTCAACCGTTTCCGGGAGCAGTTGTGTAACGGGAGGGGCGTAACCAGGAGCATGTCCCGGAACGGCCCGAACCTTGCCATAAGTAAGCGTGCATAAGTCGGTATCCGTACCGTTAAACCCGATGTCTCTCACACCGGTAATGCATTCCGTCGGCTGAGTGTTTGCGACGGCGAAAAGATAACTTGTCATACAACTTTAAAAGGTGAGTGACATCACAAATGTATGATTCTTTGTGGGGACATTAATCGTCGCCCGCAAAGCCAGTATTGGCGCGGCCTGCAGAAGGGTTTGCTTCATTGAGGGTAATTTATTTGTTGGCGTTTATTGATCTCACTCACGAAAAAAGCTTCGGTTGGTGGAAATTGGTGTGATAACTTTGCAGCATATGAACATACGCTTTCTGCGCTCCCGTAATGAGGAAGACGATAATGACGCCGTTTATGACCGAAGATTTTCTGTTAGATACCGAATTTGCTCGCCGCCTGTACCACGACTACGCAAAAGACCAGCCGATTTTCGACTACCACTGCCATTTACCGCCGCAGCAGGTTGCCGAAAATTATCGCTTCAAAAACCTGTATGACATCTGGCTGAAGGGTGACCACTACAAATGGCGTGCCATGCGCACCAACGGCGTGGCGGAGCGTCTGTGTACCGGCGATGCGACCGACCGCGAGAAGTTTGATGCCTGGGCGGCAACCGTTCCGCACACCATCGGCAACCCGCTCTACCACTGGACCCATCTTGAGCTCCGCCGTCCGTTTGGCATCACCGGCAAGTTGCTTTCCCCAACGACCGCGGATGAAATCTGGGATCGCTGCAACGCGCTGCTGGCGCAGGATAACTTCTCCGCGCGCGGCATCATGAAGCAGATGAACGTGAAGATGGTGGGCACTACCGACGATCCGATCGACTCCCTGGAGCATCATGCCGTTGTCGCGAAAGACACCTCTTTTGATATCAAAGTGCTGCCAAGCTGGCGCCCGGACAAAGCCTTCAACATTGAGCAGGCCACCTTCACCGACTACATGGCGAAGCTGGCGGAAGTGTCGGATACCGACATCCGTCGTTTCGCTGACCTGCAAACCGCGCTGACCAAACGTCTGGATCACTTCGCGGCGCACGGCTGTAAAGTGTCTGACCACGCGCTGGACGTGGTGCTGTTTGCGGAATCAAACGAAGCCGAGCTGGACAGCATTCTGGCGCGTCGTCTCTCTGGTGAAGGCTTAAGCGAACACGAAGTGGCGCAGTTTAAAACGGCGGTGCTGGTATTCCTCGGTGCGGAATACGCGCGTCGCGGCTGGGTACAGCAGTACCATATCGGCGCGCTACGCAATAATAACCAGCGCCAGTTCAAACTGCTCGGTGCTGACGTGGGCTTCGACTCCATCAACGATCGTCCGCTGGCGGAAGAGCTGTCAAAACTGCTGAGCAAACAGAACGAACAAAACCTGCTGCCTAAAACCATCCTGTACTGCCTGAACCCGCGCGATAACGAAGTGCTGGGTACCATGGTCGGTAACTTCCAGGGCGAAGGGATGCCGGGCAAGATGCAGTTCGGTTCCGGCTGGTGGTTTAACGATCAGAAAGATGGCATGGAGCGTCAGATGACGCAGCTCGCGCAGCTGGGCCTGCTGAGCCGCTTTGTCGGCATGCTGACCGACAGCCGCAGCTTCCTGTCCTATACCCGTCATGAATATTTCCGCCGCATTCTGTGCCAGATGATTGGCCGCTGGGTACACGCGGGCGAAGCGCCAGCGGATATCCAGCTGCTGGGCGAAATGGTGAGAAACATCTGCTTTAACAATGCGCGTGACTACTTCGCCATTGAACTGAACTAAGGCCGTTTGAGGTTGATATGCAATACATCAAAATCCATCCGCTGGATAACGTGGCCGTCGCGCTGACGGATCTCGCTGAAGGCGACGTGGTGACCGTTGATAACCAGAGCGTCACCCTGCGTCAGGCGATCGTCCGTGGACACAAGTTTGCCCTGATCCCCATTGCGAAAGGGGAGAACGTGGTGAAGTACGGTTTGCCCATCGGCCATGCGCTGGCGGATATTGCGCCGGGTGAATACATTCACTCACACAATACCCGCACCAATCTGAGCGATCTGGACGAGTACAGCTATCAACCTGATTTACCGGCGGAAGAGCGTCAGGCGGCGGATCGTGAGGTGCAGATCTACCGTCGCGCCAACGGTGCCGTGGGGATCCGCAACGAGCTGTGGATCCTCCCGACCGTCGGCTGCGTCAACGGAATTGCGCGCCAGATCCAGACGCGCTTCCTGAAAGAGACCAACAACGCCGAAGGGACTGACGGCGTGCATCTGTTCAGCCACACCTACGGCTGTTCCCAGCTCGGTGACGACCACATTAACACCCGCACCATGCTGCAAAACATGGTGCGTCATCCGAATGCGGGCGCGGTGCTGGTGATTGGCCTGGGCTGCGAGAACAATCAGGTGGACGCCTTCCGCGACACGCTGGGCGAGTTCGATCCTGAGCGCGTGCATTTTATGGTGTGCCAGCATCAGGACGATGAAGTGGAAGCGGGCGTTGAACAGCTTCACCAGCTTTATGAGGTGATGCGCCACGACAGGCGCGAGCCGGGCAAGCTGAGCGAGCTGAAGTTTGGGCTGGAGTGCGGCGGGTCAGATGGCCTTTCCGGCATTACCGCTAACCCGATGCTGGGCCGCTTCTCGGATTACGTGATTGCCAACGGCGGCACGACGGTGTTGACCGAAGTGCCGGAAATGTTCGGCGCGGAGCGTATTCTGATGAGCCACTGCCGCGACGAAGAAACCTTTGAGAAGACCGTCACCATGGTGAACGACTTCAAACAGTACTTCATCGCCCACAATCAGCCGATTTACGAGAACCCGTCGCCGGGCAACAAAGCGGGCGGGATCACCACGCTGGAAGAGAAATCCCTCGGCTGCACTCAGAAAGCGGGCGCGAGCCAGGTGGTCGACGTTCTGCGCTACGGCGAGCGCCTGAAAACCCACGGTCTGAACCTGCTGAGCGCACCGGGCAACGATGCGGTCGCCACCAGCGCGCTGGCGGGTGCTGGCTGTCATATGGTGCTGTTCAGTACCGGTCGCGGCACGCCGTACGGTGGTTTTGTGCCGACGGTGAAAATCGCTACCAACAGCGAGCTGGCGGCAAAGAAAAAGCATTGGATCGACTTTGATGCGGGCCAGCTGATTCACGGCAAAGCGATGCCGCAGCTGCTGACGGAGTTCGTGGATACTATCGTGGAATTTGCTAACGGCAGGCAGACCTGTAACGAGAAGAACGACTTCCGCGAGCTGGCGATCTTTAAGAGTGGTGTGACGCTTTAATCGGTGCGGCCTGATGCCCTCACCCTGACCCTCTCCCACGGGGAGAGGGTACAAACACTAAAAACGGCAACCGTTGGTTGCCGTTTTGCATTTACCCTGTAGGCCCGGTAAGGCGTAGCCGCCACCGGGCTTTTGTTGTTAACTGCGCAGGGCGTTCTTCGCTAAACGCGCGTCTTCCGCCTGACAGGCCGCTGCGGTAAACAGCACGTCGGTAGAGGAGTTCAGCGCGGTTTCGCAGGAGTCCTGCAGCACGCCGATGATAAAGCCGACGGCCACAACCTGCATCGCAATCTCGTTCGGGATGCCGAACATATTACACGCCAGCGGGATCAGCAGCAGCGAACCGCCCGCTACGCCGGATGCGCCACAGGCACACAGTGACGCCACCACGCTCAGCAGCAATGCGGTTGGCAGATCCACCGGAATGCCCAGCGTATGCACCGCCGCCAGGGTCAGAACGGTAATGGTGATTGCCGCGCCCGCCATGTTCACGGTTGCGCCCAGTGGGATCGACACGGAATAGGTATCGCGGTCCAGGTTCAGCTTCTCCGCCAGCGCCATGTTAACCGGAATGTTCGCCGCAGAGCTGCGGGTGAAGAAGGCATACACGCCGCTTTCGCGCAGGCAGGTCAGCACCAGCGGATACGGGTTGCGGCGGATCTGCCAGAACACCAGCAGCGGGTTGATCACCAGCGCCACCAGCAGCATACAGCCGACCAGTACAACCAGCAGCTGCGCGTAGCCCCACAGCGCGTCGAAACCGGTGGTTGCAAGCGTAGAGGAGACCAGCCCGAAAATACCGATTGGCGCAAAGCGAATCACCAGCTTCACCATAAAGGTCACGGCGTTGGACAGATCGTTGACCAGGTTTTTCGTGGTGTCGTTACCGTGACGCAGCGCGAAGCCCAGACCAATCGCCCAGACCAGGATGCCAATGTAGTTTCCGCTCATCAGCGCGGTGATGGGGTTAGAAACCATGCTCATCAGCAGTCCGCGAAGCACTTCGACAATGCCGGATGGCGGCGTGATGTCACCGGCCGCGCTGGTCAGGTGCAGCGTGGACGGGAACAGGAAGCTAAACACCACGGCCGTTAAGGCAGCCGAGAAGGTTCCCAGCAGATACAGGAACAGAATGGGGCGAATGTTGGTTTTTTGTCCGTGCTGGTGGTTGGCAATTGACGCCATGACCAGCATCAGAACCAGTACCGGTGCCACGGCCTTCAGTGCGCCAACGAAAAGGGTCCCGAGCAGCCCCGTAGCCTCCGCAGCAGGTTTTGACACCATCGCCAGCAGAATACCCAGCACCAGCCCGACCAGAATTTGTTTAACGAGGCTGCCCTGCGCCAGGCGCGCGAACAGTCCGCTTGATTGTGTGCTCATACGTATTTCCTGAGTGAAATTGCGTTCCATCCCGGATGTGCTCTTAGTCACATTTATGTCCGGATGTAAGTAAATGTTTGCCTGGTCGAGTATAGGGAATGCGCGAAAGGAAGGAAGCGTAAAATGCTGGATTTTACGTGTTGCGTCATGTTTTTTAACTATTGATTAACGAAAATGCCGGGTGGCGCTACGCTTACCCGCCTACATTGCATTTCCCCCTCTCCCTGTGGGAGAGGGGCGGGGTGAGGGCATCAGTCCGCACCGAACGTTTTACTCCACCTGCTGCTTCTTATCGTGCTGGCGGTTAACCCAGGTATTGATAATCAGCGTCACGATCAGAATGCCAAACACCACGCCGAGCGAAATGGCGATCGGGATATGGTAGAAATCGACGATCAACATCTTGATACCGATAAACACCAGGATCACCGACAGACCGTACTTCAGCATCGAGAAGCGCTCCGCCGCGCCTGCCAGCAGGAAGTACATCGCACGCAGGCCGAGAATGGCGAACAGGTTAGACGTCAGGACGATGAACGGGTCGGTGGTCACCGCGAAGATCGCCGGAATACTGTCCACCGCGAAAATCACGTCGCTCAGCTCAACCAGAATCAGTACCAGCAGCAGCGGGGTGGCGAACAGCAGGCCGTTCTTGCGCACGAAGAAGTGCTCGCTCTCGATCTTGTCGGTCATGCGAAGATGCCCACGGATCCACTTCACCAGCGGGCGATCGCCAATCGCGGAGCCGTCTTCTTTCGCCAGCGCCATTTTGACCCCGGTGAACAGCAGGAACGCGCCAAAGACGTACAGCAGCCATTCGAACTGGGTAATCAGCCAGCTGCCAGCGAAGATCATGATGGTACGCAGGATAATCGCGCCCAGCACGCCATACACCAGCACGCTTCGCTGCAGGGCAGCAGGCACGGCAAAGTAGCTGAACAGCATCAGCCAGACGAAGACGTTATCAACCGCCAGGGCTTTTTCAATCAGATAACCGGTGAGGAAGGCGAGCGCCTGAGGGTCGGCCACCGCGCGGCCTTCGGTCGAGGCCAGGTACCACCAGAAGGCGGCACAAAACAGCAGGGAGAGGGTGACCCACACCAGAGACCAGGCCGCAGCCTGTTTGATGCTCATGCCGTGCGCGCCGCGACGGCCCTGCAAAAAGAGGTCGATCGCCAGCATGATGAGCACGACAACCGCGAATCCGCCCCACAACATTGGAGTGCCGACAGAATGCATACTATTTTCCTTACACATAAAAAACAAAAACGGCCATGGTCAGAAGACGATAGCCGTTAGCTTTTTATGCATAGACCTCGCCTTCCGGCAAGGTCTCACTTACAACCACGAAGGTTGCCCGGCGACCGGATGCGTGTTTAACGCATCGTAATGACGATCCACCGGCGAAGAAGTTACTCCCCTTTGCAGGTAACAAAATATGTCAGACCATTGGTTTCGTCAATGGTCTGCGCCGTTTCATTACACAGCTTTACGCGATCGCTTCCGCGCTCACGCCGTCTGCCGGGAATACCACGCCGGTCTGGCGACGGATCTCCGTTTGCAGCTTCGCCGTGGTGCGGCTCACCGCGAGGCCGGGGTGATTCACTTCGTTGTCTTCCACCAGACGGGCGAAGACCTCTGCCTCATAGAGCATAGTGTTAATATGCTGAGGCTGCGTCAGCTCCTGCGCTTTGCCGCCGCGCGGCACAAAGCTCACTTTCTGGCACTCGGAGATCTTCTCAATAACCAGCGAGCCCGCTTCGCCCTGAATTTCGCTCGGCAGCACGGAATCGCTCACCTTGGAGTGCTGCAGCGTGACGCTGAAATCACCGTAATCCAGCACCGCTACACCGTGCGCATCCACGCCGCTCTCCAGCAGGCTGGCGGTGGCGCTGACGCCGTGCGGTTCGCCCCACAGGGCCACGGCAGAGGCCAGGCAATAGAAACCGATATCCATAATCGAGCCGTTCGAAAACGCCGGGTTAAAGGTGTTCGGGTTCTCGCCGTCCAGATAGCGCTGATAGCGCGACGAGTACTGGCAGTAGTTAATAAAGGCTTTACGCACCTTGCCAATTTTCGGCAGGGACTGCTGCAGCAGCAGGAAATTCGGCAGGCTGGCGGTTTTGAACGCTTCGAACAGCACCACCTGGTTTTCGCGGGCAAGCGCAATGGCCGCTTCCACTTCCTCAATATTTGACGCCAGCGGCTTCTCGCAAATCACATGCTTTTTATGACTGAGGAACAGCTTCGTTTGCGGGAAGTGCAGGGAGTTCGGGCTGGCGATATACACCGCGTCAATGGCGTCGCTTTGCGCCATGTCATCAAGCGAAGTGAAGAGATGCTCAACGAGGTAATCGTTGGCAAAACTCTGCGCCTGCTCAAGGCTGCGGGAATAGACTGCGGTAAGCTTAAGTTTGCCGGTTTCGTGGGCGGCGTCGACGAACTGGCGCGTGATCCAGTTCGTACCAATGACTGCGAAACGTATCATAAACGTTTACGTACTCCGTAGCGGGGAACCTTTAGCCACTGTAGCACGTCATCATGACAATTCGCGTGCGCTATTCCGCATTACCATTTAACGATAAATGCGTAAGCCACAGGCGGGTATCAAACTCCAGCTGGTGGTACTGCGGCTCCATGTGGCAGCACAGGGAATAGAACGCTTTGTCGTGCTCTTTCTCTTTCAGGTGTGCCAGCTCGTGGACGACGATCATCCGCAGAAAGGCTTCCGGCGCGTTACGGAAAACCGTCGCGACGCGGATTTCGGCCTTCGCTTTCAGCTTGCCACCCTGTACGCGGGAGATGGCGGTGTGCAGGCCGAGCGCGTTTTTCAGCACGTGGATCTTGTTGTCGTACATCACCTTGTTGATCGGCGGCGCGCTCTTCAGATACCGGCTTTTCAGATCCTGCGTATACTGCCAGAGGGCCTTATCGGTCGCGAAATCGTGCGTACCGGGATAGCGTTTTTCCAGCACCGCGCCGAGCTTCTGCTCGGCAATCAGGCTGCGAACCTGAGTCAGTAAATGCTCCGGATAGCCCTGGAGATAAGTAAGTTGGTTCATCAAAAGCCCAAATTAATGCGAAAACGGGTATACTCACGCACCCTTTTCAGGGATACGCCAAATTTTACCATTCAGGAGGGCCGATGAGCCACTTAGACAACGGTTTCCGTTCACTCAACCTTAAACGTTTCCCGGAAACGGACGACGTTAACCCGCTCATGGCGTGGGAAGCGGCAGATGAATATCTGCTGCAGCAGTTGGATGAGACTGAAATCCGCGGCCCGGTTTTGATCCTGAATGACGCCTTTGGCGCGCTGGGCTGCGCCCTGGCGGAGCACACGCCATACAGCATCGGCGATTCCTACCTGAGCGAGCTGGCGACGCGTGAAAACCTGCGCCATAACGACATCGAAGAGTCCAGCGTGAAGTTCCTTGACAGCACCGCGGACTACCCGCAGGCGCCGGGCGTGGTGCTGATCAAAGTGCCAAAAACCATGGCGCTGCTGGAGCAACAGCTGCGCGCGCTGCGTAAGGTCGTGACGCCGGAAACGCGCATTATCGCGGGCGCTAAAGCGCGCGATATTCACACCTCGACGCTCGAGCTGTTCGAGAAAGTCCTCGGCCCGACCACCACGACGCTGGCCTGGAAAAAAGCGCGCCTGATCAACTGCACCTTCAGCGCGCCGGAGCTGGCCGACGCGCCGGAGACGCTGAGCTGGAAGCTGGAAGGCACCGACTGGACCATCCACAACCATGCGAACGTCTTCTCCCGCACCGGGCTGGATATCGGGGCGCGTTTCTTTATGGAACATCTGCCGGAAAATCTGGAAGGTGAGATTGTCGATCTGGGCTGCGGTAACGGCGTGATTGGCCTGACGCTGCTGGCGAAGAACCCGGACGCCAGCGTGGTGTTCAGCGACGAGTCGCCAATGGCGGTGGCCTCCAGCCGTCTGAACGTGGAAACCAACATGCCTGAAGCGCTGGACCGCTGCGAGTTTATGATCAACAACGCGCTGTCCGGCGTAGAGCCGTTCCGCTTCAACGCCGTGTTCTGCAACCCGCCGTTCCACCAGAAGCACGCCCTGACGGATAACGTCGCGTGGGAGATGTTCCACCACGCGCGCCGCTGCCTGAAAATCAACGGCGAGCTGTACATCGTGGCGAACCGCCACCTGGACTACTTCCACAAGCTGAAGAAGATTTTCGGCAACTGCGTCACCGTTGCGACGAACAATAAATTCGTGGTGCTGAAGGCGGTGAAGCTGGGACGTCGTCGTTAAGATTGGGGATGTGCGGCCTGATGCCCTCACCCCGGCCCTCTCCCACAGGGAGAGGGAGCAAACGCTAAAAACGGCAACTGGGTTGCCGTTTTGCTTTTACCCTGCCGCCCGGCAATGTCCTAGATCGCCAGAGCCAGCTTCGTCCCCTGCGCAATTGCCCGCCGCGCGTCCAGCTCCATCGCCACATCGCACCCGCCAATCAAATGCACCGTTTTACCGGCTTCGCGCAGCGGATCCGCCAGATCGCGCTTTGGCTCCTGCCCGGCGCATAAAATGACGTGATCCACGCGCAGCAGCTGCGGCTCGCCGCCGATCGTGACGTGCAGACCCTCGTCGTCGATCTTCTGGTAGCTCACCGCCGGGATCATCTTCACCCCGCGCGAGAGCAGGGTGGCGCGGTGGATCCAGCCCGTGGTTTTGCCCAGCCCTTCGCCCGGCTTGCTGGCCTTGCGCTGCAGCATCACGATCTGGCGCGGGCTTTTCGGCAGCTGCGGCCCTTCCGGGCGTAGCCCGCCGGACTGGTTCAGGCTGGTGTCGATACCCCATTCCACACAAAACTCGGCAATGTTCTGGCTGGTGGCCTCGCCCGGCTGGCTTAAGTACATGGCGGTATCAAAGCCGATCCCGCCGCAGCCGATAATCGCCACCTTCTCGCCGACCGGCGTTTTGTCTCGCAATACATCCAGATAGCTCAACACCTTCGGATGATCGATACCCTCGATCGCCGGCAGGCGCGGTACGATCCCGCTCGCCAGGATCACCTCGTCGAAACCGATCAGATCCGCCGCGCTGACAAACTGATTAAGCCGCAGCTCGACGCCCGTCAGGTCGATCATCCGGCGGTAGTAGCGCAGGGTTTCATAGAACTCCTCTTTGCCGGGGATCTGTTTGGCGATATTAAACTGCCCGCCAATCTCCGCCAGCGCATCAAACAGCGTCACGCTGTGCCCGCGCGAGGCGGCATTCACCGCAAACGCCAGGCCCGCGGGGCCCGCGCCCACCACGGCCAGACGTTTTTTATTAACCGCCGGAACGATCGGCATTTTGGTTTCATGGCAGGCGCGCGGGTTAACCAGGCAAGAGGTGACCTTGCCGACGAAGATCTGATCCAGACAGGCCTGGTTACAGCCGATGCAGGTGTTGATCTCGTCCGCACGGCCGCTTTGCGCTTTGGAGAGCAGTTCGGCATCGGCCAGGAACGGGCGCGCCATCGACACCATGTCGGCGTCGCCGCGTGAAATCACATCGTCCGCTACCTGCGGATCGTTAATGCGGTTGGTGGTGACCAGTGGAACAGAGACTTTGCCTTTCAGCTTCCGTGTTACCCAGCTGAACGCCGCGCGCGGCACCGGCGTGGCGATGGTCGGGATGCGCGCCTCGTGCCAGCCAATCCCGGTGTTGATAATCGTGGCACCGGCGGCTTCAATCGCCTGCGCCAGCTGCACGGTTTCGTCGAACGTGCCGCCGCCTTCCACCAGGTCGAGCATCGACAGGCGGAAGACGATAATAAAGTCTGCGCCCGCACGTTCGCGCACCGCGCGCACCACCTCCACGGCAAAGCGCATCCGGCGGGCATAGTCGCCGCCCCATTCGTCGTCGCGCTGGTTGGTGCGGGCCGCGAGGAACTCGTTAATCAGATAGCCTTCAGAGCCCATCACCTCCACGCCGTCATAGCCCGCCTCGCGCGCCAGCGCCGCGCAGCGGGCAAAGTCGTCGATCAGCGCCAGGATCTCTTCGTGGCTGAGGGCGTAAGGTTTAAAGCGGTTGATTGGCGCCTGAATGGCCGACGGCGCGACCAGGTTCGGCTGATAGCTGTAGCGTCCAGTGTGCAGGATTTGCAGGGCGATTTTACCGCCCTCGCGGTGTACCGCGTCGGTCACAATGCGGTGGTGCGGCAGCTGTGACGCATCGTTCAGGACCGCGCCGCCCTCCATGCCCACGCCGGAAAGAGCAGGGGCCACGCCGCCGGTGACAATCAGCGCCACCCCGTGGCGGGCGCGCTCGGCATAGAAGGCTGCCAGACGCTCGGCCCCGTCCGGATGCTCCTCCAGCCCGGTGTGCATCGAGCCCATCAACACGCGGTTTTTGAGTGTGGTGAACCCCAGATCGAGGGGGGCGAATAACGACGGGTAGCGGCTCATAGTCTCTTCCAGTGTAAAATTATTGTTATGTGGTCGGATGAGTTACTAATTTAGCCAGCGGGAGCGGAAAGGTAAAAGCGGGATCGAATGATTGTGATAGATCTCAAAGAACTTCGCCCCTCACCCTAACCCTCTCCCCTGAGGGGAGAGGGGACTGGCTGGTGCGGTCTCAAAGAATTGGCTCGATCTGGTTTTTTCCCTCTCCCCTCAGGGGAGAGGGGCAGGGTGAGGGGTGTGGGTTTTTACTAAGCCCGGTGCCTGCCACATCGACGTCGTCAGCCCGCTGTCCACCAGCCCGAGCTGGTCCGCGTACACCGCCTGCCATTTCTGCATCATGCCGTCGTACAGCTCGCGGTGCTGCGGGTTCGGCGTGAACTCGCGGCTCCACTTCACCAGCCGCTCGCCCGTCGAGGCCATATCCGCAAACAGCCCCGCGCCCGCACCTGCGGCAATCGCGCAGCCGAGCGCCGTCGCCTCTTTCACTTCCGGCACGCGCACCGGCAGCCCGGTGACGTCGCTTAAAATTTGGCTCCACAGGGCGCCTTTGGCCCCGCCGCCCGCAAACACCAGGCTTTCAAACGTCACGCCGGAGAAGCGCGAGATCTGCGCCAGGTTGCAGGCCGAGACAATCGCCGCGTTCTCCTCAAGGGCGCGGAACAGCGTCGCTTTATTGCATTTTTCCGGATCGATGGAGAGGTTAATAAACGACGGCGCGGCGTGGTACCACTGCTTGAAATGCATCGCATCGGAAAATATCGGCATCACCCCGTGGGAGCCTGCCGGTACGCGGCTCGCCATCTCTTCCAGCAGGGAATAGGTGTCCATCCCCATCCGCTCGGCAATCAGCTTTTCCTCGGCGCAGAAGGCGTCGCGGAACCAGCGCATGGTCAGCCCGGTAAAGAAGCTGATCGACTCCGCCTGCGCCATGCCGGGGATAACGTGCGGGTTCACGCGGATGTTCATCTCGGGGTCGGTGCGCACCTGCGGCAGGTTGACCACCTGCTGCCAGAAGGTACCGCCCAGCACCGCCGTCTGTCCGGCGCGGACCACGCCCAGCCCCAGGCAGCCCAGCTGCACGTCGCCGCCGCCCATCACCACCGGGGTGCCTTCGCGCAGGCCGCACTGCTGCGCGGCCTCTTTGGTAATCGTGCCCAGCACGGTGCCGGTCTCTTTCACCGGGGAGAGAATATCGGCGCGCAGCCCGGCCATGTCGAGCAGCGCCGGACGCCAGTCGCGGGAAAAGAGATCCAGCATGCCGGTGGTGCCCGCGTTAGACGGGTCGACCGCCAGCTCGCCGGAGAGCTTCGCCGCCAGCCAGTCGCTGATCATGGTGATGGTCGCGGCCTTGCGGTAAATATCCGGGCGATGGTGCGCCAGCCACAGCAGGCGCGGCATGGCGCTCAGCGCCAGCGTCTGGCCGGAAACCTCATACACTTCGGATTCAAAACGGTCGTCGTGGATCTCTTTGAGTTCGGCCACCTCGCGGCTGGCGCGGGCGTCGACGTTGGCGCAGGCCCAGATGGCCTCGCCGTCGCGGTCGTAAAGCACGATCCCTTCGCGCATCGAGCAGCAGGCGACGGACTGAATGTCCGCCGCGCTCAGGCGCGCACGCTCCAGCGCCTGATGAATGCACCGGCAGGCCAGCTGCCAGTTGGTCTCCAGATCGAACTCCATCGATCCCGGCACGTTCTCCACGCTCAGGTGCTTCCACTCGGCCTGACCGACGGCAATCTGGTTGCCCTGTAAATCGAAAATCACGGCGCGAACGCTGCCTGTCCCTGCATCTAACGCTAAAAGGTAACTCATGAGCTTGCCTCGTTGTTAGCGCAGGGCCTGCCCGTTACGTCAGGGCCAGCACCGCGCGGGCTGTCGTCTCCTCCGTCACCAGGCCATTGATACGGCGACCCTTCAGTGCGGCATAAATCGCATCGGCTTTCTCTTCTCCTCCGGCCACGCCAACGATGGTGGGCAGCTGCGCCAGTTCATCGAGCGTGACGCCCAGCAGTTCTTTGTGGATCTCCAGCTCCTCGACGCATTCCCCTTCGGCATTGAGGAAATAACCGAGAATGTCGCCGACCGCCCCTTTGCGGGCGTACATCAGCTGTTCACCTTCGCTGATATAGCCGGATCGCAGTATCGTGGCGTCACGGCGCTGGTTCACTGAACCAATGCCGACCACCGCCACGTCGGCGGCGGTCGCGGCGAGGATCACGTCCCGCACGCTGGTCTCGCGTTTTAAGATCCCGGCCACCTCTGCGGATGACACGCGAAGCGGGGCGGGGATCATGCTGACGCTGCAGGCCGCGTCCAGCTGGCCAATACCGGTCATGTACGGCCCGACGCCGCCGGAGAGCGTCACCAGGCGGATCTGCTGCGAGCTGATAAAGCCGCTCAGGTGCTGCAGGCAGCTCATGGTGGTTTCACCAAACCCCACCGCTAATAGCTGGCCGGGCTCCAGTACGCCCATCAGCGACTGCGCCGCGCCAATGCCGAGCCGCACGTTCATCGGCGGCGTATTTAACGCGGGCATCACGCGCACCAGCTTCAGGCCAAAGCGCTGCTGTAGCTCGGTCTCCAGCGCCAGACAGCCCTCGTAGCGGGAGTTGATCTGCACGCGGATCACCCCGGACTGACGGCCTTTTTCCAGCAGGCGGGAGATCTTCAGGCGCGGCAGCCCGAGCCGCTCGCCGATGTCGTTCTGGGTCAGCCCGTCGTGGTAGTAGCACCAGGCTACGCGCGCCACCAGCTCCTCTTCCGCCAGTGCCAGCCCGGCAAACCTTACTTCTTCCGCAGTGCGTTTATCGCTCATAGTTGAACTCTTATAAAAATTTAGATCATATGTTCGTGATGGCGCGAAGGGAAAGTGTGAGCCACGCGACAAAACGGAGCTTTTAGATCGTTTCTGGTTTATCTGTATCTCAATCGATAAAACTGTGATCCCTGCACGGTTGTAAATATAGTTCACCGTCTACGCTTTTGAACATTATTAAATCTAAAAATCATTTGTTCAATAGCGGAGCGATGATGACACCACTTCTCGACGCGCAGAATATCAGCAAGCAGTTCTCAGGCGTGCCGGTCTTAAAAGGCATTGATTTCACGCTGCTTGCGGGCCAGGTGCACGCCCTGATGGGCGGAAACGGCGCGGGAAAATCGACGCTGATGAAGATCATCGCCGGGGTCGAAACGCCGGACGGCGGTGAACTTTCTGTCGAGGGGCAGTCATATGCGCGGCTCACGCCCGCTCAGGCGCACGGGTTAGGCATTTATCTGGTGCCGCAGGAGCCGCTGCTGTTCCCCAACCTGACGGTGCGGGAAAACATCCTGTTTCGCCTGCCGCGCGAACGCGATCTGGAAAAGCGGCTGGCGGAGAAGCTCCAGCAGCTCCAGTGCCAGCTTAACCTCGACGCCGCCGCCAGCACCCTGGAAGTGGCGGATCAGCAGATGGTGGAGATCCTGCGCGGGCTGATGCGCAACGCCAGGATCCTGATCCTCGACGAACCCACGGCCTCCCTCACGCCGGGCGAAACCGAGCGGCTGTTCCGCCAGATCCGCGCCCTGCAGGCGCTCGGCGTCGGGATTGTCTTTATCTCGCACAAGCTGCCGGAGATTCGCCAGCTGGCAAGCCACGTCTCGGTGATGCGCGACGGCGCGGTGGTGCTGAGCGGTGAAACCGCGCAGTTTGACGACAGCGCCCTGATCGCCGCCATGACGCCGGTAAGCCGGGAGAAATCCCTCAGCGATACGCAAAAGCTGTGGCTGGCGCTGCCGGGCAACCGCCGCACCCAGCCGCAGGATTTCCCGGTGCTGCGGGTGGAGGATCTCACCGGGGAAGGCTTTATCGATCTCAGCCTTGAGATCTTCGCCGGAGAGATCGTCGGCCTGGCCGGGCTGGTGGGATCCGGGCGCACCGAGCTTGCAGAAACGCTCTACGGCCTGCGGCCGGTACGCGGCGGACGCGTCTGGCTGGAGAATCAGGACATTACCGCCGAGCCGGTAAGTTCACGCCTGGAAAAAGGGCTGGTCTACCTGCCGGAAGACAGGCAGGTGTACGGCCTGTTCCTCGACGCGCCGATCCGCTGGAACACCGTGGCGCTGAACGAGCCGTCTCTCTGGCAGCAGCGCAAGCGGGAGTCTGCGGTGGTGGAGCGCTATCACCGGGCGCTGGGGATCAAGCTCAACCATGCGGATCAAACCGTGCGCACGCTCTCCGGCGGCAACCAGCAGAAGGTGCTGCTGGCGCGCTGTCTGGAGGCCAACCCCTTATTGCTGATCGTCGATGAACCGACGCGCGGGGTGGACGTCTCGGCGCGCGCCGACATCTACCAGCTGATAAAAAGCGTGGCGGCGCAGAACTTGGCGGTGCTGATGATCTCAAGCGATCTTGACGAGTTCCCGGGCCTTGCGGACCGCGTGCTGGTGATGCATCAGGGCGTGCTCAGCGGCGAGCTGCCGCGCCACGCCGTCAGCCTCGACAGGATGATGGCGCTGGCATTCGGAGGGCAGTCATGAAGACCTTGCTGAAAAACCGCGAGCTGAGCGCGTTCCTCGCCATTCTGGCGCTGTTCGCCGTGCTGGTGGCGCTGAATCCGTCCTACCTGAGTTTACAGACGCTCGGGATGATTTTCGCCAGCTCGCAGATCCTGATCCTGCTGGCCATCGGCGCTGCGCTGGTGATGCTGACCCGCAATATCGACGTGTCCGTTGGCTCAACCGTCGGGCTGTCCGCCATTGCCGTCGGCGTGGCGCTGAACAGCGGCTACAGCCTGCCCGTTTCCATTCTCTTCGCCCTGTCTACTGGCGCGCTGGCCGGTGCATTCAACGGGTTTCTGGTGGTGGGGCTGCGCATCCCGGCGATTGTCGCCACCCTCGGCACGCTGGGGCTGTACCGTGGCGCGATGCTGCTCTGGACCGGCGGAAAGTGGATTGAAGGACTGCCACCCGGGCTGAAATCCCTCTCTGAGCCTGCCGCCATCGGCATTTCGCCGCTCGGCATGCTGGTGTTGATTATCGCGGTCACGGGCGCGTGGACGCTCTCGCGCACCGCGTTCGGGCGTGATTTCTACGCGGTGGGGGATAACCTCGCCGCCGCGCGCCAGCTGGGCGTGGCGGTGAACCGCACCCGCATGATCGCCTTTACCCTCAACGGCATGCTGGCGGCCTGCGCCGGGATCGTCTTTGCCGCGCAGATTGGCTTTGTGCCCAACCAGACCGGCAGCGGGCTGGAGATGAAGGCCATCGCCGCCTGCGTGCTCGGCGGTATTTCGCTGCTGGGCGGCACGGGCACGCTGATTGGCGCGCTGCTCGGCGCCTTCTTCCTGACCCAAATCGACACCGTGCTGGTGCTGTTCAGGCTCCCGGCGTGGTGGAACGACTTTATCGCCGGGCTGGTGCTGCTGGGCGTGCTGGTGCTCGACGGGCGTCTGCGCCAGGCGCTGGCGCGCCATCAGCGGGCGCTGAAGTACGGCCGCTTCCAGCCGGGTAACAAAGGGGGAAAGCACGTCACCCCGTTTCCCAAACGCAAAAAAGAGGTGGCGTAAATGAGGCTTAACTGGGAAAGCGCGCTGCTGATTTTACTGGTGCTGGAGATCCTTCTCTTTGGCGCCATCAACCCGCGCATGCTCGACGTCAACATGCTGCTTTTCAGCACCAGCGACTTCATCTGCATCGGTATCGTGGCGCTGCCGCTCACGCTGGTCATCATCAGCGGCGGGATCGACATCTCCCTCGGTTCAACCATCGGCCTGTGCGCCATCGCGCTGGGCGTGATGATGCAGGCGGGGTGGCCGATGGCGGTCGCTATTCCATTGACGCTGCTGCTCGGCCTGCTGTGCGGGCTGCTGAATGCGGCGCTGATCCACTACACCGGCATTAGTCCTTTAGTCATCACCCTCGGCACGCTTTACCTCTACGGCGGCGGCGCGCTGCTGCTCTCCGGCATGGCGGGCGCGACGGGCTACGAGGGCATCGGCGGTTTCCCGGACGGCTTCACGGCGTTCGCTAACCTCACGGTGCTGGGCCTGCCGATCCCGCTGGTGCTGTTCGCGGTGATTACGGTTTTCTTCTGGCTGATTACCCACCGCGGGCGCTTTGGTCGTCATCTGTTTTTGATTGGGCAAAACCCGCGCGCGGCGCGCTATGCGGCGCTGTCGGTGAACGGCATGCCCTACGCGCTGTACGGCCTGGTGGGCGTGGCCTCGGCGATTGCCGCGCTGGTGATGGTCTCCTATTTCGGCTCCGCGCGTTCGGATCTGGGGCGCGATTTGCTGATGCCTGCGCTCACCGCCGCCGTGCTCGGCGGGGCCAATATCTACGGCGGGTCAGGTTCGGTTGTCGGTACGGCGCTGGCGGCGCTGCTGGTGGGGTATCTGCAGCAGGGTTTACAGATGGTCGGCATCCCTAACCAGGTGTCGAGCGCGCTGTCAGGGGCGCTGCTGGTTGTGGTGGTGATGGGACGTTCGCTGAGTCTGCACCGCGAGTGGGTGCGTTCTCTCTTTAGAAAACTATCCGGAGCGTAAGATGAAAACAAAACTGATAGTCCTGGCAATGGCCCTCAGCTTCGCCTCGGCGCAGGCGGCGGACCGCATCGCCTTTATCCCGAAGCTGGTGGGCGTGGGGTTCTTCACCAGCGGCGGCAACGGCGCGAAAGAGGCGGGGAAAGATCTCGGCGTGGACGTGACCTACGACGGCCCAACCGAGCCGAGCGTCTCCGGGCAGGTGCAGCTCATCAATAACTTCGTTAACCAGGGCTATAACGCCATTATCGTCTCCGCCGTGTCGCCGGACGGCCTCTGCCCGGCGCTCAAGCGCGCGATGCAGCGCGGCGTCAAGGTCCTGACCTGGGATTCCGACACCAAACCGGAGTGCCGCAGCATCTACATCAACCAGGGGACGCCGGAGCAGCTTGGCGGCCTGCTGGTGGAGATGGCGGGCAAACAGGTCACCAAACCGAACGCTAAAGTGGCGTTCTTCTACTCAAGCCCGACCGTCACCGACCAGAACCAGTGGGTGAAAGAGGCGAAGGCCAAAATCGAGAAAGATCACCCCCAGTGGCAGGTCGTGACGACCCAGTTTGGCTATAACGACGCCACCAAATCCCTGCAAACCGCCGAAGGGATCTTAAAAGCGTATCCGGATCTGGATGCGATCATCGCCCCGGACGCCAACGCGCTTCCAGCGGCGGCGCAGGCGGCGGAAAACCTGAAGCGGGAAGGGGTGGCGATTGTCGGCTTCAGCACGCCGAACGTGATGCGCCCGTACGTTGAGCGCGGCACGGTGAAAGCCTTCGGCCTGTGGGATGTAGTACAACAGGGCAAAATTGCGGTCAACGTCGCCGATCGCCTGCTGAAAAAAGGCGATCTTAACGTCGGCGACAGCGTGGACGTAAAAAATATCGGCGCGCTGAAGGTCGAGCCGAACAGCGTGCAGGGCTACCAGTATGAGGCGAAGGGCAACGGCATCGTGCTGCTGCCGGAGCGCGTGGTGTTCACCAAAGAGAACATCAGCAAATACGATTTCTGACGGGGGAGCAAATGGCTGATTTAGACGACATCAAAGACGGCAAGGATTTTGGCATCGGCACGGCGCAGCAGAATGTGCCGTACACCCTGAAGGGCTGCGGCTCGCTGGACTGGGGCATGCAGTCCAGGCTTGCGCGCATCTTCAACCCGCAGAGCAACCGCACGGTGATGCTGGCCTTTGACCACGGCTACTTTCAGGGGCCGACCACCGGGCTTGAGCGTATCGACCTCTCCATCACGCCGCTATTTGGCGAAACCGACGTGCTGATGTGCACCCGCGGCATCCTCAGGAGTCAGGTGCCAGCCGCCACGAACAAACCGGTGGTGCTGCGCGCCTCGGGCGGTAACTCGATTCTGGGCGAACTGTCGAACGAGTGCGTGGCGGTGGCGATGGAGGACGCGCTGCGCCTGAACGTCTGCGCGGTGGCGGCGCAGGTGTATATCGGCAGCGAGTTTGAGCATCAGTCGATCAACAACATCATCAAGCTTGTCGATGCGGGCGCGCGCTACGGTATGCCGACGCTGGCGGTGACGGGCGTGGGGAAAGAGATGGCGCGCGACGCGCGCTATTTCTCGCTCGCCAGCCGCATCGCGGCCGAAATGGGGGCGCAGTTCGTCAAAACCTACTACGTGGACGAGGGCTTTGAAAAAGTGACCGCCAGCTGCCCGGTGCCGATCGTTATCGCCGGGGGCAAAAAGCTGCCGGAGCACGAGGCGCTGGAGATGTGCTGGCGCGCGATTGACCAGGGCGCGTCCGGTGTGGACATGGGGCGCAACATCTTCCAGTCCAGCGCGCCGCTCTCCATGCTGAAGGCGGTGAAAAAAGTGGTTCACGAGAACTGGAATGCCCGCGATGCGTTCCAGTTCTGGCAGGAAGAGAAACAGGGAGAAGCAAAATGAACGTGACGCTGGTGGAGATCAACATCAAGCCCGAGCGGGTAGACGAGTTTCTGGAGGTGTTTCGCGCCAACCACGAGGGGGCAATCCAGGAGCCGGGAAACCTGCGTTTTGACGTATTGCAGGATCCGAGGGTGAAAACCCGGTTCTTTATCTACGAAGCCTATAAAGACGAAGAGGCGGTGCTGGCGCACAAGCAAACCCCGCACTATCTGGCGTGCGTGGATAAGCTCGAAGAGCTGATGTCGGAGCCGCGCAAGAAACGCAGTTTTGTGGGGCTGTTGCCGGAGTAACAGCGTTATAAAGGTTTTGTAGGCCGGGTAAGCGCTAGCGCCACCCGGCGTTGTTCAAGCCAGCGCCAGATCCGCAAGTATCGTAGCAAGCGCTTCGCGCGGCTCACCCTGAAGAGCCTGAAGGGGGAAGGGTAGCGCGGGTGTTTCCACTTTCCCCAGCATTTCTGCCGCTGCCGCTACCACCCGCAAACTACCATAATGGCGGAACAGCGCCCAAAGCGGCTCCAGCCGCTCGGATTGTGCCGACTCTTTCGAACGGGCAATCGCCAGCGCTGTTTGCGGAAACAACCCGCCGACCACCGAGTACCAGACGTCAAACCCGGCCTGCAGGGCGGAGGCCGCTCGCCAGTCACCGGCGATGCCCAGCGTGACGGTATCAGGTAGACGAGCGCGTACCTGCAACAGGTCCTCCGGCACGCGGCCAAGCTTAATGGACCCTATATTCGGCAGGGCCGCGGCGGCAAATAACAGTTCATCGCTAAACGAAAAACCGGTTGTGGCGGGATTATCGTAAATGCACAGCGGTACTGAGAGCTGGCGGGTCACCGTTTCATACAGATTAAATACTTCGTCTTCCGTTAATCGCTGGTACGACACGGGTGCCAGCAGCACGCCGGAGACACCTGCCGATTGCGCGTCGTCAGCTAGACGCAGAATATCGTCCAGCCGCAATGCGCCGATGCTGACGATGACCGGAATGTCATCAGCATGCGCCACCGCGCAGCGTGCGATCCGACCGCGCTCTTCAACGGTCAGATAGGCGTAACTTCCCGTTGAGCCCAAAATGCCCAGTGAATCCATACCAGCGTCGACCACGGGGCGCAGAAGATTGATGAAGGAGTGCTCGTCAAACGTCCCCTCTTTCAGGGGGGTTAACGGAAACGCGCTTAACCCGTGAAACATCGTGTTGTCCTCCTACAGCGTCAGCAGCTGAACCCGAGCCGTGGCTCCCGGCATCAGCCGCTGCAGGTTGTTGACCAGTTCTTCTCCTGCCTCTTCCAGTGCCGCAAGGGGCATCGACGGCAGGCTTTCAAGAATAAACCACATGGATTGCGCCTGGCTGTCCAGACGGGTACGCACCCCCTGGCGCCAGTTCCAGCGGCGGCAGGTGACGCCGAGATCGTCGCGCCAGATAACCTCGCCCGGTTCCGGATGTTCCATCACTGGTTGTCCCTCTTTGAAGGTATCAAACGGCTCGCTGCCGTCGGCCAGCGTCAGACGCGGCACACCCGAATACGCCGCGAGATTTTCCCCGCCCACCGGAATGGCATAGCGAATACTCACCGCGTTATAGATATCTACGACCGGATCCAGCGACGTCAGCGAACCGTCTTTCAGTACCCGCTTGCGCAGGGCAGATGCCGAGCAGGGCGTGCGCTTCGGTTTCGCGCCGAAGGCTTTATACACCTCATCCCAGTCTGAAAGGTGTGCATCAGCCCATGGCACATCATCATTCAACATCTGCTGGCAGGCCTGCGCCAGCGCGGCGGGCGCAACCTCCGGGTGGGTTATCGGCGCAGCTTCAACCAGAATGCTCAGCGCCCGAAAGCCCGGGGCAATCCCGGTAAGATGCGAATCTATTGACGGCGTAACGAGAGACATAAATAATCCTGTATTGACTGTTTTATACCATGGTAGTGACCAATGACTGATAAAGTCAATATAATGACTTCGCAGGGTGCCGATGTTGCCCTGGTAAGCCTGGCCGTGGCAAACCGCATACGCAACTGGCGCAAAGAGAAAAAGCTGTCTCTGGACGAGTTGTCCCGCCGGGCAAGCGTTAGCAAAGGCATGCTGGTGGAGATCGAAAAGGGCGCAGCCAACCCCAGTATCGCCATCTTGTGCAAGCTGGCCGCCGCGCTCGGCATCTCCGTAGCGGATATCGTCAACGTATCCAGCGAGCCGCTGGTGCACGTTATCGAAGAGGCCGCGATTCCGGTGCTGTGGCAGGGCGCACAGGGTGGACGCGCCAGACTGCTGGCGGGAACCGCAGGCCCGGATATGATTGAGCTATGGCAGTGGGAGATGCAGCCGGGAGAGCGCTTTACCTCTCCGGGGCACCCGGCGGGAACCTTTGAGCTGCTGCACGTGAACGAAGGCGTTTTAACGTTGACGGTGGATGAGACGGTGACCCAGGTTAACGCTGGCGCATCGGCGGTGGCGAAAACGGAAGCGGCGCACGGATATGCGAACGAAGGCGATACCGTGCTTCGCTTCACCATGACGGTGGCGGAATTTCACCGATAAAAAGCAGCCCGGTGGCGCTACGCTTACCGGGCCTGCATGCAGTATTTTGTAGGCCGGGTTAGCGTAGCGCCACCCGGCGTTGATTACGCCTCTTCCACACTTATTCGCAGCGCTGCCAGCGCTTTACGCGCCGCTTTCAGCACCTGCTCGCACTGCTCAATCGTCAGCGTCAGCGGCGGTTCGATGCGGATGGTTTTCGAGTTGTTGAGCGTTCCGGCGACCAGCACCCGCTGGCGGAACATCTCGCTCGCGAAGCTATAGCCGGTTTCGTTGTCGACAAATTCAATCGCCATCAGCATCCCTTTCCCACGCGCGTCCTGCACCAGGTCCGGATACTCCCGGCCTAGCTGACGGAAGCCGTCCAGCAGCATGTCGCCTTTCTGCTCCGCCTGCGCGGGCAGGTTTTGCTCCAGCAGCACATTGATGGTTGCCAGCGCGGCCGCGCAGGCCAGCGGGTTACCGCCAAAGGTGGTGGTATGCAGGAACGGGTTGTCGAACAGCACCGAGAACACCTCTTCAGTCGCAACCGTCGCACCAATCGGCATCACGCCGCCGCCGAGCGCCTTAGCCAGGCACAGGATGTCCGGCTGCACGTTTTCGTGCTCGCAGGCAAACATTTTGCCGGTGCGCCCCATCCCGGTCTGGACTTCGTCGAGGATCAGCAGCGCGCCAAACTCATCGCACAGCTGACGCACGGCGGGCAGATAGCCCTGCGGAGGGAGGATCACGCCGCCTTCACCCTGAATCGGCTCCAGGATCACCGCCGCCACGTCATCGCCGGTTTTACGGCATTCGCTCAGCACGGTGCGCATGGCGTTAATGTCGCCGAACGGCACGTGGCGGAAGCCCGGCAGCAGCGGCATAAACGGTTTGCGGAAGGTGGATTTGGCGGTAGCAGACAGTGCGCCCAGAGATTTACCGTGGAACGCGCCGCTGGTGGCGATAAAGGTGAATTTCCCGCGCGGCGACTGGTACGCTTTGGCGAGTTTAATCGCCGCTTCGACCGATTCCGTGCCGCTGTTGCTAAAGAAGCTGTACTTCAGTTTGCCGGGCGTTAAGGCCGCCAGCGTTTTCGCGAGCATAGCGCGAAGCGGGTCGAGCAGTTCCTGGCTATGGAGAGGTTGTTTCGCAAGTTGATTCTGTACGGCGGAAACCACAACTGGATTACGGTGCCCCACGTTGAAGATACCAAAACCACCCAGGCAATCGATAAACTCCTGTCCCTGGGTGTCGACAAGCGTGTTAAGACTCCCCGCTTGCCACTCTACGGCTCCGTAATCCCCGCCGGCGGTAACAGATTTGCGATACTCCAGAAAACCTGGATTGACGTGCTCTTTAAAGTAATCGATGACCTCTCGGTTAAGTTGTTTCATCTCCTCATGATCGAGCGTTCGCTTCTCAATGAGATTCAGTGCGTGCGCGGTACAGGCAAGAGCCGAGGCGCTGGAAGGTAACCTGTTCAAAATGTGCTCCCGGGGATCGCGTATCACATGATACTGGTTTAAGTATTGCAGGGATTACGCCACTTCAGATGACTTAACGAAAATCGGGATAAACGCCAGGTTAAAATAATGTTGCACAATATTTAATCATGCCGGAGCAACCGAAACGGGATTTAGCGGTACAGGACAAAAAGGGTAAATGAGGCGGAAAAGCGCATCTGCACTAAAGAAGTGCATTGGCTGCAACTTAAGTGGGCATTAACTGGTCATGCTTTATAGGTAATTTCTTTACGAAAGTATTTGAAATCAATGAATTATAAAATCGTACAAAAAGTATGGTTTAAGTGAAATCTGAGATCTACATCAAGTTTAACAACTAAAGATAAATTGTTTACCGCCGAAAAAACATTGACCCACAAAATTAACATTCAAATAACCTGCAAGGGATGCCCACAATGTCCTCTCCAACCTATGTCACCCAGAATGAATATTCTCTGGACGATGACACCACCTTAATGTCTACCACAGACGTCCACAGCTACATCACACACGCCAACGACACCTTTGTGCAGGTGAGCGGCTACCAGCTCGATGAGCTGACGGGCCAGCCGCACAATCTGGTCCGCCACCCCGACATGCCAAAAGCCGCGTTTGCCGATATGTGGTACACGCTGCAGCAGGGCGAGCCGTGGAGCGGAATTGTCAAAAACCGGCGCAAAAACGGCGACCACTACTGGGTGCGTGCGAATGCGGTGCCGATGGTGCGCCGCGGGCAGGTGACGGGCTATATGTCCATTCGCACCAAAGCCACAGCCGAAGAGATTGCGGCCGTGGAGCCGCTCTACCGGGCGCTGAACGACGGGAGCTGTAAGAAACGTGTGCACAAGGGGCTGGTGGTTGGAAAAGGCTGGCTGGGCAAACTGCCGGCAATGCCGCTGCGCTGGCGCGTGCGCAGCGTGATGGCGGCGCTTTTAGCCGTTCTCGCCGCCACGCTGATCGCGACTTCCGCCGGGTGGATGCCGCTCGTTGCTGCCGCGGTGGTGATGCTGCTGGGGACGCTGCTGTTTGAGCAACAGATTGTCCGCCCGGTAGAGAATGTGGCGCAACAGGCGCTGAAGGTCGCAACCGGTGAGCGCAACAGCGTGCAGCATCTGAACCGCAGCGACGAACTGGGGCTGACGCTGCGCGCGGTCGGGCAGCTGGGCCTGATGTGCCGCTGGTTAATCAATGACGTCTCGAGCCAGGTGGTGAGCGTCCGTGACGGCAGCGACAGGCTGGCACAGGGAAATGAAGATCTGAACGATCGCACGCGTCAGACCGTGGCGAACGTGCAGCAGACCGTCGCAACAATGAACCAGATGGCCGCTTCCGTTCAGAGTAACTCTGAAACCGCCGCCGAGGTGGATAAACTCTCCGTGGCCGCGAGCAGCGCGGCGACGAAAGGGGGCAACGCGATGCAGACCGTCGTTAAAACCATGGATGACATTGCCGACAGCACGCAGCGGATTGGCTCGATTACCTCCCTGATTAACGACATCGCTTTCCAGACCAATATTCTGGCGCTGAACGCGGCGGTTGAAGCGGCAAGGGCAGGAGAGCAGGGAAAAGGTTTTGCCGTGGTCGCGGGCGAAGTTCGCCATCTCGCCAGCCGCAGCGCCAGTGCCGCCAATGATATTCGTAAACTCATTGATGCCAGCGCCAGCAAGGTGCAGTCCGGCTCTGAGCAGGTTCACGCCGCAGGCCGCACGATGGATGATATCGTGGTGCAGGTGAAAAACGTGACGCAGCTTATCGCCCAGATCAGCCACGCGACATCCGAGCAGGCCACCGGGCTGTCAGAGTTGACCCGCGCGGTGGCTGAACTCGACAGCATCACGCAGAAAAATGCCGACCTGGTCGAGGAGAGCGCCCACATTTCTGCAATGGTGAAGCACCGCGCCGGACGCCTCAAGGATGCGGTGACTGTGCTCCACTAAGTCAGTAATGTTCCAAAAAAGCCGTTTATTCCGTAAGGAATAAGCGGCGTTTTATTTTTCTGATTGTGACTATTAATGTGGTTTATTGTTAATTTAATATTAAATAACTAAAGAAATTGCCTCAGTTATTTATTCCTGCCTAAGTCAGTTCTTCAGAATGCTATTTCGAAAATACCCCGTTTGACGGTCTGGTAACGATCGATGAGGCTATATTAATAGCCTGCACCTATGCATTGCGGGGGTTATGAAATAAAAAAACGATCAAACTCATAAAGTTAGCGAAATCGTTACCGATAACAGCGATCGTCTGAGAAATAATCACATCGATGGAGAAAATATGTTCTTACATGACGTAAAGATCGGCACGAAATTATTTCTGGCGTTCGGGTTCTTTATTGTCCTGATGGCCATCAGTGCGAGCCTGTCTCTGCTGAGCCTGAACCGGGCTAATAACGGGATGCAATCGATTATTACCAGTGATTATCCGACCACGGTAAAAGCGAACCAGTTAATCGATAACTTCCAGGAATTTATTAGCACTCAACAGCTGATGCTGCTGGACGAGCAGGGCACCTATACGGGGCAATCTCAGCAGCGCCTGAAAGAGATCAGCGAGCACATCACGGTGATCCTGGGCGAGCTGAACAACGCGTTGCAGGATCAAAAGTCTCAGCAGGTTCTGGCGGAGATCCGCAGCGTGCGCCAGCAGTATCTGGACTCGCGCTACCGCATTCTGCAGGCGGTGCAGAACAACAATCGTGCGGGCGCTATTCAGGAGATGATGACCACCACCCTCGCCGTGCAGCAGGCTTATAAAGCGAAGGTGAAGGAGCTGATTACCATTCAAAACAGCGAGATGCAGAGTGCCGGCGCGCAGGTGGAAGGGGATTTCAGGTCTAACCGCCTGCTGCTGATCCTGCTCACGCTTTTTAGCGTTGCGGCAGGCAGCCTGATTGGCTGGTTTATCGTGCGCGCTATCACTCGTCCGCTCGGCGAGGCGGTGCATTTTGCAAAAGCCATTTCTGAGGGCGATCTGACGGGCAGCATCACGCCACATGGTAAAGACGAAACGGGTCTGCTGCTGCATGCGCTGATGGAGATGAAAACGCGACTGCTGGACATCGTGCAGCAGGTGCAAACCGGCTCGGAGAATATCTCCAGCGCAGCCGCGCAGATTGTCGCCGGGAACCAGGATCTGGCCGCGCGCACGGAAGAGCAGGCAAGTTCTGTAGAACAGACCGCCGCCTCGATGGAGCAGATCACCGCGACGGTGAAAAATACCGCCTCGCATACCGGGGAAGCGACCAACCTCTCGGCGGATGCCGCCACGGTGGTCAAAAACAACGGCGAGATGATGAAGCAGGTGACCAGCAAAATGCGCCTGATTAACGAGACGTCGAACCGGATGTCCGACATTATCGACCTGATCGACGCTATTGCTTTCCAGACCAATATTCTGGCGCTGAACGCGGCGGTGGAAGCGGCGCGCGCCGGCGAGCACGGTCGCGGCTTTGCGGTGGTGGCGGGTGAAGTTCGCCAGCTTGCCCAGAAGAGCGCGTCGTCTGCCAGCGAAATCCGCGAGCTGATTGAGAGCTCTACCAGCCAGACCCAGGACGGGATGAACCTGGTTGAAAAAGCGAGTGCGTTGATCAACGGGATGGTCGGCAACGTGGAAGAGATGGACGTGATCCTGCGCGAAATCCGCCAGGCCAGCCACGAGCAGACGGAAGGTATCTCGCAGATTAACAGCGCGATTGGCCTGATTGACGCCACCACCCAGCAGAACTCCGCGCTGGTGGAGGAGTCTGTGGCGGCGGCAGCATCGCTTAACGAACAGGCGATGCACCTGAAGGAGCTGGTACGCGTCTTCCGCGTGAACGAGCACGCTCCGGCTTAGTCCAGCTGGGAGATCTCGAGCGCCGCGCGGTCAATAACGCCGATAATCTGCTTGAGCTGCGCGTCGCTGAGCTCTCCCTGATTCACCTTCAGGTCTAACACCGCTTTGAAGTTATCCAGCGCCCGCTTCATCTGCGGGTTTTTGCGCAGCTGAAAACCGACGGAACGCGCTTTGATACGCACCTGGATCTGTTCCAGCTGTTCCCGGTTTTCGTCCAGCCAGCGTTGTCCTTCAGCGGTAATCGTAATCGTCTTACGACCGTTCTCTTCTTCCGTAATGGTGATAAAGGTTTGATCCTGAAGATAATCCAGGGTCGGGTAGATCACTCCTGGGCTCGGGGTGTAGTTCCCCTGGGTCAGATTCTCGATCTCTTTGATCAGCTCGTAGCCGTGGCTCGCGCTGCGGGTCAGGATATCCAGAATCACCAGCCGCAGATCGCCGTGGCCGAAAAAGCGCGGTCGGCGCCCGCCGCTGTCGTGTTCGTGTCGCATAGTAGTTCTCTTAATTTGATATATCTAAACTATATCTAAGATATATTCAGATGCAATCTAAAAGATCTTGCATTTTTACTTACTAGTAATCATTATCATTTGGATAATTGATTTAGATATATCGTATTCACCAGAGAAGGGGCTAAAAATGGCATCTACCCGTTACCCACAGCGTGTTCGTAATGACCTGCGCTTTCGCGAGCTGACGGTGCTCCGCGTTGAGCGCGCCAGCGCGGGTTTCCAGCGCATTGTTTTAGGCGGCGAGCAGCTGGAGGGCTTTAGCTCCCGCGGTTTCGACGACCATACCAAAGTCTTTTTCCCGGCCCCGGGGGCAGTGTTTGTGCCGCCGGTGGTCACCGATGAAGGCATCGACTGGGGCGACGGCGTACGTCCTCAGACGCGCGACTATACGCCGCTGTACGACGAGGCAAACCATGAGCTGGTACTCGATTTCTTCATTCACGACGGCGGCATTGCCAGCCGCTGGGCGGTCGAGGCGAAAGCGGGAGACAGGCTGACCATCGGCGGCCCGCGCGGTTCGCTGGTGGTGCCGGAGGATTACGCCTGGCAGCTGTACGTGTGCGACGAGTCCGGCATGCCCGCGCTGCGCCGACGCCTGGAGAGCATTGCTAAACTGCCGGTTCGCCCGGAAATTCATGCGGTTGTGACGGTCGGAGACGATTCTTATAAGGCGTATCTGGCGCACCTGAGTGAATTCAACATCACCTGGGTGGTGGGCCACAGCGAGCAGGCGGTAGCGGACCATCTGGCGGCGCTGACCGTTCCAGAGGAAGATTACTTCATCTGGCTGACCGGGGAAGGGAAGGTGGTGAAGACGCTGAGCCGTCAGTTTGAAACCGACGCGATTGACCAGCAACTGGTGCGTGCCAGCGCATACTGGCACGCCAAATAATCAGGCGGCGGAATCCAGCTGCGCTTCGCTCACCTGATGTTCGAGCGAGGCGCGGACCTCGTGCAGCGCTTTCTCCTGCTGAGCGAAGTACGCTTCCATATTGTTCAGCGACGAGACCAGAAGCCAGGACTCCTCTTTCTCCAGCTCCGCCAGCTCGTTCACTAAAATGTCGATTTGCTCGCGAACCTGCGCCATTTTTTTGCGGATACGTTCCAGATCGTTCAGCCTGTCGCTTGCCATCAATGGCTCAAAGCCCTGCTGCAGCCGGGCCACCAGTGAGCGAATGGTTTTAACGTCGCCACGCTGCTTTGCCTGGTTGAGCTGGACCATCATCGCGTTAGCTTCCTCTTTCAGGTCGTCCGCCACCAGATCCGGATGGCAGAGCTTGCTCGCCTGCCGCCAGAGGCGCTTGAGCTCGTTCCGATCCTCTTCCGAAAGATCCTTACCCTTGCGCAGCCGCACTTCGGCATCGTGATGCTGCTCGCGATACTTCTCGTACTCTTCGTTAGCGTCGTCGCGCGCCTGACGCGCAGGCTCCTCTTCGCGCGTTAAGCCGCTCTCCAGCTCCAGCGCTTCGGCCAGCAGGTTGGCAATCAGATTGCTTTGCTGTTCCAGATGCTTACGCGCCTCAGCGGCCTGCACGGAGTCGGCCGGGAGATCGCGCCAGCGCTGGGTGAGCGTCGCCAGCACCTCTACCGCCTGCGCCATATAGCGCTGGCAGCGACGGTAATCTTCCTCGCGACGACGCGCTTCCGCCTGCTGACGGCGCAGATTGAGCTCGGCCAGCGTTTTACGCAGGGCGAGGATCTGCTGCATCAGCGGCCCGAGGCGAGAAAAATAGAGATCGTTGAACTCATCAAGCTGCTGCACCCGGGCGTTGCGCCGGTCAATCAGATCGCGCAGACGCTCTTCCAGTGCCTTTAGCTCCAGCTTGCTGGCGGCCACCTGCGGATCTCGCCACTGGGTCACGGCGCGCTGGCCCTGCAGCCAGGCGGTAATTGCCGCCATCGCAGCGGTGTAGTTCTTCTCCTCAAGCGCCACGACGATTGCCTGTAGCTCATCGTCAAACGCTTCATTTTTCAGGCGTGTCAGCTGGCTCTGGATGATGTCGTCATCTTCCAGTTCAATGGCATTTTTAATGATTTCTAGCCGTTTGATCGGTGTGCTCATGATGCCTTTCGCTTTGGCGCTTAAGTATTTGAGTTAAGGTTAGTTGTTGTAAAAGCTACAGGAAATAATACACACGGATGATGATCGGCGCGATGGGGGATTTCTTTAATGAGTTGATGTGTGGTGCTCTCATTATGGGGTAAACCCGATAGAGCGACATGCCACACCTTCACCAGCCCTGTTAATGTGCGTCGATCCTCTTTTTCCCCTGCCTCGGTTTTTTCCGTGTCCTACCCGAAAGCGAGCGCCCCACCTTTGGTGGCGAATGCATCCGACCCACCCTCAATTAACCTCGCTGTAAATCCCCACTACGCGACCCACCGTTTTTATCTCGTCGATACCGCATTCAAACGGAACCTTGCCGCCCGCCACGTGGAGTTTTTTACCCGGCAGCAGCGTGAGGTCGCGGATGCTGGCGGTGCCTTCAATCTCAACCAGCCACAGGCCGTCGGTTAACGATGCTTCTTTTTCAATAAAGTGCAGCTTTCCCTCCGCCCGAACGGCGATGCCGCGAGCCAGCGGTTTGCTAAAGAAACCAGAGTCAATACTCAAAGTGGTATTTTCTTCCAGCTTTCCATCACTCAGTGTGAATGTGGAAACCGAAACCGGATCGCCCGGTGCGGGGTGACCTTCAAACTGTGCACCTTGTCCGGTCATCAGCCAGCGAAGGCTGGCACCGGTGTCCAGCGCGCACTGAACCGCAAAGTCGTAAGAGACGGTACCGCGCGCGTAGCGGTTCTGAAGCGAGCTGGCGGCGATATTAAAGTGCCGGGCCAGCTGGATTTTCTGCGTGAAACCATATACCTGACAGATTCTATCGAGTAACTCTTCATTATTCACTTGAGAATCTAAAATCAAAATATATTCCTTTGGGTGTTTACTAATACTCACTTGGGTATTAGTATCATTACAAATTCGGGCAATCAGCGGCAGGCGTTGGCAAACAAAGGCTAATGATTGCAGACATTATCAAAATGGGAATCATGCAGCATGGCATCTGAAATCGCAATCATCAAACGGCGGAAAAAACCGTGCTGTGCCCGTTTTCAGCGCACTAGCGTGCGTGAGTTTACGCGAGGGGAGATATGGCGATAGAAGCTGCCCGTGCAAGGGTTCCACTTAGCGTGGGAGCTCGCCTTAGCGGGCTTAACCACATCGCTGAACTGCGCGCCCGATACGGGAGCGATAGCGGAAAAGAGCTGGCGCGGTTTATGGCTGAGCTGCGCGATAAGCGCGATCCCTGTTTTGAGGAGAACAGCAGGGCGCTGGCCGCCCTCTTTTTCCTGGCGAGATTGCCCGTCGCCCGTCATGAGTGCGAGCTCAGTGAGCTAACCACAGAGGAGAAAAGGGCGCTGATTAACGCCATGAATCATTTTCGTGCTGTCGTGAGTTTATTTCCTGAACGGCTGACCATGCCGATATAACCCAACCCAAAAACTAATGGCGTAAACCCGCCGGGCATCCTTTTGCCTGAATTTAAGGAGAACGCGTGATGCGAAACAGTGAAAACCGCCCTTATCCGACCGGAAGTGAAGAACTGAAGCGCCTGCTGGCAGAGGCAAAAACAGAGGAACGATGCGCGCGAGCCCTCGCGGTCTCCCTGCGTCTGGAGGCGCTGGCGAGCCATATCTACAAAACCGGCATGAGCGGAGAAGACGTTGCCGAACTGCTGTGCCACGAGGCGGCTCGCTACGAGCGTGAATCCCAGGAGCTGCACTGATGGCCGATTTTATCGATCTTGCGCAGGCGCGCGAGCAGGAAGACAGAGAGCGATACATTAATCGCGCCCGCAGACGACCCGCATCGCCTTCGCGTTTCCTCTGCGAGGACTGCGAGGCGCCGATACCGGAGGCGCGCCGAATAGCGGTGCCCGGCGTAGCCCTGTGCGTGACCTGCCAGGAGATCGCGGAGATGAAAAATAAACACGTCCGGGGAGGATAAGTTGGCTACGTCATTTGCTTATCCGTGGAATGCCCCACGGTCGGCCATTGCCAGCCCTTATCTCACCCACGCCCAACAGCAGCGCCGCGATCGCCTTTTCGCGGCGCTGCAGCAGGCAAGAATTTCCCTCTCACAGCAGCCTGACTGCGTACGCTTCGAGGTCTGGCGCACGGTTGACGCCCTCGAACAGCATCGGGGCAGCCCGCAGGCTAACGCCTTTTTGATCCGCTTCTGCAAAAGGATGTTACCCCGTCTGAGGCGGGTCTCTGATCGCTATTCCTGCACAGGCCTGCACGACGAGGTCTCGAGGGCCATGTTTGACGGCCATTTCGACACTCAGCTTCTGCAATACCTCGCCTCGCGGATGGTCGAACTGGTGGCCCGCTATAACCGCCTTACGGATATGTCCCGCGCGGACCTCGACCTGCTGGCCGCAGATATCGCCAGCTTTATTCGCGGCGAGCTGGCGAATATTAACGATGCTGAGATGGGTGAATACCAGACGCTGTACGTCTGGTATCAGCGCGCCGGACTGATCGCCCGACAGTTCAACGTGTCGCCTCCGCACTGGGAGCGGGTGTCGAAGACGTTTTTCAACAAAGATGACGTTGCCGCGGCGGTGATCCGCATGTTTTCCGAGGCGTGGTGGCGCGGGCGCCTGCGTCGGGTCGCGGCTGCCTGGCGCGAGCATTTGCAGATTGCCCTCGGCAACGTCAGCAAACGGAGAACGGCGTATGCGAGCAAACGCTGCGTGACCGAGTGGCGCGAGCAGAAGCGCCGCACGCGCGAATTTCTCAAGGGCATGGAGCTGGAAGATGAAGAGGGCAACCGCATCAGCCTGATTGAAAAATACGACAGCTCGGCGGCCAACCCGGCGATACGTCGCTGTGAACTGATGACCCGCATCCGCGGGTTTGAAAATATCTGTGAGGCGCTGGGCTACGTGGGCGAGTTCTATACCTTAACCGCGCCCGCGCAGTATCACGCGACGCTGAAATCAGGCTTCCCCAACGCGAAGTGGAACGGGGCCAGCCCGGCGGATACGCAAATCTACTTTACCCGCCTGTGGGCGCGTATCCGGGCAAAACTGCACCGGGACGGGCGCCGTATCTTTGGTATCCGCGTTGCGGAACCCCATCACGACGGTACGCCCCACTGGCACATGCTGATGTTTATGCTGCCGGAAGACGTCGAATGCGTTCGCCGGATTATCGGGGATTACGCCCGGCAGGAGGATGGCGCTGAGCTGCAGAGCGAAGACGCCAGACAGGCGCGCTTTCACGCGGACGCGATCGATCCGCAGAAAGGCAGTGCTACCGGCTATATCGCCAAATACATCTCAAAGAATATCGACGGCTATGCGCTCGATGGCGAGACCGATAGCGAAAGCGGTGGTCTGCTGAAGGAGACGGCGTCCGCCGTGTCGGCCTGGGCAGGGCGCTGGCACATTCGCCAGTTTCAGTTCATCGGCGGCGCGCCGGTAACGGTCTACCGCGAGCTGCGGCGTCTGGTGGATGCCGAGGCCGCGCGCGGTCTGAGCGTTGAGTTTGCTGCCGTCCAGGAGGCTGCCGACGCCGGGGACTGGGCGGGTTACGTTACTGCGCAGGGCGGGCCGTTTGTGCGTCGCGATGATTTACAGGTGCGCACGCTGTATGAGCCGCGCGCCGGGTTTAACCAGTACGGCGAGGAAACGGTCCGCATCCGCGGCGTGTACGATTCTGCCGTTGGCGCGGGCAGCCCAGTTTTAACCCGGCTCACGCAGTGGAAAATTGTGCCGAAGCGGGCCGCGGATCTTAAGGACGCGCCCGTATCCTCTCGGAGTTCTGTCAATAACTGTACGCAGACCGATCTTTCTCAACCCCTCAGCCGACGTGCGAGGCGGGCGTTAACCGAACGCATCAAATTCATCCGCCCTGGCGCGACAGCGCCCGTCGTCTTCGCGAGCGACCCGCAGAACGGCGTGCCGGAGAAGGTGATCGATGAGATACGGCTCGCCACCGGGATAGCCATCAGCCGGGCAGAAGCCCTGCATCTGATGGCGGGAGGCATCAGCCGCTTTAACGATAAATGGTGCAGGGGTGCAGCCGACGGATCGCTATTTCCGGCACCGTGTTCTTACCAGCAAAAGGCGCGGAAAATCCTTGAACGTATTGGGTATTTAACGGATCTCTTCGCTCAGAGAACCCGCTAATCTCCATCCATATCATGTACATACCGTGAAGGGTTCTGATTTTTCGCTTCACTCTTTTTATGAATACGTGCTACTGTATGTTTATACAGTATCTCGTGGTGGAGGTTGTGTGGACAGAGAGTTGAACGAGCAGGTCATGATTGAACGAGTCGAGCTGATTGCGCGACTGACGACGGAAGGAACGTGTCAGGAAAGAGATCGTGAGATTGCCCTGAATTTGATTGCTGAGATTGCGCGGGGAAATTTAATTAAGAACAACGCATTTACCGTTGTGTTCTCAGCATCGCCTGTTCCGGAACGAATCAAAAAAGAGGGCAACGTTCGGGTGAACATTACTCTCGATAAAGATCAGCAGATCGATCATGCCGTCGTTGAGGCCTTTCAGTGCGAACTGACCCGCAGAATACGATCCCTGTTTCCGTCATCGCGGGTGAACGTGAAAATAGGATCGGTGACGGGTGTCGAGCTCCAGGGGCTTGAAAAAGAAGCCGATCGCGAGGCGCTGGACGCTATCCTCCGGGAAGTCTGGGAAGACGAGAGCTGGCGCTAGCCCCGGCGTCATAACCCGTACCAACACCCTCATTCCTGTTTTGCGCTTCCGTTGAACCACGCTTCGCCGCTCGCGGACGATCTGTTGTGCCCGCGATTGTCCATCCGTCAGCGATAGCGAAAAGCCTGCTGGCCCGGGAAACTCTACAGTACCTGGAAACCGGATGTTGGGAGCGTCTGATGAAAATCTATGCAATGCAGGGGGACACGCTTGATGCCGTTTGCGCCCGCTTTTATGGGCGCACGGCTGGCGTCGTTGAAGCCGTTCTGAAGGCCAATCCTGGCCTCGCGGAGTTAGGCGTTATCTTGCCTCACGGCACGCCGGTAGAGATGCCGGAGGTGAATAGCGCCCCCACAAAAGAATCCGTAAACCTATGGGACTGAGCCTGGAGAAAATCACCACGTTTATCGCCTACTGGCTGGCCGTGGCGCTGGCCTGGTTCGGGGCGATGTCTCCTGAAAAAGTCGCGCTGTACGTCGGGAGTCTTTGCGCCATTTTTACCGCATTAACGAATTACTGGTTTAAGCGAAAAACCTGGCGCTATCTCCAGTCTCTTGGCCTCGATAAGAAGAGCATTCGTGAACTCAATCATTAAGCGTTGCAGCGTCGCCGGCGTGCTGGCCCTGGCGGTGCTGATGCCTGACTTTCGATTACTGAAAACGTCCCCGGAAGGATTGGCGTTGATTGCCGATCTCGAAGGATGTCGCCTCTCGCCCTACCGGTGTAGCGCCGGCGTATGGACGTCCGGCATTGGCCACACGGCAAACGTTGTGCCGACGCGGGACATTACCGAGCGTGAGGCCGCGGTAAATCTGGTCGCTGATGTGCTCAATGTTGAGCGGCGTCTGGCGGCGTGTGCGCCAGTAGAGATGCCGCCCCGGGTCTATGACGCGCTGGTGAGTTTTACCTTTAATGTCGGCGCAGGCGCCGCCTGCCGTTCGACGCTGGTGTCCTTTATCAAACGTAAACAGTGGGTGCAGGCATGCGGGCAGCTTACCCGCTGGGTGTACGTCAACGGCGTAAAAAATGCCGGGCTGGAAAACCGTCGCGTCCGCGAGAAGGCCTGGTGCATGAAGGGGCTGTCGTGAGAACGCTCATGCTGGCGCTGGCCGGGCTGCTGGCCATCGCGCTGTGGCTTCGTCATGACAACCTGAACCTGTCCCGTTCCTTAGCCGCGGCCAACCGGGTCGCCAGCGAGCAAAAAACCGCCCTCGCCACGCTTAATCAGCAGCTGTCCCTGTCGCAGCGGATGGCCAGAGCAAATGAAAACGCCCAGGTCAGGCTCCGTGAGGAGCTTGTCACCGCGGGCGAGGAGAGGGCAAGACGGGAAGCGACTATCGGGAGATTACTCAATGAAAATGAAGCGTTACGCCGCTGGTATACCGCTCAGCTGCCTGATGCTGTCCGCAGGCTGCACACCCGCACCGCCTGCGCCTCTGCAGCCCATTGTTTACAACGCCTGCCCGAAGGTGAGCCTTTGCCCGATGCCGGGAAGCGAACCCGCCACTAACGGCGATCTCAGCGCGGATATTCGCAGGCTGGAATACGCCCTTATCGCCTGCGCGCTGCAGGTTGAAACCATTAAAGACTGTCAGGATAAACTCGATGCACAAACTCAAGAGCCTGCGTCAGGCATTAATTGACGCGATCCCCCAACTCAATGCCAACCCGGAGCGCCTGCAGATGTCGGTCGGAGGCGGCAATATTGACGCCCGCCAGGCCTCCTCGCTCTCCTTTGAAAAGCGGTATGCGCTGAACGCGAAGGTTAGCGGCTTCACCGGCGACAGCGAGGGATTTTTCGTCCCGGTGCTGGCCTGGCTTCGGGTAAACCAGCCGGATATTTTTACCCTCGATGAAGGCCGCAAAAACGGTTACACCTTCGCGATCGTCTTAAACGATGACGATACGATGGATATCACCATCAGCGTGCAATTAACCGAGCGTATTCTTGTTTCCCAGGAGCAGGGCGCTCTGCACGCGACGTATTCCCCCGAGCCGCCGCTGCCGGAGCCCGTCACGCGTCCGAAGGCGCTGTACGTTAACGGCGAGCTGGTCAGCCAGTGGGAGGAGTAATTTCCCCGCGCTGAAGGCCGCCATCCGACTGCCGTCTGGACCGCTTGTTGTATCATCCCGCAGAAAACCCCGTCTCGTTGCTGCCGTTCCTCCTGAACGGCATTCTCTTCTCATGAATACATTAACTTCCATGAACGGCATCGCTCGCGCGATCCGCAATCTTATTCGTATCGGTGTTGTGACCGATGTTGACCTCAGCAGAGGGCTTTGTCGTGTCCAGACCGGCGGGATGAAAACCACCTGGCTGAACTGGCTCACCTGTCGTGCGGGACGTTCACGCGTCTGGTGGGCCCCTTCCGAGGGAGAGCAGGTGCTGCTGCTGGCCATCGGCGGCGAGCTTGATACCGCCTTTGTGCTGCCCGGCATTTTCTCTGACGACCATCCGGCGCCGTCCGGGTCGCCTGATGCGTTCCACGTCTCGTTTCCTGACGGGGCGGTCATCGAGTACGAACCCGGTCACGGGGCGCTGACGGTTACAGGCATTAAAACGGCCGATATTACCGCCTCTGAATCGCTGACCGCCACCGTGCCGGAGGTGAGGGTGACGTCAACGTCCCGCATCACGCTGGATACGCCTGAAGTGGTGTGCACTAACAAGTTAATTACTGCCTCTCTTGAAGTGCAGAAGGGCGGTGTGATGGCCGGAAATATTGAGCATTCCGGCGGTAAATTCACCTCCAACGGGGTGCAGGTGGATAACCACGCGCACGGCAGTGTGCAAAGCGGCGGAAGCTGGACTAAGGGGACACAATGACGGTGCGTTACAGGGGGATGAACAGGCAGACCGGGCTTAGCCTTTCAGAGGCGGAACACATCCGGCAAAGCGTGCGCGACATTCTGGTTACGCCGATTGGCTCGCGGGTCATGCGGCGGGATTACGGCTCGCTGCTGGCGGCGATGATCGACAGGCCGCAGAGCCCGGCGCTGCGTCTGCAAATCATGGCCGCCTGTTATTCCGCCATCCAGAAATGGGAGCCGCGAATAAGCCTGACGGCCATCACTTTCGAGCGTTCGGAGAACGACGGGACGTTGTATGTCGATATCACCGGCACGCGCCCCACCTCCGGGCAATCCTTTTCTATCACTATTTCACTGAGTTAAACGCTATGGCTATTGTTGATCTGAGCCAGCTCGCCGCGCCTGATGTCGTGGAGGAGGTGGATTATGAAACGCTGTTGGCAGAACGAAAGGCCACCTTTGTCTCCCTCTATCCGGAAGAGGAGCGAGAGGCGATTGCACGGACGCTGACGCTGGAATCCGAGCCGATTGTGAAGCTGCTGCAGGAGAATGCCTACCGGGAAGTTATCTGGCGCCAGCGGGTTAATGAGGCTGCGCTGGCCGTGACGCTGGCCTATTCTTCCGGTCACGATCTGGACGTTATTGCGGGAAACAATAATACCGAACGCCTGACCATCACCCCGGGCGATGACACTACCATTCCGCCAACGGCTGCCGTCATGGAGTCTGATGCTGACCTGCGACTGCGTGCGCAGCAGGCCTTTGAAGGGTTGAGCGTCGCGGGGCCGGTTGGAGCCTATGAATATCATGGTCGAAGTGCCGACGGGCGGGTCGCTGACGTTTCGGTTGAAAGCCCTCAGCCCGCATACGTGACGATTTCGGTGTTATCCCGTGAGGGGGATGGTACCGCTCGTCCTGAACTACTGGCGGTTGTTGAAAAAGCGCTTAACGCTGAAACCGTCCGCCCGGTCGGCGATCGTGTAACTGTCCAGTCAGCAGAAATTGTGCCTTACAAGATAAACGCAACGCTCTACGTTTATCCCGGACCAGAAGCTGAACCCATCAGGCAAGCTGCAGAGCAGAAGCTGCGGAATTATATCAGCGCGCAGCATCGCCTTGGACGCGATATCCGTCTCTCGGCCATCTATGCAGCACTTCACGTTGAAGGCGTGCAGCGCGTGGAACTGGAATCTCCCCACTCTGACATTGTACTGAGTAAGTCGCAGGCCTCGAACTGTACCTCGTATCAGATAGCGATCGGGGGTTCGGATGAGTGAAAGGCTGTTACCCGTTGGATCCTCGCCGCTGGAAGTCGCCGCTGCCGCTGCGCTCTCGAATATTGAACGAGTGCCGGTACCGCTACGCACCTTATGGAACCCCAGCGCGTGCCCGGTGAATTTACTTCCCTACCTGGCATGGGCGCTGTCGGTAGACCGTTGGGATGAGGCGTGGCCGGAGAGCACGAAGCGCAGCGTCATTATGTCCTCGTTTTTCGTCCATCAGCACAAAGGAACCATCAGCGCATTGCGTCGTGTGGTGGAACCGCTTGGCTTTTTGATTGAGGTGCGCGAGTGGTGGCAGCTCGGTGAGGAGCCTGGCACATTCCGTCTGGTTGTCGGTGTGCTTGATAACGGCATCACTGACGAAATGTATCAGGAGCTTGAACGGCTCATTGAGGATGCCAAACCGGCAAGTAGACACATGACCGGGCTGGCTATCAGCCTGAGCTCAACGGGAGAGTTTTATGTTGGCGCAGGATGCTATCACGGCGATGCGCTGGCTGTTTACCCCTATACCACTGAGGAACTTATTGTCTGTGGTGATTATTACCCGGCCTCGGCCATCCATTTGATTGATAACCTGAGAGTGAACGCATGACCGCAAAATATTTTGCCATACTGACGAATCAGGGCGCGGCGCGGCTAGCTAACGCGACGGCACTTGGTACGCAACTCAACCTGACGCAAATGGCGGTAGGCGACGCCAACGGAACGTTGCCAACCCCCGACCCGGCGCAGACGAAGCTCGTCAACCAAAAACGCATAGCGCCGCTGAACCTGCTCGCTGTTGACCCAAACAATACCAGCCAGATCATCGCTGAACAGATTATTCCCGAGAATGAGGGCGGTTTCTGGATCCGAGAGATCGGTCTCTATGACGACGACGGCATTCTGATCGCCGTGGCTAACTGCCCGGAGACATATAAGCCTCAGCTGCAGGAAGGCAGTGGCCGCACGCAGACCATCCGCATGATTCTTATTGTGTCGAGCACATCGTCAATTTCCCTGAAAATTGATCCGTCGGTTGTGCTGGCAACGCGTCAGTACGTTGACGATAAAGTTATTGAGGTAAAGGGCTACGCTGATGATCAGATGAAAAAGCATATTGCTGCTGATAATCCGCATAAACAGTACCCTTTAATCGCCAATGCGTTAAAAGAAATTGCCGATGCAGGGTTGAGCGCTGAGGTTCTCAAAAACCTTGGTTTGGGAGAAGGCTCTGCTTTGCCGGTGGGTGTACCCGTTCCATGGACATCAGCAACTCCACCGACGGGGTGGCTTAAATGCAACGGAGCGGCGTTTACAGCCTCCCAGTACCCTAAATTGGCTCTGGCTTATCCTGCACTCAGATTACCTGATTTACGCGGTGAGTTTATCCGAGGCTGGGATGATGTACGTGGCATTGATGCTGGTCGAACGCTGCTTTCTCTGCAGCTCGATGCCCTTCAAAAAATGACTGGTTCAGCAAGTAATGGTGCTGCAACTGGCTTCGTGAATAGCAGCACGTCTAATGTTAGCGGGGTTTTTAAACGCGGAAGCTCTATTTACCCAAATACTAACGGACAGAATTCCGATTATCAGGGGGTCGATCTTGTCTTTGATTCATCCCTTGTCGCGCGTTCTGCAGCAGAAACTCGTCCGCGCAACATCGCATTTAACTACATCGTGAGGGCCGCATAATGGCGAAGGCAAAATTAAACAATGAGCTTATTGCTACAGTGACCGGTGATATAACTGTTTTTAACTACGATGGTGAGACGCGCGAATATCTTTCCTCCTCGGTTGAATATTTGCCGGTCGGCGTCGGCATTCCGGCTAAATCATGCATTGACTCTCCGGGCGAAGACAAAGAGGGATTTACCATATGCCGGAAGGCAGATTTTACAGCTTGGGAATATATGGCTGATCACCGTGGTGAAACGGTATACAGCACTGAAACAGGCGAAGCGATTGTCATCACAGCACCGGGGGATTACCCTGACGGCACTACCACGCTGGCACCTGCGACATATCATGACACGTGGAATGGTAATGAGTGGGTGATTGATACTAAAGCGCAGCACGCGGCGGACGTGAAAGCGGCGGAGCAACAAAAAGTTGCGTTACTTTCAGAGGCGCAAACAACGATCAATATATGGCAGACCGAACTACAGTTAGGCATTATTAGTGATAAAGATAAGGCCAGCCTGATACTCTGGCTGACCTACATAAAGGAATTGCACGCGGTCGTTCCTGACGCTGCGCCAAATATTAAATGGCCTACACCGCCGGTTTAACAGGCCAGCTAACATCAGGAGCCGTCGACGTATCGACGGCTTTCACTTCCTTCTTATAGTCCATCCATGATGATAATTTTGCTTTGTCCTCATTGCTGATATCACCCAGCATTAACTCAACTCGCCAGTCTGCCGTAACATTATCAGCCGTTGCCAGCAATTGCGCGCGCTGATTCTCTGCCTGTGCAATATGGTCAACTTTGGGCGATACAAGAATTGGATATCCATCATCATCTGATTCGATAACCTTCCCATCATTTTGCTGTCCCGCCATTAGGGCGTTGTATAAATCAGCGTTAATTTCGACGATATCAGCAGGCATATTGTCGTTTATGCTGTCCAGGAAAAAGCCATTTGACGACTTGGAAAAATAAATCATTTTGTCTCCTATATACCAACAGCGAACCAGTAACAGGCGCGTTCGTATTCAATCATTGCACCCTGGCTAACTTTCCCAACAACGATATAGAACTGAGATGTACCCAAATCAGAGCAGTTTGCTACGCCTACTGAGGTAACTCCTGCCGCTGAAGTTGTATGTGGGATTGCCATTAACATGAGTGTCCTTATGGGGAAGCTCACTGGAAAAGTAACTGTATAGCTTGAGCCTCCGCTAACGATGCCCCACTGTAGGATCAAACCAGAAGGTAGCTTTTGAAAGCCCGGCGAACTCTGTGAACTGGAGAATGATGCCATATCTGGAATCTGGTTAGCGCCAGTCCCAACATCCCTTTTAGCCGCTTCTTTCAAACCAAGGTTTTTGAAAATGCGTGTTTATCCATTAAATGGCATGATTTCCGGTTTTGACGGAGAGAAATACCATGCTTATTGGCTACGTACGCGTGTCAACAAATGAACAAAACACCGCCTTACAGCGTGACGCGCTGCAGCGTTCAGGATGTGAGCTCATTTTTGAAGATAAAATCAGCGGTAAATCGACAAACAGACCGGGACTCAATCGAGCTCTCAGACAACTTAATGCGGGCGATACTCTCGTTGTATGGAAACTTGATCGGCTCGGGCGCAGTATGCGCCACCTCGTTTCAATGACCGAGGAACTACGCCAGCGAAGCATTAACTTCCGCAGTTTGACTGATAGCATTGATACCTCAACGCCAATGGGTCGTTTCTTCTTCCATATCATGGGGGCGCTTGCTGAAATGGAGCGTGAACTCATTGTCGAGAGGACGTGCGCCGGGCTGGCCGCAGCGCGAGAACAGGGACGAATTGGTGGCCGACGCCCTAAATTGACGCAGGAGGAATGGGCTCAGGCTGGCAGGCTGATTGCTTCCGGGGAATCCCGACAGCGCGTTGCGTTAATTTTTGATGTAGGTATTTCCACGCTTTATAAAAAATTCCCCGCCACGATAGTCGGAAAATCGTTGTGCCAGCGGCCGCTGGACAGGGATGGTTAGCTCATAGCAAGCCCAGCCGCGACAATATCACTCACCAACTAACCAAGGAGTTAAACGGATGAGTGATTTTCACCACGGCGTGGAAGTTATCGAAATCAACGATGGCACCCGCACCATTTCCACTGTCTCGACGGCAATCATCGGCATGGTCTGTACGGCCAGCGATGCTGACGACAAGACATTTCCTTTAAACGAGCCCGTGCTCATTACCAACGTGCAAAACGCGATTGCGAAAGCCGGCAAGGCGGGGACGCTGTCCGCTTCTCTGCAGGCGATCGCCGACCAGTGCAAACCGGTTGTCGTGGTTGTTCGCGTGGCCGAAGGCACCGCTGAAACCCCGGAAGAGGCGCGCAAGCAGACCGTTTCCAACATCATCGGTACTACCGATGAAAACGGTAAATATACCGGTCTGAAGGCGCTTCTCACGGCGAAAACGGTAACCGGCGTCAAGCCACGTATTCTCGGCGTGCCGGGGCTGGATTCTCAGGAAGTGGCGACCGCACTGGCCGCCATGTGCCAGAGCCTGCGCGCGTTCGGCTATGTCAGCGCATGGGGATGTAAAACCATTTCTGAAGCGATTAATTATCGCAAAAACTTCAGCCAGCGCGAGCTGATGGTTATCCATCCTGATTTTCTGGCATGGGATACCACCACGAACGCAACGACAACGGCCTGGGCGACCGCCCGCGCGCTTGGCCTGCGCGCCAAAATCGACCAGACCATGGGCTGGCATAAAACCCTGTCAAACGTTGGCGTCAACGGCGTTACTGGCGTAAGCGCTTCTGTCTCCTGGGATCTGCAGGAACAGGCTACCGACGCGAACCTGCTCAACCAGGCTGGCGTCACCACGCTGATTCGCAACGACGGCTTTAAATTCTGGGGTAACCGTACCTGCTCAGACGATCCGTTATTCGTCTTTGAAAACTACACCCGTACCGCACAGGTGCTGGCCGATACCATGGCGGAAGCGCACGCGTGGGCGATGGATAAACCCATCACGCCAACGCTTATTCGCGACATCGTTTCCGGTATTAACGCCAAGTTCCGCGAGCTGAAAACCAACGGCTATATCGTCGACGGCTCCTGCTGGTATGACCCTGAGTCGAACGATGCAACCACCCTGAAAGCGGGGAAACTGTATATCGATTACGACTACACCCCTGTCCCGCCGCTGGAAAATCTGACCCTGCGCCAGCGCATCACCGATACCTATCTGGCAGACCTGTCAGATTCGGTTAACAGCTAAGGAGCTGAAGCATGGCGTTACCACGCAAACTTAAGTACCTAAATATGTTCAACGATGGCCTGAGCTATATGGGCGTTGTCGAGTCCGTGACCCTACCGAAGCTTACCCGCAAGCTGGAGAAGTATCGCGGCGGCGGTATGCCGGGCTCGGTCTCTGTCGACCTCGGCCTGGACGATGATGCCCTGGCGCTGGAGTGGACCGTCGGCGGTCTGCCGGACGCCGCGCTGTGGGCGCAGTACGCCTCTCCGGGCGCGGACAGCGTGCCGCTGCGCTTTACCGGCTCTTATCAGCGCGATGATACCGGCGAAATCTCCGCCGTCGAAATCGTCATGCGCGGCCGTCATAAAGAGTTTGATGGCGGTGAAAACAAGCAGGGCGAGAGCGGCACCACCAAGATGTCCACCGAGTGCGCTTACTATCAGCTGACCATTGATGGCAAAGAGATCATCGAAATCGACATCATCAATATGGTGCTCAAAGTCGATGGCGTCGATCGCCTGGCAGAACACCGTAAGGCCATCGGCCTGTAACCCTTTAACCGGCCGGGATGACCGGCCGGTGAGTTAACTTTCAGAAGAGTAACGAAATGGAAAATATCAACGAGACCGCCATGAACGAAAGTGAAAACCCACATATCGTCACGCTTGATAGCCCCGTTCAGCGCGGCGAGCAAAAAATCGAAAAGGTGACCGTCGCAAAACCCAATGCGGGGACCCTGCGCGGCGTATCGCTGGCGTCGCTGGCGCAATCTGACGTTGATGCGCTGATTAAGGTGCTGCCGCGAATGACCTCCCCAGCGCTGACCGAGCATGAGGTTGCACGCCTGGATGCCTGCGATCTGCTCTCTTTTGCAGGTAAGGTGATCGGTTTTTTGTCACCGGCTTCGGCTCGCTAAAATTTCCCGAAAATGTGTCGGTCGACGATCTGATGGCGGATATCGCGGTGATTTTTCACTGGCCGCCGTCAGAACTGTACTCCCTTAGCGTGACCGAACTCCTCTTATGGCGCGAAAAAGCGCTGCAGCGAAGCGGAAACCACCATGAGTAATAATGTCAGTCTTCAGGAGCTGCTTAAGGCAGTCGACCGGGCAACCCGACCGCTTAACGCTCTCCAGAACGCCAGCCTCACTCTCGCGAGCGATATCCGCGATGCGCAGACGGCGCTGGGGGCGCTCGATGAGCAGGCGGGGCGCATTAACGGCTTCAGAAAAGCAAATGCCCGGCTCGCCACGACGGAGCAGTCGCTTGCTCAGGCGAAACAGCAGGCCGCGGCGCTGGCGGTACAGTTTAAAAACACGCAAAACCCCACCCAGGCGCAGGCTGATGCGCTGACTGCGGCCCGAAAATCGGCAGTCGACCTGAAGCATGAGTACAACAGCTTACGCTACTCGGTGCAGCGTCAGCGCACTGAACTCGCTCAGGCGGGAGTGAACACGCGCACGCTCTCGTCGGATGAACGTCGTTTAAAAAGTCACATCAGTGAAAAAACGCAGCAGCTTAACCGACAGCGGGATGCGCTGGCCCGCGTCAATCAGCAGCAGGAGCGGCTGAGTGCCGTTCAGAATCGCTACGAGTCAGGCAAACGCGTTACCGCGCGGGTGCGTCAGCTTGCGAATGCGGGCGCGGGCATGGCAAAAGCGGGATTTGACCAGACGTCCCGGTTTATGGCGCCAGGCATCAGCTTTGAAAAGCAGATGTCGGCCATTCAGGCAAACCTTGGCCTGGCGAAGGGGGATCCCCGGCTTGAGGCGATTCGCCAGCAGGCGCGGGAGGTCAGTGCCGGGACTGGAGTACCTGCAGATACGGTCCTCCGGGCACAAACCGAACTGGCTCGTTCAGGGTATGACGCCGATGGGCTGCTTGCGGCCACCGCGCCAACGGTCAACCTCAGCCTCGCGGGGAGTGTCGACGCGGCTAAAGCGGCCGATATGATCGCCAGCACGCAGGCCGCGTATAGCCTGGCCGATACGGATGCGGGACGCATCGCAGATGTGCTTATGCGCGGTTCTACCTCTTCGAATTCCAGCCTCGCTGAGATGGTGGCGGCCGTCACCTCTGCTGCGCCCGCTGCGGGTGCATCCGGTATGGGGCTTGAAGAGACCACCGCGCTGCTTGGCGTTCTGGCGGAAAAAGGAATGAAAGGTGCCGCCGCCGGGGATGCGCTCAGCGCGATGTTGCGCCACGTTCAGACTCCGGATGCCATAAAAGCTGCGGGGGCGGTGGCTTCCGCTGCGGGTGATGGATCGCTTGATGAAAAACGCCAGCAGTTGCAGGGGGCAAAGGGCAGTACCGCGCTCGCGGCTTCCGTGCAGACCGATAATCTTGACGGCGATATCAACCGATTCCAGGCCGCGTGGAACGGGTTGAAGATTGATGTATTTGATCAAGCGGATGGCGCTCTGCGCAACCTGATAACAACCGCAACCGGCTGGCTTGGCACGGCCTCCCTTTGGGTGAATGCCAACCCTGAGCTGACGCAGACCCTCGCCAGCATTGTTGTCGGCGCGCAGGCGTTTGCTGGCGTACTGGGTGGCGTAGGCACGGTTATCGGCCCGGTTCTGACGGGCGTCAATATGGTTATTACCGCGGCCGGGATGTTGGGAACGGTATTCAGCGTGGTGGGAGGCGCCATCATGACGGTGCTGGGCGCGCTTAGCTGGCCGGTGATTGCCCTTGGCGCGGCGATTGCTGCCGGTGCTTTACTGATTTTTAAATACTGGGAGCCCATCAGCGCCTTCTTTGGCGGGGTGATGGAAGGGCTTTCGACGGCTTTCGCACCGCTGGGGGCGCTGTTCTCACCGGTGATGGCAGTATTTGACGCTATCTCGGAGAAGCTGGGTGGTATCTGGCAATGGTTCACCGACTTGATTACGCCGATCAAGGCAACGCAGGAAACGCTGGATGGCTGTAAAAACGCTGGCGTGATTTTTGGTCAGGCGCTGGGCGATGCGTTAATGGCACCGCTTGATCTCTTTAATAGCCTGAGCGGCAAGGCCAGCTGGCTGCTGGAGAAGCTCGGTCTTATCAAAAACGAGTCGGGCGATCTCGACGCCGCTGCGGCAAAAGCAGAAGCGGCATCCTCACCGGCGGGCAGCGCTTATATTCCGGGCGCGGGGATTTCTGGCGGCAGCCTGGGGTATCAGCCGACCATCGCTACTGGAGGACGCTCTTACGTCGATCAGAGTAAAAGCGAATATAACATCACGCTGCAGGGGAGCACGGCCTCCGGAACGGATCTGACGCGTCAAATCCGGGAGACGATAGATAGCATTGAACAGGATAAAGCGAGACGGCAGCAATCCAGCTTTATGTATGGTTGAGGAGAGAAAAAATGTTAATGGTGCTGGGTCTGTTTGTCTTTGAACGACGAACCTTACCGTATCAGTCAATGATATTCACAAAAGACTACCGCTGGGCATCCAGCGCTCGCATCGGGAAACCCAAAGCCTGGCAGTACCTTGGCGAAGGTGAGACATCCTTTAGCCTCTCCGGCTTACTTTACCCGGAACTCACGGGAGGGCGGCTTTCCCTCAAGGCGGTTGAGCTGATGGCAAATGAGGGGCGGGCATGGCCGTTGATAGACGGTACCGGCATCATTCACGGCATGTTTGTCATTGAGAAAGTCACGCACACGCATTCGGATTTTTACAGTGACGGTACCGCCCGAAAAATTGAGTTTACCCTGTCGCTAAAACGCGTGGACGAATCGCTGATGACGACGTTTGGCGACCTGCGAACGCAGGCCTCAGAGCTGGTGGAAAGCGCACGGAATAGCATTGGAGGGCTGGTGGGATGATCGCCGAAATGAATATCCGGGCGGGTGGAAAAATCGCCCCTGATTTTATGCTTAAGCTTGACGATCGTGATATCACGCAAAATTTCAGCCATCGTCTTATCAGCCTGACCATGACCGACAAACGGGGGCTGGAAGCCGATCAGCTGGATATTCTGCTGGATGATTCCGACGGGCTGCTGGACTTGCCTGCCCGGGGGGCAAGGCTGTCCTTATGGCTGGGATGGGAGGGAACCCCGCTCGAGGAGAAAGGGGACTTTACGATTGATGCGATTCATTTCCGGGGCGCGCCGGACACGCTGACCATCCAGGGATTCAGCGCAGATTTTCGTGGAAAGCTAAACGTGCGGCGCGAACAGTCGTGGCATGACACGACGATTGGCGCGATAGTCGATACCATCGCTCAGCGTAACCAGTTGACCGCCAGCGTCGCGTCGGGGCTTGCATCCATCGCCATCTCTCATATTGACCAGTCTCAGGAGACAGACGCGGCCTTCCTCTCCCGCCTTGCTGAACGTAATGGAGCATTTGTTTCAATCAAAGCCGGGAAGATTATCTTTATGAAAGCGGGCCAGGCCGTGACGGCCAGCGGCACTCCGCTTTCCTTAATGATGATTGAACGTGGGGATGGAGATAAGCACCTTTTTTCCATAGCTGACCGTGAAAATTATTCCGGCGTAACGGCCAAATGGCTGCAAACGCGTGACCCCAAACAACAAAATCCTCAATTGAGTATTGCTCGTCAGTCCGGAGGGCAGCAGACAGAAGCACTGCAGCACCCGGATGCCGCCGCACTGGTAGCGGGAGCAGCAGGCAAGGAGCAGAAACCGCAAGAGAGGCTGGTGGGATCGGCGGAAAACGTATTTGAGCTCACCACGGTTTATGCCTCTGAAGAGCAGGCGCTCAGGGCCGCAGAGGCGAAGTGGCGCGCGCTTCAGCGGGGAACCGTAGAGTTTTCCATCCAGCTTGCCCTGGGACGCGCCGATCTGTTCCCCGAAACGCCGGTACTGGTAAACGGTTTTAAACGCGTCATCGACGAGCAGGCGTGGATCATCAGCGAGGTGGTGCATACCCTCAACGATAGCGGATTTACCACGCAGCTTAAGCTTGAGCTGAACGTCAGCGACGAAAAATTTACTGTTGATAGTGAGTAATGTAGTTGCTATTGGTTTTATTTTGGGTATTATTGATTCACAAAATGTGAATCAAGTGGAGGGGTACATGTTTCATTGTCCTAAGTGCAAGCACTCTGCGCATGCGCGTACCAGTCGCTATCTAAGTGAAAATACCAAAGAGCGCTATCACCAGTGCACCAATGTAGACTGCAGCTGTACGTTCGTGACGATGGAGTCCGTGGAGCGCCTGATCGCGACCCCGGGCGCCTCTGAGCGTGTCCGAACGGCTTCGCTAAACCACGGTTAGCGGCTGCGTTGCCGGCTCAAAAAATCAATAAAAAAGCCACTCAATTGAGTGGCTTAATCATATGATTCTAAAACTAAAATTTGGTGGCCCCTGCTGGACTTGAACCAGCGACCAAGCGATTATGAGTCGCCTGCTCTAACCACTGAGCTAAGGGGCCGTGGCGGTGAATTATAAAGTAACTCCCCGCAGCAATCCAGCCATTCACACCTGCCTGCTGTTTTTATAAACAACGCATAATCAATCCTTTATACTTCCCTGACGATGTATCGATCGGGAGTAAAGATGATCAACGATATTCTGGCCCCTGGCCTGCGGGTGGTGTTCTGCGGAATCAACCCGGGTAAGTCCTCGGCGCACACCGGTTTTCACTTTGCCCATCCGGGTAATCGCTTCTGGAAGGTGATCTACCAGGCCGGGTTTACCGACAGGCTACTCAAGCCCGAAGAGGAGCAGCATCTGCTGGATACGCGCTGCGGGATCACCATGCTGGTCGAGCGGCCTACGGTGCAGGCAAGCGAGGTCAACCTGCATGAGCTGCGCAGCGGCGGGCGGGAGCTGATCAAGAAGATAGAGGATTATCAGCCGGCCGCGCTGGCGATCCTCGGCAAGCAGGCCTACGAGCAGGCGTTTAGCCAGCGTGGAACGCAGTGGGGCAAGCAGAGCATCATGATTGGCGTTACGCAGGTTTGGGTGCTGCCGAACCCGAGCGGGCTCAACAGGGCGACGCTGGATAAGCTGGTGGAAGCGTATCGCGAGCTGGATGAGGCGCTGATGGTGCGGGGGCTGTAATCCTCTGAGGCCTGATGCCCTCACCCTTACCCTTTCCCATAGGGAGAGGGAATAAACAAAAAAAAAGCTCCCCGAAGGGAGCTTTTTCACTGTCAGGACCGATTAGTCGTCCAGGAAGCTACGCAGTACTTCAGAGCGGCTTGGATGACGCAGCTTACGCAGCGCCTTCGCTTCGATCTGACGGATACGTTCACGGGTAACGTCGAACTGTTTACCCACTTCTTCCAGCGTGTGGTCGGTGTTCATATCAATACCGAAACGCATACGCAGGACTTTTGCTTCACGGGCGGTCAGGCCAGCCAGAACGTCGTGCGTCGCAGCGCGCAGGCTCTCGGTGGTGGCAGAGTCCAGCGGCAGCTCGAGGGTGGTATCCTCGATGAAATCACCCAGATGCGAATCTTCATCATCACCGATTGGTGTTTCCATGGAGATTGGCTCTTTGGCGATCTTCAGCACTTTACGGATCTTGTCTTCCGGCATCAGCATGCGCTCGGCCAACTCTTCCGGCGTCGGCTCGCGGCCCATCTCCTGCAGCATCTGGCGGGAGATACGGTTGAGCTTGTTGATGGTCTCAATCATATGCACCGGGATACGGATGGTGCGCGCCTGATCCGCGATAGAGCGGGTGATAGCCTGACGGATCCACCAGGTTGCGTAGGTGGAGAACTTGTAACCACGACGGTATTCAAACTTATCTACCGCTTTCATCAGACCGATGTTGCCTTCCTGAATCAGATCCAGGAACTGCAGACCACGGTTGGTGTATTTCTTGGCGATAGAGATAACCAGACGCAAGTTCGCTTCAACCATCTCTTTCTTCGCACGGCGGGCTTTCGCTTCACCGATGGACATACGACGGTTGATGTCTTTAACCTGCTCGATGGTCAGGCCGGTCTCTTCTTCAATCTGATGCAGTTTCTGCAGGCCGCGATGCACATCGTCCTTCACGTCGTGCAGTTTTTCGGACCACGGCTTGTTCATCGCGATAGCCGCGTTGAACCAGGTTTCGCTGGTTTCGTTGCCGGTGAAGAGGGTAATGAAGTTCTTCTTCGGCATTTTGCACTGCTCAACGCACAGCTTCATGATGATGCGTTCCTGGGTACGTACGCGATCCATCATCACGCGCATGCTGTTCACCAGGTAGTCGAACTGTTTTGGCACCAGGCGGAACTGTTTGAAGACTTCAGACAGCTTCAGGATCTCTTCCTGAGCGGCGGCATGGCTGCGGCCTTTCGCTTTGATGGTGTCACGCGTCACTTCGTACTGGGTACGCAGCTCGGCAAACTTCTCACGCGCCAGCTCCGGGTCGATGCTGTTGTCATCGTCCGCGGTGTCGTCGTCGCTCTCTTCCTCATCTTCGTCTTCGTCATCATCCATCTCTTCCTGAGACAGTTCAGAACCGACGTGAGTGGCGGTAGGCGCCATATCTTCTTCAGCGTTCGGGTCGACAAAACCGGTGATCAGGTCAGACAGGCGCGCTTCTTCCGCTTCAACGCGATCGTACTGCTCCAGCAGATAGGTGATCGCTTCCGGGTACTCGGCAACGGAGCACTGAACCTGGTTGATCCCGTCTTCGATGCGTTTTGCGATGTCAATTTCGCCTTCGCGGGTCAACAGTTCAACGGTACCCATTTCACGCATGTACATGCGGACCGGGTCAGTGGTACGCCCGATTTCAGATTCCACGCTGGACAGTACCTGTGCAGCAGCTTCTTCCGCATCTTCGTCAGTGTTGTTGGAGGTTTCAGCCAGCAACAGATCATCGGCATCCGGTGCTTCTTCCATCACCTGAATGCCCATGTCATTGATCATTTGGATGATATCTTCGATTTGATCTGAATCGACGATATCTTCCGGCAGATGGTCATTGACCTCGGCATAGGTCAGATAGCCTTGCTCCTTACCACGTTGGACAAGAAGTTTCAGCTGTGACTGCGGGTTTTGCTCCATAAGACGGTATCCACACTTAATTCGTTTGATTGGTGTCGGCGATGGGGCTGCCAACCTTTAAAGCGAGGGCGTACTTATATTTTTGCCGCTGCCTCTCAGTGCGGCTGCCGGGGGCTTCCCGATCGATATTCGGCACTTAAGCCGTTAAATTTTTTATTTCTTCGCCAGTTCCTGGTTAATCATCCAGAGCTCCCGGCGTTCTTCGCTGCTTAAACCGTGTGTGCGCTCGCGAGCAATCAACTCTTCCTGGCGCAGCTCAAGCATCGAATCAAACATATGGTTGAGTGAGTCGGTGAACGTTTTTTCTGCAATGTCCTTATCTGCTATATCGTCCCACATCGACAATTTTTCAAGGGTAGCGGCCTCTTTTGTGCCGCGATAATGCTCTAAAAGTTGTCCGGTGGTCAGACCTGGCTGAGACAAACACGTGTTGACCAGTTCTGAAAATAAGCCAAGTCCGGGCAATTTTTCGTGGTTTAAACCCGCCAGAGATGGCACCTGCGGTGCGAGCTCGGGGTTTTGGACCAGCAACCCTATCAGTATACGCATGGTTGTGCGTTTTAGCTGAGGCGCGGGCCGAACCGCACCGTTTTCAGCCTGTTTTGGCAATAAACGTTCAAGCTGGCTGTCATCCAGAATGCCGAGCTTGTTGCCTAACTCCTGACGCAGATAGATGCGCAGCGTTTCGCCGGGCACCTGGCTGATTAACGGCAGCGCCAGCGTACTGAGCTGCGCGCGCCCGTCAGGGGTACTCAAATCGACCTGCGGCATCAGGCTGTTAAACAAAAACGTGGAGAGCGGCTGAGCCTGCTCCATCCGCGCTTCAAACGCCGCTTTGCCCTCTTTACGCACCAGCGTATCCGGGTCTTCACCGTCGGGCAGAAACATAAAGCGTAGCTGACGCCCGTCGGTCATATAGGGTAGCGCGGTTTCCAGCGCGCGCCAGGCGGCGTCGCGTCCTGCGCGGTCACCGTCGTAACAGCAGATGACGTTGTTGGTCACCCTGAACAGCAGTTGAATATGATCGGCGGTGGTGGACGTCCCTAACGACGCAACCGCGTAGTTGATGTCGTACTGCGCCAGGGCCACGACGTCCATATAGCCTTCGACGACCAGAAGACGCGGAGGTTCCGCATTATTCTGCTGCGCCTCATAAAGGCCGTACAGCTGGCGGCCCTTATGGAAAATATCGGTTTCCGGGGAGTTGAGGTATTTCGGCAGGGCATCACCCAGCACGCGACCACCAAAACCAATTACCCGGCCACGCTTGTCGCGGATCGGGAACATCACCCGTTCGCGGAAGCGGTCGTAGCTTCGTCCCTGGTCGTTGGTGACCAGCATGCCTGCATCGATGAGAGACTTACGATCTTCGCTATTGCCGCCAAAACGCTTTAACACGTTGTCCCAGCCGGGCGGGGCGTAACCAATAGCGAAACGCGCAATGACATCGTCGCTCAGTCCGCGCTTGTTCAGATACTGACGCGCAGGCTCAGCCGCAGAGTGCTTAAGAGACTGTTGGTAAAACGAATTCAGGCCATCCATCAGTTGATACAGCGTTTGCCGTTGATGGCGCTCGATCTGACTTGGCCCACTGCCTGCTTCATACGGCACTTCAAGGTTATGCATCGCCGCCAGCTCTTCGACGGTTTCAACGAACTCGAGCTTGTCGTAGTTCATCAAAAAATCGACGGCATTACCGTGTGCGCCACAGCCGAAGCAATGGTAGAACTGCTTTTCACCGTTTACGGTGAAGGAGGGGGTTTTTTCGTTATGGAACGGACAGCACGCATGGTAGTTCTTGCCCTGCTTTTTTAGCTTTACCCGCGCGTCGATGAGATCGACGATGTCGGTTCTGGCAAGCAGGTCATTGATGAAAACGCGTGGGATTCTTCCGGCCATATGCCCCGTTATTTTTAGTGACTCATAAACGAAAACAAGCCGCGCATTCCTTCCGGAAGCACGGCCTTACGACTATTACTCTGTCTGTCAATTGAGGGCTGAGGCCCTCAACCAATTAGTACAGACGAGTACGGCGTGCGTTTTCGCGAGCCAGTTTCTTCGCGTGACGTTTCACAGCGGAAGCTTTAGCGCGCTTACGTTCGGTCGTTGGTTTTTCATAAAACTCACGACGACGAACTTCAGCCAGAACACCTGCTTTCTCGCATGAACGTTTGAAGCGACGCAGTGCTACGTCGAACGGCTCGTTTTCACGTACTTTAATTACCGGCATGTAACTCTCACCTTTAATAAATTCGGTTTGCCGCTGGCATCAACGCCAGCTTATTTCAAAATGGTGCGGAATTTTACTGCAAATGCTGCTGCTTTGTAAAGCACCGATGCGATTTTGAAAGGGACTTTAATAAGGGTGAGGAGTATACACGAGCCTTCTTCCTGGGGCGAACAAAGTTTTACATCAACCCGCCCAGGCTCTACACTGCGCGGTATTGAAACGAGGTAAAACAAGTCATGCGTGTACTGGGTATTGAAACATCCTGCGATGAAACCGGCATCGCCATTTACGACGACGAAAAAGGGCTTCTGGCCAACCAGCTGTATAGTCAGGTGAAATTGCACGCTGACTACGGCGGCGTCGTACCTGAACTGGCCTCTCGTGACCACGTGCGTAAAACGGTTCCCCTGATTCAGGCGGCGCTGAAAGAGGCCGGGTTGAGTTCAAACGATATCGACGCTGTGGCCTATACCGCAGGCCCGGGCCTGGTCGGCGCGCTGCTGGTCGGCGCGACGGTTGGCCGTTCGCTGGCGTTTGCGTGGGATGTGCCGGCGATCCCGGTTCACCATATGGAAGGGCATCTTCTGGCGCCGATGCTGGAAGAGAATCCGCCTGAGTTCCCGTTTGTGGCGCTGCTGGTCTCCGGCGGTCATACGCAGCTGATTAGCGTAACGGGGATTGGCAAGTACGAGCTGCTGGGCGAGTCGATCGACGACGCCGCCGGTGAAGCGTTCGATAAAACCGCCAAGCTGCTGGGTCTGGATTATCCGGGCGGCCCGATGCTGTCGAAAATGGCGTCGCAGGGAACGGAAGGGCGCTTTGTCTTCCCGCGTCCGATGACCGACCGTCCAGGGCTGGATTTCAGCTTCTCCGGGCTGAAAACCTTCGCGGCGAATACGATTCGCAATAACGATGACAGCGAGCAGACCCGCGCCGATATCGCCCGCGCGTTCGAAGATGCGGTGGTGGACACGCTGATGATCAAGTGCAAGCGCGCGCTGGATCAGACCGGCTTTAAGCGTCTGGTGATGGCGGGTGGCGTGAGCGCTAACCGCACGCTGCGCGCGAAGCTCGCCGAGATGATGCAAAAGCGTCGCGGGGAAGTGTTCTATGCCCGTCCGGAATTCTGCACCGACAACGGCGCGATGATCGCTTACGCCGGAATGGTGCGCCTGAACGCGGGCGCAACGTCCGACCTGAGCGTGTCCGTGCGTCCGCGCTGGCCGCTGGCGGAACTGCCGGAGGCGTAATCCCTCACCCTAACCCTCTCCCACAGGGAGAGGGTATTATGGCCCTACACCCGCAACATCCCTTTCTCTTCCAGAAACGCAATAATCGTCGCCAGACCGTCGCCCGCTTTCAGGTTGGTAAAGGTCCACGGGCGCTCGCCGCGCATGCGGTTGGTGTCGCGCTCCATCACCTCCAGCGACGCGCCGACGTACGGCGCGAGGTCGGTTTTATTGATCACCAGAAAATCGGATTTGGTGATCCCCGGCCCGCCCTTGCGCGGGATTTTTTCCCCTTCGGCCACGTCGATCACGTAGATGGTCAGATCCGCCAGCTCCGGGCTGAACGTCGCGCTCAGGTTGTCTCCGCCACTTTCCACGAAGATCAGATCCAGATTGCCGAACTTCTCGCTTAACGCCTCCACTGCCGCCAGGTTCATCGACGCATCTTCACGAATGGCGGTATGCGGGCAGCCGCCCGTTTCCACGCCGACGATGCGCTCTGGCTCCAGCGCGCCTGCCTCGGTGAGGATGCGCTGATCCTCTTTGGTGTAGATATCGTTCGTGACCACCGCCAGGTGATACGTGTCGCGCATCGCCTTGCAGAGCGCTTCCAGCAGCGCGGTTTTGCCCGATCCTACCGGGCCGCCCACGCCTACGCGCAGGGGATGTTTGTAATCAGCCATGTTGACTCCTCAGGAACGGAATAGTCGTGAATATTGGGTTTCGTGGCGCGCGGAGGCGATGGCGGACAGCGGCGTTGCTGCCCCCAGCGCGTCGTCGCTGCGCAAAAATGCCTGTTCAAGCCCGGCGGCGTAATGGTCGCCCAGTTCGATAATCAGCTGCTGCGCGGCCTGTTGCCCAAACGGCACCAGCTTGACGCCCGCCATCACCGCGCTCTCCATCCAGCTGTAGCCGAGGCTCAGCGCCAGCTCGCGCGCGCTAATGCCCCAGCGCACGCCGAGCCAGGCCATGCCGCAGAGCTGGCTTTGCATAAACAGCGGCAGCCATTCGGGCGGACAGTCAGGTTCCCAGCTCTTAATCAGCCGCGTAAACGCCGCTCCACGGTTGCACTCCTCTTCGCGCAGCTCGCGCGTTTCCCGGCAGGCGAGAAGGTATGCCGTCCAGCGTTTTGCATTAGTAAGAGAGCGTTGCTCACAGGCCTGATAAAGACGGATAAACAGCGGCAGATCGACGCAGAAAAAGCTCTGCTCCATCTGCTGGATTTGCCAGCGTTTGAACGCGTCGGCGTTGGTGACCCAGCCTGCCTCAACGGCCCACTCCAGCCCCTGCGACCAGGTAAACGACCCGACCGGCAGGCTGCTGCTGGAGAGCTGCATCAGGCGCAGCCTCTGGCGGGCGTGCTCCATCAGCTCATCAGCGCCAGCAGGGCAGAGACGATCAGCCCGCCGCCGAAGGTTTTACGCAGGCCGTCGTGACGGCGCAGCAGCAGCCCTGCGGCAAAGCTGGCGCACAGCACCGTGGCGCTGGCGAGCATAAAGCCGCTGGTGAAGAGCCAGAAGCTGTGGCCGGACATCTCCACGCCGTGCGCCCAGCCGTGGAACATCGCCAGGGCAGGCACCGCCAGCAGCAGGCGGTTTTCAGTTTTAAACATCATCACGCCGGATACCGCCAGCGAGGCGATAATCAGCATCTCCATGCCGCTGAAGCCGCCGAGCAGGCTGCCCGCAATGGCGCCGACAAGCATCATCCCGAGGGTGGCAAACGGCAGCAGGAGTTTGCGGCCGCTCAGGGCCGAGAGCACGCCAGCACCGGTGAGCATCAGCAGGTGATCGAGCCCTGTCAGCGGGTGGAGAAAACCGGCCTGAAAGCTGTCGGTACCGTGGCCGGGATGCGCGAGCGCGGGAACGGAAAAAGCCAGCAGTAACAGCGGTAAATACTTGCGCATGATGGATCCTTAATGTGAATGAGCGTGAGAATGGCTGTGGCTGTGGGCATCGCTGGCGTAAGCGCCCGCTTCCGGTTCAAACGGCAGGCTGGCGTAGGTCACGTCCAGACCGAACTGGCGCAGCATGTCGTCGAGAACGTGGTCGTGGTGATAGCGCAGCTCGCCGGGCATGATCTGCAGCGGCACGTGGCGGTTGCCCAGGTGATAGCAGGCGCGGGCGAGCAGGAACGGATCGGCGCAGCGCACCACGGAAACTGACTCCGGCGCGGCGATCACTTCGATGACCTCGCTGCCGTCGTCGGTCGTCAGCATGTCGCCCCCGCGCAGCAGCAGGCCGCGCGGCAGCATCAGCCCGGCTTCGCGGCCGTCGTTCAGCGCCACGCGGGCGCGGCTTTTCACCCGCACGTCAATCGGCAGCGTGACGCTGGCGGTAATCGGATGCGCGTGGTCCAGGCGTTGGGTTAAATAGATCATCATCACTCCTCAAAACAGGAAATAGCGTTGCGCCATCGGCAGAACGTCAGCCGGTTCGCTGGTTATCAGTTCACCGTCGACGCGCACCTCGTAGGTTTGCGAGTCCACGGTGATATTCGGCTGCAGGCCGTTGTGGATCATGTCCGCCTTTTTCACCGTCCGGCAGCCTTTCACCACCGCAATGGCGCTCTGCAGGTTGAGCTGCTGCGGGATGCCGTTCGCACTGGCGGCCTGCGAGATAAACGTCAGTCGGGTAGCGTGGCGCGCGGCGCCCAGCGATCCAAACATTGGACGGTAATGCACCGGCTGCGGCGTGGGGATCGAGGCGTTGATATCTCCCATTGGCGCGCAGGCGATCATTCCGCCCTTGACGATGGTGGCAGGCTTCACGCCGAAGAACGCCGGGGACCAGACCACCAGATCCGCAAGCTTGCCCGCCTCAATCGAACCGACTTCATGGGCGATGCCGTGGGTGAGCGCCGGGTTAATGGTGTATTTGGCGACGTAGCGCTTTACGCGGAAGTTGTCGTTATCGCCGGTCTCTTCCGGCAGGGCGCCGCGCTGGACCTTCATGCGGTGCGCCACCTGCCAGGTGCGGATAATCACTTCCCCGACGCGGCCCATGGCCTGAGAATCAGACGACGTGAGCGAGAACGCGCCGATATCGTGCAGCACGTCTTCCGCAGCGATGGTTTCACGACGAATGCGGGATTCGGCAAACGCCACGTCCTCGGCGATATCCGGATCGAGGTGATGGCAAACCATCAGCATGTCGAGATGCTCGTCGATGGTGTTCACCGTGTAGGGCAAGGTCGGGTTGGTGGAAGAGGGCAGAATATTCGGATGCGCGCAGGCGGTGATGATATCCGGCGCGTGGCCGCCGCCCGCGCCTTCGGTGTGGAAAGTGTGGATTGTGCGTCCGGCGATGGCCGCCAGCGTGTCTTCGACAAACCCGGACTCGTTCAGCGTGTCGCTGTGCAGCGCCACCTGAATATCCATCTCGTCAGCCACCTCCAGCGAGCAGTTAATTGCCGCGGGCGTCGCGCCCCAGTCTTCGTGGATCTTCAGCCCGATGGCGCCCGCGGCAATCTGCTCGCGCAGGGCGTCCGGGCTGGAGCCGTTACCCTTGCCGAGCAGGCCAATATTCACCGGCAGCGTATCGGCAGCCTGCAGCATGCGGGCGATATACCATGGCCCCGGCGTGCAGGTGGTGGCGTTGGTGCCCGCCGCCGGTCCGGTGCCGCCGCCGATCATGGTGGTGACGCCGGAAACCAGCGCCTCTTCCGCCTGCTGCGGGCAGATCCAGTGGATGTGGGTGTCGATCCCGCCGGCGGTAACGATCTTCCCCTCGGCGGCAATCACTTCCGTTGCCGCGCCAATGGGGATCGTCACGCCGGGCTGAATGTCCGGGTTCCCGGCTTTGCCGACGGCGAAGATCCGTCCGTCCTTGACGCCGATATCGGCTTTTACGATCCCCCAGTGATCGACGATCAGCGCGTTGGTAAGAACCAGATCCACGCAGCCGTCAGCGGTCATCTGCCCCTGGCCCATGCCGTCGCGGATCACCTTTCCGCCGCCGAACTTGACCTCTTCGCCATAGACCGTGAGATCGTCTTCCACTTCGATCCACAGCTCGCTGTCGGCAAGCCGCACTTTATCTCCGGTGGTGGGGCCGAACATATCGGCATACACCCGGCGCGAAATCTCAGCCATGTTTCACCTCGCCCATCACCTCGCCGCGAAAGCCGAAAATGCGCTGCGCCCCCGTGACCTGAACCAGCGTCACTTCCCGCTTCTGGCCGGGCTCGAAGCGTACGGCGGTGCCCGCCGGGATGTTCAGTCGGTAGCCTTTGGTGGCTTCCCGATCGAACTTCAGCGCCGGGTTGACCTCGTAAAAGTGGTAGTGCGATCCGACCTGGATCGGCCTGTCGCCGTGATTTTCGACAACCACGCGTTGGGTTTCACGCCCGACGTTGAGGGCAATCGTTCCGGGCTGGATCTGGTATTCACCTGGGATCATCACGCGCTCCTTAGACGATCGGGTTGTGGACGGTGACGAGCTTCGATCCGTCCGGGAAGGTGGCTTCGACTTGAATATCCGGGATCATCTCCGGGACGCCCTCCATTACCTGGTCGCGCCTCAGGACGTGGCGGCCCGCTTCCATCAGCGAGGCGACGGTTTCGCCATCGCGCGCGCCCTCCATAATGAAGGCGCTGATCAGCGCGACCGATTCCGGGTAATTGAGCTTTACCCCGCGCGCAAGGCGGCGTTCGGCAACCAGCGCGGCGGTGAACAGCAACAGCTTGTCTTTTTCTCTGGGGGTCAGTTCCATAACGTTTCTCTTATGTCTGCCAGATACGCGGCGAACAGGCGGTTTTGGTGGTGAGAAGCGGGCGAAGCGACTGCCAGATGTCGCGCATCACCCGCTGGCAAATCAGGTTGTCGTTGGAGAGAAAGCGCACCGACAGCAGATCGTCAACGAGTGTTGCACCTGCATAATTTTCCAGCGGGGCGAGCCGTTCGCGCACCGCGTCGAGATGTTCTTCTTTGGCCGGATAGAACAGCAGCGTGCCGAGCCACGGACGTCCGGCGACGGGCGTGAGATCGCCGTCGCTAAGATGCTGACGCTCGATCAGGCGCGGTTCGTCTTCAACCCAGATTTCAAGGCGGCTTTCCAGCGTGCCGTGGCTAAAGGTCTCACCGATCACCGGACGCCCCAGGCAGTACAGCTCCCACGCCAGCAGCGTGCTGGAGGCCTTCAGGTGGAAGACGGAGCGCAGCGCGGCATTCGCGCCGGGGAAGATAATGGTGTCCTGCGGCAGCCACTCCAGGGTGGAATCTTCCTCGAGGTAAAAATACTGGTTCAGACGCGCCTGCGGGCCGCTGCTGCGATAGAACTTGCTCGCCCCGGGCATGGTGATGAGCGCGTGGCTTTTGGCGTCCAGCCGAACGGAAATGTCCAGCGTATCGCCGCCCACAATCCCGCCTGGCGGGTGCAGCAGGTAAAGGTGGCAGGTTTCCCCTTCGGGGTAAAACGGGCGTTGAACGGTGAGCGGCCCGACGTGGTGGGCGGAGTGCAGGAGGGTTTTCTCAGGGGTGTGACAAAACTGCAGGGCAAGCGACGCCTGCCAGCCTTTATACGTATTATCAGTGACCTGAGCTGCTAACATGCTGCATCCATTTCCACACCATCGGGATACGTTTCAGTATGCCCTGGCGGAAATGAAGGCTGTCATACGAGTCGCTTATGGATGGCCAGGCAGGAGAAATACAAAAGCACGGCCGGGGCCGTGCTCTGTATAAGCAATGACGATCCTACTTCAGGTGTTCATGCAACGCTGCACCTGCCTGCTCAAGGGCAACTTTCACCGTTGGCTCCTGGCTCAGCGGGTTAAGCAGGCCGTAGTCGTGGATCATGCCGTTATAGCGCGTGACGGTCACCGGGACGCCAGCCGCATCCAGTTTACGCCCGAATGCTTCACCTTCATCCCGCAGAACGTCCAGCTCCGCTGTCTGGATCAGCGTTTCGGGGAAGCCTTTCAACTGCGCGGTGCTGGCGCGAAGCGGAGAGGCAAGAATATTGTTGCGATCGGCAGCGCTGGTGGTGTAGTTATCCCAGAACCATTTCATCATGTTTTTCGACAGGAAATAGCCATTTTCGAACTGGTTATACGAGGCAGTATCAAAGTTCGCATCGGTAACCGGCCAGAGCATGACGTTGTAGCGAATTTTTGGCCCATTGAACTGTTTGGCCTGCAGCGCCACCGAAGCCACCATGTTGCCGCCCACGCTGTTACCCACCAGACCCAGACGGCTACCGTCCACGCCAATTTCCTGACCGTGCCCGGCGACCCATTTTGTCGCTTCATAGGCCTGATTAATTGCTACCGGGAAATGGGCCTCAGGTGACGGAGTGTAATCGACGTAAACCGCAGCGGCACCCGAAGCGCGAACGAGGTCGCGGATTAAGCGTTCGTGGGTAGGGAAGTCACCCAGCACCCAGCCGCCGCCGTGAAAGAACATAAAAGCGGGGAGCGTGCCGCTGGCGTTTTCAGGTTTCACTATTTTCAGTTTTATCGCCTGGCCATTTACCTGGATCGTTTTTTCAGAAACCTGAGCGGGCGGCAGTTTTGCGCCTTGCTGTGCGCCAATCAGTACCTGGCGGGCCTCCTGCGGGGTCATCTGTTCCATTGGCTTACCCTTGCCGGAGTTCAAAACATTCAGAAATGCCTGTACGCCTGCGGTCGGGGCTGGGGTATTGGTGGTTTGAGCGGATGCCGCAGCTGACGCGAAGACTGAAGAAACCAGGATGGCGGTTAGTGTTTTCATGGTAGTGCCTCTTTAAGCGTATTTGATCGGATGAGATAACTATGTAGCGCGCTACTTAGTTGTTGGTATAATACTTGCGCGCAAGATACTTTTAGTCAAACATTATTTATAATTTTTTCAGGAAACCGATTCGGAGTTGATAGAAAAATGAAAGAAAACAAAACGCTAGACGATTTACTTTGCTTCTCGCTGTACTCGGTCACCAACGCGTTCGTTCGCCAGTATCGCCCTTTACTGCAAGAGATGGATCTGACCTATCCGCAATTCGTTGTTTTGATGGCGCTTTATGAGAAAGATAACATCCCACTTCGCGATCTCAGCGATAAGACATTTTTTGATTCGGGCACATTGACCCCGCTTGTACAAAAGCTTGAGGCAAAAGGATTTCTCAACCGTATCGCGGTTGTAGGTGATGAAAGGATGAAAAATGTCGTACTGACCGATAAGGCCAAAGACCTGAAGAAACGGGTGATGGCTTTGCCGGACCAGATTCGCTGCAGCATGCGGATGAATGACGATGAGCTTGAGACGCTAAAAAAACTCTCCCGGACGCTGCTGGACGATTTATAAGAACCCTTCGGCGGGGTGAACCTACCGAAGTGATGTGTCGTTACCGGTAGTCCTCCGCATCCACGTCATACCCGGACGGCTCCCAGCGGATCGCCAGCAGCGACGCCAGGCCGATAAACGGCGCCAGCGCAATCACCCAGAAGACGGCGGTATCCAGCGACGCCACCAGCAGCGGGAACAGAAACAGCGACAGCGTCGAGCTGCTGCGCATCAGCGTCTGGTTGAGGCCCACGCCCACGCCGCGCAGCGAGGTCGGGTAGCTCAGGGAGGCGAACGTCATGGTATGCGCGCCCGGGCCGAAGCCCTGACCGAACAGGAACAGCGCCAGCATCGCCACAGCAAGCACGCCTTCAGAGACACCTTCCGGTCGGCCAATCAGCGCCAGGCCAAGCAATGCGACAAGCTGGCAGGCATAACCCGCAAGCGACATCCGCCAGGCGCCGAAGCGTGGTACGTAGCGTACCGCCAGCAGTCCGCCGACGAAGGCAAACAGCAGGTTAAGCGCCAGAGAAATGAGAATGGTGGTGAGCATCGACTGGACAAAGAAGCTGGAGATGATCACCGGCAGACCAAACGCCACGGCGTTATAGGCAAACGACGAGACGACGGAAAGCAGCGTAGCGAGCGTCGTGCGGCGCAAGTAGATGCCGCGGAACAGGTTCAGATAATTTGACCATTTCGCTTTATTCACGACAGGTGCGGGCTGGCCGAGCGCGTCCTGCGGCACGTGGGCATTGATGTTATACGACTGGCGTAAAATCGACGCCGCCTCTTTCAGGTTGCCCTGATTCGCCGCCCAGACCGGAGATTCGCTCATATAGCGGCTGCGGATGGCGATAATCACCAGCGCGGGCACCGCGCCAAAGCCGAGAATCAAACGCCACAGCCAGTCGCTGTGGCTCTCCGGCAGCACGGCGTAGAAGAAAAGCACCAGCAGGTAGGAGATGCTGATGGCGGCATACCAGGTGGGGCACCACATCGCGACGCTGGAGGCCTTATTTCCGGGCCCTTTCAGCCTGGCGAACTCGCTTAAAAACGCCATCGCCACGGGAAGGTCGATCCCGACCCCCAGCCCCATCACAAAGCGGGCGCCCGCGAGCACATATTCGTTCGGGGCCAGCGCACAGGCGATCGCTGCCACCACGAAGAACACCATATCAGCCATAAAAACGCGGTAGCGCCCGATTTTATCCGTGAGGTAACCGCCGAGCAGCGCCCCGACAATGGCGCCAAAGGTAATGGCCGAGGCCACCATGCCGGTACCGGCGGGCGTCAGGTTAAATTCGCGGGTGATGTCTTTAATGCCGAACGCCAGCGCGCCCAGATCGTAGGCATCGAGAAAAATGCCGCCCAAAGCGATTCCGACCACGATACGGGCGTTTGTCCGGCCCTGAGAACCGTCATTAACGAGGCGTGATACATCCGACGCGCTGCGCACCCACTGGATGTCGCCATCCGGGGTGCTTCCTGCCGTTGAAAGGGGAGTTGGTTCTGTGATTTCTGCCATTTTTCTTTTTGTGTGGTTGTGTTGTGTCTCTAACAGTTACCACAGGCAGAAGGTGACCAAAATCACATTTGGCTATAAGGCATAACTAACCCTTCGGAGCGTCTTTTTTCTTTCTCTTGAGCTTCGTCCAGATTTTGGTCTCCTGACGACGCCACAGGCGCTGGATATTGTCGTGATGACGCAGCAGGATAAGACAGGAGAGCATCGACACCGGGAAGGTGAACTGGGGTTTGAACCACCAGACGTAGAACGGAGCGATCAGCGCGCTGACGATGGCGCCCAGCGACGAATAGCCGCTCAGAAGAATGGTGAGCAGCCAGGTCCCGGCCATTACGCCGGTGAGATCCCAGCCGATAGGCGCAATGGCGCCAAAGGCCGTCGCAACGCCTTTGCCGCCTTTAAAACCGAAGAATACGGGCCAGATGTGGCCGACGCAGGCGGCAATAGCAATGAGCCCCAGCCAGAACGGCGTAACGCCCAGCGCATAGGCGCCCCAGACGGGCAGCATCCCTTTCAGAACATCAAAAATCAAAACCGCTACGGCCGCTCCCTTGCCGCCAATTCGTAGTACGTTGGTCGCCCCCGGATTCCCGGAACCATTTTCACGCGGGTCAGGTAACCCGGCAATGCGGCAGACCAGAATGGCGCTGGAGATTGAGCCGCAAAGATAGGCGAGGAGGATCATTCCAGGCGCGATTGCACTCATAACGCTGTTCCGTTTTGAAAATGTATCTGTATTCTCAGCATCTGTGGATAATACGCATAATTCGCCGGAAGTGGTATCCGGTTTAGCCAAAAAGCAGGCAGGTCGTGATGGATATTGTATTTATAGAGCAACTTTCGGTAATCACCACAATTGGTGTTTACGACTGGGAACAGACCATCGAGCAGAAGCTGGTGTTCGATATCGAAATGGGATGGGATAACCGCAAATCGGCAAAAAGCGATGACGTGAACGACTGTCTGAGCTATGCCGACATCAGTGAAACGGTCATCGCCCACGTTGAAGGGCAACGTTTTGCGCTGGTCGAACGGGTGGCGGAAGAAGTCGCAGAATTGCTGTTGAAAAAATTCAATTCACCGTGGGTGCGCATCAAGCTGAGCAAGCCGGGAGCGGTGGCGCGCGCCGCCAACGTTGGCGTCATTATTGAGCGTGGCACAAATCTGAAAGGCAAGAATTAACGTCATAATTGCTAAACCATTTTAGGTTATACCGGTCTTAAAGCTGTATCTTTCACGGTAGCCGTTGGGGCGACCGTTTTTTTATATCTTTTTTAGGGGTTTATAGATGAGCGATATGCACTCGCTGCTGGTGGCGGCAATACTGGGTGTGGTCGAAGGATTGACGGAGTTTTTGCCGGTCTCCAGTACGGGCCATATGATTATCGTTGGCCATCTGCTGGGCTTTGAAGGCGATACCGCAAAAACGTTTGAAGTGGTGATCCAGCTGGGGTCTATTCTGGCGGTGGTCGTAATGTTCTGGCGTCGCCTGTTTGGCCTGATCGGCATCCATTTTGGCCGTCCGCCTCAGCACGAGGGGGCCAGTAAAGGTCGTCTGTCACTGATCCATATTCTGCTTGGGATGATCCCTGCGGTGGTGCTGGGCCTGGTGTTCCACGACGCCATCAAATCGCTGTTTAACCCGATTAACGTAATGTACGCGCTGGTGGTGGGGGGCTTCCTGCTGATCGCCGCGGAAGTGCTGAAGCCAAAAACGCCGCGGGCGGAAGGTCTGGACGATATGACGTATCGTCAGGCGTTTATCATTGGTTGCTTCCAGTGTCTGGCGCTGTGGCCGGGCTTCTCGCGTTCAGGCGCAACCATCTCCGGCGGGATGCTGATGGGCGTAAGCCGTTACGCCGCGTCAGAGTTCTCGTTCCTGCTGGCGGTGCCGATGATGATGGGCGCCACCGTACTCGACGTCTATAAGAGCTATCACTTCCTGACGGCTGGCGACATTCCGATGTTCGCCGTCGGCTTCATCACCGCGTTTATCGTGGCGCTGATTGCGATTAAAACCTTCCTGCAGCTGATTAAGCGTATCTCGTTTATTCCGTTCGCGATCTATCGCTTTATCGTGGCGGCTGCGGTGTACGTAGTCTTCTTCTGACCGATGGCCCTCAGTCTTTCGGCTGAGGGCAATGCTTTTCCTTCCAGTCCGACACCGCCTGAATTCGCCGTTTCGTGAGTTCTTCGCGAATTTCCGGCCCTTTGAATCCCGCTTCGACAACGTCCTTCGTGGGCACCGCTTTCGCTACATCCCAGGCTTTGCGTAGTAAACGTCCCTGCGGGTAATCGCACGCTTCAAACCCGGTACGACCGCGCACGTCAGCTTCGCTGGTGAGCGCGATTTGCTCGACGCGCTGGGGTTTGCGCCAGGCGTCGATGTTATCGAAAAGCTTAACGATGGTGGCCGGTTTCAGGATAGGGAAGGTGTGGATCAGATCGTGGAACTCGGCCACCAGTTTCGCCAGATCGCGGATCTCGTTCGGCACGCGCAGACGCTGGCACAGCCCCTCGACCAGCTTCACCCCCGCCGGGCCGTGCCCGTGGTGGCGAGGCCAGAATTCTTTTGGCGTTAAGCCTTTGCCGAGATCGTGGCACAGGGTGGAAAAGCGCACGTCCACGTCAGGGCTGAGCATGGCGGCCATGCTCAGGGTCATCAGCGTGTGCACGCCGGTATCAATTTCCGGGTGCCATTTTGCCGGGGCAGGTACGCCAAACAGCGCGTCTATTTCCGGGAACAGCACCTTCAGCGCGCCGCAGTCGCGCAGGACCTGGAAAAAGACCTGCGGGTTGCGCGTGGTGAGGGCATTTTCCGTCTCTTTCCAGACGCGCTCTGGCGTCAGGTGTTCAAGCTCGCCCGCCTCGGTCATGGCGGTCATCAGCGCCATTGTCTCATCGGCAATACGGAAGCTGAGATGGGCGTAACGCGCGGCAAAGCGCGCCACGCGGAGCACGCGGAGCGGATCTTCAGAAAACGCCGGGGAGACGTGACGTAAAAGGCGGTTGCGCAGATCGTCCTGACCGCCATAGGCGTCAACGATCTGCCCGTCCTCGTCCTGCGCCAGCGCGTTGATGGTGAGATCGCGGCGCAGGAGATCTTGCTCCAGCGTGACGTCCGGCGCGGCATAGCAGGTGAAGCCCGTATAGCCCGAGCCAGATTTCCGCTCGGTACGCGCCAGGGCATACTCTTCACGGCTTTTCGGGTGCAGGAACACGGGAAAATCGCGGCCTACCTGCTGGTAGCCCGCGTCGAGCATCTCTTCAGGGGTAGCGCCAACCACCACCCAGTCTTTATCTTTGACCGGCAGACCTAACAACGCATCACGTACCGCACCACCGACCAGATAACTCTTCACGCCCAACTCTCCCGTTTTCTCTTTTCCAGAATGATACGTAAGTCTGGCAGAGAAGACGAATTAGTTCATCCAGCGGTCTTTACGCTTGCGGCTTGGGATCAGATGCGGCAGCACCAGACCCAACACCAGACCCACGCCCAGCACGCCGCCGCCATACATAAACCACTGCATGATGATGGTGCGCTGTTTGTCGTCGAGCTGCAGATTAGCGGCATTCACTTTCTTCTGCGCGACAATCAGCTCGTTTTTCAGTTTCTGGTTCTCTTCTTTCAGACCGTTAATCACCCCGTCGCTTTGCGCCACTTTCTGCTGCATTTCAGCGGTGCGCTGGTTCCAGGTGCCGTCGATGTTGTTCAGCTTATCGGTCAGGGTCTTCACCTGGTTTTCCAGATCGGGAACGCGCGTGCGCAGGCTTGGCACGGTGCTCAGCTCTTTCAGCGGGATCCAGGACGTACGGCCGGTACTGTCGCGAACCTGACCGTAATTGGTGTCCGCGTTGGTCTGTAACAGGGTGACTTCCTCGCCGGCATTCACCGTGCCCACGAGGCGATAATTATCTCCAGGGCCACTGCGTACCCAGGTGTTCAGTTCGTCAGAAACGTAACGCTTCTCTTCAGCGTGCACTGCGTTTGCGGCGCTAAAAGCGAGTAAAGTAAGTCCAATCAGGCGTAATTTAAGCATCATTAGTCGTTATTTTCATAAATAGTGGAACGATAGTAGTGGCAACAGTGTCTCTACGCAAAGCATTCGTCAGCAATCAGAATCATCTGTGTCACGACTCTACAGATTTACACCCGACAAATTGCTCATTGCATGGCAATTTGGCGCAAAATACTATGTACTGACAAACAAATGGCGAGGAAGTTCGCCCTCATTGACGCGTCTGTGACGCACGCAAAAGTACAAGGCTATGGCACAAGAAATCGAATTAAAGTTTATCGTCGAAAAAGACAGCGTTGACGCACTCCGCCAGCATCTGCATACGCTTTCCGGCGAACACCATGCACCGGTACAACTGCTTAATATCTATTACGAAACGCCAGACAACTGGCTGCGTCGCCACGATATGGGGCTGCGCATCCGCGGCGCGAGCGGGCGCTACGAGATGACGATGAAAATTGCCGGCCGCGTGGTCGGCGGTTTACATCAGCGCCCGGAATACAATATCGACATCAGCAAGCCGGAACTTGAACTGGAACGTTTCCCGACGGAAGTCTGGCCGGATGGCGAGCTGCCTTCCACGCTGGCGGAACAGGTGCAGCCGCTGTTCAGCACTGATTTCTGGCGCGAAAAATGGCTGGTGACGGAAGGCAAAAGCCGCATCGAAATCGCCCTCGATCTTGGCGACGTGAAGGCGGGTGAGTCCCAGGAGCCGATTTGTGAACTCGAGCTTGAGCTGCTGGAAGGGGACGCGAATGACGTGCTGAAGCTGGCGCGCAGGCTGGTGAACCAGTCCGGACTGCGTCAGGGAAGCCTGAGTAAAGCCGCTCGGGGTTACCATCTGGCCGCCGGAAATGCGCCGCGCGTGCTGAAAGAGACGACCATCCTGCACGTTGCGCCGAAAGCCAGCGTTGAACAGGGCCTGGAAGCCGCGCTGGAGCTGGCGCTTTCTCAGTGGCAGTACCATGAAGAGCTGTGGGTGCGAAATGTGAAAAACGCGAAATCCCACGTGCTGGCGGCGATTGCCCTGGTGCGCCATACCCTGACGCTGTTCGGCGGTATTGTTCCTCGCAAAGCGAGCACTCACTTACGTGATCTGCTGACGCAAACCGAAACGCTGATGCTCTCCGACGTATCGGCGCAAACGGCGATCTACAGCCCGCAAGCCGCTTCGGCAAAACTGGCGCTGACCGAGTTTCTGGTGACGCGCGGCTGGCGCGCCTTCCTGGATGCGAAAGCGGAGACCAAAATCGCGGAAAACTTTAAGCGTTTCGCGGATATTCATCTTTCCCGTCATGCCGCCGAGCTGAAGAGCACCTTTGCGTATCCGCTCGGCGACCAGTATGGCGATCAGCTTCCCCGTCTGTCGCGCAACATCGACAGCATGCTGCTGCTTTCCGGCGCTTATGACGGCGTTAAAACCCAGGCCTGGCTGGAAAACTGGCAGGGGCTGAAGCATGCCATTGAAACCCGACAGCATATTGAGATTGAGCATTTCCGTAACGAGGCCATTTCGCAGGAGCCGTTCTGGCTGCACAGCGGAAAACGTTAACTCTGGCAAGGAACCCCTATAATGCCGCTTACTTCACCGTTACAGCAGCAGTGGCAGACCGTTTGCGAACGTCTGCCTGAGTCATTACCGGCGTCATCGTTAAGCGAGCAGGCGAAGAGCGTGCTCGCCTTCAGTGATTTTGTGCAGGAAAGCATCACCGCCAACCCGGACTGGCTGGCAGAGCTTGAGAACGCGCCGCCGCAGGCGGACGAGTGGCGGCAGTATGCCGGCTGGCTGCAAACCGCACTTGAAGACGTTGCGGATGAAGCCACGCTGATGCGCGTCCTGCGCCAGTTCCGCCGTCGGGTGATGGTGCGCATTGCCTGGGCTCAGGCGCTGGAGCTGGTGAGCGAAGAGAGTACGCTGCAGCAGTTAAGCGAGCTGGCGCAAACGCTGATTGTCGCCGCGCGCGACTGGCTCTACGCCGCCTGCTGTAAAGAGTGGGGCACGCCGTGCAGCGAGGAAGGGGTTCCTCAGCCGCTGTTGATTCTGGGGATGGGCAAGCTGGGCGGCTGCGAGCTGAACTTCTCCTCCGACATCGACCTGATTTTTGCCTGGCCCGAGAACGGCTCCACGCGCGGCGGCCGTCGCGAGCTGGACAACGCCCAGTTCTTTACCCGCCTCGGTCAGCGTCTGATTAAGGCACTGGATCAGCCGACGCAGGACGGTTTTGTTTACCGCGTGGACATGCGCCTGCGCCCGTTTGGCGACAGCGGACCGCTGGTGCTGAGCTTTGCCGCGCTGGAGGATTACTACCAGGAGCAGGGGCGCGACTGGGAGCGCTATGCGATGGTTAAAGCGCGGATTATGGGCGACAGCGACGACGCTTACGCCAACGAGCTGCGCGCCATGCTGCGCCCGTTCGTATTCCGTCGCTATATCGACTTCAGCGTGATCCAGTCCCTGCGTAATATGAAAGGGATGATCGCCCGTGAGGTGCGCCGTCGCGGGCTGAAAGACAACATCAAGCTCGGCGCGGGCGGCATCCGCGAAATCGAATTTATCGTTCAGGTCTTCCAGCTTATTCGCGGTGGCCGTGAGCCGTCCCTGCAGTCCCGCTCGCTGTTACCGACGCTGAGCGCCATCGAGCAGCTGCACCTGCTGCCGGACGGCGACGCGCAAACCCTGCGCGAGGCCTATCTTTTCCTGCGCCGTCTGGAAAACCTGCTGCAAAGCATCAACGACGAACAGACCCAGACCCTGCCGGGCGATGACCTTAACCGGGCGCGCCTGGCCTGGGGCATGCGTGTGGACGACTGGGCGGCGTTAACCGAACGGCTGGATGCCCATATGGCAGGCGTGCGCCGCATCTTTAACGAGCTGATCGGTGATGACGAAAGTGAATCACCGGACGATGCCCTTTCCGAGCACTGGCGCGAGCTGTGGCAGGATGCGCTCCAGGAAGATGACACCACGCCGGTGCTGACGCACTTAACCGACGACGCGCGCCATCGCGTGGTGGCGCTGATCGCTGATTTCCGTCTTGAGCTGAACAAACGCGCCATCGGCCCGCGAGGTCGTCAGGTGCTGGATCACCTGATGCCGCACCTGCTGAGCGAGGTCTGCTCGCGGGCGGACGCGCCGGTGCCGCTGTCGCGCATGATGCCGCTGCTGAGCGGGATCATCACGCGTACCACGTATCTGGAACTCCTGAGCGAGTTTCCGGGGGCACTGAAGCACCTGATTACGCTCTGCGCCGCGTCGCCGATGGTGGCCAACAAGCTGGCGCGTTACCCGCTGCTGCTGGATGAGCTGCTCGACCCGAACACGCTGTATCAGCCAACGGCGACGGATGCCTACCGGGACGAGCTGCGTCAGTATCTGCTGCGCGTGCCGGAAGAGGACGAAGAGCAACAGCTGGAGGCGCTGCGCCAGTTTAAGCAGGCGCAGATGCTGCGCGTGGCGGCGGCTGACATCGCCGGAACGCTGCCGGTGATGAAAGTGAGCGATCACTTAACCTGGCTTGCAGAGGCGATCATCGACGCCGTGGTCCATCAGGCGTGGGTGCAGATGGTGGCGCGCTACGGCCAGCCGAAACACCTGGCCGAACGTGAAGGACGCGGCTTTGCGGTCGTGGGGTACGGCAAGCTTGGCGGCTGGGAGCTGGGCTATAGCTCCGATCTGGATTTAATCTTCCTGCACGACTGCCCGGTTGACGTAATGACCGACGGCGAGCGTGAAATTGACGGGCGCCAGTTCTACCTTCGCCTGGCGCAGCGCATCATGCACCTGTTCAGTACCCGCACCTCGTCGGGCATTCTGTATGAAGTGGATGCCCGTCTGCGTCCGTCCGGCGCGGCGGGCATGCTGGTGACCTCAACGGAATCCTTCGCCGATTACCAGAAGAATGAAGCCTGGACGTGGGAGCATCAGGCGCTGGTGCGCGCTCGCGTGGTGTATGGCGATCCGCAGCTCAAAACGCAGTTTGACGTCATCCGTAAGGAGGTTATGACCACCGTGCGTGATGGCAGCACGCTGCAAACGGAAGTGCGCGAAATGCGCGAGAAAATGCGCGCGCATCTCGGCAATAAACACCGCGATCGCTTTGATATTAAAGCCGACGAGGGCGGGATTACCGATATTGAGTTCATTACCCAGTATCTGGTGCTGCTGCACGCCCACGACAAGCCGAAGCTGACGCGCTGGTCCGATAACGTGCGCATTCTGGAGCTGCTGGCGCAAAATGACATCATGGACGAGCAGGAGGCGCAGGCCTTAACCCGCGCCTACACGACGCTTCGCGATGAGCTTCATCACCTGGCGCTGCAGGAGCAGCCGGGGCACGTGGCGCTGGACTGTTTTGCTCATGAACGTGCTCAGGTAACGGCCAGCTGGCAGAAGTGGCTGGTGGAACCGTGCGTAACAAATCAAGTGTGATATTATCGCGCGCAAATTGTGAATCTTTCTGGAGTCAGGAATGAAAGTAACACTGCCAGAGTTTGAACGTGCTGGGGTAATGGTTGTTGGGGATGTGATGCTGGATCGCTACTGGTATGGGCCTACCAGCCGCATCTCTCCGGAAGCACCGGTACCGGTGGTTAAGGTCGACACCATTGAAGAGCGTCCCGGCGGCGCGGCAAACGTGGCGATGAACATTGCCTCTCTGGGCGCGCAGTCGCGTCTGGTGGGCCTGACCGGCATCGACGATGCGGCGCGCGCGCTGAGCAAGTCGCTGGCGGACGTGAACGTGAAGTGCGACTTCGTTTCTGTTCCGACCCACCCAACGATTACGAAACTGCGCGTGCTGTCGCGCAACCAGCAGCTGATCCGCCTCGACTTTGAAGAAGGGTTCGAAGGCGTTGATCCTGAGCCGCTGCACGAGCGTATCAACCAGGCGCTGGGCAATATTGGCGCGCTGGTGCTGTCCGACTACGCCAAAGGCGCGCTGGCGAGCGTGCAGACGATGATTCAGCTGGCGCGTAAAGCCAGCGTGCCGGTGCTGATCGACCCGAAAGGGACCGATTTTGAGCGCTATCGCGGCGCGACGCTGCTGACGCCAAACCTCTCCGAGTTTGAAGCGGTGGCGGGCAAATGCAAAACCGAGGAAGAGCTGGTTGAGCGCGGCATGAAGATCATTGCTGACTTCGAGCTGTCCGCGCTGCTAGTGACCCGCTCCGAGCAGGGGATGACGCTGCTGCAGCCGGGCAAAGCGCCGCTGCATATGCCAACCCAGGCGCAGGAAGTGTACGACGTGACCGGTGCCGGTGATACGGTGATCGGCGTGCTGGCGGCGACGCTGGCAGCAGGAAACTCGCTGGAAGAGGCGTGCTACTTCGCTAACGCCGCGGCGGGCGTGGTCGTCGGTAAACTCGGTACCTCAACCGTTTCGCCAATCGAGCTGGAAAACGCGGTGCGCGGTCGTGCGGATACCGGTTTTGGCGTCATGACCGAAGACGAGCTGAAGGTGGCCGTCGCCGCCGCGCGCAAGCGTGGTGAAAAAGTGGTGATGACCAACGGCGTGTTCGACATTCTGCACGCGGGCCACGTTTCGTATCTGGCGAACGCGCGCAAGCTGGGCGATCGTCTGATTGTGGCGGTTAACAGCGATGCATCGACGAAACGCCTGAAGGGTGAAACGCGTCCGGTGAACCCGCTCGAGCAGCGCATGATTGTGCTCGGCGCGCTGGAAGCGGTGGACTGGGTGGTGTCGTTTGAAGAAGATACCCCGCAGCGCCTGATTGCCGGTATTCTGCCGGACCTGCTGGTAAAAGGTGGGGATTACAAGCCGGAGCAAATCGCGGGTAGCGAAGAGGTCTGGGCCAACGGCGGCGAGGTGATGGTGCTCAACTTTGAGGACGGGTGCTCAACCACCAACATCATCAAGAAGATCCAGAAAGACAATCAGTAAAAAAAAACGGGCCAGCTGGCCCGTTTTTTTATGTCGGGTGGCGGCTGCGCCTTACCCGACCTACGCGTTCATGTAGGCCCGGTAAGGCGTAGCTGCCACCGGGCACAACAGGCCGCACTTACTCCTGGTCATCCACCGGTGGAATGGCCGGTGCCGGCTTCACTTCTTCCGGCGCATTGCGGTTTTCCAGCTCGCTCAGACGCTGTTCCAGCAGCGCCAGCTTCTCGCGGGTGCGCAGCAGAACCTGGGTCTGCACGTCAAACTCTTCGCGGCTGACTAAATCAAGGCGAACCAACTGCGCCTGCAGCGTCTGGCGGATTTTCTTTTCTACGTCATCACCAAATTCACGAATGCCTTTTGGCATAGATTCATGAACCTGACGCGCGATCTGCTCAATTTTTTTCGGGTCAATCATTGGCGTTTCCCTTGATGGAAAAGTGTTAGTGTCCATTGTAGCGCGTCATGCCCGGGGTAAACAAAATTGTTTGATGCTTATGCATTGCCCAGGATAATCAATAGCGTTATAGTTATCTCGCTTATTCTCAGGGCGGGGCGAAATTCCCCACCGGCGGTAAATCAGCGTGACGCTGAAAGCCCGCGAGCGCTTTGGGTGAAAACTCAAAGGTCAGCAGATCCGGTGTAATTCCGGGGCCGACGGTTAGAGTCCGGATGGGAGAGAGTAACGATCAAGTCGGGCATGGGCCCGCTCACGTTATCTTTTTGCCGCTTATACGGCGCTCCTAAGACTGCCCTGATTCTGGTAACCATAATGTTAATGAGGTTTTTTTACCATGAATCAGACGCTACTTTCCTCTTTTGGCACTTCAACTCAACGTGTTGAACATGCACTGGATGCACTGCGCGAAGGCCGCGGTGTGATGGTGCTTGACGATGAAAACCGTGAAAACGAAGGCGACATGATTTTCGCCGCCGAAAACATGACCGTTGAACAGATGGCGCTGACCATCCGTCACGGCAGCGGCATCGTATGCCTGTGTATTACCGAAGATCGTCGTAAGCAGCTCGATCTGCCGATGATGGTCGAAAACAACACCAGCGCCTTTGGTACCGGTTTTACTGTGACCATTGAAGCGGCGCATGGCGTGACCACAGGTGTGTCTGCGGCTGACCGTCTGACCACCGTACGTGCAGCGATTGCTGATGGTGCGAAGCCATCCGATCTGCACCGTCCAGGCCACATCTTCCCACTGCGTGCGCAGGCGGGCGGCGTGTTGACCCGCGGTGGTCACACCGAAGCGACGATCGACCTGGTGACGCTGGCTGGCTTCAAACCTGCTGGCGTGCTGTGCGAACTGACCAACGATGACGGCACCATGGCGCGCGCGCCGGAATGCATTACCTTTGCCCGCCTGCACAACATGCCGGTGGTCACGATTGAAGATCTGGTTGAGTATCGCCAGGCGCACGAGCGCAAAGCCAGCTGAAAATAAAAACGCCGGGATATCCCGGCGTTTTTTTACCCGATTCCTGCGGTCTGCAGCAGAACCAGACTTAATCCCATCACCGACATTCCGCACAGCACGCCATAGCTGGGGTTGTTGTTAGGATCGATCTCCTTCGCCAGCGGCATCAGTTCATCCACCGAAAGCGCAACCATGATCCCGGCTACCGCGGCCATAATCGCCGCCATCACTACCGGAGAGACCAGACTACCGAGGATCAGCCAGGCCAGTACGCCGCCAAGGATTTCGGCCATCCCGGAAATGCCCGCCCAGAACACCGCGGTGCGTTTCGATCCCGTTGCGGCATACACGGGTCCGGCGACGGCCAGTCCTTCAGGAATATTGTGTAAGGCGACCGCCAGCGCGATGCCAAAGCCCATCTCAAGATTGCTGCTGGCCGTCACGTAGGTAGCGACCCCTTCCGGGAAGTTATGCAGACTGATGCCAAGCGTTAACAGCACGGCGGTACGCTTGATATTGCGCGGCATGGGCGTCACGTTTTTCTGCATTAAATCCTGCGGATGCGCGTGCGGAAGCATCCGATCGAGGGCAAAGTATCCCAGCAGGCCAAAGACAAACATGCCGTAGCCCAGCAGCGGAGACATGCCTTCTGTGCCCAACGCGGCAGGCAGCATCTCCATCAGGGAGATGAGCAGCATGATCCCGGCAGCAAAGCCCAGTGAAAAGGCCAGTACGCGGTTAGAGGGCTTTTGGCCGAGCACGCCGAGGAGCGCACCGATAAAGGTCGCGGCGCCCGCCAGTATGGTCAGGATCAAGGGGACTGACATGCATTGCTCCTTATGATAATCATTCTCATTAATATAAATGATTCATTTCTGGCAAAGCGAGGGTGAAAACCCGGCTTTACACATTCCTTACATTCAAATTTCCTGATGATGATCTTCACGCTTATCTGCGTTCATCTTTGCCGGATTGCGCGTAATGTAGCACCATTAAATTGACACCTTCTGTAAGGATATCACCATGACTTCTTCCCGTATGCCAGCCCTGTTTTTAGGTCACGGTAGCCCTATGAACGTTCTGGAAGACAACGTCTATACCCGCGCCTGGCGTCATCTTGGCGAGACGTTGCCGCGTCCGAAAGCGATCGTGGTGGTGTCTGCACACTGGTTTACCCGTGGGACCGGCGTGACCGCCATGGAAGCGCCAAAAACCATTCATGATTTTGGCGGCTTCCCGCAGGCGCTGTACGACACGCATTATCCGGCCCCCGGCTCGCCTGAGCTGGCGCAAAAGCTGGTAGAGTTGCTGGCACCTGTCCCTGTGACGCTGGATAAAGAAGCCTGGGGCTTTGACCATGGCTCCTGGGGCGTGCTGATTAAAATGTATCCTGACGCGGATATCCCGATGGTGCAGTTGAGCATCGACAGCACTAAACCGGCGGACTGGCATCTGGAGGTGGGGCGCAAGCTGGCAACCCTGCGTGATGAAGGCATTATGCTGGTGGCGAGCGGCAACGTGGTGCATAACCTGCGTACCGCACGCTGGCACGGTGAGAACACGCCGTACCCGTGGGCAACCTCTTTTAACGACTACGTCAAAGCGAACCTGACCTGGCAAGGCCCGGCCGAGGAGCATCCGCTGGTGAACTATCTGGATCATGATGGCGGTTCGCTCTCTAACCCGACGCCGGAACACTTCCTGCCGCTGCTGTACGTGCTTGGCGCGTGGGATGGTCAGGAGCCGGTTACGATCCCGGTCGACGGTATTGAGATGGGGAGTCTGAGTATGCTGTCGGTGCAGATTGGGTAATAAAAGCAAAACGGCAACCTCAGGTTGCCGTTTTTAGTGTTTGCACCCTCTCCCACAAGGAGAGGGGCGAGGGTGAGGGCATCAGGCTGCGGCCTATTCGACAAAAATGTGCGGATAAAAGCGTGACAGATCCTGCGTGATCAGCGCGCGATCTTCGCGAATACCAATCCCGGCCGGTTGATCGTTGATAAGCCAGCTGCCAATCAGCGTATAGCTGTCGCCAAATTTCGGCAGTTGATAGAACTTCTGGACGATCATCCCTTCTTCGCCGTATGGCCCTTCAACCGCTTCCAGCGTCTTGCCGTTTTCGATAATCGAGACGTTTGCGCCTTCGCGGGAGAAGATCGGCTTAACGACGTATTTCTCCATTTGCGGGTAATCATCTTCCGCAAAATACGCTGGCAGCAGGTTCGGGTGGTTCGGGAACATCTCCCAGAGCATCGGCAGCAGGGCTTTGTTAGAGATGATGCTCTTCCAGGCCGGCTCCAGCCAGCGTACGCCAGCATCTTCCAGCTTGGTGGAGAACATCTCGCGCAGCATGTATTCCCACGGGTAGAGCTTGAACAGGTTGCTTATCACCTGGTCCTGCATATCCGTAAACTGACCTTTTTCACCCAGGCCGATATCCTCGATATAGAGGAACTCGGTCGCCACTTCCGCTTCGGCGGCGCAGTCCTGCAGATACTGAACCGTGCCACGGTCTTCTTCCGTGTCGCGGCAGCAGGCGAGATGGAGCAGGTTAAAGCCATGCTGTTCGCGCAGCTCGGCAAAACGCTCAATCAGCTTTTCCTGCAGGCTGTTAAACTGGTCGCTGCCTTCCGGCAGGTTTCCGGCATTGGCCTGGTCTTCCAGCCAGATCCACTGGAAGAACGCCGCTTCATACAGAGAGGTTGGCGTATCGGCGTTGTTTTCCAGCAGCTTCGGTTCACCTTTGCCGTCCCACGCCAGATCCAGGCGAGAGTAAAGCGAAGGTTGATTCGTTCTCCACGACTGGCGCACAAAGCCCCAGGTGTGCTTCGGAATGCGGAACTTTGCCATCAGCTCGTCGCTGTCGATAACCTTTTCCACGACCTTCAGGCACATCTGGTGCAGCTCGGCCGTCACCTCTTCCAGTTTTTCCACCTGAGCCAGCGTGAGCTTGTAATAGGCGTCTTCACACCAGTACGGCTCGCCGTACATGGTGTGGAAGTTAAAACCGTACTCGGTGGCTTTTTCGCGCCAGTCCGGGCGCTCGGTGATACTGACTCGTTCCATGATCAGCCGCCCATTGAGCGAGTAGAGGAGGTGCCTGTCGCACTACGCTGCATGCTGGTCTGCTTCGCCACAGATTCACCAAACCCGCCGCGGGTGATGGTGCTGGTGGTCGCAGGCTTCGGCGCCATCGCCGTTTTCGGAACGTTCACGGTGCGGCCAGGGGTCGCTGCGCCGTAGCCTTTGCCGCTGGCATCGGTATATTGACCGTAAGCCGGGCTGGCCGGGTTTTTCGAGCTAAACAGCGGCTGCTGCTGGTAGCCCGCACCGCCGCCCATCAGACGACCCATCATGTAGCCTGCCATCAGCGGCATCCAGAAGCTGCCGCTGGACTGAGCCTGCGCCTGATTTTCAGGTGCGGTGCCTGCCTGAGCCGGTGCCTGCTGGCACTGACCTTCACCAAACTCCGCCACGCAGTCTTCGCGTGAGGCATATTTCGGCGCAGTACGTTCCGCTTCTTTCAGAGCGCTGGTGTAAGCCGTTTTACATTCGGCGGCTTTGCCGGTTGCGGCGGAGCAGTCGTCTGCGTTTTGATACAGCGAAACCGTTTCGTCATTTTTCTCACAGCCTGCCAGCATAAAGACAGCCGTGACCGCCAGCGCAACAGGGGTGAGGTGACGCGCGTTCCAGCTCTTGCGGAACGAAGCGTGATTTATGGATTTTGTCCGTTTCATGTTTGTCTTCCAGGACCCAGTGGTAATAACGCTCAGGATAGAGGATGAGTGGTTGAAAATGAAGCGAAGAGGGGCGGAATCAGGGGGATCTTTACGTTGGCTTACGTTCGGATGTGATTCAGATGCGCCCCTCTCCCTGTGGGAGAGGGGCGGGGTGGAGGGCATCAGGCCGCAGTGGGCCTGATAACACTCTTAGTTACGGAACGGATTATTGCCTTTGCTGGCGGATGTAGTGGTACGCGCAGCGGCCGGCTGTGCCGCAGGGGTGCTGCTGTTAGCGTTGAAGTTATCAACCGCGGCAACCTGCTCCGGGTTCTCCGGCGCAACGCTGTCCGGAGAGGTGGAGACCGGTTTGCCCAGTGCGCTGTTCAGCATCTGCAGATCTTGCTCGTTCAGCGTACCCAGAGCCTGTTTGATGTTCAACTGGTTAATCAGGTACTGGTAACGCGCGCTGGAGAGCTGCTGTTTCGCGTTGTACAGCGTGGTGGTCGCGTCGAGCACGTCAACGATAGTACGTGTACCGACCGAGTAGCCCGCTTCCATCGCATCCAGAGAGCTCTGTGCAGACACAACGGCCTGTTTATAGGCGTTGATGCTGCTGATCGAGGCGTTCACGTTGTTGAAGGAGGAACGTACGGTCTGCACCACGTTGCGGTGGGCGCTTTCCAGCTGCTCGCTCGCGCCAACAAAGTTGTACTGCGCCTGTTTCACCTGAGAGTTGACCTGACCGCCCTGATACAGCGGCAGGGAGAAGCTCAGACCCACTTTATTCTGACCCATATTGCTGTCGTCATACTGGGACGTATTGGTTTTAGAGCCGCTATAGGACGTATCAGAGACACCGGTAGACGCGCTCAGGCTCAGGGTTGGCAGATGGCCGTCCTGCGCCTGACGAATTTGCTCGCGGGCCAGGTCCTGGCTCAGACGCGCCTGCAGCAAACTCAGGTTGCGGTTTTCCGCCTCTTTCAGCAGGGCGTTAACGGCCTGCGGTTTATCCGTTTTAAAGCTGTCCACGTTCAGCGACGCCAGCTCAGGATAGTAATTCCCGGTGACCTGACGCAGGGATTCCAGCGCGTTGTCGAGGTTGTTACGCGCGGTCACTTCGTTAGCCAGCACGGTGTCGTACTGTGAACGGGCGTTCTGCACGTCGGTGATCGCGACCAGGCCCACGTTGAAACGCTGGGTGGTTTGATCTAACTGGCGGTAAATCGCCTGTTTCTGCGCTTCGGTGTAGGAGAGTGCGTCAATCGCGCTCAGCACGTTGAAGTACGCCGTGGCGGTGTTCAGGATCAGCGTCTGCTGGTCGGTCTGATAGGTCACATCCTGGATACCCGCGCTCTTTTCCTGCAGGGTCAGGGCGCGCCATTTGGACATATCAAACAGCGTCTGTGTCAATTGCAGTGAGGCGCTGGTAGCATTGGAGTTTACGCCGTTAGCGTCGCGGAAACCGTTGCTGTAGGTATAATCTGCACCTAAACCTAACTGTGGCAGCAAGGGGCTACGCGCTTCGTTAATCTTTTCAAACGCAGCATCACGATCGGCCGCTGATTTACGTAAATCAGGGTTGCCCAGACGTGCCTGCTGGTAGACCTGTAACAGGTTTTCCGCCTGGCTCATTGCACTGAAGCCCGTCAGGCTCAGGCCGATAAGGATGGGGAGCAATTTCTTCATTTGCATTCCTTGTTGTGAAGCAGTATTAGCGCTGATCTAATTAAAAAATAATTGCCGATTCTAACAGAATCTTCCATACCAAAAGGTTGGCGTAACGTGCCATCTGGCGGTAATTTGCACCAATCTACCATATAGCCTTACAAACGGCAGCCAAACAGCCTTGAAATTCACAATTTCATCACCATTGCTACCAGGACTCGACTCATGCAGAAACCAGAAAAGTTGCCCGTGACATTCGCCAAAAACGATGTAGAAATTATTGCACGAGAAACGCTTTATAGCGGTTTTTTTTCAATGGATCTTTACCGTTTCAGGCATCGCCTGTTTAACGGGGAAATGAGCGGCGAAATCAGACGCGAAATTTTTGAGCGCGGGCATGCGGCAGTCTTGCTACCCTTTGACCCAGTGCGTGACGAAGTTGTGCTGGTGGAGCAGATCCGCATCGCCGCTTATGACGTCAGTGAGAGCCCGTGGCTGCTGGAGATGGTGGCCGGAATGATCGAAGAAGGTGAAACGGTTGAAGACGTCGCCCGACGCGAGGCGCTGGAAGAGGCCGGGCTGGTGGTGGGCCGTACAAAACCGGTGCTGAGCTATCTGGCAAGCCCGGGCGGTACCAGCGAGCGCTTGTCCATAATGGTGGGCGAAGTGGACGCCACGACGGCGGAAGGGATCCACGGTCTGGCAGATGAAAACGAAGATATTCGGGTTCATGTGGTGAGCCGGGAACAGGCTTATCAGTGGGTAGAAGAGGGGAAAATCGACAACGCAGCGTCTGTCATCGCCCTGCAATGGCTGCAGCTGCATTATCAGACATTACGAAACGAGTGGAAAAAATGAAGCGCTATACACCTGACTTCCCAGAAATGATGCGCCTGTGCGAAACCAATTTCGCACAATTGCGCCGCCTGCTGCCGCGAAACGACGCACCCGGCGAAACGGTAAGCTATCAGGTGAGCAACGCGCAGTATCGGTTAACGATAACAGAATCAACGCGCTACACTACGCTGGTGGAGATTGAGCAAACGGCACCCAGCATTAGCTACTGGAGCCTGCCGTCGATGACGGTGCGTCTCTATCACGACGCGATGGTCGCTGAAGTGTGTTCAAGCCAGCAGATCTTTCGCTTCAAGGCGCGGTATGATTACCCGAATAAAAAGTTGCATCAACGCGACGAAAAGCATCAAATTAACCAGTTTTTAGCCGACTGGCTAAGATATTGTTTAGCACATGGAGCAATGGCGATTCCGGTTTGTTAGCGTCATAAACCTACCTAAGGACACCATTTGGAAAGCCTGTTGAACCTGACTGTTGCTGGTGGGGCGCCAGTCAGGATATTACAAATCACCGATACCCACCTTTTTGCCGAAAAGCATGAAACGCTACTGGGGGTCAACACCTGGGAGAGTTATCAGGCGGTACTTAGCGCCATTCACGCTGAAAACCGTGCATGCGATCTGATTGTCGCAACGGGCGATCTGGCGCAGGATCAGTCCTCCGCGGCCTACCAGCATTTTGCTGAAGGCATCGCGAGCTTTAGCGTGCCTTGCGTCTGGCTGCCAGGAAACCATGACTTCCAGCCCGCCATGTACAGTTCTCTTCAGGATGCGGGAATTTCTCCGGCGAAATGTGTTTTTGCGGGTGAACAGTGGCAGATCCTGCTGCTCGATAGCCAGGTGTTTGGCGTCCCGCACGGTGAGTTAAGCGAGTTTCAGCTCGACTGGCTTGAGACCAAACTGGCTGCTGAACCTGAACGTCACACGCTGCTGTTGCTTCATCATCATCCTCTGCCGGCGGGCTGCAGCTGGCTCGATCAGCACAGCCTGCGCAACTCCGCGGCGCTGGATCGCGTGCTGGCGAAATTCCCACGGGTGAAAAATCTGCTGTGTGGACATATTCATCAGGAACAGGATCTCGACTGGAACGGACGCCGCATGCTGGCGACGCCGTCAACCTGCGTTCAGTTTAAGCCGCACTGCGCTAACTTTACGCTTGACACCATCGCGCCAGGCTGGCGCTGGCTGGAACTGCATGCCGACGGCACGCTGACCACGGAAGTCTGCCGTTTGACCGGTGCAAAATTCCGCCCGGATACCGCTTCAGAAGGCTATTGATGTCTACGCTCCTTTATCTGCACGGATTCAACAGCTCGCCGCGCTCTGCAAAAGCGACACAGTTTCGCCAGTGGCTGAGCGAGCATCACCCCGACGTTGAGATGATTATCCCGCAGCTGCCGCCTTACCCGGCAGAGGCCGCGGAGATGCTGGAATCTATTGTGCTTGCACACGGCGGCGAAACCTTCGGTGTGGTCGGTTCATCCCTGGGCGGGTACTACGCCACCTGGCTCTCACAATGCTTCATGCTGCCCGCCGTTGTGGTTAATCCGGCGGTACGGCCATTTGAGCTGCTGAGGGACTTTCTTGGCGAAAACGAGAACCCCTACACCGGGCAGCAATATGTGCTAGAGTCACGCCATATTTACGATCTCAAAGTTATGCAGGTCGACCCGCTTGAGGCACCGGATCTCATCTGGCTGCTGCAACAGACGGGTGATGAAGTGCTGGATTACCGCCAGGCAGTGGCGTATTACGCCTCCTGCCGCCAGACTATAGAAGAGGGCGGAAACCATGCTTTCACGGGCTTTGAGAATCATTTCACCCAGATTGTCGATTTTCTTGGACTGCACAGCCACTGACAATCAATGCGAATTGCTAGTTTAAATCATGACGCAAACCTATAACGCTGATGCCATTGAGGTCCTCACCGGGCTTGAGCCGGTTCGCCGCCGCCCGGGGATGTACACCGATACGACGCGCCCAAACCATCTGGGCCAGGAAGTTATTGATAACAGTGTGGACGAAGCGCTGGCGGGCCATGCCAAACGCGTTGACGTCATTCTGCACGCCGATCAGTCGCTGGAAGTCATCGACGACGGGCGCGGCATGCCGGTGGATATCCACCCGGAAGAGGGCGTGCCTGCCGTTGAGCTGATCCTCTGTCGCCTGCACGCAGGCGGTAAGTTTTCCAACAAGAACTACCAGTTCTCCGGTGGTCTGCACGGCGTGGGTATCTCCGTGGTGAACGCCCTGTCCAAACGCGTGGAAGTGAACGTCCGCCGCGACGGTCAGGTGTATAACATCGCGTTTGAAAACGGCGATAAGGTGCAGGATCTGCAGGTTGTCGGCACGTGCGGCAAACGCAACACCGGCACCAGCGTCCACTTCTGGCCTGACGAAAGCTTCTTCGACAGCCCGCGTTTTTCCGTTTCTCGCCTGACGCACCTGCTGAAAGCCAAAGCGGTGCTGTGTCCGGGCGTGGAAATCACCTTTACAGACCACGTTAACAATACCGCACAAACCTGGTGCTATGCCGACGGTCTGAACGACTACCTGTGCGAAGCGGTAAACGGCCTGCCGACGCTGCCGGAAAAACCGTTTGTCGGTAACTTTAGCGGCGATACCGAAGCCGTGGACTGGGCGCTGCTGTGGCTGCCGGAAGGCGGCGAGCTGCTGACCGAAAGCTACGTCAACCTGATCCCGACCATGCTCGGCGGTACGCACGTCAACGGCCTGCGTCAGGGGCTGCTGGACGCGATGCGTGAGTTCTGCGAATACCGCAACATCCTGCCGCGCGGCGTGAAGCTGTCGGCGGAAGATATCTGGGATCGCTGCGCCTACGTGCTCTCCGTGAAGATGCAGGATCCGCAGTTTGCCGGTCAGACCAAAGAGCGCCTGTCGTCACGTCAGTGCGCGGCGTTCGTGTCCGGCGTGGTGAAAGATGCGTTTACCCTGTGGCTGAACCAGAACGTTCAGGCGGCAGAGATGCTGGCCGAAATGGCCATTTCCAGCGCCCAGCGTCGTCTGCGCGCCGCGAAGAAAGTGGTGCGTAAAAAGCTGACCAGCGGCCCTGCGCTGCCGGGCAAGCTGGCGGACTGTACCGCGCAGGATCTCAACCGTACCGAGCTGTTCCTCGTGGAAGGGGACTCGGCGGGCGGATCGGCCAAGCAGGCGCGCGATCGTGAATATCAGGCGATCATGCCGCTCAAGGGTAAGATCCTGAATACCTGGGAAGTCTCTTCTGATGAAGTGCTGGCCTCGCAGGAAGTGCACGATATTTCGGTGGCGATCGGCATCGATCCGGACAGCGACGATCTGAGCCAGCTGCGCTACGGCAAGATCTGTATCCTCGCGGATGCGGACTCCGATGGTCTGCACATCGCCACGCTGCTGTGCGCGCTGTTCGTGAAGCACTTCAAAACGCTGGTGAAAAACGGTCACGTCCACGTGGCGCTGCCGCCGCTGTACCGTATCGACCTCGGTAAAGAGGTTTACTACGCGCTGACGGAAGAAGAGAAAGCGGGCGTGCTGGAACAGCTGAAGCGCAAGAAGGGCAAACCGAACGTGCAGCGCTTTAAAGGGCTGGGCGAGATGAACCCGATGCAGCTTCGCGAAACGACGCTGGATCCGAACACGCGCCGTCTGGTGCAGCTGACGATCAGCGATGAAGACGAGCAGCAAACCAACGCCATGATGGATATGCTCCTTGCCAAGAAACGTTCGGAAGACCGACGTAACTGGCTGCAGGAGAAAGGCGATATGGCGGATATTGAGGCCTGATGCCCTCACCCTAACCCTCTCCCGCCGGGAGAGGGAATGGATCGTAGGCCCGGTAAGCGTTAGCGCCACCGGGCTTTTTTACATCAAAACTCCATCTTCACCGTAAACTGCACTTCGCGCGGATCGCCAATCTGGTTGCCCAGGTTGTTGGTCGCAATCGACGACGTGTAGTAGGTCTTATCAAACAGATTTTTCACGTTCACCTGCAGCGTCACCGGATACTGTAGCTTCATCTTGTACGCCGCAAACGCGTCCGCCACGAAATAGCCCGGCAGATAATAATCCGCACCGTTGGTTGCGGAACGACGGCTTACGCCGTGCCCGCCGCCGCCCAGCGTCAGGGTATTCCCGGCAAACGCATTGTGAATATCGTAGGTCAGGAACAGGGAGCCGGTATGGCGCGGCACGTTCGGCAGCGGTTTGCCCGCATAGTCCGGATCTTCCAGCACCTTCGCGTCGGTATAGCCGTAGCTGGCGATAATGTTGGTGTTCTCGGTCAGCGAGCCGGCAAGATCCACCTCCACGCCCTGAGAGCGCACGCGGCCCGCTGTTTTGGCGACGGTTTCATCACCCACGCTCTCGGTGTACAGCACGTTGCGCTTGTGGATATCAAACAGCGCGATGTTGGCGGTAATGCCGTCGAACAGGTCGAATTTAGCGCCAATTTCATACGCATTTGACGTTTCCGGCGGCAGGTCGCCAATGTAGCTCGCAATGGACGACTGCGGCATAAACGTCTGGGAATAGTTGGCAAACAGCGAGACCGCCGGGGTGAGCTTATACACAAAACCCAGCTTCGGCGTCCACTGGTCGTCGCGGCTGTCGGTGTTCACGTTAAACGGACGGCCTTTCCCCGCGTACTGAGTGTAATACTGATAGCGCATTCCGGCGACGGCGATCCACTTATCGGTCAGGTACAGCGCGTCCTGCGCGTAGGCGGAGTAGCTTTCCTGCTTAATGGTTTGATCGCTGTCGGATGCCGAGACGGTGGTGCACTTGCCGAGGCTGCCGTAGCTCGGGTTGTAAATATTGAAATCCTTAACGTTCTTACAGCGGATCATGTCCGTACGCAGCAGATCGTAATTCTCATACGACACGCCGGTCAGGATCTCATTGTAAAAGCCCGCGATGTCCACGTTTCCCTGCAGATCCGCGCGCGTCGTGTGCATACGCTGGGTCGAGCCCTGGGTCGCATCCACGCGGCGGGTCAGGTTGCCGGTTTTTGAATCGTAGGCCATCACGCGGGCCTGGTTATCGCTGTATTTATCCTGGCTGTAGCTGTAGTCGAGCTTCGCGGTCCACTGGCTGTTGAGGCGATACTCCGCGTTGAGCTGAGCGAGATCGGACTGGCCGTCGGTCACGTTAAACGGTTCGTCGAAGCGGGTTTTACGATCGACGTTGACGGCCTTTTTGGTGTTGAGATCGAAGATCGTTCCGCGATCGAACGGCGTTTTATAGTCGCGATGCGAATAGAGCACGGTCACGGTGGCGTCATCGCCAAACCAGGTCAGCGACGGAGCGATAAAGGTGCTGCGTTCGTTGCCGAAATTACGCCAGTAATCCTCGTCCTGATATTCGCCCGTCAGGCGATACGCCAGGCGCGTTCCGTCAATCGGGCCGGTAACATCGATCTGTCCGGTGCCGCCGCCAAAGCTGGACGAGGTAGCGGAAAGGGAACCGCCGAAGGTCTTCTCCGGGCGTTTGGTGACGACGTTAATCAGGCCGCCCGGATCGAGAATGCCGTAGAGCGTCGAGGCCGGGCCTTTCAGCACCTCCACGCGCTCGGTTGCAGCATTAAAGCTGCGCGGCAGCACGGTGCGCAGGCCGTTGGTCATGATCGAGCCGTCGCGGTTCGCGCCAAATCCGCGGCGCACGAAGGCATCCTGCGTGCCGCCCAGGGTGTTGGTCTGCACCACGTTGCTGACGTTATAGAGCGCTTCATCCAGCGTGGTGGCATGCTGATCCGCCAGCACTTTGTCGCTGACGGTATTGACCACCTGCGGGATATCCAGCATCGGCATGTTGGTTAACGTCGCGGTGGAGGTATTCAACGGCTGATAGCCATTCGTGGCCTCCGCCGTCGTATTTGGATCGGCGGTGACGGTAAGCGTTTCGCCGTCTTTAGTCGCGGTGTTATCTGCTGCCTGCACCAGCGGCGCCATAAACAGCAGTGAAAAGAGCGCGCGCCCTTTTACCCCAGAGAGTGAAGGTGTGAACGTAGCCATTACATCTGTTATCCCGAAATATCCCGCGAATGACGTTTCGCGGAAAAATGTGTGAGTCATTGCCCTTTACGGTCTGTCCGTTAGCCACGGCGAGCATCGGACATGTAATTGAGAATCATTCAATCATGCGTGAATGTAGTAGTAAATGGAAAAAAGAAAAAAACTGCTACAACGTTTATCCGGGCGTATAAGCGCAGCGGGATGATTATTAAGTTATTGAATTAAATGCTTTTGAAAGTCCTTTTTTGTTCATTTCCCTTCAGGCTTATCCCTGGTTTTATCAGGGTGTTTCTTCTCTTGACTACTACATGGCGCAGCGTCAAACTCTCAAAAGAGAATGATTTTTATTTATATTTGTTGCGCTTTTTTATTACGTTGGCATTCACGTGGCTCACAACACAAAAAAACCGGGACTGGTTCTGGAGAACCTCTCTGCGGGCTATCAGAAAAAAATCATCGTTGATGATATCTCCCTTGCGATCCCACAGCAGAAAATGACCGTGCTGGTAGGGGCGAACGGCTGTGGAAAATCCACGCTGCTGAGCACCATTGCGCGTTTGCTTCAGCCGCTTGGCGGCGCGGCAGTTCTCGACGGCAAGGCGATCCACGCGCTGCCGACCAAAGCCGTCGCCCGCCAGCTGGGTATCCTGCCGCAGTCTCCGCTGCTCCCGGAAGGGTTGACCGTCTTTGAGCTGGTCTCGCGCGGGCGTTTTCCCTGGCAGAACTTTATGCGCCAGTGGAGCGACGAGGACGAGCTGGCGGTGGAAGAGGCCCTGCGCCTGACCGGCACGGCGGAGTTTGCCCATATGCCGGTGGAAAGCTTATCCGGCGGCCAGCGTCAGCGCTGCTGGATCGCCATGGCGCTGGCGCAGCAAACGCCGTATATCCTGCTTGACGAGCCCACGACGTTTCTCGATCTCCGCTATCAGGTGGAGATCCTGGAACTGCTGCACACCCTGACCCGCCGGCACGGGCGTACCGTCGTGGTGGTGCTGCACGATCTCAACTTCGCCGTAAACTACGGCGATTCGCTGGTCTTTTTACGCCAGGGGAAAGTTGAAGGCGTATTGCATGAGGGCGATGCCTGTACGCCGGAGCTGATTAAAGCGGTGTTTGATGTGGACGTGCATATGTCCATAAACCCGTTGACCGGCAAGCCGTTCTTTATGCCGTTTCGCCAGGGCCCTGTTCAGCCATGATGCGCTCCTCTCTGGCCTTCCCGATCTTCGCTTTGCTGCTGGCGCTGGGCGCGATTATGCATTTGGGCATCGGCGCACGCTTCATCGCCCCGCAGACGGTGGTGGAGGCATTCTTCCATTTCGATCCGCGCAATTTCGACCATAACGTCATTATCAAATTAAGACTGCTGCGCCTCTGCGCCGCGATGGTGACGGGCGCCGCGCTCGGCGTGGCGGGCGTGCTGCTGCAGTCCGTGATCCGCAATCCGCTCGGCGAGCCGCATATTCTGGGGCTAAACGCCGGGGCCGCGCTGGCGGTCGTGATTACCAGCGCGCTTGGGCTGTCGCTGCCGTTTGGTCGCCCGCTCGTTGCCGCCGCCGGTGCCGCCGCGCTGTTTTTGCTGGTGCTGATGTTCTCCTCGTCCGGTCGCACCGGGCTTACGCCGATGAAGGTCACGCTGTGCGGCGTGGCGATGTCGGCGTTTGCCTCGTCGATTACCGCCGCGGTGTTAATCCTCGATGAACAGACGCTGCTCGCCATGCGCACCTGGCTGGCAGGGGACCTGTCCGGGATCAACGTGCAGACGCTCCGGAGCGCCCTGTGGGCCGCAACAGCCGGTTTTGTTCTCGCCATCGGGCTGTCACCCTCGCTCAACATGCTGGCGCTGGGAGACCGAATGGCGCAGGGGCTTGGCGTGTCGCTGCTGAAAACCCGCCTGCTTGCCCTGCTGGCCATCGCGCTGCTCTGCGGTGCGGCCGTCTCAATTGCCGGGCCGATTGGCTTTATCGGCCTGGTCGTGCCGCAGCTCATTCGCCGTCTGGTGTCGGTGGATTTACGCGTTATGGTGCCGCTGTCTGCCCTGTGTGGCGCGCTGGTTCTGCTGCTGGCGGATATCGCCGCCCGCACGCTGTTTACGCCCTGGGAGCTGGCAACCGGCATCATGACGGCCCTGGTCGGCGCACCCGTATTCATCTTTATGGCATCGAGGATGTTCAAATGAACCGGGCCGGATTCCGCGCGATCCGTATTGGCCGTTTATCGGCGCTGGTTCGCCCGAGGGCGCTAGCCTGCCTGACGCTTTTAGCGCTGGTGGCGTTAAGCCTGCTGGGCTTTGGCCTGACGCACGGATCTCTGCCTGTTCCCACCTCTGCCATCGGGCGGGCGCTGTTTTCTCCTGAGAGCCTGACGGCGGAGACGCGCTACATCGTGATGGATATCCGCCTGCCGCGCCTGCTGATGGCGGTGCTGTGCGGCGCGATGCTCGGCATGGCGGGGGCGGCAATGCAGTCCATCACCCGCAATGGTCTGGCCGATCCCGGGCTTATCGGCGTGAAGGAGGGCTGTAGCGCGGCGGTACTGCTGCTGATTTTTCAGTTCCCGGCGCTGGGCCTGGCCTGGCGTCCTCTGGTCGGCATGGCCGGTGGGCTGCTTACCGCGCTGCTGGTTATCGCCCTGGCGCGCGATATCTCGCGCCCGCGATTTATCCTGATCGGCATCGGCGTGTCGTGGGCGTTTGCCGCCGCAATGGGCGTCTTTATCACCACCGCCGACGTGCGCGACGTACAGACGGCGATGCTGTGGCTGGCGGGAAGCCTGCATGCGGCAAACTGGACGCTGGTGGGGTTAGCCGCGCTCTGGGCTGCCCCCGCGTTTGCGCTGCTGCTGTTTACCGCGCGGGCAGCGGACGTGGCGTTGCTCGGCAATCAGGCCGCAGCGGGCCTTGGCGTGCGCATAACCCGGCTGGCGCTGCTGCGGGTTCTCGCCCCGGTGGTGCTGACGGCGGCCTGCGTCTCGTGCGTGGGCAGTATAGGTTTCGTGGGGCTGATTGCCCCGCATATGGCGCGCCTGCTGCTGCGCGGTGGGCAAACCGCGCTCCTGACGGGAAGCGCCGTGCTGGGCGCGCTGCTGGTGCTGCTGGCGGATAACGTCGGACGTCTGGCGTTCCTCCCGCTGCAGCTGCCGGCGGGAATTGTGATTTCATTGATTGGCGGACCGTTTTTCCTGCTGCTGCTCTGGCAGCGTCGGGACAGATTTTAGGGGACTAAAATGCGCGTAGTATTTTCGATGCTGTTGCTGGTGGGGTTCGCGGTGGGTGCGGCGGAGCCGACGCAGACGTTTACTGACGATCTGAACCGAAAAGTGGTGGTGCCGGTTCATCCGAAACGGATTGTCTCCTTACACGATCTGGATATCACCATTCCGCTGATTGAGCTTGGCGTGCCGCCGGTGGCGAGCCATGGCCGCACGCGGCCGGACGGCAGCCACTTTCTGCGCTCCAGCGGCATGTTGACCGGCGTCGACTTCGATAATTCCGACATTACATTTATCGGCACGGCCGATATCGACATTGAAGCCATCGCCGCCGCAAAGCCTGACCTGATCGTTACCGAGCCGACCCGCAACACCCCGGTGGAACAGCTGGCGAAAATTGCCCCGACGGTGAGCATCGATCATCTCGACGGCGGCGCGCCGGAGATCTACCGCAAGCTGGCTCAGCTGACGGGAACGCAGGCGCGGCTCAAGGTTCTGGAGCGGCGCTATCAGGAGCAGATTAAGGCGCTGAAGGCGACTATTGATACCCGCAAGGTGACCGTGTCCGTGATTCAGGCGAATCAGGGAAAGATTAACGCCATGCACAGCTACCACTCGCTGGGCCGCGTGCTGCGCGACGCCGGGTTCACCTTCCCGCCGCTGATTGAGTCCATCCCGGACGGAGGGCGCATCGACGTCAGCGCCGAGCGCCTGCCGGAGCTGGATGCCGATTTCGTCTTCGCCACCTGGCGCGGGGATACGGGCGGTAAACCGCAGGACGAGCTGGCGGCGATGGATGCGGTCATGCCGGGCTGGTGTCAGTTCCTGAATGCCTGCAGAACCGGGCATTACGTGCTGATCTCGCGTGAAGAGGCCATCTCGAATTCGTACGCCTCGTTAGGGCTGATGGCCGCGCAGGTGCAGTCGCAGATTGCCGGGCGTCCGCTGCCGGAGGCGTCACGGTGATCCGCAAAGAGAAAGGGCGCGTGGATGTCTATGGTGACCGCTTTCGCGCGCGTGCGCATCAGCTGACGCCGCGTCTGTTGCAGGTTGCACGCTATATCCATGACAACCGCGAAGCGGTGATGGAACAGACCGCAATGGAGATCGCGACGCTGTTGAAAACGTCGGATGCCACGGTAGTCCGCGCCATTCAGGCGCTGGGTTTCGCCGGGCTGCGCGATCTCAAGCAAACGCTGGAGCAGTGGTTTGGTCCGGTGGTCACCTCCAGCGAAAAGATGTCCACCACGGTGAATACGCTCGCCAGCGACGTCAACGCGAGCATTGATTTTGTGCTGGAGGGGCATCAGCACACCTGCGAGGTGTTATCCGAGCCCCACAACCGCTACGCGATGGCCCAGGCGGTCTCTCTGCTGGCGCAGGCGAGGCAGGTCGCCATATTTGGCATTGGCGCCTCCGGCATTCTGGCCGAGTACACCGCCAGGCTGTTCAGTCGTATGGGGTTACCCGCCACGCCGCTTAACCGTACCGGAATAGGGCTTGCCGAGCAGCTGATTGCGCTTCAGCGCGGCGACGTGCTGGTGATGATGGCGCAGAAATCCGCGCACCGGGAGGGGCAAACCACGCTGCGTGAAGCAAAACGTCTGGGCATTCCCACCATCCTGCTGACCAACGCCCTAGACTCACGCTTCAGCAAGGAGGCCAGCGTGGTGATCCACGTTCCGCGCGGCGGCGAAAAAGGCAAAATCCCGCTCCACGGCACGGTGCTGCTGTGTCTGGAGATGATCATTTTATCCGTCGCCTCCACCGAGCCGCAGCGCACCATTAAGTCGATGAAGCGCATCAACGAGCTACACCGTGGGTTAAAGCCGGGGAAGAAAAGCACCTAAAAACAAAGCCCGGTAGCGCTGACGCTCACCGGGCCTGGATCTGTTCTCCCTCTCCTTTCGGGAGAGGGCGGGGGAGGGGAAACTTAAACCCCTTGCTCCAGAATGCGGATGTGGGTTTCCAGCACGTCACCCTTCACCGCGTCGCTCCACGCTTTCATGTGCGCGGTCTGCAGGTGCGCTTCAAGATGCGCGACGGTTTCCCACTGCTCAACCATGATGATCGAGTCTGGCGCGGTCGCCTGGAAGCTGGCGTCAGTGGCGGCATCCACCATCGGCGCGTAGCCGTGGCAGCCTTCTTCTTTCAGTACGGTCGGGATAATTTTCGCGAACTGATCCAGCACCGCCTGACGGTGATGTTGACCTGGACGAGTACGGATTTCTGCGATTACGGTAAGCATGTTTACTACTCCTTTAATTCCAGGCTACCAGTTAAGCAAAAATTTCCGCGAGATGCTTGCGATATTCTGCGATATAGCTCGGGACGTCAGGCATTTTAATCACGTCGTTGACGATAAAGGTCGGCAGCGGATCCATGCCCAGGAACTGGTTAGCCTTGTGGAACGGCAGGTACGCGCCGTCGACGCCCACGCCTTCGAAGAACTGATCTTTATCGGTGAAGGCTTCCAGCGGTGCGTTCCAGGTCAGCGAGAGCATATATTTTTTGCCCTGAATCAGGCCGCCCGAGCCGTATTTTTTGGAGGCGTCAGAGCGGGTGCGGCCATCGCTGGCATACAGTGAGCCGTGACCTTCGGTGAACACGTCGTCCATGTATTTTTTCACGGTCCACGGCGCGCCCATCCACCAGCCTGGCATCTGCCAGATCACCACGTCAGCCCACAGGAAATTCTGCACTTCGGCCTTCACGTCGTAGTTGCTGTCCGCGCGCACGACCTTAACATCATGCCCGGCGTCGCGCAGGAAACCGTCCGCGACCTCGGTCAGGGTGTCATTCAGCTGGCCTTTAGAGTGCGCAAATTCTTTTGCACCGTTGATAATCAGGATGTTGCTCATTATTTGTCCTCGATGATGAGAGTATGGCCTGTATTCTACGCGCGAGGACGGTGCGGTAAAATGAGCAAAATGTGCAAAGTCTTTTGCGTTAAACGCAATAATCCCTACCAGCTGACCTTCACTTCAAAACCGCCTTCAGGCGCATTGCTCAGCGAAACGCGCATCCCGTGCAGGGTGGCGATGCGTTTTACAATGGATAACCCCAGCCCGCTGCCCGTGGCATCCTGACCCGGCGGGCGATAAAAGCGCTCGCCGATGCGCGCCAGCGCGTCCGGTGAAATGCCTGGGCCGTTGTCGCGCACGGTAAAGCCACGCGCGTCCAGCGTTACGTCCACCACGCTGCCGCGCGGGCTGTAGCGAATCGCGTTATCCAGCAGGTTGCGCACCAGCAGGCTCAGGAGCAGCTGCTGGCCCGAGCGTGTCACCTCTGGTGCATGGATGTTCAGGCGAATATCAATGCCCGCCTGCTGCGCCGGATGCCAGATATCCAGCACGGCCGACTGCAGCAAGTCGGCCAGGGGAATCGGTTCGACATCGTCAAGGTTATCCAGCGAGTCCAGACGCGAAAGCGTGAGGAGCTGATCCACCAGCCGGGAGGCGCGGTCGATGCCCGCATGCAGCTGCGTCAGCGCCTTTTCCCGCGCCTGCGGATCGTCATGAGAGAGCTGGGCCACGTCAGTTTGCACCTTCAGTGCCGCCAGCGGGCTGCGCAGCTCGTGGGCGGCATCGGACGTAAAGCGGCGCTCGCGGGTCATCATCTCCTGGGTGCGCGCGAAGAGATGATTCAGCGAGTCGAGCAGGGGGCGTACTTCCGTAGGGACGCCCTCGGTCGGCAGTTTATCGGTGGCATCCGGCGAGCGGGAGCGCAGGGTCTGCGCCAGCTTTTTCAGCGGCTTCAGCTCCCGACTCAGGAGGACGATCAGCAGCAGCAACATCACGGGCAGCGCCACCAGCCAGGGGGTCAGCTGCGAGCTGACCACGTCCAGCGCCATCTCCTGGCGGTACTCCCACTCCTGGCCGACCACTACGCGGTACTTCCCGTCGGGTGAGGTTAGCCATAAAAAACGCCACTCGTCGTTGTCGCCCTGCAGCTGCCCGTTATCGAACCCGTCGCGGTGATAGTGGTACGGAATATCGCGTCCGTTTTCACCGTCGTTGAGGAGCATTTTGCCGTCGACGGCGTAAATGGCGAAAGCCAGCGCGTCGTCGTCCAGACGACCGTGCTTCACTTTTTTCGGGATCTCGCGCATGCGTTCGGGGGCGCGGATCTCGTCCAGATCCATCGTCAGCAGCCGTTTAGCAAACAGCATCTGCTGGGTATCGAACAGCTTGTCGAGCTTGTGGGTCGTCTGCTGCCAGGCAACCAGGCTGGCGGCAAACCAGGCCGTCAGAGACAGAAGTAAAAAGAGAAGCGTCAGGCGCAGCTTCAGGCTCAGTTTCATGCGTCACCCAGGGTATAGCCGATGCCGTGCACGGTGCGGATAAACTCGCTGCCAAGCTTGCGGCGCAAATGATGGACGTGAACCTCGATGGCGTTGCTGGAGACGTCGTCGTCCCAGGTATAGAGTTTTTCCTCGATCAGCTTTCGCGGCAGCACCCGACCGGCGTTACGCATTAACAGCTCCAGCAGCGCGAACTCTTTCGGCTTGAGCGTCAGCGGCTCACCGTCCAGCGTGGCGACGAGACGGCTCGGATCGAGCGTGACCTTCCCGTGACGCAGCTCGCTACGCGCCTGGCCGTGGCTGCGGCGGACCAGCGCTTCGAGGCGGGCACCCACTTCGATCAGCGCGAACGGCTTACAGAGATAATCATCCGCCCCAAGACGCAGCCCTTCGACGCGCTGGTTAAGCGCATCCCGCGCCGTCAGAATCAGTACCGGCTCGCTGCGCCCGCTCTCGCGCCACGCGCGCAGGATATCCAGACCGTCAATTTCCGGCAGCGTCAGATCCAGCACCACGGCATCATAGGGTGCAGAAGACAGCGCGGCCTGGCCGGTTTTACCGTCGGTAAACCAGTCCACGCTAAAGCCCATTTTGCTCAACCCCGCCTTGATACCGTCGCCGATTAACCTGTCGTCTTCTACCAGTAAAATGCGCATGTTCCCTCCTTGATGTCGTCAGTAAACCCTCTGTAAGCGCCTGCTGTACAGCAATAATAAATAAATTTTTCCCTTAAGAAGTTGTTAAGGATTACCCTGTTAAATGGATTGCGAAACGACATTAAAGGGAGAGATGAAAATGAAAAAATTCGCTGCAATTGCTGCCATCATGATGATGACCACCGCGCCGGTCTTTGCTGCTCAGGGCGGTTTTACTGGCCCATCGGCCACACAGACCCAGACGCAAACTCAGCAGGGCGGTTTTGTCGATAACAACGCCAACCTCACCACCGCGGCAAACGTGAAAGACCTGAAGGACGATGCCTGGGTGAAGCTGCGCGGGAACATCACCGAGCGCCTGTCCGATGACCGCTACACCTTCCGCGATGAGTCCGGCACGGTCGTAGTTGAGATTGACCACAAGCGCTGGAACGGTGTGACCGTCACTCCGCAGGATAAAGTTGAACTGCAGGGTAAAGTCGATAAAGACTGGAACGAGTTTGAAATCGACGTGAAGCAGGTTATTAAGCTGAACAAATAACCCGAAAAGGGCCGCCTGTGCGGCCCTTTTTCTTTGTGACTCAATTCATCAGATGAGGTAGTATCTGCGGCAATATTGCCTGAAACCCTTCGGTTTCTGAGTTGAGGAATCACACGTAATGAGCGATATGGCAGAGCGCCTCGCGCTACATGAATTCACGGAAAACGCCTACCTGAACTACTCCATGTACGTCATCATGGACAGGGCGTTGCCGTTTATCGGGGATGGCCTGAAGCCTGTTCAGCGCCGCATCGTCTATGCGATGTCCGAACTGGGGCTGAACGCCACCGCCAAGTTCAAGAAATCCGCCCGTACCGTCGGTGACGTACTGGGTAAATACCATCCGCACGGCGACAGCGCCTGTTATGAAGCGATGGTGCTGATGGCGCAGCCGTTCTCTTACCGCTACCCGCTGGTGGACGGGCAGGGGAACTGGGGTGCGCCGGACGATCCGAAATCCTTCGCGGCGATGCGTTATACCGAATCCCGTCTCTCTAAATATGCCGAAGTGCTGCTGGGCGAGCTGGGGCAGGGAACCGTTGACTGGGTGCCGAACTTCGACGGTACGATGCAGGAGCCGAAGATGCTGCCCGCGCGTCTGCCGAACATTCTGCTGAACGGTACCACCGGTATCGCGGTCGGTATGGCGACGGACATTCCGCCGCACAACCTGCGTGAAGTGGCGAAAGCCGCCATTACCCTGATTGAGCAGCCGAAAGCGACGCTCGACGAGCTGCTGGATATCGTGCAGGGGCCAGATTTCCCGACCGAAGCCGAGATCATCACCTCGCGCGCGGAAATCCGCAAAATCTACCAGAACGGTCGCGGCTCCGTGCGCATGCGCGCGGTGTGGAATAAAGAGGACGGCGCCGTGGTGATCACCGCGCTGCCGCATCAGGTTTCCGGTGCTAAAGTGCTGGAGCAGATCGCCTCCCAGATGCGCAATAAAAAGCTGCCGATGGTGGACGACCTGCGCGACGAATCGGATCACGAGAACCCGACCCGTCTGGTGATCGTGCCGCGCTCCAACCGCGTGGACATGGAGCAGGTGATGAACCACCTGTTTGCCACCACCGATCTGGAAAAAAGCTACCGCATCAACCTGAACATGATTGGTCTCGACGGACGCCCGGCGGTGAAAAACCTGCTGGAGATCCTCACCGAATGGCTGACCTTCCGCCGCGATACGGTCCGTCGTCGTCTGAACCATCGTCTGGAGAAAGTGCTTAAGCGCCTGCATATCCTCGAAGGTTTGCTGGTGGCGTTCCTCAATATCGACGAAGTGATTGAGATCATCCGTACCGAGGACGAGCCGAAGCCGGCGCTGATGTCGCGCTTTGGCATCAGCGAAACCCAGGCCGAAGCGATCCTCGAACTGAAGCTGCGCCATCTCGCCAAACTGGAAGAGATGAAGATCCGCGGCGAGCAGAACGAGCTGGAAAAAGAGCGCGATCAGCTGCAGGCGATCCTCGCGTCCGAGCGCAAGATGAATACCCTGCTGAAGAAAGAGCTGCAGGCCGATGCAGACGCCTTCGGCGACGACCGTCGTTCTCCGCTGCACGAGCGCGAAGAAGCGAAGGCGATGAACGAGCACGACATGCAGCCGTCCGAGCCGGTCACGATTGTTCTGTCGCAGAGCGGCTGGGTGCGCAGCGCCAAAGGCCACGATATCGACGCGCCGGGGCTGAGCTACAAGGCGGGCGACAGCTTCAAAGCGGCGGTGAAAGGCAAGAGCAACCAGCCGGTGGCGTTTATCGACTCCACCGGCCGCAGCTACGCCATCGACCCGATTACGCTGCCTTCCGCGCGCGGGCAGGGCGAGCCGCTCACCGGCAAGCTGACGCTGCCGCCGGGGGCGACGGTTGACCATATGCTGATGGAAGCCGATGACCAGAAGCTGCTGCTGGCGTCCGATGCGGGCTACGGCTTTATCTGTACCTTCAACGATCTGGTCTCCCGTAACCGTGCCGGTAAGGCGCTGATAAGCCTGCCGGACAACGCCCACGTGATGGCGCCGCTGGTGATCGAGAACGAAAGCGACATGCTGCTGGCGATCACCACCGCCGGACGTATGCTGATGTTCCCGGTCAGCGATCTGCCGGAACTGTCGAAAGGCAAGGGCAACAAGATCATCAACATCCCGTCGGTGGAAGCCGCGAAAGGCGAAGATGGCCTGGCACACCTCTTCCTCCTGCCGCCGCAGAGCACGCTGACCATTCACGTCGGCAAGCGTAAGATCAAGCTGCGTCCGGAAGAGCTGCAGAAAGTGGTGGGTGAGCGCGGTCGCCGCGGCTCGCTGATGCGCGGTTTGCAGCGCATCGACCGCGTGGAGATTGACTCTCCTGCACGCAGCACCGCGGGTGACAGCGAAGAGTAATGTCGTGATATCCCCCTCTGCCCGGAGGGGGAGTTTCAATAAAATTTCCCGTAAAATCGTTGTTAATTCGTGCGTTGCGATTAACAATACGCGCTCGTAATAAAGTCCTTACCTGGCCACAGGTGAAGTATAATTGTCAGCTGTTGGGGCTTCAGAGGTCGCTATGCTATATATTGTTCGTCTTATTCTTACCGTTATCTACTGCATTCTGGTCTGTATTTTCGGCTGCATCTATTGCCTGTTCAGTCCGCGTAATCCTAAGCATGTTGCCACCTTCGGCCATATGTTCGGTCGCCTTGCGCCGCTGTTTGGTCTGAAGGTTGAAAAACGTCTGCCTGAAGGGGCGGAGAATTTCGGTAACGCCATCTATATCGCCAACCATCAGAACAATTACGATATGGTGACCGCCGCAAATATCGTTTTGCCACCGACCGTGACGGTGGGGAAAAAAAGCCTGCTGTGGATCCCGTTTTTTGGCCAGCTGTACTGGCTGACCGGTAACCTGCTGATCGACCGTAACAACCGTGCGAAAGCGCACAGCACCATTGCGGAAGTGGTCAATCATTTTAAAAAGCGCAGAATCTCAATCTGGATGTTCCCGGAAGGAACGCGTAGCCGCGGCCGCGGCCTGCTGCCGTTTAAAACCGGTGCGTTTCATGCCGCAATTGCGGCAGGTGTTCCAATTATTCCTGTGTGTGTTTCCAATACTTCGAATAAGATTAATCTTAACCGCCTGAATAACGGGCTGGTGATTGTCGAAATGCTGCCACCCGTCGATACCAGCAAATACGGTAAAGACCAGGTGCGCGAGCTGGCAGCGCACTGCCGTGAGCTGATGGCTCAGCACATTGCGCAGCTCGACAAAGAAGTCGCAGAGAGAGAAGCCGCCGGTAAGATTTAATCCGGCGTTGAAGGGAAAACGAATTCCCGCGTTGTTAGTCGTTTCAGATGGAGCTTATATGTCACTCAGTCGGCGTCAGTTTATTCAGGCTTCCGGGATCGCCCTTTGTGCGGGTGCGATGCCGCTGACAGCCAGCGCCGCCGGGCAGCAACAGCCGCTGCCCATTCCGCCATTAATTGAATCCCGTCGCGGTCAGCCGCTTTTCCTGACGCTGCAGCGTAGCCACTGGTCCTTTACCCAGGGGACGCGCGCGCCGGTCTGGGGCATTAACGGACGTTACCTTGGGCCGACCATACGCGTGTGGAATGGCGATGACGTAAAGCTCATCTACAGTAACCGTACCCCTGAAAATGTCGCCATGACCATCAGCGGCTTACAGGTGCCTGGCCCGTTGATTGGCGGCGCGGCGCGAATGATGTCACCCAGCGCCGACTGGGCGCCCGTTCTGCCGATTCGCCAGAGCGCGGCCACCCTGTGGTATCACGCCAACACGCCTAACCGCACGGCGCAGCAGGTTTATAATGGCCTGGCCGGAATGTGGCTGGTGGAAGATGAGGTCAGCAAATCCCTGCCGATCCCGAACCACTACGGCGTGGATGATTTCCCGGTTATCATCCAGGACAAGCGTCTGGATAATTTCGGTACGCCAGAATACAGCGAGCCGGGCAGCGGTGGCTTTGTCGGCGATACGCTGCTGGTCAACGGCGCGCAAAGCCCGTATGTGGAAGTTTCGCGCGGCTGGGTCCGCCTGCGTCTGCTCAACGCGTCTAACTCGCGCCGCTATCAGCTGCAAATGAGCGATGGCCGTCCGCTGCACGTGATCTCCGGCGACCAGGGCTTTTTACCGGCGCCGGTTTCCGTCAAACAGCTGGCGCTCTCGCCGGGCGAACGTCGTGAAGTTCTCATTGATATGACCAATGGGGATGAAGTGTCTGTCACCTGCGGTGAAGCGGCCAGCATTGTGGACCGCATTCGCGGGTTCTTTGAACCGTCGAGCATTCTTGTCTCTACCCTGGTGCTGACCCTGCGCCCGACCGGTCTGCTGCCGCTGGTGACCGATAGCCTGCCAATGCGTCTGCTGCCGCAGGAGATCATGAGCGGCTCGCCGGTGCGTAGCCGTGATATCAGCCTGGGCGACGACCCGGGCATCAACGGCGCGCTGTGGGACGTCAACCGCATCGACATTACCGCGCAGCAGGGCACCTGGGAGCGCTGGACGGTCCGCTCGGATATGCCTCAGTCGTTCCATATTGAAGGGGTGGCATTCCTGATCCGCAACGTCAACGGTGCGATGCCGTTCCCGGAAGATCGCGGCTGGAAAGATACCGTCTGGGTAGACGGCCAGGTTGAACTGCTTGTCTATTACGGTCAGCCTTCGTGGCCGCACTTCCCGTTCCTGTTCCACAGCCAGACGCTGGAGATGATGGACAGGGGCTCCGTGGGGCAGATGCTGATCAACCCCGCACCTTAACCCCAACATTCCCGGTTCGCCGGGAATGTTTTATGCCCGCCAGAAAAAGCGCGAGAACAGAATCAGCACCGGGTAAATTTCCAGACGCCCCAGGATCATCGCCGCGCACATCAGCAGTTTTGCCCCCTCGGTTAACGTGCCAAACGTCGACGCCGTCTCGCCAAACCCCAGCCCCATGTTGTTGATGCAGGCGGCAACCGTTGCGAATGCGGTAAACAGGTCGTAGCCCATCAGATTGAGCGACCAGACAAAAAAGCCCGTGATCATGACGTAGAGAAAAAAGAAGCTCCATACCGAGCGCAGGACGCGTTCATTCACCACGCTTTTGCCCACCTTAATGCTCAGCAGCGCTCTCGGATGCGCCAGCTGGTTCATCTCCTGAATACTCTGCTTGAACATAATGAGAAAACGCAGGGCTTTGATCCCGCCGCAGGTCGAGCCTACGCAGCCGCCAAAAAAGCTGGCGCTCAACAGCAGGAAGATGGTGTGTGCGGGCCATTGGGCATAGTCGGCTGTCGAAAGGCCGTTATCGGTCATCATCGAACTGGCAAGGAAGAAGGCGTGCACCAGGCTATCCGTTGCGTTGTACATCCCGGCATGCCAGACCTGCCAGGCGGTGATGACAATAATCACCGCGGCGGCGCTCAGAAAGAATTTAACCTCCGGGCTGCGGCGAATCGGTTTCAGGGTGCGTCTGACAATGGCGACGTACCAGAGGGTGAAATTGAACGCGGAAAGCAGTGAAAACGCCCCGGCGACCAGCTCAATCGCGTGGCTGTCATAAAACCCAATGCTCTCGCTGCGGGTGGAGAACCCGCCCAACGACACGGTCGACAGCCCGTGACAGAGGGCGTCAAAAAATGACATTCCCGCCAGCCAGTAGGCCAGGGTGCATGCCACGCCCAGCGCGAAGTAGGTTACCCACAGCGTGCGCGCGGTATCGGCAAGGCGGGGAGTCAGACGCTCCTCTTTGAACGGCCCCGGCATCTCTGACTGATAGAGCTTCATGCCGCCGATGCCCAGCAGCGGCAGGACCGCGACGGCCAGCACGATGACGCCTAACCCGCCAATGAAATTCAGCTGAGCGCGGTAATAAAGGTATGACTTAGGCAGGGCGCTGACGTCCCCGATGACCGTTGCCCCGGTGGTGGTGATCCCGGAAACCCCTTCAAAGAGCGCGTCGGCAAAGGAGAGCTGTAGCCCGTCATCCATCCAGAGCGGCATGGCGCTAATGAATGAAAACAGCAGCCAGAACAGCACGATAATCACAAACCCGTCGCGGGTGCGAAGCTGTATGCCGGCGTGACGTGTTGCCCGCCAGGTTAGCCCTCCGAGAGTAAAAAAGGTTAAAAAGGTGGTCAGGAAGGCAAAGTAGGTCCGCTCTTTATTCAGCAGGGCGATCACCATCGGCGGCAGCATGGAAAGGCTGTACAGCAGAACCAGAAAACCGCAGAGGTGAAGGACAACCCGCAGCTGGGATACATGTAACGAATCGTTGGGCTTCACGACAGAGCTCCGCGCAATAACACGTTCCGGGACAACTCACCGGAAAATATAGTGAATATTATGATTCAAAATTATCTGGGCGCCGTATTTTAACGACTTCCCCGAATATCTGCCTGCTTCATGCATCCTTTTCTTCAAATCTGGCGGATGAACAGCGTATAATCCCGCTCCTTTTGTCTATTTTTTCTTCGGAAGCATTATGAGCGCAATTTCCCTGATCCAGCCGGATCGTGACCTCTTCTCCTGGCCCCAGTACTGGGCGGCCTGCTTTGGACCGGCGCCATTCCTGCCGATGTCCCGTGAAGAGATGGACCAACTGGGCTGGGACAGCTGCGACATCATTCTGGTCACGGGCGATGCCTACGTTGACCATCCGAGCTTCGGCATGGCCATCTGTGGCCGTATGCTTGAGGCGCAGGGCTTCCGCGTGGGGATCATCTCCCAGCCTGACTGGAACAGCAAAGACGACTTTATGCGTCTGGGTAAACCGAACCTGTTCTTCGGCGTCACCGCAGGCAACATGGACTCGATGATCAACCGCTATACTGCCGACCGCAAGCTGCGCCATGACGACGCCTACACGCCGGATAACGTGGCGGGTAAACGCCCCGACCGCGCGACCCTGGTCTATACCCAGCGCTGTAAAGAAGCCTGGAAAGACGTCCCGGTGATCCTGGGCGGCATCGAGGCGAGCCTGCGCCGCACCGCGCACTACGACTACTGGTCAGATACCGTTCGCCGCTCGGTGCTGGTGGATTCCAAAGCCGACATGCTGATTTACGGTAACGGCGAGCGTCCGCTGGTGGAAGTGGCGCACCGTCTGTCGCAGGGTGAGCCGGTGAGCAGCATCCGCGACGTGCGCAATACCGCCATCATGGTAAAAGAGGCGCTGCCGGGCTGGAGCGGGGTGGATTCCCGCATCATTGATATGCCGGGCAAAATCGACCCGATCCCGCACCCGTACGGCGAAGATCTGCCGTGTGCCGATAACAAGCCGGTTGAGCCGAAAAAAGCGGAAGCGAAGGCTATCGTTGTGCAGCCGCCGCGCCCGAAACCGTGGGAAAAGACCTACGTGCTGCTGCCGTCCTACGAGAAGGTGAAAGCCGACAAGGTGCTCTACGCGCACGCGTCCCGTATTCTGCACCATGAAACCAACCCGGGCTGCGCCCGCGCGCTGATGCAGAAGCACGGCGAGCGCTTTATCTGGATCAACCCGCCGGCGATCCCGCTCTCCACCGAAGAGATGGACAGCGTCTTTGCGCTGCCGTACAAGCGCGTGCCGCACCCGGCGTACGGTAACGCCCGTATCCCGGCGTATGAGATGATCCGCTTCTCGATCAACATCATGCGCGGCTGCTTCGGCGGCTGTTCCTTCTGCTCTATTACCGAGCACGAAGGGCGCATTATCCAGAGCCGCTCTGAAGATTCGATCATCAATGAGATCGAAGCGATTCGCGACTCGGTTCCGGGCTTTACCGGCGTGATTTCCGACCTTGGCGGCCCAACCGCGAACATGTACATGCTGCGCTGCAAGTCGCCGCGCGCGGAGCAAACCTGCCGTCGCCTCTCCTGCGTCTATCCGAGCATTTGCGAGCATATGGACACTAACCATGAGCCGACGATCAACCTCTACCGCCGCGCGCGGGACCTGAAGGGCATCAAGAAGATCCTGATCGCGTCCGGGGTACGTTACGACATCGCCGTGGAAGATCCGCGCTACATCAAAGAGCTGGCGACGCACCACGTCGGCGGCTATCTGAAGATTGCGCCGGAGCACACCGAGGAAGGCCCGCTGTCGAAAATGATGAAGCCGGGCATGGGCAGCTACGATCGATTTAAAGAGCTGTTCGATACCTATTCAAAGCAGGCGGGTAAAGAGCAGTATCTGATCCCATACTTCATCTCCGCCCACCCGGGCACGCGCGATGAGGACATGGTGAACCTGGCGCTGTGGCTGAAGCAGCGTCGCTTCCGCCTGGATCAGGTGCAGAACTTCTATCCGTCACCGCTCGCTAACTCGACGACCATGTATTACACCGGCAAGAACCCGCTGAGTAAGATTGGTTATAAGAGTGAAGAGGTGGTGGTGCCGAAAGGGGATAAACAGCGCCGTCTGCATAAAGCGCTGCTGCGCTACCACGATCCGAAAAACTGGCCGCTGATCCGTCAGGCGCTGGAAGAGATGGGTAAAAAACACCTGATCGGCTCGCGCCGCGACTGCCTGGTACCGGCCCCGACGCTCGATGAGATGCGCGAAGCGCGTCGCCAGAACCGCAATACGCGCCCGGCGCTGACCAAGCACACGCCGATTGTGCATCAGCGTTCGAACGGTAATTCGAGTGTGAAGAAGCCCGTGAAGCGCAAAGCGTAAATAAAAAACCCCGGCGAGCCGGGGTTTTTATGTCGACACGTAGGCCGGGTAAGGCGAAGCCGCCACCCGGCTTTTTTACGCGATTACCCGCCAAACTGGTCTGGGTCCGGGCCTAAACGTTTACCCTTATCCAGCTTCGCAATCTCACCCAGCTCGTCTTTGTCCAGACGGTAATCCCAGACGTCGAAGTTCTCGGCGATGCGCGATGGCGTGACCGATTTCGGGATGACCACCAGGCCGTTGTCCAGATGCCAGCGAATGACGATTTGCGCCGGGGTTTTACCGTATTTATCCGCCAGCTCACGGATAATCTTTTGATCAAACACCCCTTCGCCGCCCTGCGCCAGCGGGCTCCAGGACTCGGTCTGGATTTTATGCGTAGCGTTCCAGGCGTGTAGCTGGCGCTGCTGCATCAGCGGGTGCAGCTCGATCTGGTTAATCACTGGCGCAACGCCAGTCTCGTCAATCAGCCGCTGCAGGTGATGAACCTGGAAGTTACAGACGCCGATGCTTTTCACCAGCCCCTCTTTCTGCAGGTCAATCATCCCTTTCCAGGCATCAACGTAGTGATCGATAGCCGGAACCGGCCAGTGCATCAGCCAGAGATCGACGAAATCGAGCTGGAGTTTCTCCAGGCTCTCCTCCAGCGCTTCGCGGGGACGTTTTTGATCGTCGTTCCACAGTTTCGTGGTGATGAATAACTCATCGCGGGGGACGCCAGCGCTGGCCAGTGCCTTACCCACGCCGTCCTCGTTTTTATATGCGGCGGCGGTATCAATGGACCGATAGCCGACTTCCAGGGCTTTATGAATGGCGGAGACGACCTCGTCGTTACCGGCTTTCCATACACCTAGCCCCAGCTGGGGCATCACGTTGCCGTCCTGCAGCTTGATTACGGTTTGGTTTGCCATTTTTCCTCCTTCAGGTGCGCATCGCCGGAGGGTTCCTCCGGCGATGGGTTGTGCATTAAGTCTGGACGAAATGTCAAAAAACGAAAGTCGGGAGGGCAAAAACGCTTAGCGTGCCGCTTCGTAGATGCGACGGCTCACGTCGAGCGTAATATCGCCGTGCTCGCCCAGGTGGGTCATGCCGTGCTCTTCGAGTTTCGCCAGCAGGGCAGGGATGGAGCTGCCGTCCAGGCCGTAGCCGGACAGACGCGTTGGCACGCCCAGACCTTCAAAGAAGCTGCGGGTCGCTTCGATGGCGGCATCAATACGCGCATCGTCAGAACCCTCGGTGATGTTCCACACGCGCTCGGCATACTGCAGCAGTTTGGCACGCTTGGTATCCCGTTTTTCGTTCCACAGGGCAGGCAGCACAACGGCTAGCGTCTGAGCGTGATCCAGACCGTGCATCGCCGTCAGCTCGTGGCCCAGCATATGGGTTGCCCAGTCCTGCGGCACGCCAGCCCCGATCAGGCCGTTCAGCGCCTGCGTTGCCGCCCACATGACGTTGGCACGCACGTCGTAGTTTTCCGGCTCTTTCAGCGCTTTCGGACCTTCTTCGACGAGCGTCAGCAGAATGCCTTCCGCGAAGCGATCCTGAATTTTGGCATCTACCGGATACGTTACGTACTGCTCAACGGTATGAACAAAGGCATCGACCACGCCGTTCGCCACCTGACGCGCAGGCAGGGTGTAGGTATAAACCGGATCCAGGATCGCGAACACAGGCTGAACGTGTTCGTTCATAAAGGCCTGTTTGTCGCCGGTCGTTTTACGGGAGATCACCGCGCCCTTGTTGGATTCAGAGCCCGTCGCTGGCAGGGTCAGCACGGAGCCCATCGGGATGGCGCTTTTAATGTCGCTGCCGCGGGTTTCCAGAATGTGCCACGGATCGATGCCGTCAGCGTAGTGCGCTGCCGCCGCGATGAATTTGGTGCCGTCCAGCACGGAGCCGCCGCCGACGGCCAGCAGGAAGGTGATATTTTCTTCGCGGGCAATTTTCACCGCGTCCATTAGCGTTTCGTAAGACGGATTTGGCTCGATGCCGCCGAACTCACGCACGTCCAGACCGTCCAGGGCGCTGTAAACCTGATCCAGCACGCCGGTTTTTTTCACGCTGCCGCCACCGTAGGTGATCAGTACGCGGGCGTCAGCGGGGATCTGCGCGCGCAGATCGGCGATAGCATCTTTACCAAACAGAATGCGGGTTGGGGTGTGAAGATTAAAGTTGTTCATTGCTCGTTCCCTTTAGTGGGTGAAAAACCGTGGTGGCGCAGAGGGCGACCTGATGCTGCACATTGTGGCCGTCCGGGGCTATCCTCTCAATGCACATTTCTGCCGATGTCTTGCCCATTTCTACAGAGCGCTGGAGAAAGCGCGGAAAAGCACGCACACTGTCAACGTCGGAAACCGTACCCGGAGTAACGTAATATGAACCGTGAAGCGATCTGCCATCAGCTCACTGCGCAGATTAAAAGACTGATAGATAAAGAAAATGGCGTCAGCGATCTGCTTCCTGACATTCGCCTGCTCTACGGCACGCAGCCCGGGACGCGCACGCCGGTCATGTACCAGCCGGGCATCGTTTTTCTCTTCTCGGGCCATAAAATTGGCTATATCAACGAGCGCGTGTTCCGCTACGACACCAATGAATATCTGCTCCTGACGGTACCTTTACCCTTCGAATGTGAAACCTTCGCGACAGAGGCCGTTCCGCTGGCCGGTATTCGCGTCAACGTCGATATTCTTCAGCTGCAGGAGCTGCTGATGGATATTGGCGAAGACGAATTCTTCCAGCCGTCTATGGCGTCGAGCGGGATTAACTCGGCGACGCTGTCGGAAGAGATCCTCTGCGCCATTGAACGTCTGCTGGACGTGATGGAAAGGCCGCTGGACGCGCGTATTCTGGGCAAACAGATCGTCCGCGAAATTCTCTACCACGTGCTGCTAGGCCCGGGCGGCGGGGCGTTACTGGCTCTGGTGAGCCGACAGACCCACTTCAGCCTGATAAGCCGCGTGCTCAAGCGTATCGAAAGCCAGTACACGGAAAACCTCAGCGTCGACCAGCTGGCGGCGGAAGCGAACATGAGCGTCTCGGCGTTTCACCATAACTTCAAGTCGGTAACCAGCACCTCGCCGCTGCAGTACCTTAAAACCTACCGGCTGCATAAGGCGCGGATGCTGATGATCCACGACGGCATGAAGGCCAGCGCGGCGGCGATGCGGGTGGGTTACGAAAGTGCGTCGCAGTTCAGTCGGGAGTTTAAGCGCTATTTCGGCGTCACGCCGGGAGAGGATGCATCACGCATCCGAACCATGCAGGGAGCTTAAGCTTTTCCCCTCTCCCCTATGGGGAGAGGGTCAGGGTGAGGGGATCAGGCGCTGCAGTACTTCTTCTTAATCACTACCGCGATGGTTCCCACCAGTCCTGCCACCAGCAGGAACATCGGCAGCACCATCAGGAAAGTCATCACCTGATCTTCATGGTGTTTCACAAAGGGGATCATATTCAGCGCGTAGCCGAGCGTGGTGACCACACCCACCCACAGCAGAGCGCTCAGCCAGTTGAAGAACTGGAAGCGGCGGTTTGACAGACCGGAAATGCCCGCCATCGTAGGCAGAAGCGTGCGAACAAACGCGAGGAAACGCCCCGCCAGCAGTGCCAGCAGGCCGTGGCGATCGAACATGCAGGTCGCACGCTGATGATATTTATGCGGTAACTGCGCCAGCCAGCCTTTCACGACGCGGGTATTCCCGAGCCAGCGGCCCTGCAGATAGCTCAGCCAGCAGCCCAGGCTTGCTGCGGAAGTGAGAATAACCATCGTTGGCGTGAAGTCCATGACGCCTTTTCCGATTAACGCCCCGGCAAGTAAAAGCAGGCTGTCACCGGGTAAAAAAGAGGCTGGCAGTAATCCATTTTCCAGAAACAGAGTTGCGAACATCACGAGGTAAACGATACCGACGACGTGAGGATCCGCCAGCGCGGCAAAGTCGTGTTGCCAGAGCGCCGCGATAATATCTTGAATAACAGCCATGGACTTTCCTGTGGAACAGCAGATATAGCGCTATTGTACTCCCTTATTCGCCCGTCGGGTTTGATCCCGGGCGCAACTCAAGCAGACTTTTCTGCTTGCGGTGTCCACAAAAGCGTCCAGGGAGTACATTTTCAGCCAGCACTTTACACGATACGCTCGAACCCTGCTGCTAAATCGGCAATCAGATCGTCAACGTTTTCTAAACCGATATGCAGTCGAATCAGGGTGCCGCTGAAGTCCACTTCACCGCCGGGGCGCAGAGCCGCAACCTGTTCCGGCTGGTTAGGCAGGATCAGAGATTCAAAACCGCCCCAGGAGTAGGCCATGCTGAAGAGGGTAAAATTATCCAGATAGCTCGCCAGCTCGTCGTTATTTAGCCGCTTTTTCAGCACGAACGAGAACAGACCGCTGCTGCCCGTAAAGTCACGCTGCCAGAATTCGTGGCCTTTACTGCCCGGTAACGCGGGATGATTCACGCGCTCAACCAGCGGATGCTGCGCCAGCCATTCGGCCACCTTCAGGCTGCTTTCATGGTGCTGACGCAGGCGAACGCCCAGCGTGCGGAGTCCGCGGCTGGTCATGTAGGCCGTATCTGCATCCACCATCTGGCCCATCAGGTAGGCATTTTCACGCAGCTGATCCCAGCAGCGCGCGTTGGAAACCGCGGTGCCAATCATGCCGTCAGAGTGGCCTATCAGGTATTTCGTCGCCGCCTGAATCGAGATATCAATGTCGAACTCCAGGGCTTTGAACAGCACGCCCGCCGCCCAGGTGTTATCGATCATCACGATCGCCTCTGGCGCTTTGCTGCGCACGGCCTTCACGATAGCCGGCACGTCATGAACTTCCATGGTGAGCGATCCCGGAGATTCCAGGAACACAATGCGCGTGTTTGGCTGAATAAGTTCGGCAATGCCTTCACCAATCAGCGGGTCGAACCAGCCGGTCGTTACGCCGAGCTTGCTGAGGATTTTGGTGCAGAAGTCCTGGCTGGGCTCGTAGGCGGTGTTGGTCATCAGGATATGGTCGCCCTGTTCCACAAACGCCAGAATGGTGTTGGCGACCGCCGCCGCCCCGCACGGGAACAGCGCGCAGCCCGCGCCGCCTTCCAGCTCGCACATCGCTTCCTGAAGAGAGAAATGGGTTAGCGTGCCGCGACGGCCATAAAACAGCCCGCCTTTCGCGCGATTGCGCGTGGCGATTTTTTTCTCCTCTACGGTATCAAACACCAGCGAGGAGGCTCGTTGAATCACGCTGTTGACCGATCCCTGCGTATATTTTTTGCTGCGTCCTGCCTGTACCAGCGTGGTATCAAGATGCTTCTTTGTCATGTTCGCTAACCCTGTTTTTATACGTCTGGACGTCCAGACTACCACGATTGGAAAAAACTGCACCCCGGGGCTTATCGAATAAGCAGAAAATATTAGCAAAAATTTGCATAAGAAATTTTTACTGCGTAAGCGCAAGGAAAGTGAACGAAAATTACGGCACCATGCAAATACTAATGAGAACTACTATCAATTCGACGACGTTTTGATATTATTACGCTCAGATTTTGTGATTTGCGTCCTGGAGATACAGAGTGGGTAATAATTTGATGCAGACGGATCTCTCCGTTTGGGGCATGTATCAGCATGCTGACATCGTGGTTAAGATTGTGATGATCGGCCTGATTCTGGCGTCCGTTGTCACCTGGGCTATCTTCTTCAGCAAAAGCGCCGAGCTGCTTTCACAGAAGCGTCGCCTTAAGCGGGAACAGCAGCAGCTGGCCGAAGCCCGCTCTCTGGATCAGGCTGCAGACATGACCTCATCCTTCCACGCGAAAAGCCTGACCACCCTGTTAGTGAACGAAGCGCAGAACGAGCTGGAACTCTCCGCTGGCAGTGAAGATAACGAAGGGATCAAAGAACGTACCGGTTTCCGCCTGGAGCGTCGCGTTGCGGCCGTTGGCCGACACATGGGACGCGGCAATGGTTATCTGGCGACCATCGGCGCGATCTCACCGTTCATCGGTCTTTTCGGTACGGTCTGGGGCATCATGAACAGCTTTATCGGTATCGCGCAGACCCAAACCACCAACCTGGCGGTCGTTGCGCCGGGTATCGCAGAAGCGCTGCTGGCGACGGCAATCGGTCTGGTTGCCGCTATTCCGGCGGTGGTCATCTACAACATCTTCGCGCGCATGATTGGCAGCTACAAAGCCACGCTGGGTGACGTTGCCGCGCAGGTTCTGCTGCTGCAAAGTCGCGATCTCGACCTGAACGCCAGCTCGGTTAAGCCGGTGCACGCGGCGTCTAAACTGCGCGCAGGTTAAGAGTATGGCGATGCGTCTAAACGAAAATCTGGACGATAACGGCGAAATGCATGAAATCAACGTGACGCCGTTTATCGACGTCATGCTGGTTCTGCTGATTATCTTCATGGTGGCCGCGCCGCTGGCGACGGTGGATGTGAAGGTGAATCTGCCCGCCTCTTCCAGCCAGCCCCAGCCGCGCCCGGAGAAGCCTATCTACCTGTCGGTGAAAGCGGATAAATCTATGTTCCTCGGGAACGACCCGGTGACGGCCGACTCGGTCATCCCGGCGCTGGAGCAGCTTACGGGCAGTAAGAAAGACACCACGGTCTTCTTCCGCGCGGATAAAACCGTTGATTATGAAACCATGATGAAGGTAATGGACACGCTGCATCAGGCGGGTTACCTGAAGATTGGACTGGTCGGCGAAGAGAAAGCGGCCTCGAAGTGATAAAGAAGCTGGCGAAAGCCGGCTTTTTTTATGCCTGTCGGTTTATGCGTTTTTATTATCCGTCGGTGCGGTAGAAGGGGTTGCCAGCGCGTCCTCATCAAGCGCCACGCAGGTGACGTTTGAGGTACGGTACTCACCGTCGGACAGCTTGCGCGTCAGACGCAGGGTGGCGATTTCTCTGGCAAGCAGATACTGATAATTGGCCTCAAGACGTCCCAGAAGCTTCTCTTTCAGCTCGGGACGCTGCTCTATGATGGCGTTCATCACGGCACCGTAAATCTCTTCTTTGACCTGTAGCGGATAAATTTCACGGCGATTCTGCCACTTCAGACGAACCAGCGTCGCCGGGATCGATACCAGGTCTTGCGTAATACGCGTCATCTCGTCATTTTTTGTGTTTCTTAGCGCGTCGAGATTTTGCTTTAAGATAAATTCATCACTTTTTTTATCATCTAAAGTCAAATAAACGTCGTTGTTTTTAACTTCTTTCACGTTAATCTTCCCCCAGGCTATAAAAGATTGGGTTGTTTTTTTCGCGCGTAATTAAATTAAGCCAAATTTCATTGCCCGCTTCATTAATTTCTTCGGTTTTCTCGGCCATTATTTGACTTAGTTTCTGGGCATCTATTTCACCCTCGGCCTGCAGGTCATTCAGCAGGTGGACAAAGGCTTCAATTTTTATGGCGCGAAATAAGCGGTCTTTTATATGGCGATCGTGCTCTTCCAGCAACATATTTCGGGATTTGCCAGTTCGGGAAACACCAATTAATATATCGGGCTCGAAATCAGAGAGCTTTCTTTTCCCCTGAGTGAAACTGGCCTCTTTTTCTGCTTCCGTCGGTTGCTGTTCCACAGGCGTAATGTGGTACTTAGCCGGGACGAGATAGTCGGGCAGCATTTTTAATTTCCTTTATTTTCAACAGGGTGGGGTTGGTAAAGGCGTGAGATTCGTTGACAATATCATGAGGCAAATTTAAAATCAAAAAAAATGGAGCCTACCCATGAACAGCATCTTTTTTACGGTCATCACATTACTATTACTGACCGCTGGTGTGCTTTTATTGATGCAGGAGTTCAATAAAACGAAAGTGTCGAAAGACACCAGTGAACCCCCGCAACCTGAACTGATGACAAAAGAGGAAGGGGAAGACCATTTCTCTGTATTGATGAACTCCGTTACGCCTGTCTGGTACTGGCGTGTGAACCACGAATATATCGACTTTTTACATGCGACAATTAAGCGCATGAAAATGTCGGAAATTAATGACACGCCTGGACTGTTTGAGGCACAGCGTCGCTGTAGCGATCTGAATTCAGCAGTCTATAAATATTATGACAATATTAAAAAGCGCTGTCTTAACGGCGAGAAGGTCTCTTATTCCGATCTGGACGTATTAAATTTGCGTCAGTGTTTTCGCGAGTTCAGCCTGGAAGCCTATCCTGAACTGGTGGCGCTTGTCTGGCCGGAGTACGCACGTCCCGAGGTTAACCCAGACAACGTCTGAGTGACGTACCGTTGAGTTATTGCAAACAGCCAGCGCCGTTGAGATATACTGGGCGCTGGTTTCTTTTGCAAACAGGACTTTATGGAACGCTTTTTTGAAAATGCCATGTACGCCTCCCGCTGGATACTGGCCCCCGTCTATTTTGGCCTCTCGCTGGCACTTATCGCACTGACGATTAAGTTCTTTCAGGAAATCTGGCATGTTCTGCCGAACATTTTTTCTATTGCCGAAGCGGATTTGATTCTGGTTCTGCTGTCGCTGGTGGATATGACCCTGGTGGGCGGGCTGCTGGTGATGGTGATGTTCTCCGGCTACGAGAATTTTGTCTCCCAGCTCGATATCGACGAGCGTAAAGAGAAGCTCAGCTGGCTGGGCAAAATGGATGCTTCGTCGCTGAAGAATAAAGTGGCCGCGTCGATTGTGGCGATCTCCTCTATCCACCTGTTGCGCGTGTTTATGGACGCGAAGAACGTGCCGGATAACAAACTGATGTGGTACGTCATCATCCACCTGACGTTTGTGCTGTCTGCGTTTGTGATGGGGTATCTGGATAAGATCAGTAAGAAATAAAGTACACCTTACCCCTCACCCTAACCCTCTCCCCAAAGGGGCGAGGGGACCGCTCGGTGCGGCCTTTCTCCCTCTCCCTGTGGGAGAGGGCCGGGGTGAGGGCATCAGACCGCACTATTTATCCGACGACGCCTGCCACAGATTCAAAGCGCTTTCCCACTCTGCACTTATCACATCATAAATTGCATCACTAAGCGCGGGCCTAATGATTAACGGCAGCTGTGTGACCAGTGAAGCCACGCTAATTAAAAATGATCACAAAACGTTATAATTTCCCTCTTTCCTGCCGATAACGAGAGTAGTACTCGCCTCTGGGCGAACTCACCCTCACGGCAAGGAAGACTTATGAATATGCTCCGTAATTTCACGATCCGTTTCGTCATGCTGACGATTCTCGGGATCTTTTGTTTAATGTGGGCGGGCGTTGGGTTGTACAGCACCTGGTCCCTTTCTCGCGTATCGGATGGCAATGAAGTCGATCGCCAGCTGGTTAAACAGATGACGGTACTCAGCCAGGGTAACGATCAATATTTCCGCTTTGTGACCCGTCTGAGCCGCGCAATGGAAGTCAAAGCCGCAGGCGGCACGCCGGATCTGTCCTCCGCCCAACAGGCGCTGGATAACATGGGCAAGAAACTGGCCGAGATGAAAGCGATCTCCCCAGGCCCGATGGACGAGCAGGTCTCTTCACGGGTGATCGGCTCCTGGCAGGCGCTGCTTGAACAGGGCGTCACGCCGCAAATGCAGCAGGCGAAGCAGGGGGCTCTGGAGGGGTATCGCCAGCAGGCCAACAACGTCACGCCACCGCTGAGCCGCGCGTTCGGTGCGGCCGCTGAGGCGTTCAACAATGCCGCCGCGAAGTCGCTCGACAGCACCCGCGTGGTGGTGGACGGCCTGACAAGCATGACCCGCACGGTGATTATCGTCGCCACGATTATCGGCCTGCTGATCCTGCTCTTCACCGACCGTTATCTGGTGGCGATGCTGGTCAAACCGCTGGCTCGCATTCGCCAGCAGTTCCGCCAGATTGCCCAGGGCGATCTCAGCCAGCCCATTGAGCCGTTCGGCCGCAACTGCGTGGGGCAGCTGGTGCCGCTGCTGAGCGCGATGCAGGACAGCCTGCGCGAAGCGGTCAGTACGATTCGCTCCGGCAGTGAAAATATCTGGCGCGGCGCGACAGAAATCTCCAGCGGTAACAACGATCTCTCTTCCCGTACCGAAGAGCAGGCGGCTGCGCTGGAAGAGACGGCAGCGAGCATGGAACAGCTAACCGCCACGGTGAAACTGAACGCGGAAAGCGCGCGTCAGGCCAGCCAGCTGGCCGATGTCGCCTCAACTACCGCCAGCCGCGGCGGCTCGCTGGTGGAAGAGGTGGTGACCACAATGAGCGGTATTTCGGAAAGCTCGAAGAAAATTGCTGAAATCACCAACGTGATCAACAGCATTGCCTTCCAGACCAATATTCTGGCACTCAATGCGGCGGTTGAAGCGGCGCGTGCCGGCGAACAGGGGCGTGGTTTCGCCGTGGTGGCAGGTGAAGTTCGTAACCTGGCAAGCCGCAGCGCCAACGCGGCTAAAGAGATTGAGGGGCTGATTACCGATTCCGTTTCCCGCGTAGAGCAGGGGGCGCAGCTGGTGAGCGACACCGGCACCACCATGGATGCGATTTTGCGCGACGTGACGGAAGTGACGACCATCATGAAGCAAATCGCTTCCGCCTCTGAGGAGCAAAGCAAGGGTATTTCGCAGGTCGGGATTGCCATTACCCAGATGGATGGCGTGACCCAGCAAAACGCCTCGCTGGTTGAAGAGGTTTCTGCGGCAGCGGCGGCGCTGGAGCGCCAGACCGAAGAGCTTCAGCGCTCGGTGCAGAAGTTCCGCCTGACGGCATAACGCAACGTACAAGGCCGCCTTGTGCGGCCTTATATTATTAACGCCTTCCCCATTCAGCCCCTTCTGAAACTGCTATTCTTTTGCTAACCCCCTGACGTTCTGGGCTCTCTTCTCCGAGGTGTTGCTATGAACAGATCGTTATCTGTCATTCCTGTCCTTTCTTGCATTCTTCTGATGCTGTTCTCGGTTTCTGCCAGTGCGACCCAGCAGGCGCAGGAGCGGCGCGTGGCGCGTGATGTCAGGCAGGAAACCCGCGACGCGTCGCGGCAGGTGAAGCAGACCTGCGTGGCGAACAATAACCAGAGTAATCACGACTGCCGTCAGGACAAGCGTCAGATGAAACAGTCCGGAAGACAAAAAGCGCGGGACATTAAGTATTAATGCAACAGATGAGGCGGCATGCAGGCATGTCTCTTACCGCCTTTTCCAATGGCGTTTCAGCATGACGATCGTCATTGATGCTTCGCCCGGCCAGAACTTAGGGCGTATTTTGACGTGCGTCTCACGCTGGTGCGTTTAACCCTGCAGCTGCAATTCTGGAAATCGGATATCCCGTTGCGGATGCCACTTCCGCAATACGCTTAAATGAAGGGTTACCGTTTGGTGAAAGTGATTTATAGAGTGATTCGCGAGAAATGCCTGCACGTTTAGCAATGACGGTCATCCCGCCAGAGGCTTCAATCACATGTCGTAAAGCCAGCATGAACGCCTCATAGCCTCCGGGCTCGTCAATTTCAATGAAAGCCTGATGAAGATATACGGGCGCGAAATCCGGAGAATCTTTCAGGAGCTGTACCATTGCGTCATCATGAAGTACTGATTTAGCCATTCCGATTTCCTCTTATATTCTGCGCTTGTAGTCGTTGAGATACTCAACGGCCCTGTCAATATCTGCATTTTGCTTTTTTTTCGTTCCAGTCAATAGCACCAGACTTACTGCGCCATCTGCCGGATCGAAGACTTCGCTGAAATAGACGCGGTAACCCGGCCCCTGGTCAATCCTGAGTTCTGAAACGCTCTCTCTGCATGGCTTGCAATCACCATAGTTACCCGTAGACATTCTGGCGACACGTGTAGCAATCATGGCTTTAGCTATGGGATCTTTCACACTTCTCAGATATGCATCAAAAGGGTCGTACCCGTCTGCTGTGATGTAGTGTTTGACCTTAGCCATTATTGTAGCCTGTAGTTTACGATAAGCAAATGCATTGTAATCTTCAGGCTACGACAGGCAACTGTTCACAGGGTTGTTGCAGTGGGGAAGATGTGATTTCTGAAAGCGGATCGCAAAAATGTGAGATCTTGTGCGGAGGGATTACTGCATAACAACGAGGCCGGGCTCGCAGAGCGCTGCCCGGCTGTATTTATCAGTGCGTCGCTTCACCAATCAGCGCGCCCGTGCCCGCACCAACGGCTGCACCTTTCAGCACGCTCTTGCCGGTAACCGCCGCGGCACCTGCGCCTACGGCAGCTCCAACCGCGCCGCCCTTACGCGCGGCTTTACCTTTGCCGCCGTTTTTGAACATGGCACCGGTGCCTGCGCCCACGACGGCGCCGCCAACGGTCGATTTCAGATCTTTGCCCGTGGCCGCACCAATGGCCGCGCCTGCTACCGCGCCAGCGGCGGTTTTGTCGATAGCCATTCCCGAGGTGGAAAAAATGAGGGCGCTGATAACCAGCGTTGTTTTAATAAGTTTTATAACAGATCCTTTGTGACTGCTGTCGGTTGAGACGTCATTTCTCAATCTCTGACGCGAGAAAAACGCACAGATAGTGCCAGCAATACCGGCTCAACCTTTAAGCTAATCATGCCCTGGGCTGGGATCTCAGTTGCCGGGCGGGGACCCGCCCGGCGGAACATTACGCCTGACGCTTATCTTCCGTATTGGTATTGAAGTCGCTCGCCGCGTGGCGTTCGTGGAGCTGCTCGTTCAGCTCGCCGCTGGTGCGGTTAACGATACGGCCGCGCTTAACGGCATGGCGATTCGCCACGTCTTTCGCCCAGCGCTGCACGTTTGTGTACTTCTCTGCATCGAGGAACTCGGCGGCGTTATAGACGCTGCCAAGCGCCACGCAGCCGAACCACGGCCAGATGGCGATATCCGCGATGGTGTACTCTTCACCCGCCACGTAGCGACCGCGCGCCAGCTGTTTATCCAGCACGTCGAACAGGCGCTTGGCTTCCATGGTGAAGCGGTCAATCGCGTATTCAATTTTTACCGGCGCGTAGTTGTAGAAGTGGCCAAAGCCGCCGCCGAGGAACGGCGCTGCGCCCTGCAGCCAGAACAGCCAGTTCAGGGTCTCGGTGCGTCCAGCCGGATCTTTCGGCAGGAAGTGACCGAATTTCTCTGCCAGATAGAGCAGGATAATGCCGGATTCAAAGACGCGCGTTGGCGGGTTCGTGGAGTGGTCACGCAGCGCCGGTATTTTCGAGTTCGGGTTCACCTCAACAAACCCGCTGGAGAACTGATCGCCCTCGCCGATGCGGATCAACCATGCGTCGTACTCCGCGCCCGTCACGCCCAGCGCCAGCAGCTCTTCGAGCATGATCGTCACTTTCTGACCGTTCGGTGTTCCGAGAGAGTAAAGCTGCAGCGGGTGGGAGCCCACGGGCAGATCTTTCTCATGGGTCGCGCCGGAAATCGGGCGGTTGATGTTGGCGAACGCGCCGCCGCCGTTCTTTTTCCATTCCCACACTTTTGGTGGCTGATACGTGTTGTCTGACATGTTGGCCTGCCTTTTGAGTGATGTGTTGAGGCAGTGTAGCAGGAGATTTGTGAAGCGTTTAACGAACTGAGCGTAATCGATCTGCCGCTATTCCTTCCGGCGCTTATATATATCAAATCCGGCATAAGCTTAATCGAAAATCGCATTTTCATAATTAATGCGTAAACCGATAAAGCTGAATATGATGCTTCAACATAAATAAAAGATGCAGTAATAAACACTTTATAAGGCAAGGAGTTAGTGAGATGCGCAAGCTTCTGTTATCGGCAGTGGTCGTTTCGCTCGCGTTAGGCCTGGCGGGCTGTGATGATGCGAAAAATAAAGAGACAAATACGCCCTCAGCGGCAAAAAACGACGCGCCAAAAGAGGGCGGTTCGCTAATTATTGGAATTACCTCCGGCGACCCGTTAGCCGTTAATCCGCTCTATGCCAGTGACCGTACGACGTTAACGATCATGCAGGCGCTCTATGCCCCGCTGTACAGCTTTAATAACGGCAACATTGAGTGGGGCCTGGCGGAAAGCCTGACGCCTTCCGCCGATAACCTGAGCTATACCCTGACGTTAAAACCCAACCTCAAATGGCAGGACGGCCAGCCGCTGACGGCGGACGACGTGGTCTTTACGTTCAACAAGCTGCTGGATGCCAAACAGCACAGCTTCTTCCGCAGCATGTTCACCTACGGCGACAAGCCGGTACAGGTGAGCAAGGTGGATGAGCGCACCGTTAAGTTCACCCTACCGCAGGTCAGCGCGGCCTTTACCGGCACCCTGGTACAAATCTACCCGATTCCGCAGCACGTGTTCGCCGGTGAAGGCGACCTGGAAAAGAGCAGCAAAAACGATGCGCCGGTCGGCTCCGGGCCGTTCAAATTCAAAGAGTACCGCGCCGGGCAGTATTACGCCCTGACCCGTTTTGACGATTACTGGAACGGCAAAGCGAAGCTTGATTCGGTCACCTACCGTTTCGCCAAAGACAGCAACGCCGCCAACCTTGCGCTGCAAAACGGGGAAATCAACCTCAAGATGGTTGACCCGCAGGATGTGAACCGTCTGAAAAATACCGGTAAGTTTGACTTCGTGGTCTATCCGGAAGGCCGTCTGGCCTATATGACGTTCAACCAGAACGTGCCGGTGATGAAGAGCAAAGCGCTGCGCCAGGCCATCGCGTATGCCATCAACAAAGACGAGCTCACCCAGACCGCCTTTACCTCGCTGGACTACGCTAAACCGGCGACCTCCTTCCTGACGCCAGATACGCTTTACAAGACGGATGACGTCGAGCAGTACAAGTTCGATCTGCAAAAAGCCAAAGAGCTGCTGAAGACGTCCGGCGCGCCGGACAACCTCAAGCTGCGCCTGGCGTATGTGAACACCAACAAAACCCAGGAGAGCATGGCGCTCTACATTCAGCAGGCGCTGAAGGGCATTGGGGTGAACGTGGAGCTGATGCCGCTGGACTCCAACGCCATGTCTCAGCGCAGCCTCGATATGAACAACACCGCGTGGGAGCTGAACCTGGGCGGCTACATCATGGGCTCCGAGCCGGACGGTTACAAATCGCTGTTCATGAGCAACGAAGCCTATAACTACGCGCACTACAAAAATCCGCAGTTTGATGCCCTGTGGGATAAAGGTGCAGTGGAAACCGACGCCGCAAAACGGGCCGATATCTATAAGCAAATTCAGCAGACCGTGGCGAACGACATGACCTACTACCCGATTGCCTACACCAATGCGACCGTCGCGGTGGACAAGCGCTTCGGCGGCACCCAGGAAGCGGAGCCGAAACCGGTCTATCTGTTCCAGGATCTGTCAAAAATCTATCAGAAATAAGTGATTGCCCCGGCCGTCAGGTCGGGGCCTTGGTAAGGGCACGTCGTGAACACACTCCTCACGCGTCGGCTGCTGCAGCTGCTGCCGATGCTGTTCTTTATTTCACTGGTGGCGTTTCTGCTGGTCAAGCTCGCGCCTGGGGATCCGGTGGCGGCGTACATTACGCCGCGCATGGCCCCGGAAGACATCGAGCGTATTCGCCAGAGCCTGGGGCTGGATAAGCCGCTGGTCATACAGTACGTCCTGTGGCTGAAAAACGTCCTGCGGGGCGATCTCGGCTATTCGCTGATCTACCACCGTCCGGTGCTGGAGATGATCGGCGAACGCATTCCGGCCACGCTGGGGCTGATGGGCGCGTCGCTGCTGATGGCGATCGTGCTGGCGATCCCGCTGGGCCTGCTGGCCGGGGCATTTAAGCACCGCTGGCTGGATCATCTGCTCAATTTATTCGCCTATATCGGCATTTCTGTTCCGATATTCTGGTTCGGCATCTTGCTCATCACCGTTTTTGCCGTGCAGCTTAACTGGTTCCCCAGCATGGGGATGCGCACCATCGGCATGGAGGATAACGGGCTGGATCTGCTGCGTCACGGCGTGCTGCCGTGTATTGCCCTCACGTTCTACAACCTCTCCAGCTACGTGCGCTACATCCGCTCCAACACCATCTCGCAGCTCTCGGCCGACTACGTGCAAACCCAGCTTGCCTACAGCGCGACGCGTTCCAGTATTCTGTTTCGGCACGTTCTGAAAAACGTGCTGCTGCCGGTGATCACCCTGTTCGGGCTGTCGTTCGGAGAGCTGATTGTGGGGGCCTATGTGACGGAAAGCGTCTTCTCCTGGCCGGGGATGGGGCTGCTCGGGATCCAGTCGATCGCCTCGCTGGATTACCCCCTGATTATGGCGATCATCATGCTCTCGTCGATGATGCTGATCGTCGGTAACCTGATCGCCGACGTGCTTTATCGCTTCGCCGATCCCCGCATTCGTACGCTGAGGTAACCCGGATGAGCAGACGCTGGCAGCAGGTTCGTCACCAGCTGCGCCGCAACCGTCCGGCGCAGTTCTCTCTGTTTGTGCTTTTTATTTTCGTCGTCGCCGCGCTCTGTGCGGGCTTAAGCCCGTACGATCCGGATCGGATGTTGCTCGGCGCGCGCACGTTGCCGCCGGATGCCGCGCACTGGTTTGGCACCGACGAATACGGCCGCGACTACTTCACCCGCGCGCTGTATGGCGGCCAGATCTCCCTGATGGTAGGTTTTCTGGCGATGCTCTTTTCCACGCTTATCGGCACGGTGGTGGGAACGGTGAGCGGCTATTTTGGCGGCTGGCTGGATAACCTGATGATGCGCGCCGTGGATATCCTGATGGCCATTCCGGCCTTCTTCCTGCTGCTGGTGGTGAATGCTTACCTCAAGCCGGGCGTGGATAACATCATTCTGATTATCAGCCTGCTGACGTGGATGAACATGTCGCGTCTGGTGCGTGCTGAAACCCTGTCGGTGAAAGAGCGCGAGTACGTGCTTTATGCCCGCGCATCGGGAGAGCATCCGCTGCGCATCATCGTGCGCCACATTATTCCCGGCGTGCTGCCGACCATTATCGTGGCGGCCACGCTCAATATCGCCTCGGCCATTCTGATGGAGTCAACGCTCAGCTTCTTAGGGCTGGGCGTGCAGGCGCCCGCGGCGTCGTGGGGAAGCATGCTTAACAACGCGCAGTCTTATATTGGCGAAGCGTCGTGGCTGGCGATGTTCCCCGGCATTCTGATCCTGCTGACGGTGTTCAGCTTTAACGTGCTGGGCGATGTGTTCCGTACCGCCTTTGAGCCGGGAGCGAATCGCGATGAATAACCTATTAGCGCTTGAGAACCTGCAAACCACGTTCCGCACGCGCGAGGGCGAGGTTCACGCGGTGCGCGGCGTGAGCTTTCAGGTTCAGCCGGGGGAGCTCGTCGGCATCGTCGGTGAGTCGGGCTGCGGGAAAAGCGTCACCTGCAAGTCGATTATCCAGCTTCTGGGGAGCAACGGACGGATAACCGGCGGCAGCATCCGCTTCCAGAATGAGGATCTGGCGCAGAAAACGCCCGCGCAGATGCGCGCCATTCGCGGCAACAAGATCGCGATGATTTTTCAGGATCCAATGACCGCCCTGAACCCGGTGCTGACCATCGGCAAGCAGATGGCTGAGATCCTGATGCGCAACAAAGGACTCAGCAAAAAAGCGGCCAAAGCGGCGGCCATCGCCATGCTGGAACAGGTAGGCATTGCCGGGGCGGAACGGCGATACGACCAGTATCCCCACGAGTTCAGCGGCGGGATGCGACAGCGGGTGATGATCGCCATTGCGCTCTCCTGCAACCCGAAGCTTCTTATTGCTGATGAGCCGACCACCGCGCTGGACGTGACCATTCAGGCGCAGATCCTGCGCCTGCTGAAAAGCCTGCAGCAGCAGACCCGGACCGCGATTTTGCTGATCACCCACGATCTCGGCGTGGTGGCGCAGGTCTGCAGCCGCGTGGTGGTGATGTACGGCGGGCTGGTGATGGAGGAGGGGAGCGTAGAGGACATTTTTTATCGCCCTGCGCATCCTTACACCCAGGGGCTGCTGGCCTCGCTGCCGCGCCCGGATGAGGTCAATCAGCGTTTATCGCCGATCGAAGGTTCGCCGCCTGGCCTGCTTAACCCGCCGCCGGGCTGTCCGTTCGCGGAACGCTGCCCGAAACGCATGCCCCAGTGTGAACGGCAGCCCGCATTTTACACCGCCGGAGAGGGCCATCGCGCCGCCTGCTGGCTATGGGCAGACAAGGAGATTCAGGCATGAGTGAACAACTGGCGCCATTAGTGAGCGTGCGCGATCTGCGCAAGCACTATCCGCTCAACGGCGGTTTGCTGCGTAAAGGCGTGGCCGTGAAGGCGGTTGATGGCGTGAGCTTTGATATCCAGCCCGGCGAGACGTTTGGCCTGGTGGGGGAGTCAGGCTGCGGAAAATCTACCCTCGGGCGCGCCATCCTGCGCCTTTTCGATATCACCTCGGGTGAGATCCACTTCGCCGGGCAGGCGATTGCCCACGCCCGTGAAAAAGAGCTTAAGCCGCTGCGTAAACGGATGCAGGCGATTTTTCAGGATCCTTACTCCTCGCTCAACCCCGGTATGACGGTGCGACAGCTGGTGGCCGAGCCGATGCAGATCCACGGCTACAGCCGCGAAGAACAGCGGGAACGTACGGAAACGCTGCTCTACAAAGTGGGGCTGAAGCACGAGCACCTTGAACGGTTCCCGCATGAGTTCAGCGGCGGCCAGCGTCAGCGCATCAGTATCGCCCGCGCGTTGTCCGTGCATCCTGAATTTGTGCTGTGCGATGAGCCGCTCTCTGCGCTGGACGTCTCGGTGCAGGCGCAGGTGGTGAATATTTTACAGGATCTGCAGCAGGAGCTGGGGCTAACCTATCTGTTCATCGCCCACGATCTCTCCATGGTTCGCCATATCTCCAGCCGCATTGGGGTGATGTATCTCGGTAAACTGGTGGAGGTTGCCCCAGCGAATGAACTGTATCAACGTCCGGCGCACCCTTACACCCGCGCGCTGCTGGCGGCGGTTCCCCAGCCCGATCCGCGCATCCGCAATCTCGAAGACGCCACCCTGCGCGGCGACATTCCCGGCCCCACGTCCGCGCTGCCGGGCTGTAAGTTCTGCAGCCGCTGCCCGCACGCCATGCCGGTGTGCCAGACGCAGGAGCCTGCCATGCAGGAGATCGCGCCAGGGCATTTCGCGGCATGCTGGCTGTTTAACATGTAGTTAATGCGCCGCGCAGGTGTATGATAAATGTCCCTCTGTCAGGTTAATTACAACGTGCAGACGACGACAACCCTTAAAAAAATTGCCGCCTGCCTGTTTTAGGTTGGATACATGCGTAAAGGAAAATTAAGCAGTGATGCGCCATTCGGGACATTGTTAGGCTATGCGCCCGGTGGCGTGGCGATTTACTCTTCAAATTACGGCAGTCTGGACCCGCGCAGCTACCCGCAAGACGCCGATTTTCGCAGCTATATCGGCAACGAATACATGGGCCACAAGTGGCAATGCGTTGAGTTTGCCCGCCGTTTCCTGTTTCTCAACTATGGCTTCGTGTTTACCGATGTCGGCATGGCGTGGGAAATCTTCTCCCTGCGCTTTTTGCGGCAGGTGGTGAACGATAACATTCTGCCCCTTCAGGCCTTTGCCAACGGCTCAAAACGCGCGCCGCGCGCCGGGGCGCTGCTGATCTGGCAAAAGGGCGGCGAGTTTCACGAGACCGGCCACGTGGCGGTGATCACCCAGCTTCTCGACGATAAGGTTCGAATTGCGGAGCAGAACGTGATTCACTCCCCGCTGCCGCTCGGGCAGCAGTGGACGCGCGAGCTGCGTCTGAGCGTGGAGAACGGGTGTTACACGATCCATGACACCTTCAACGACACGGAGATTCTCGGCTGGATGATCCAGACCGACGACGCGGAACACAGCATTCCCCAGCCGGAAATCGACGGCGAACTGTTGAAAATCAGCGGCGCGCGGCTGAAAAACAAGCGTCAGTTCGACGGCAAATGGCTTAACGAAAATGACGCGCTGCAGCAGGCGTATATCCGCGCCAACGGCCATGTGATCAACAAAGATCCCTGCCAGTACTTCACCATTACCGAAAGCGCCGAGCAGGAGCTGATCAAGGCCACTAACGAACTGCACCTGATGTACCTGCACGCGACGGACAAGGTGCTGAAAGACGACAGCCTGCTGGCGCTTTTCGACATCCCGAAAATCCTCTGGCCGCGCCTGCGCCTCTCATGGCAGTGGCGTCGCCACCATATGATCACCGGTCGTATGGATTTCTGCATGGATGAGCGCGGCATTAAGGTCTACGAGTACAACGCCGACTCCGCCTCCTGCCATACCGAGGGCGGGCTGATTCTCGAAGAGTGGGTGAAAAACGGCTATCGCGGCAACGGGCATAACCCGGCGGAAGGGCTGCTGGAAGAGCTGACCGGGGCGTGGAAGCACAGCCACGCGCGGCCGTTCGTCCACATCATGCAGGACAACGATGTCGAAGAGGATTACCACGCGCTCTTTATTCAGCGTTCGCTGATGCAGGCCGGGTTCGAGACCAAAATCCTGCACGGGCTGGAGGCGCTCAGCTGGGATGCCGCCGGACAGCTGATTGACGACGAAGGTCGCCACGTCAACTGCGTGTGGAAAACCTGGGCGTGGGAAACGGCGATAGAGCAGATCCGCGAGGTCAGCGAAACAGAATACGCCGCCGTGCCTATTCGGACCGGACATCCCGAGGGCGAGGTGCGCCTGATTGACGTCCTGCTGCGCCCGGAGGTGCTGGTCTTCGAACCGCTGTGGACCGTGATTCCCGGCAACAAGGCGATTCTCCCGGTACTGTGGCAGCTGTTCCCGAATCACCGTTATCTGCTCGACACCGATTTTGAGGTTAACGATCTGCTGAAGCAGACCGGATATGCCGTCAAGCCGATTGCCGGCCGCTGCGGCAGCAATATCGATCTCATCAGCGCTCAGGACGAACTGCTGGATAAATCCAGCGGCAAGTTTGTCGACCGCAAAAACATCTACCAGCAGCTGTGGTGCCTGCCGAAGGTCGACGGCAAGTACATACAGGTCTGCACCTTCACCGTGGGCGGGAACTACGGCGGAACCTGTCTGCGCGGCGATGACTCGCTGGTGGTGAAGAAAGAGAGCGATATCGAGCCGCTGATTGTGGTGAAGGACTCGCTATAAAAATCTCCCCGCAGGGCTGAGGGTTGCCTACAAAATAATGCCTGCACGGACGGCCCCCTCTCCCTTGAGGGAGAGGGCTGGGGTGAGGGGGAATATACGGCTCAGGTCACGTTATGTTCCTTGCTACAAAATACTGTGGATCCCTCAACCCGCAGCGTCTCCTGCGGGGGCTTTTCGCTACTGTTCTTCCTCTTCCTGCTGCTCGTTGATCTTCAGATCGATGATGCGGCCAATCTGATCGTGGTACACCGTCAGCAGGTTGTACTGGCTCATCTCGGAGATGATCTGCGGTGAGACGTTAAAGCTGCGGGCCAGCTCCTCCTGGTGAAAATAGCCCGGCTGGCGCCGCCTCACGTTGGCGCGGCGGCGGTTGTACTGATACCACAAAATCAGCAGCCAGCCGTTGATCGCGGCGAACAGCAGGTAGAGCAACACCGTATTAAAGGACGCGATAATCACGCCCCAGCGGTGGTCGCTCTCATCGGTTAGCTGCATCCACAGACGGGCATACAGGAAAAACAGAAATCCTCCCCACGCCACCAGCGTTAGCGCGGCATCAAAAAGACGCGGCAAGAGCCGATGCTCGGTCAAAATTAAGGTGTTTTCGTTCATTAAATGCTCCCTTTTCCCCGGTCCGGACTGATCCAGCGCGCGCGGGCGCGCTGGCGTTTAAGCATGACTTTTGGAAATGCGACGAGGGTGGTGAACAGGCCGATCATCCAGTACACCATCGGGAACCAGATCACCCAGAAAAGCGAGCTGGCCACTTTACGTTCATAGCGCCGCTCGATGTACAAGCTGACCAGGAACTGCAGCAGGCACATCACGCCCAGCAGCAGCCCGGTAAACTCCGGTGGAAAAAGGCTCTCCACGGTCAGCCTGGCGGGAACAGGCGCAACCTGGCTGAGGAGGAACAGCAGCACCGTCATCGCGTACGCGAAGGCCCACAGCGTTGACAGCGCGTACTCCATAAACAGCGGCCACATGCGGTGATGTTCCCAGCGCACAATCCGGCGAAGGTTAACCAGAAACACCTCCGCGCCCCCCTGGGCCCAGCGCAGGCGCTGTTTCCACAGGCCCCTCAGCGTCTCCGGCATCAGGATCCAGCACAGCGCCCGCGGCTCAAAAAAGATATCCCAGTGGCGCAGCTGAAGCTTCCAGCTGATGTCGATGTCTTCGGTGATCATGTCCGGACTCCAGTACCCGACGTCCGCCAGCGCCTGTCGGCGAAACGCGGCGATGACGCCGGAGACGGTAAAGACCCGGCCATAGATCCGCTGCGTCCGCTTGATGAGCCCAATAATGGATGAGAACTCGCCCACCTGAATGCGGCCAATCAGCGTGGAGCGCGTGCGAATGCGCGGGTTCCCGGTAACCGCCCCGACGTGGGGGTACTGAATCAGCGGGGCCACCAGATAAGCGGCGGTATCGCGATCGAGCAGGGCGTCGCCGTCAATGCAGACCAGCAGATCGCCCCGCGCCGCCGCTGCTCCGGCCTTGAGCGCCAGCGCTTTCCCCTGGTTCTCCGCGAGGTTAATCACCCGCAGGCGCGGCTGTTCCTGCGCCAGCGCCTGCAATACCTCCGCCGTGTTGTCAGACGAACCGTCGTTGATGGCGATAACTTCTATATTTTCATACCGCTGATCCAGCGCGGCGCTGATGGTCTCCCGGGCATTTCGTCCCTCGTTGAAGCAGGGGATAAGAATGGAGATGAGCGGCTCACCGGCGAGCGTCGGGGCGGGCGTGTCTTTATCCCACGACCAGTGGCGTTCAAGCTGAAACCAGAAATAGAGGCCGCCTGTTATCCAGAGCACCGACATGAACAGCGGCCAGAAGAACACAAAATCCAGAATCAGTTCGCCGGTAAAGAGGGCGGCCACGCCTAACGGCAACCCGAATACCAGACATAAAATAGAGAAGGCGATAATGCGATCAGTCATTGTCAGGGTACCAGTACGAAGAAAATTCAGGCCTGATGCGTGAGATATCAGGTTGGTTGTTGAGGAAGTCGTCGGGATAGTAACCGTAGTTTTTGACGCCGTTCAGCTGGAGCACGCGCATCCACTGCGCAAGCTGGCTGTCGGACACGGCGCGCTGCGGTTTCTGGTCCCAGTCCCTGGCCTGCAGCTCGAAAATGGTTTTATCAAGCGCGCCGGGGCGTGCGGCGACCGCGTTAACCAGACGCGTCAGCCAGGCATCGCTCTCGTCTGCCGGAACGGACTCCATCAGCGGCATGGCCATCGGCACCGTCCAGTCGTACTCCGCCAGAAAATCATCAAGATTCTGCGCGAACCACGCCTCGCTTTCGGGCTGCAGAATGGGTAAGGCGAACATATTGCGCGCGGTTTTTATCTGCGGGCCGCGGATATGCTTCACCGCCAGGCTCAGGGCGTGGGTAAACCCGATGAGCGTCTGGCTTTTCTGGCGCGTGGTGTTCTGACCGGCATCGTCCACGTCCGTCAGCGCCGCATCGTCATGGAACAAAATCCCGTTGAAGCTGGCATAGCGGGCCAGATCTTCATAGATGTCCGTCACCTGCTGGCGCACCTGCGGGTCCCACGGGGAGAGCCGGATATAGGGCTCGGTGGCTTCGCGCAGCTGGCCGGTTTGACGATCCCGGCGCTGCACGCGCGGCAGGGAAAGATCGAGATCGAACGAGAGCACCGGCATCCACGCGAGGACTTTTACCCCGGCGCGGGTTTGCAGCTGCCAGGCGACAAAATTAAAGAGATCGGCCCGAACCGGCAGCCGACGGTTGGGGAAATAGAGCGCCTTGATCCTGCCGTCGCCCTGCGGGTCGGCAAACGCCTGCAGGAAAACATGGCTGATCTTCATGTCGTAAACCCGCTGGATCAGCCTGTTGATATTTTGGGTCTGCTGGGCCGGATCGGGATCGTAAACGTAGTCGAGATCGACGTGCATGACGCGCACGGGATCGCGCTCCTAAACCTGGCTGACCGTGCTGGCAAACGCCTTGAGCGAGGGATTCCCGGCGATCAGCAGGCGGGGGATGTTGCCCAGATCCTGCACGTTCCCCAGCCCGTCCTCAAGGGTGAAGGCCAGCCGGTAACCCTGCTGTCTGGCGATCGCAAGCGACGTACCGCTGGCGGCGCCGTAGGGCCAGACCCAGGCGCGCGGCGCCTTGCCCGTCACCTGCGTGATTTTTTCAGTCACTTTGCGAACGTCATCGCCGATCCGCTGGTTGAACTGCTGGTCGGTTTCATAGCGACCCGTGGCTTTGTCATAAAAGCGGTTGGCGATGGCCGGCTCGCGGCTGCCCTGCGGGTTGGCCGGAATGCCGTAATGCGAGGCCCAGGTATGCGATCCGATCTCAATCAGCGGGGAGTGGCTGAGCTCGCGCACCATGTCCCACGTCGCGAAGCGCTCGCGGGGCGTCATCAGGCCGCCGAAGTTAACTTTTTGATTTGCCGGCGTATCCACCCAGCTGCCCACCGGCGCCCACAGCGCGGGGACGTTCCAGGCCTGAAGCAGCGGCCAGACGCGGGTGTAAAAGCTGCTGTAGCCGTCGTCAAAGCTGAGCAGAACGGCTTTTGGCGGCAGCGTTTTTTTCCCGTCATGGGCATCGAGAATGTCCTGCACGCTGATGGCGTGATAGCCGTTGTGCAGAAGCCAGCTTATCTGCTCGTTTAACGCGCTGGTGCGAACGGAGAGATAGCGCTGATCGGCGGCATCGTCTTCGACGTCGTGGTAGGCCAGGACCAGAAACTGGTTCTCCGGCCAGGGTTTACTCGCCTCCAGCTGCGGCCTCTCTTTGGGCGCAATGAACGAGATCGCCTGCGCGCAGACGCTCGCGCTGAGGCAGAGCCAGCCGAGGAGTATCAGGCTCACGGAAAAACGTGTGTTCAGCATATTCATCCTTAAAAGCGTAAAGTCGCGTCAAACGTGACGGAGAGATTGCTCTCGCGTTTGCCGTCGTAAGGGCGTTTATCCCAGTTCAGCATCACGCCGGTATCAATGACGTTGTTCCACTGGACGCGCTGTCCGTAACCCAGCAGGGCGATGGCACCAGCGGACTGATTTTTCTGCCAGTAGCTGCCGCCTCCGACCACGAACTGCTGGCTCCAGAGGGTGTCGTAATGTCGGTACATTTCATGGTCAACGGCCAGGGCAGCCGTCACGGACAGATCCCGCGCCGGGTTGTAGTAGAGCGTGTCGCGCAGGCTGTTTTTACTGGCGGCGATCCCCGGCTCGAGATCCAGCGTCAGGGACGGGGTCTGCCAGAGACGCTCCTTGCCCGTGAGGGTGTATTCCTGGCGGCGGTTATGATCGGAGAAGCGGCTGAGGGCGGCGCTGAACTGGTACTCACGCCGCTCGTTTTGATACCAGCGCACCCCGCCTTCACCCCGGTTGGCGCTAATACCGTTGCGTAACGCCCGAAGGGGCGTAGTGCGCGACAGGCGTTCCAGGCTGCCGCTGACCTGCCAGCTATCGTTCACAAAGTACGTTGTTGCGAGGCGAGCGCCCGGCTTGTTTTCGCCGTGATAGCGGTTGCTGGAAAGCTCGGCTTCGAGCTGGAGGTCGCGTGGCCGCCACTCGACGCCGCCCAAAAGGTGACGGCTGGTGCCTTTGCCCTCATCGAAATTACTCTGCGCGTAGCGGGTGCCCGCAAACAGCCGCCAGCTGTCCGCTACGGGTGGGCCATAGAGCGTGGCGTCCCAGCTCAGGTCGTGCGTCCCGCTGACGGGGCTATCGGAGTGCAAACCCTTGCTCGCGTTGAGGCGCAGCTCGGACATGTGGTGGACCGTCCTGAGCCTGTCGAGACGCCTGGCGCTGCGGTCGGCAGGCGCGCGGGCAAGCACGTCGTCGGCCAGTAAATCCATCTGTCGCCACTCCTGTAGATCCATCGCGACGTAAGCCTGCTGTTGCTCTAGCTCTGTATTGGACGGCTCCAGCGCCTCCGCCTTTTTCAGCGTTTGCTCGGCCGCGCGCGGCAGGCCCCGCGCCTGAAGCAGGGTGGCGTAGTCAATCTGTAATCCCTGATTGCCCGGCGCCGTTGTCGCCAGACGGTGCGCCAGCGTTTCGGCTTCCGGCAGGGCATTCGTCGCCAGCAAATAGTTAAAGCGGAGCGACTGCCCGGTAAGCCACCGATCGTTCGGCTGAGGGGTAGGGGAGCCGAAATCGTAGCGGGTCCACGGGACGTTGCGGGTCTGGCGCTCAGCATATCGGCGGGCGGATTGATAATCTCCCGTATCCAGCCAGGCGTAGAAAAGCGCGTGCTCCTCGTCCTGCGGGTCGGAAGCGTATTGCGGATAGCGTTGCAGAAGCGCGAAGGCGGCGGCCGCGTTTTTCTCCTGAAGATACGCGGAAATCACCCAGCCGATTGCCCAGCCCGGCACCGGATGCTGGGCTGCCGTAAGATCCTGATATTCGCTAATCACCCGTGGGTAATCAGCATGGGCGTATAGCGCGCCAAGCCTGTCTATACGCGCCAGAACGACGTCTTCCGCCGCCTGCGGATCTTTTTGCCAGCGGGAAAGCAGATCGTCGTATCGATTCAGCGTGGATTGCGCAAGCTGCAGGCGCTCCTTTTCTGTTCTGCCGGGCACATCGGCAAGGCGAACCCGTTCGGCGGCGGCATTACGCTCAAGACGGCGATGCTCCGCGGGGGACAGCGTGACGCTTTGTGAAAGCTGGAGCGCGGGGGTGTTCACCCGGCTATCCGTTAGCGCGTCGATCAGCTCGCTGAGGAGCGCTTTATTCTCAGGCGCGATATTCAGCGCGCGCGTGTCTGCCAGAAGCCGATCCCAGCTTTTTCCCTGGCGTAACCAGGCATACGAGAGCGTCTCAAGATGTGCCTGAGAGGGATTTTCCGCCACCAGCCGTTGGGCTTCCTGCAGAGCAAGCGTGTCCATGCGGGCATCGGCGAGAGTTTTTATGTAGCCGATACGATACTCGTCGTTATCCGGCGCAAGGCTACGCGCCTCTTTCCAGCGCGCCAGGGCTGGCTGCCAGGCTTTTTTATTCCGCCAGGATTGCGCGACGGCAGCAACGCCGTGGGCGGGCAGCGGCATATAAATACCGTAACGCTGCCAGACCTGAATAACCTCGTCATCATGACCTGCCCAGGACGCAACCTGTAACCAGTCCGCAACGTGTTCTGGCGTCAGGGCATGCTGCTGCTGATAACGCTGAAGATAATCGAGAAACGGCGAGTAATTACCGTTACGCGCCTGTTGAATCTGTTGCTCATATACGGATTCAGTAGCCTGAGCCAGAACAGGAAAGAGGAATAACAGAAACAATAATGTTGGGGCGCGATAAAAGAATAACGTATTGAAGCGAAGCGATCTTTCCATATCTATTTGCCATTTGTTTATCATGAATCCATTGCATAACACGGCCGCCTTTAAACTCAGGGTTAAAGGCCATAAATGAGAACATTAAATCTGAATGCAGTGATGTTACGGGGTACTTACCTAAAGGTAATTATGGATCCTTATCTCAGTGGACTGGGTGAAAGCTAATGTACACCTGATATGTTGCCGGATAAATATGTTGAAATGGGGCTGTGTTGTTTTGAGATAATTCTGTATCGAGTGGTTTTTGGCGGTTTTATTGAAATGATTGTTTATTTGTAACTGATTGATATATTGGTATTTTATTTATATTGTGACAGCTTTGTATATATTTTTAATGTGGTTTATCTGCCTCAATTAAAGTACTTTCTGGTGCATGTTTGGGAAGTTTCATGACAAAAACTCTTAATGTTTAGAGAAGTGACTTTTCTGCGATTGTTTTTTATTTATAATTAATGGCAGCCATTGAATGATAGTCTACAGGAAGTCTTACTCATCAATGTCTGTATTGAGGGATGTCCAAAGCCAGAATACATTTATCGTTAATATAACAGCGCTATAAAACGAAGGCGGCCTTCTTTGCGAGGGATCGTGCTTGCTTTAATCTAAAAGGGATGGTTAGTGGCAACTTCAATTGTTTTAGTGACTCAGGATCGCTACCTTGTCAGGGGGATGCGGATATTTTTCCCGGATATTATCCTGCTCGACTCGATTGACAGAAACATATTTGATAACGGTGCAGATGAATATTCTGTATTGATTGATAGTCGTTCTCCGCTCCGTTTATATGATTACCTGATACGCCATCCGGCTAGAACGAAAAAAACAATCTGCTGCGTTATGCTCGATATGCGACACCGCGAGGAGAATCTGCTCAGTATGAAGTTATTTATGAACACGTCGCTGACTGCGCCGGATATGGCGTCGTTATTTAACCTGGTGCTCAATATGAAGGGCAGGCGCCTGACCACGAAGTGGCTGCTTAACTTACGGCTTAGCACACACGAAGCGATCATGCTGCGGTTGCTGAGGGCAGGGATGCCGATGGAAGCCATTGCCGATGAGCTGAATACGTCGGTGAAAAGCCTCTATCGCAAACGCACGGCGCTCTCGGAACGCCTGGGGGCGGAGAACTTCAACGAGGCGTGTTTGTTTATCTTTAAAAACAAACTGCTGGACGCAGGTGGGAACGATCCCTGGGGTGGGGAAAAACCAAAAGCATAGAACTGACTTGAGGGCGGTATTCTGAGTTTTGAGAAAACTGGACGGTGACGACATCCTTGTTTTAGCTATGGATTTACTCTGGCTCAAAACGAGAGAAAGGACGTTGTAATGGACACGGTTGAAGAGTCTGGTTGGAAATTTTTCTGATGCTACATGATGAGCAAGAATTGTTAGATTACCTCACTGAGAATTACAGTGACCGTAAATCTCCGGCAAAGAAAGAATGGACCTTCCAGGAGCATTTCAATCTCATACCTGAAGATCTTGAGGACATGCTGCTTGACCTTTTCCCCCGGTACGGAATTGAGTACAGCAACTTTGTGATGGACCATTATTTTGAACCGGAGCTGTTTTGGTTTCAGTTTCGGCTCAGAAAAAAATTCCGCGATCGGCAGTACAAACCGCTATCTACCGGCGGATGTTAGGTGGCAGAAAATGATCGGGTGGCGGTTGGATTTTGGGGGAGAGGAAACGCGTATTATAATGAAAAACGAATAGTATCTTCTGCTCTTCAACCCCGTTTATGAACTGCCAGAGGCTAAGCCATGTGTTTTATCCTGAGCGGGTGATACCAGAAGGAGACTCCTGGAAGTGATTGAAAAATTTAAAAGGACGTTAGAAATGAATAAATATCTGTCTGGTCTGTGTGTTGTTTCTTTTTTTTATTTTTCTTCAATAGGTTACGCGCACTCTGCGGGGCAAAATAAAGTTCAGGTTAGTATCAAACCCAGCAGCGCTAATGGAGGATATATCCCGGTAATTTCTGATGCAGATGAAATCGAGCCTTCTGATTTCAGGGAGTCGGATCTACAGGAGATGCAGAATAGCCTGAGTAAGATGAAGTCCGACAACCGCAAAGTCGATGAACTAACTCAGAAGGTTTTACAGCTTGAGAGAAAGAATTCTGAGCAGGAGAGTAAGATCGAGCGATTGCAAAGAAGCCTTGATGACATGAAGCGGAGCAACGACAACCTTTCAAATCAGGTCAGCAATTTATCCGGCAAAATTAAGTGATAAAAAAGAGCCACCGCCTGTATTAACTTACCGGGCTATTAGCGTAAGCGTGCCTGCATTAAAGCCACGCTTATCAGCGCCCAGAAATCGGCCGTAGCCATAAAGCAAAAACCCAGCCATAGGCTGGGTTTTCTAAATAGTGGTGCCCGGACTCGGAATCGAACCAAGGACACGGGGATTTTCAATCCCCTGCTCTACCGACTGAGCTATCCGGGCAACGGGGCGCATTAAACCCGATCTGCCCCGTGGCGTCAACGAAAAATGTTGTTTTCGTTACAGACTGCGCAATCTCTCACCATTTCGCCGCATCCTTAAGCGAAAAAGTGCGTCCAGAGCGCGGAGAGCGGCATGGCGAGCAGCAGTGCGGGCAGCATGTTCACCACGGCAAACATCTTAATCCCACAGATGCGCAGCCCGGTCGCCAACAGCAGCAGGCCGCCGACGGCGGTAAAGTCTGCCATCATTGCCGGCGTGGTGAGCGGGAGAATCAACGTGGCGCAGGTGGCGAGTGCCAGCTGAATTAGCAGCATCGGCACGCAAATCGCGGCAACGGCAATGCCGAGCGTGGTGGCAAAAATAGTGGCCGTAAAGAAATCAAGAAACGCCTTCGCAATCAATATGCTTGGGTCGCCCGTCATCCCCTCCTGCATCGAACCGAAAATCCCGGTGCCGCTGGCGCAAAACAGAATAATGATGGCGACGTAGTTCTGAATAAACGACTCGTGCGTACCGTGTTTCGCCTTGCCGCCCGGTCGGGCAATCAGGTTTTTGGCTTTACTCACCGCGCTGTTAATGCCTTTTTCCAGATAGCAAAATTCGCCAATCAGCGCGCCGAGCAGGGTGGCCAGCACCATCACCGGCAGGTTGGCGCATTTGATCACTAAAAGAATACCGATCCCTAACGATGCCAGGCCGAATATTGAGGGCATGGAGGTGCGAATACGCTCCGGCAACCGCTGGCTCAGAACGGCGCCGAGTACGCCGCCCAGCAATACGGCGCCTGCGTTAATAAATGGCCCGATAACCAAAGTTAACTCCTGTTATTTAATCATTGATATTGCATTATTATGGCACGGCAGGGCTGCGCGGGCCTTAGCTTTGGTTGATTTCGTGCATACTGATTCCTTCTTGCACCTCAAAATAAAAGGTGACATTATTGCGCGAATTTTCTCCTCCCTGTCTCACCGCCCGGTGAGGGTAACTGCGCCTATGAAAACCATGAAAATTGCCGTCAGCCGCGAGCTGCTCTCCACTGTGTCTACGCACCGCGAAAAGGTGACGCTGGACAGCACTGATTTTACCGATGTGGCGGCCGTCGTCATCACAACAGCTGAAAGTCGCAGCGGCATTCTTGCACTGCTGAAACGCACGGGCTTTCATTTACCGGTGTTTATTTTCTCGCAGGAGCCTACGGACGTACCCGACGGCGCTACCGCGGTTATCTCGGGTAAAGCTCAGGAGTTTCTGGAACTGGAGACCGCTGCCAGTCGTTACGAAGAGAATCTGCTGCCGCCCTTTTTTGACACCCTGAGCCAGTATGTGGAGATGGGCAACAGCACTTTCGCCTGTCCGGGCCACCAGCACGGGGCCTTTTTCAAAAAACACCCGGCAGGGCGACAGTTCTATGATTTCTTCGGTGAGAACGTGTTTCGCGCCGACATGTGCAACGCCGACGTGAAGCTGGGCGATCTGCTGATCCACGAAGGGTCCGCCAAGCACGCGCAAAAGTTCGCGGCGAAAGTGTTCAACGCGGACAAAACCTACTTCGTGCTGAACGGCACCTCAGCGGCCAATAAGGTGGTGACCAACGCGCTGCTGACCCGCGGCGACCTGGTGCTGTTCGATCGCAATAACCATAAGTCTAACCACCACGGAGCGCTGATCCAGGCGGGCGCCACGCCGGTTTATCTTGAGGCCGCGCGTAACCCGTTTGGCTTTATTGGCGGGATTGACGACCACTGCTTTGACGATGCCTATCTGCGGGATCTTATCCGCGAGGCGGCGCCGGAGAAGGCCGACGAGGCGCGCCCGTTCCGCCTGGCGATCATTCAGCTTGGCACCTACGACGGGACGATCTACAACGCCCGCCAGGTGATCGACAAGATCGGTCATCTCTGCGACTACATCCTCTTTGACTCCGCATGGGTGGGTTACGAGCAGTTTATTCCGATGATGGCGGAAACGTCCCCGCTCTTGCTGGAATTGAACGAGAACGATCCGGGAATTTTCGTGACCCAGTCGGTGCATAAACAGCAGGCCGGGTTCTCGCAAACGTCGCAGATCCATAAAAAGGATAACCACATTCGCGGTCAGGCGCGTTTCTGTCCGCACAAGCGGTTGAACAACGCGTTTATGCTGCATGCCTCCACCAGCCCGTTTTATCCGCTGTTCGCAGCGCTGGATGTGAATGCCAAGATCCACGAAGGTGAAAGCGGACGCAGGCTGTGGGCGGAGTGCGTCGAGCTGGGGATTGAAGCGCGCAAGGCAATCATTGCGAATTGCCATATGATCAAACCGTTTATCCCGCCGGTGGTGGCGGGGCGGCCGTGGCAGGATCATCCGACGCACGCCATCGCCAGCGAGCTGCGCTTCTTCAGCTTTGAGCCGGGGGCCAAATGGCACGGCTTTGAGGGCTATGCCCGCGAGCAGTACTTTGTCGACCCGTGCAAGCTCCTGCTGACCACGCCGGGTATCGATGCTGAAACCGGGGAGTACACGGATTTCGGGATCCCGGCGACGATTCTGGCGCACTACCTGCGCGAAAACGGCATCGTGCCGGAGAAATGCGACCTCAATTCGATCCTGTTCCTGCTGACGCCTGCCGAAAGCAGCGAGAAGCTGGCGCAGCTGGTGGCGATGCTGGGCCAGTTCGAACAGCATATTGAAGACGACACGCCGCTGGCGGACGTGCTGCCGACGATCTTCCAGAAATACCCGGTGCGCTACCGGGATTACACCCTTCGCCAGCTGTGCCAGGAGATGCACGATCTCTACGTCAGCTTTGACGTGAAGGATCTGCAGAAGGCGATGTTCCGCAAGGAGAGCCTGCCTGAGGTGGTGATGAACCCGCAGGATGCGAACCGGGCCTATATTCGCGGTGACGTGGAGCTGGTTCGCATACGTGATGCCGCAGGGCGCATTGCTGCCGAAGGGGCGCTGCCCTATCCGCCGGGCGTGCTGTGCGTGGTGCCGGGTGAGGTCTGGGGCGGGGCGGTACAGCGTTACTTCCTCGCGCTGGAGGAGGGCGTCAACCTGCTGCCGGGCTTCTCGCCGGAGCTGCAGGGGGTTTACAGCGAGAAGGATGCCGACGGGATTAAGCGGCTGTATGGGTATGTATTGAGATAGTGCGGGCTGTTGCCCTCACCCTAACCCTCTCCCACAGGGAGAGGGGATTGCACGGGGCCGTCTTTTCACCCTCGCCCCTTTGGGGAGAGGGCCGGGGTGAGGGGAACGTTTCATCAAACCGCACTACGCTTGTACATCCTCCTCGGATGCCCAATCTTGCCGTACAGCATCTCCACCGTCAGAAAACCTGCCTCCACGCAGTGCTCCAGATAGCGCCGGGTGGTGGTTTTGCTTAATCCGGTTTCGCTCACCACCTCATCCACGGTAAAGCAGTGCGTTGCCTTGTCGTTGAACAGCGTCTGCACACGCGCCAGCGTATTTTCCTCAATGCCTTTACTGCCGTTGTCCAGGCGGTAGTTTTTCGCCTGGAGCTGATACAGCGAATCCACGTTCTGCTGGTCGACAATCTTCCACACGCGCTGCTGTTCCGCAAACTGCACAAACCGCTCCAGCGACTGGCTGAGCCGCTTCCAGGAGACGGGTTTGAGGATGTAGTCGAACGCGCCGTTGCGAATCGCCTGGCTGCAGGTGTCCATATCGCTGGCGGCAGTAATAAAAATCACCGAGCAGTTGGCGCGGGCCAGCATGGGGTTATTGATAAGCGAGATGCCTTTGCCGTCCGGCAGGTAGTTATCCAGCAGCATCAGCTGCGGCTGTTTGCTTTCAAGCGCTGCCTGGGCCGCAGCCAGCGACGAGGCAATGCCCACCAGCCTCAGACGCGGGTGTTTGCCTATCAGCTCCGCGTGCAGTTGCGCCAGTTCGTTCTCGTCTTCAACAATCAGTACGTCGATAAGTTCATGTTGCATAGTCGGTGTCTTCCAGTTGCCGGGCGATTCCCGTGGCCGGGATAAACAGGGAGAAAATGGCGCCGCGCGGGGTATTATCGGCAACTTCTATCGCGCCGCCAGCCTGTGTGACGTAGCTTTCGATCAGATACAGGCCAATCCCATGATCGCCGCGCGTTTTGGTGGTGATGCCGCGTTCAAAGATCCGGTCACGCATCTCCGGTGTAATGCCAACGCCCTGGTCGGCGACTTCAATAATCAGCTCCTTTTCGCTGAGCTTTATCAGCACTTCTACCGGCGCGTGGGGAAGCGGCGACCGCTGTGTCGCTTCGATGGCGTTATCCAGCAGGTTGCCAATAATCGAAATCAGCTCTTGCTCACCAAGGGGCAGGAACGGTCTGTCCAGCCGACAGCCCGGGTCGAAACACAGCTCGACGCCTTTCTCCCGCGCGCGGGCGGCTTTCCCCAGCAGCAGGCCGCACAGGGTCGGGGAACTGAAGCGCGAAGAGATAAAGTCCAGCAGCTCCTGGGCATGTTCCGACTGCGCCTGAATGTAGCCAATGGCTTCCTCATAGCGGCCCATGTGCAGCAGGCCGGAGAGGGTGGTCATCCTGTTTAACTGCTCGTGGCGCATAATGCGCAGGTTATCGACATAGCGTTTTACCTGGCTGAGCTGGGCGCTCAGCGAGTCGATCTCGTTGCGATCGCGGAAGGTGATCACCCAGCCCTGCAGCGACCCCTCAAGCATGATGTGCACCCGGCTGGCAATCACCGTGAGATCGTTAAAACGACAAATCTCGTCATGGGTATCTTTCGCCAGCATCGTCTGCGTGTCGAAGAACGGGACCGGATCGATCACCTGGCTTATCAGCTGTCCGCGCAGCTCGCGGGCCGGCTGGCTCAGGCCCAGCAGCTTGCGCGCCGCCTGGTTGATGACTTCAATCCGCCGCCGATCGTCAATGGCAATCACGCCTTCATAAATAGACTCCATCATCGCCTTCTGCTGGCGCACCAGCAGGCCGATCTCGCGCGGCTCAAGGGAGAAGATCTGCTTCTTGATGCTGCGGGTAAAGAACCAGGAGAAGATAAAGAGAGCGATCAGCAGCAGCACGGCGGCAATCAGGATATTGACCACTTTGCTGACGGTAATGGTATCAAGGTAGCTGGTCAGATAGCCTACTGAAACAATGCCGACCACCTGTCCGGCGGCGTTGAAGATGGGGGCTTTACTGCGCAGCGAAATGCCCAGCCCGCCTTTGCGAATGGTGGTGGTGCTTTTACCCTGCAATACGGCTTCATTGTCTCCGCCAACCAGGGTTGTGCCCACTCTGTCGGCAAAGACGGAATGAAAAAGATGCTGCCCCTTATTATCACCAATCACAATAAAGCTGGCGTCACTGTGCGCAGAAATCTTTTGCATAAAATCATGGATGGCGCTGATATTCTTTTGTTCAACTTCATTACGCAATGTCGGAATAAGCGCAATCTCTTCAGCCTGTATTTTGGCACGCGTACTCATTTCCTGATAAAGCTGTTTCCCGACGTCGGCATAATAATATCCGCCCAGCAGCGCGAAAAGCACCGAGAAAAAGGCAACCAGCGAAATAAACAGCTTAATCTGGAAAGAAACTTTCATAACTATCACGCGAGGTAGCAGCAAAGATCGCCAATATATCATCTTTTTTCGCGCTGACGCCCGCTTTGCCGAAAACTTGTGATCCCTTGCACAGCGGGCGCTGTAAAAGCGTTATGCTGAAGGCTAACGTGCTTCGGGCTTCCCGGACAAATGTTATTTGTTTGTTCAATTCGGAAAAGAAACCATAAAAACCACGGCAATAAATAAGGTATAAATCACATTAAATAAAAGAAACCATTAAAACCATAGCTGCCATTAAAACTTCGCTTTTAATATGCCATCCCTCACATAAAGTAAGCCTTTGTGACTCTAAGCTGAACGCACAAAATAACCAAGGGGCTTATTATGAGCACAACTGACGATTCTTTCTCTGTTACCCACGACCCGATTGAAATTCAGCGGCCTTCGCTCAAAGAGCGCTGGTGGCATATTATGGATACCTGGAAAGTTGGGATTATTCCTCTGCCGCTGTTCGTTCTGGCGGGCGCGCTGATTGCGATTGATTGCCTGGGCGGAAAACTGCCGAGCGATATCGTGGTCATGGTGGCAACGCTGGCCTTCTTCGGCTTTGCCTGCGGCGAGTTTGGCAAACGCCTGCCGATTGTCGGCAAGCTCGGCGCGGCGGCGATTTGCGCCACCTTTATCCCTTCCGCGCTGGTCTATTATGGTCTGCTGCCGGACGTGGTGGTCGAGTCCACCACCAAGTTCTACAAATCCACCAACATTCTCTATCTCTACATCTGCTGCATTATCGTCGGCAGCATCATGAGCATGAACCGCACGGTGCTGATTCAGGGTTTCCTGCGCATCTTCTTCCCGATGCTGTGCGGTGAAGTTGTCGGCATGCTGGTGGGAATGGGCGTCGGCCTGGCGCTGGGTCTTGAGCCGTTCCAGATCTTCTTCTTTATCATTCTGCCGATTATGGCGGGCGGCGTCGGGGAAGGGGCAATCCCGCTTTCCATCGGCTATGCCACCCTGCTGCACATGGACCAGGGCGTGGCACTCGGCCGCGTGCTGCCGATGGTAATGCTCGGCGGTCTGACGGCAATCATCATCTCCGGCTGCCTGAACCAGCTCGGTAAACGCTTCCCGCACCTGACTGGTGAAGGTCAGCTGATGCCTAACCGTGCGAATGCCGATGCCACCGTCTCTCAGCCTGCATTTTCCGGCAAAGCGGACGTCACCACTATCGCCTCCGGCGCGCTGCTGGCGGTGCTGCTCTACATGCTGGGCATGCTCGGCCACAAGCTGATTGGCCTGCCAGCACCAGTTGGCATGCTGTTTATGGCGGTCCTGGTGAAACTCTGCAACGGCGCCTCTCCGCGCCTGCTGGAGGGCTCTCAGGTGGTGTACAAATTCTTCCAGACCTCCGTGACCTACCCAATCCTCTTCGCCGTCGGCGTGGCTATCACCCCGTGGCATGAACTGGTGGCGGCGTTCACCGTCAGCAACCTGCTGGTAATTGTCAGCACCGTTTCCGCACTGGTGGCAACCGGCTTCTTCGTCGGCAAAAAGATTGGTATGCACCCGATTGATGTCGCCATCGTCTCCTGCTGCCAGAGCGGCCAGGGCGGTACCGGCGACGTGGCGATCCTGACCGCAGGCAACCGTATGAGCCTGATGCCGTTCGCCCAGATTGCTACCCGTATCGGCGGGGCGATTAACGTCTCTGTCTCACTGCTGATTCTGGGCAACTTCCTCGTTTAAGTTTTCAGGAAAGAACAATGAAACTCGCAAGCTTTTTATACCAGGGAAAACGCAGCTACGGCATCGTCCAGGCCGACGGCGTGATTGATTTAGGCCGCCGTCTCGGCGACCGCTACAGCGACCTCAAGGCGCTGCTGCAGGGCAACGGGCTGGCGCAGGCCACCCGCTACCTGAACGATGCCGTGGACGTTCCGATGAGCGCCATCACCTTCTTACCGGTGATTGAGCAGCCGGAAAAAATCCTCTGCGTGGGCATGAACTATGCCGACAAGCGCAAGGAGTTTGACCAGCATAACCCGGCCCCGACGCTGTTTGTCCGCTTCCCGGATTCACAGACCGGCCACAACGAGCCGGTGCTGAAGCCGCGCCATTCAAGTGAATTCGACTATGAAGGCGAGCTGGCGGTGATCATCGGCAAAGGTGGGGAGAACATCAGCCGCGACGACGCCCTGCGCCACGTAGCGGGCTACAGCTGCTACATGGACGGCTCCGCCCGCGACTGGCAGCACACCTGGTTCACCGCCGGTAAAAACTGGCGCAAAACCGGCGCGTTTGGGCCGTGGATGGCGACGGCAGATGAGATCCCTGATCCGCACCAGCTTGCGATCCGCACCTGGCTGAACGGCCGCATGGTGCAGGAAGACAATACCAGCAGCATGATCCACAAGGTGGCGGAGCTTATCGAATACATCAGCACCTTTACCCGCTTAAGCCCGGGCGACGTGATCATCACCGGCTCGCCTGGCGGAGTGGGTAAAAAGCGTAACCCGCCGCTGTTTATGAAAGAGGGCGATCGCATTGAGGTGGAGATCGAGCATATCGGTCATCTGAGCAACGTGATCGTGGAAGCGCCGGCCGTTGGGCTTGCGGCGGCACACTGAGTAAGGCGGCATGAACAGTCAACCCATCGATTTTCGCCACACCCTCGTGGCGAAACATCCGGAACGCTTAAGCCAGATCCGTTACCTGCTGGCAGACAGCGGCCTTGGCCTGGACAACGACATCACGCTGTTTGTCGAAGCCTGGTCCGGCTCGCAGCTGGTGGGTTGCGCAGGGCTTGCTGCCAACGTCATCAAATGCGTGGCGGTCAACGAGCAGCTTCGCGGCGAGAACCTCAGCGCGCGGCTGCTGGCAGAGGTGGAAAATGCGGCGCTGGAGTGCGGCCATTTTCACCTCTTCCTCTGCACCCGTCCGTGCAACCGGGAGCGCTTTGCCCGCAGCGGCTTCTGGCCGATTGCCCAGAGCGGAAACAACGCGGTGCTGATGGAGAACACCCCGCAGGGGATCGAACGCTACTGCCGTTCCCTGCGCGCGAAGCGCAAGTGCGGGGAGAACGTTGGCGCGATAGTGATGAACGCCAATCCGTTCACCCTCGGCCACCGCCATCTGGTGGAGCAGGCGGCGCAGCGGTGCGATGCCCTGCACCTGTTCGTGGTGCGTGAAGACGCCTCGTTCTTCCCGTTCAGCGCGCGCCTCGAGATGGTGCGCGCGGGCGTAGCGCATCTGCCGAACGTGTTGGTGCATGAAGGCTCGCAGTACATCATCTCCCGCGCCACCTTCCCGGCCTACTTCCTGAAGGAGACCGGCAAAGTGCAGCAGGCGTGGAGCGAGATCGACGTGCTGATCTTCCGGGACTTCATCGCCCCGGCGCTCGGCATCACGCACCGCTTCATCGGCTCGGAGCCGTTCTGCGATATCACCCGCCAGTACAACCAGACGCTGCACGACCTGCTGGCCTCGCATATCGAGGTGGTGGAAATGCCGCGCATCAAGGCCACCGGCAACGCTATTTCAGCGTCCGAAGTGCGCCGCTTACTGAAGACACAGCAGTTTTCCCGGATCCGGGAGATTGTCCCGGACTCCACCTTCGCGCATCTCGAAACGCATTACCGTGCGAGTGCGGAAGTCGCTTAACTACCAGGAATTTATCATGAAAATTGTAAGGGAGGCGCTGGCCGGAACGCAGGAGTCCAGCGACCTGATGGTGAAAATCGCTCCCGCTCACGGCGAGCTGGAGATAGTCATCCACAGTGAAGTGATTAAGCAGTTTGGCGAGCAGATTCGCCAGGTGGTCAACGACACATTGCGCGCCATGAACGTGCACCAGGGATTAATCATTATTGAAGACAAAGGGGCGCTGGACTGTGTGATCCGCGCCCGCCTGCAAAGCGCGCTGATGCGTGCCGCCGATGAACAGGCCATCAACTGGGGGGCGCTGAAATGAGCAAACTCCGCCGCAGCATGCTGTTCCTGCCGGGCGCTAACGCCGCCATGCTCTCAACCGCCTTTATCTACCGTCCCGACTCCATCATGTTTGATCTTGAGGACGCCGTCGCCCTGCGCGAGAAGGATACCGCGCGCATGCTGGTGTTCCACGCCCTGCAGCACCCGATGTATCAGGATATCGAAACCGTAGTGCGTATTAACCCGCTCAGCACGCCATTTGGCCTGCTGGATCTGGAAGCCGCCGTGCGGGCCGGCGTGGACGTGATCCGCCTGCCGAAAACCGACACGCCGGACGATATCTACGAGCTGGAAAGCCATCTCGAGCGTATCGAACAGGAGTGCGGCCGCGAGGTTGGCTCCACCCGCGTGATGGCGGCGATTGAATCGGCCATTGGCGTCATCAACGCCGTGGCGATTGCCCGCAGCTCTCCGCGCCTCATCGGGATTGCGCTGGCCGCCTTTGACTACGTGATGGACATGCAGACCGAGCGCGGCGACGGCACCGAGCTGTTCTACGCCCGCTGTGCCGTGCTGCACGCCGCCCGCGCGGCGGGCATCGACGCCTTCGACGTGGTGTGGTCAGACGTTAACGACGAGGCCGGGTTCCTGCGCGAGGTCGATCTGATCCGCAAGATGGGCTTTAACGGCAAATCGCTGATTAACCCGCGCCAGATTGACCTGCTGCACAACGCCTACGCCCCGACTCAGGAAGAGGTGGATCACGCCAAAAGGGTGATTGAGGCGGCAGAAGAGGGTGAGCGTAACGGCCTGGGCGTGGTGTCGCTCAACGGCAAAATGGTGGATGCACCGATTATTAACCACGCGCAGGTGGTGCTGGAGCGCGCGGCGGCCTCCGGCGTGCGTCGGTAAGGATAAAATAATGGATCAGACAGAACTTCTTCACGTGAACTTCCCCCATCTGCGGGACTTAAAACCCTTTGATACCGCCCACAGCGCCACGCCGTGGCTGGCGGACAGCGACGCGAAGCACAGCCGCAAGCTCTGCGCCTCTGTTGAAGAGGCGGTTAAGCGTTGCGGCCTGCAGGACGGGATGACCATCTCCTTCCACCACGCGTTTCGCGAAGGCGACCGGGTGATCAACACCGTCGTGGCGCTGCTGGCGCGAATGGGCTTCAAAAACCTGACGCTGGCCTCCAGCTCGCTGATGACCTGTAACGACGCACTGATCGAGCATATCGAAAGCGGCGTCATCACCCGGATTTACACCTCGGGCATGCGCGGCAGGCTGGCGGATGCCATCTCCCACGGGCTGATGGACGAGCCGGTGCAAATTCATTCCCACGGCGGGCGCGTGAAGCTGCTTCAGGACGGCGAGCTGAATATCGACGTAGCGTTTCTCGGCGTGCCGTGCAGCGATGAATTTGGCAACGCCAACGGCACGCACGGCAAATCGTGCTGCGGCTCGCTGGGCTATGCGATGGTGGACGCGCACTTCGCCCGCAAGGTGGTACTGCTGACCGAAGAGCTGGTGCCGTTCCCCAATATGCCCGCCAGCCTGGTTCAGGACCAGGTGGACTACATCGTGCAGGTTGAAAGCGTGGGCGACCCGGCGAAAATCAGCGTCGGCGCGGCGCGCGTCACCAGCAACCCGCGCGAGCTGATGATCGCCCGCTATGCGGCGGACGTGATTGAACACTCCGGCTACTTCAAACCGGGATTCTCGATGCAGACCGGCTCCGGCGCGGCGGCGACCGCCTGCACGCGCTTTATGGAAGAGAAGATGGAGCGCAGCGGCGTGAAGGCGCGCTTTGCGCTCGGCGGCATCACCGGCAGCCTGGTGGATTTACACGAGAAGGGGCTCATCGAAAAGCTGCTCGATACCCAGTGCTTTGACGGTCAGGCGGCGGCCTCGCTGGCGCGCAACCCGAACCACGTGGAGATCTCCACCAACGTTTACGCCAACCCCGGCAGCAAGGCTGCAAGCTGCGACCAGCTCGACGTGGTGATCCTCAGCGCTCTCGAGATCGACGTCGATTTTAACGTCAACGTTATCACCGGCTCCGACGGCGTGATGCGCGGCGCGTCCGGCGGACACTGCGACGTGGCCGCCGCGGCAAACCTGACCATCGTCGTCGCGCCGCTGCTGCGCAGCCGTATTCCGACGGTAGTGAAGCGCGTCACCACGCGCCTCACGCCGGGTGAGAGCATCGACGTGCTGGTCACCGACCACGGCATTGCGGTCAACCCGGCGCGCCCGGAGATCCGCGAGCGCCTGCTGGAAGCCGGGCTCAAAGTTGTGGATATCAGCGCGCTTTACGAGCGGGCGATTTCCCTGACGGGCGTACCGAAACCGATTGAATTTACCGACAAAATCGTCGGGGTGATCCGCTACCGCGACGGCAGCGTGATCGACACCGTGCGACAGGTAAAGGAGTAGTTATGACAATAGCGACACCCGTGCGGGCGGGTGTCAGCCTGGACGAACTGCTGGCGGCGAAAGAGCGCCGCGCAGCGCGCCAGGCTGACATGCTTGAGCACTATCAACAACCGGTGATTTCCCTCACGCTGGTCACGCCAGGGGAAATCAAAGACAGCCTGCGCTATCGCAATACCATGGGCGTGGCGCTGCAAATGTGCGACCAGCTGCTGTGGGAAAACCGCTGGCAGGTGCTGGACCGTCAGGTGCTGTGGCTCCCGACCGGGCCAGAAGCCCTGTGGTGCGTGGCCCATCCCGCGGTGGAAATCAAAGCGCACTGCGCGGAGCTGGAGCAGACGCACCCGCTCGGCAGGCTGTGGGATCTGGACGTGATCTGCCCTCAGCACGGCCACGTCGGGCGTCAGTCGCTGGGGGCGAATCTCAGACGCTGCCTGATCTGCGACGAACCCGCTCATGCCTGTTCCCGTTCGCGCAATCACCCCCTTGAGCAGGTGGTTTCCCGCGTGGAGAAGACGATCGATGACTGGTTTGCTCGCGACTAAACCGCGCCCGGTTGACGTGCCCGCGCTTGCCGAGGCGGCGCTATGGCAGGAGCTGGAGCTGACGCCCAAGCCGGGGCTGGTGGACAAGCTCAATAACGGTTCCCATCGCGATATGGACCACGCGCTGTTCGTCCGCAGCATTGCGGCGATAACGCCGTGGTTTTCGCGCTTTGCCGAACTCGGTAACGCGCATGCGGATAAACCCGCTGACGCACTGCTTCGCATTATCCGCCCGATGGGGATGGCCTGCGAGCAGGCGATGTACGCCGCGACGAACGGAGTGAACACCCACAAGGGCGGGATTTTTGCCCTGGGTTTACTGTGCTTCGCTGCCGGACGTGTGAAAAATATCTCCGCAGATAGCCTCTGTTGTGAGGTGAGTAACATCTGCAGCGGGCTGGTGTCGCGGGAACTGGCCGCGCGCAGCGGACAGGCGACGGCGGGCGAGCGGCAGTTTCAGCTGTACGGCTTAACCGGCGCGCGCGGAGAGGCGGAAAGCGGCTTTGCGACGGCGCGTAAGGCGCTGGCGCAGTGGAGCGGACTGTCGCTTCACGGCCTGCTGTTGCGCCTGATGGCGGTTAATCAGGACAGTAATCTCGTCTCACGCGGCGGCATTGAAGGGCTACGCTACGTTCAGGGATACGCGCGGGAATTACTGGCGAGTGGCTGGGATCGCGAGGCGCTGCTTAAGATGGATAAGGCATTGATTGAACGCAATCTGAGCCCGGGCGGCAGCGCGGATTTACTGTCAGTGGGGTGGGTGCTCTCTGCAATAAAATAGCCGGGTGGCGGCTTCGCCTTACCCGGCCTACGGTCTGGTTTTGTAGGCCCGGTAAGCGCAGCGCCACCGGGCACAACAATCAATGCGTGATCGGCTGCGCACCGTGCGGCTCGCGCACGTGCTTGTACTTGAACAGCGCGATGAACGCGAAGAACAGCACCAGCGAGTACGCCGCGAAGATCAGCCAAACGGGCTGCCAGTTGGTGATGCCGTTGGTGGTGTACATCTCAACCACTTTACCGCTTACCACGCCGCCCAGAATACAGCCGAAGCCGTTGGTCATCATCAGGAACATACCCTGCGCGCTGGCGCGGATTTCAGGCTTCACCTCTTTTTCCACAAACACCGAACCAGAGATGTTGAAGAAGTCGAAGGCGCAGCCGTAAACAATCATCGACAGCACCAGCAGCACGGTACCAAACGCGCTCGGGTCACCGTAGGCGAACAGGCCGAAGCGCAACATCCATGCTGCGATACTGATCAGCATGACGTTTTTGATGCCGTAGCGGCTCAGGAAGAACGGGATGGTCAGGATGAACAGCGTCTCAGAGATCTGAGAGATGGACATCATCACCGACGCATGTTCAACGATAAAGCTGCCGGAGAACAGCGGGTTGTTATCGAAGCTGTGCAGGAAGGTGTTGCCGAACATGTTGGTGATCTGCAGCTCTGCGCCCAGCAGCATGGAGAAGATAAAGAAGATCGCCATGCGTTTGTTTTTAAACAGCGCGAACGCGTCCAGGCCGAGCATGGTGCTCCAGCTCTGGTTTTTCTGCTGGTTAGAAACCGGAATGGTTGGCAGCGTCAGGGTGAAGATCGCCAGCACCACGGAGAGCGCCGCACCGATATAGAGCTGCATATGGCTCAGTTCGAAGCCCGCGAAGCTCACGCCCCACATCGCCATGATAAAGCCGATGGTACCCCAGATACGGATTGGCGGGAAATCGGTCACGATATCCAAATCCGCGGATTTCAGGCGGTAGTAGGAGATGGTGTTGATCAGGCCAAGCGTTGGCATATAGGCCAGCGAGTTAAGCAGGATCACCATGAACATCGCCCCCGGCGTGGTCACCTGGGCTGCCATAAACAGCGTCCCCGCGCCCACCAGATGGCAAAGCATGTACAGCCATTTCGCACTCAACCATTTATCCGCCACGATGCCCAGCAGCGTTGGCATGAAGACAGCCGCAATACCGAGCGAGCTGTATACGGCACCGATTGACGCACCGTCGAACTTGAGCGTCACAAACATATAGGAGCCGAGTGTGGTCAGCCAGCTACCCCACAGGCAGAACTGCAGAAACGACAATATTTTAAGCTGCAGCTTAAGGTTCATGTTACTTTCCTCACAAGTGAGCGGGAGATATGTTGTTTTGGGAACATTCAGGGTTGTTATTTGATGCAATTCTATCAGTTGGCAACAATATGTTTTGTTACCTCCCGCAAAAAAATGCAATCCACATTAATTTGCAGTTTGGATTGTGATGCAAATAACATTTTCGTATGGGTGGGGTTGGATAGGTGCGGCCTGATGCCCTCACCCTGACCCTCTCCCACAGGGATAGGGGAAACAGAACACCTTCTCCCAGAGGGGAGAAGGTGTGCCGATCACCGGCGACGATAGTTCTTCTGCGCCGTATTCACCTTATACAGATAGCGACGGGATTCCGCAGACGGGTGACGAGTGGTGAGGGTAGAGTAGACATCCCCCGGCGCCATGCTGTTGATGATGTTCGCGGCCTGCACTTTGTCATTCGAGAAGACGCGCAGCACGCTGCCCGCGCCGCCGTTATAGGCGGTGATCACCGCATAGCGGCGCGACGTTGGGTTATCAATTCCGCCCAGGTACACATTGTTCAGCATCGCCAGGTAGGCGGTGCCGGTATCAATGTTGCTCTGCGGATCGAACAGATAGCTGCGGCTCGGCGTGCCGGATTTCCCCTGCGCGCGGAAGACGTCTTTACCGGCGCTGTGCTGCACAACCTGCATCAGCCCCAGGGCGTCGGAACGGCTCACCGCGTACGGGTTGAACGAGGATTCGGTCTGCATAATCGCCAGGATCAGCGACTCATCCACGCCGTACTTGCGCGAGGCCTGACGCACCATCCCAATGTACTTATGCGCACGCTTGTCGAGGTGGTTCGGGACGAGGTTGATGGTGACGCTGTAGATAATCTTCAGACCGTTAGAGCGGCTTTTCAGGCGCGTCTGCAGCAGGTAGTCGGCAAATTTCGTGGCGCGACCTTCCCAGCGGATCGGCTGACCGGTCTGATCGACGACCTGGCCGTACAGGAACGGCTCTTTCGAGATAGTGATATCGTCGGCATCGGAGTAGAGATCGATAGAACCCGGATCGTCACCCATCAGCAGGGTTTTGACGATCGCCTGACGCAGTCGTGCCGCAGGGTCGGTGCCTGCGATGGTCTCAATCGTGATCGTACCCTCATCAAAGTTGATGTGGCTACGGGTCTGATAGGCGTCGGTGTACTTAACGTAGTCCTTAGGTCCGGCAATAAGAACTTCGTTAAATCCCCATATGTTCTCGATGTTGTGGGCAAACTGCCCCATCAAAATGTCAAAACCGTTGGTGTCCTTGATCCAGGCTTCGTTGTAATCTTCGCCTTTTTTTGACGAACACGAGACAAGCAACGGCGCAACAAGGGCTAGCGCTAAAAGTTTTTTCATCATTCCGGGAGTGCGTGTTGTGTTTGCTTTAACGGCGGGGTTTCCCCCGCACGCTGTTATTTTTCCGGTGGCGTATAGCCTTCGATGTGCACGTCTTTACCTTCGAACAGGAAGCTCACCATCTCCTGCTCCAGCAGCTTGCGGTGTTCCGGGTTCATCATGCTGAGTTTTTTCTCGTTGATCAGCATGGTCTGCTTTTTCTGCCACTGTCCCCAGGCTTCTTTGGAGATTTCATTGTAGATGCGTTTACCCAGGTCGCCCGGATAAAGCTGGAAATCCTGGCCTTCAGCGTCACGCTGCAGGAAAGTACAAAAAATCGTTCTGGCCATACTCATTCCTCTTTTTCTTGTCGATGCTAAACCATTGCACCGGCACGTAATTGCTGTAACAGGCGCTCCACGGGAGCCGCCAGTCCGACTGATGGCGGTTGCGCTAAGTTATACCAGAGAGCGGTGCCTTCATCCATGCACGAGGCAAATGACGACACGGGAAGCCACATGGGTACAATGTCCAGGTGGAAATGGCTGAACGTATGGCGAAACGCGGTCAGCTGCGTCAGGTTATCGGCAGCAATCCCGCGCTGTTTAAGCCATTCACGCAGCAAATCTTCATCTTCAAACTGTGGGAAGCAGTATAGACCACCCCACAGACCGCTCGGTGGACGCTGGGCGAGGAAGACCTCGTCGCCGTGCTGCATCAGCAGCATATAGCCGGTGCGCTCCGGCAGCGTCTGTTTGGGTTTCTTACCTGGATATTGCGCCCATGAATGGTTGGCATACGCCACGCAGAGATTATTCACCGGGCAGAGTTCGCATTTCGGTTTTGAGCGCGTGCAGACCAGCGCGCCGAGATCCATCATCGCCTGGTTGAAACGCTCGACGCCGTTGGCCGGGGTGACCGCTTCACTTATTTCCCAAAGGCGTTTTTCGACGTCCTTCTTCCCCGGCCAGCCGTCGACGGCGTAGCAGCGTGCCAGCACGCGCTTCACGTTGCCGTCGAGGATCGGGAAATGCTTCCCTAAAGACAGGGAGAGAATGGCGCCTGCGGTTGAACGTCCTACACCGGGCAAGTCCGCCACCTCGTTGAAGGTTTCCGGGAATTTCCCGTTGTGGCGCGTCGCGACCTGCTGTGCGGCCTTGTGAAGGTTACGCGCCCGGGCGTAATAGCCAAGACCGGTCCACAGGTGCAGGACCTCGTCCAGCGGCGCGTTGGCCAGATCGGTCACCGTCGGGAAGCGCGCCATAAAACGCTCGAAGTAAGGGATCACCGTGGCGACCTGCGTTTGTTGCAACATCACCTCGGAGAGCCATACTTTGTAAGGTGTTTTTTCAATTTGCCAGGGCAGGGTTTTACGCCCGTATTTGTCGTACCAGTCCAGCACCTGGGCTGAAAATTGAGAGGCTTGCATGGTCATCGATTCGCATAATCAGGGACGCAGATTGCAGCACAGCGTCAATCTGCTGTAAACCGGATCTTTCCCATGCTTGCATAGAAGCCTTAACTTTGGATAATGCCCGTTTCCCGAACATTCTCACAAGCAGACAACTCTTTTATGAAAAACGACGTCATTTCACCGGAATTTGATGAAAACGGTCGCCCGCTGCGCCGTATTCGCAGCTTTGTCCGCCGTCAGGGCCGCCTGACAAAAGGGCAGCAACATGCGCTGGACAACTACTGGCCGGTGATGGGCGTTGAGTTCAGCGAGCAGCCTCTGGACTTTACCGAACTGTTCGGCCGCGAAGCACCCGTCACGCTGGAGATCGGGTTTGGTATGGGCACCTCGCTGGTGGCCATGGCGAAAGCGCGACCGGAGCAGAACTTCCTCGGTATCGAAGTCCACTCCCCGGGCGTGGGTGCATGCCTGGCAACGGCCCATGAAGAGGGCGTTGAGAACCTGCGCGTGATGTGTCACGACGCGGTGGAAGTGCTGCATAAAATGATTCCTGACAATTCTTTAACCATGGTTCAGCTCTTTTTCCCTGACCCGTGGCACAAAGCACGTCATAATAAACGCCGTATCGTTCAGGCGCCGTTTGCCGAGCTGGTGAAAAGTAAGCTGAAGCTGGGCGGTGTCTTCCATATGGCGACCGACTGGGAACCGTATGCGGAACATATGCTGGAAGTGATGTCGTCGCTGGACGGGTATAAAAACCAGTCTGAGAGTAACGATTATGTACCGCGTCCGGAATCGCGTCCGGTAACGAAATTTGAACAGCGTGGCCACCGTCTTGGTCACGGTGTATGGGACTTAATGTTCGAGAGGGTGAAATAATGGCAAAGAATCGTAGCCGTCGTCTGCGTAAAAAGATGCACATCGAAGAATTCCAGGAAGTGGGCTTCTCCGTTGCGTGGCGTTTCCCGGAAGGCACCAGTGTAGAACAGATCGATCAGGACGTGGATGCGTTCATCAATGACGTGATTGAGCCAAACAAGCTGGCCTTCGACGGTAGCGGCTACCTGGCCTGGGAAGGTCTGATCTGCACCCAGGAAGTGGGTAAATGCACCGAAGAACATCAGGCCCTGGTACGTAAATGGCTTGAAGACCACAAGCTCGAAGATGTCCGCGTCAGCGAACTTTTTGACGTTTGGTGGGACTAATAAAGCAGTAAGGGGCCAGCATTAGCTGGCCCATTTTGTCTGAGGGAGTGTTTAAGATGCGCAAAACGTTGCTGGCTGTTGCTTTGATGGCAACCGGATTCACCGCCCATGCGGATTATCAATGTAGCGTCACCCCGCGTGATGACGTGGTGTTAAGCCCGCAAACCGTGCAGGTCAAAGGCGAGAACGGCAATCTGGTGATTACGCCGCAGGGGAACGTCACCTTTAACGGCAAGCAGTACAACCTGACTGCCGCACAGCGTGAGCAGGCGAAAGACTATCAGGCCGATTTGCGTACCGCGCTGCCATGGATTAATGAAGGCGCGCTGACCCGCGTTGAGAAAAGCCGCGTCGCGCTGGATAAGATCATCACCAAAGAGGTGGGTGAGAGCAGCAATATGCGCACCCGCCTGACGAAGCTGGACAAGCAGCTTAAAGAGCAGATGAACCGCATTATCGAGACGCGCTCCGACGGCCTGACGTTCCACTACAAGGCGATCGATCAGGTCCGCGCTGACGGGCAGCAGCTGGTGAATCAGGCGATGGGCGGCATCCTGCAGGACAGCATCAACGAAATGGGGGCAAAAGCCGTGCTGAAGGGCGGCGGTAACCCGCTGCAGGGCGTGCTGGGCAGCCTAGGCGGCTTGCAGACCTCCATTCAGAACGAGTGGAAGAACCAGGAAGATGATTTCCAGCAGTTCGGCAAAGACGTGTGTAAACGCGTGGTGTCGCTGGAAGATAGCCGGAAGGCGCTGGTGGGGACGCTTAAGTAAGATCTCTGCGCGCTGGGCCCCTCACCCCGGCCCTCTCCCCATGGGAGAGGGTGTAATCGTTCCCTCTCCCTGTGGGAGAGGGTTAGGGTGAGGGCATCAGGCATTGCAGTCGTTGCAGAATAGCTATCAACACCTCCTCCTCATTAGCCCTGAATTCATTATTCCAGAACCGCAAAACTTCCCAGCCGTTTGCGTTTAAGAATGCTGTTCTTCGTAAGTCATACGCCTCTTCATTCTGATGCTGACCCCCGTCCAGCTCAACGATCAGCTTTGCCTTAAAGCAGGCGAAATCCACGATGTACGGACCAACAGGCTTCTGCCGACGAAACTTATACCCAAAGAAGCGACGACCCCTGAGCAAATACCAGAGGCGTAATTCTTCGGGCGTCATTTGTTTGCGGAGTTGTTTTGATTTTTCCATCCCCACACTCTGCCAGCCTTTCCCTCAGCCGGCAGAGCGGGATGCAAAATCCTGAATCAGCCTTCAGGATTCTTCGGCGAGGAACAGCTCAAGAAGAGAGTTTAAGAACAGCTTGCCGTGCTCGGTGATCTGCCAGTATTCCTCGCTCTCGGTGAGATACCCCTGCGCCAGCGCCTCGTCGATCTGCGGGCGAATCACCGATTCCGGCAGCCCGGTGTAACGCGCAAATTCCGCGCGCGGCGCGGCTTCCAGCAGACGGAAGCGGTTCATAAAGAACTCAAACGGTTTATCCGCCGCCTCGACGTCGTGCTGACGCTCCAGGTAACGCCCTTCCATATACCCGCGCGGGTGGCGGGTTTTAGCGGTGCGCAGAATGCGCCCGTCCGGGAAGGTCACCTTGCCGTGCGCGCCGCAGCCAATTCCCAGGTAATCGCCAAAGCGCCAGTAGTTCAGGTTGTGCTGGCACTGGTAGCCCGGCTTCGCATATGCGGACGTTTCATACTGCTGATAGCCCGCAGCGGTCAGCAGCCTGTGACCCTGCTCGAAGATATCCCACAGCGCGTCGTCGTCCGGCAGCACCGGCGGGCGGGAACCGAACAGCGTGTTTGGCTCGATGGTGAGCTGGTACCACGACAGGTGCGGCGGGTTCAGTTCGATCGCCTGGCGCAGGTCGTCCAGCGCCTCTTGCAGAGACTGATCCGGCAGGCCGTGCATCAGATCGAGGTTAAAGCTGCGAAGGCCCAGCCCGGTCGCCAGGTGTGCCGCGCGCTTTGCCTCTTCCGGGCCGTGAATGCGCCCCAGACGTTTCAGCTTCGGCTCGCTAAAGCTCTGCACGCCGATGGAGATGCGGTTCACGCCCGCGCGCTGATAGTCGACAAAACGGTCGGCCTCAACGGTGCCGGGGTTGGCTTCCATCGTAATTTCCGCATCCGCCGCCAGGTTCAGGCGCGCACGCACGCCGTCCAGCAGCGTCTGCATCGCCGGGCCGGACAGCAGGCTCGGCGTACCGCCACCAATGAAAATGGTCTTAACTTCACGTCCCTGTGCGTAAGCGACATCGGCGTCCAGGTCGGCCAGCAGATGCGCAACGTAGTCATCGTGCGGCACTTCGCCCTTCAGCGCGTGCGAGTTGAAATCGCAGTACGGGCATTTCTGCACGCACCACGGGATGTGAATATACAGACTCAGAGGCGGCAAATTAGCCATTACGCAGTGCTTCCAGTAACAGTTTCAGCGCGCGTCCACGGTGGGAAATCGCGCTTTTCTCTTCGCGGGTCAGTTCCGCAGCGGTTTTGCCCTCGGTCGGGACAAAGAAAATCGGGTCGTAGCCAAAGCCGCCGTTGCCAGCTGCTTCATGGGTAATCACGCCCGGCCAGCTGCCGTGGCAGACAATCGGCGTCGGGTCTTCCGCGTGGCGCATATAGACCAGCACGCAGTGGAACTGCGCGGTGCGCTGTTCGTCCGGTACGTCTTTCAGGGCGACAAGCAGCTTTTCCAGATTCTGCTGGTCGGTGGCGTCAACGCCGGAATAGCGCGCAGAGTAAATCCCCGGCGCACCGCCGAGAAAATCCACGGCCAGGCCGGAGTCGTCGGCAATCGCGGGCAGGCCGGTAATCTGCGCGGCGTGGCGCGCTTTCAGGATCGCGTTTTCGATAAACGTCAGCCCCGTCTCTTCGGCGGAATCCACGCCAAGATCGGTCTGGGCGACCACGTCCAGCCCAAAATCATTTAATAGCGAGGCCAGCTCGCGCACTTTACCGGCGTTGCCGGTCGCGAGAACAACTTTCTGCATGGTTTAGTCCTGTTCTTTCACAGCCGCGACTTCCGTCGGGATAGATTGCGGATTAAGGATTTTTACCTGTTTATGTCGCCCAAGTTCACCTTTTTCAATGATGACCTGGCTTTTGGCGACGCGAAACTGTTTTGCCAGATATTTGGTCAGATGCGCGTTCGCCTGGCCGTCAATCGGTGGGGCGGTGATGGCGACTTTCAACTCGTCGCCATGCAGCCCGACAATACCGTCACGGCTGGCTTTCGGCTGAATATACAGCCGCAAAACCAGCCCGTCAGCGCAGGTGCTTACGGCACTCATAGCGCCATCCACAGCCCCGGCAGCAGCATATCGCCCGTGGACTGTAACAGCTCAGCGATCCCCATATTTACCACGTACAGCAGCAGAACCAGGATCATCGGCGAGAAATCAATACCGCCCATCGAAGGCAGCAGGTTGCGAATCGGGCGCAGCAGCGGCTCGGCCAGTTGGATCAGCGCATATTCTACCGGACTACGGCCCTGGCTCACCCAGCTCATGATGGCCATGACCAGCAGCACCCAGAAAATCAGCAGGCCGATGGTTTTGATTAAAATCAGGACCGCAGCAATCCAGATAATCGGCTGGAAGGTGATGACCATAAACAGCACGATCGCTTTGATAACGCTCAGAATAAACGCCACCAGCAGAGACGAACTGTCGATGGGACCCATCGCCGGGATAACGCGGCGCAGCGGTCCGACAACAGGTTGCGTGATTTTCACGACAAACTGCGAGAACGGATTGTAAAAATCACAGCGGGCCCACTGCATCCAGACGCGCAGCAAAAGCGCCATCGTATACAGCTCAAGCACTGTTGAGAGCAGGAAAGTCAACGTCTTCATGGCGTTCCTCAGGTTTCCTTATTATTTTGAGTAGTCGCGCGCACCGAAAATTGCCGTGCCGATGCGCACCATAGTGCTGCCTGCCGCGATGGCGGCTTCCATATCATCCGACATGCCCAGTGAAAGCGTGTCTACCGTGTTATAGCGCGCTTTAAGCGCCTCAAATGCTACAGCCATTTGCTGTGCCACGGCAAACTGCCTTTCATAACTTGACTCAGGCGCAGGAATGGCCATCAGCCCGCGCAGGGTCAAGCGCGGCAGTTCGGCCACCTCGGCGGCCAGCGCCTCCAGCTCGCTCAGCGCAATGCCGGACTTGCTGTTTTCGTCGCTGATGTTGATCTGAATAAGCACGTTGAGTGCCGGCATTTCTGCCGGACGCTGGTCATTCAGACGGGTAGCGATACGCAGGCGGTCGATGGTGTGGCACCAGTCGAAGTGCTCTGCCACCAGACGGCTTTTGTTCGACTGCAGGGGGCCAATAAAGTGCCACTGCAGATCCGTATTTCCCTGTTCCTGGAAGTAGCGAATTTTATCCACGCCTTCCTGCACGTAGTTTTCACCAAACGCCCGCTGGCCTGCATCAATAGCTTCTGCGATGGCGCTCGCAGGCTTGGTTTTGCTGACTGCAAGCAGCGTAATTTCTTCTGAAGCACGGCCGCAACGCGCTGCGGCGGCTGAGATTTTGTCCCGGACCTGTGCCAGGTTATGCGCAATGTCGTTCATTTTCCGAGGAGTAGTCTATGGATGTGGAAGAAATTGTGGCCCTTAGTGTAAAGCATAACGTCTCCGATCTACACCTGTGCAGTGATTCGCCACCGCGCTGGCGCAGATTAGGCCGGCTTGAACCCGCTCCCTTTCAGCCTCCCGACGTTGGGGCGTTATTAAAAACGTGGCTTAACGATGAGCAGCAGGGGATATGGTGGGTAAAGGGGCAGGTGGATTTTGCCGCGACGGTAACAGGAGGCCAGCGCCTGCGCGGCAGTGCCTTTAAGCAGATGAGAGGTGTTTCTGTGACGCTGCGGCTGTTGCCGCGTAGCTGCCCGCAACTCTCTTCGCTGGGCGCGCCGCGGGTAATCCCGGAGCTGTTATCCAATGACGCCGGGCTGATTCTGGTCGCGGGGGCGACCGGCAGCGGCAAATCCACTACGCTGGCGGCGATGGTCGATTTTCTCAACCACCATGCTGACGGCCATATCCTCACGCTTGAAGATCCGGTGGAGTTTATCTACCAGAGCGAACGTTGCCTGATCCAGCAGCGGGAGATAGGTCAGCACAGCCCGTCATTTGCCGAAGCGCTGCGCAGCGCCTTACGCCAGGATCCGGACGTTATTCTGCTGGGGGAGCTGCGCGACAGCGAAACGATCCGCCTGGCGCTGACGGCGGCGGAAACCGGACATCTGGTGCTGGCGACGCTGCATACGCGCGGGGCATCGCAGGCGATTGAGCGGCTGGTCGATACGTTCCCGGCGCAGGAGAAAGATCCGGTGCGTAACCAGCTGGCCGGCAGCCTGCGGGCGGTGCTGGCGCAGAGGCTGCTTCCCGATCTGCAGGGCGGGCGCGTCGCGTTGTATGAACTGCTGGTGAACACTGCGGCGGCGGCGAATTTGATTCGTGAAGGGAAAACGTGGCAACTGCCCGGCATCATCCAGACCGGTCAGCAGGCAGGAATGCAGAACTTTGACCAGAGCCTGGCGGAGAGACGGGCGCAGGGGCGGCTGTAGGCCCCTGTGGTTAAAAGCCCTGGTCGAAATAGCTTTCGAGGATAATCACGGCAGAAGCGGAGTCCACGCTGCCTTTGTTGAGCGCCCGGAAGCCGCCGTGCTCAAACAGGCCCGCGCGCGCTTCGACGGTGCTAAGACGCTCGTCGTGAAGCTTCACGGAGACGCCAAAGCGGCCATGGATTTTATTGGCGAACTTACGCGCCCGGGCGGTAAGCGGCTGTTCTGTACCGTCCATGTTCAGCGGGAGCCCAACAATCACGTCATCCGGCTGCCACTCTTTGAGCAGACGCTCGATAAGATTCCAGTCTGGCGTGCCGTCGTTGGCCTTCAGGGCCGTAAGCGGACGCGCGGTACCGGTGATGCGCTGACCCACGGCGACGCCAATGCTTTTAGTACCAAAATCGAAGGCCAGAAGCGTTCCGCTCATCAGGCGTGCCCCGCTACGCCAGGCATGGTCAGGATATCAATGCCAATCAGCTTCGCCGCGTCACGCCAGCGATCGGCGATCGGGGTTTTAAACAGGATATTCATGTCCGCAGGCGCGGTAAGCCAGGCGTTATCGAGGATCTCTTGCTCAAGCTGGCCTTTCTCCCACGACGAATAGCCCAGCGCCACCAGCACTTCAGAAGGCTGCTCAGCGGTGCCCAGCGTTTCAAGCACGTCGCGCGAGGTCGTGATGACGGTGTTATCCGAAATTCGAATACTGGAAGAGAATACCGGCGGCGTATGCAGGATAAAGCCGCGATCTTCTGCAAGAGGTCCACCCAGCATCACGGGTTTATCAAGCCGGATTTCCGGCAGTCGCGCTTCAGCCGGTATTTTCAGCTTGTCCAGAATTCCTTCAACCTGAAGATTTTCCAGTGGTTTATTGATGATAATACCCATCGCGCCGTCTTCATTGTATTCACAAATATAAACCACGGCGCGGCGAAAAATCGGGTCCTGGAGAGCAGGCATGGCAATAAGAAAGTGATGCTGTAAATTCATTGTCAGAGGTACTGTTTCCTGGTTTAAAAAGCGACAGCGCCCAGTATGGGGACAAACACAGGCGCTGTCACTAATAGTATTGTTAGGTTATTTCTGTAAACGTTTTTCGATAGCGTCCATCAGCATTCCGGTGATCGAAATCGGGAATTCCGCTTCAATTTCACGAATGCAGGTCGGGCTGGTGACGTTCACTTCGGTGAGACGATCGCCGATGATATCCAGGCCAACGAAGATCAGGCCTTTGGCTTTCAGCGTCGGACCAACGCGGCGGGCAATTTCCCAGTCGCTTTCGGTCAGCGGGCGCGGCTCACCGCGGCCACCGGCCGCCAGGTTCCCGCGGGTTTCGCCACCCTGCGGGATACGCGCCAGGCAGTAAGGAACCGGTTCGCCATCTACCACCAGAACGCGTTTATCGCCGTCTTTGATCGCCGGAATATAGTTTTGCGCCATGCAGTAGCGCGTACCCAGTTCGGTCAGCGTTTCGGCAATCACGCCAATGTTCGGGTCGCCTTCTTTCACGCGGAAAATCGACGCGCCGCCCATGCCGTCCAGCGGCTTCATGATGATATCGCCGTGCTTCTGCCAGAATTCTTTCAACTGGGCTTTGCTGCGGGTCACCAGGGTTTCCGGCGTAAGGTCAGAGAACCAGGCGGTGTAGAGCTTCTCGTTGCAGTCGCGCAGACTCTGCGGCTTGTTGACGATCAGCGTGCCTTTCTCTTCAGCACGTTCAAGGATGTAGGTGCTGTAGATGTATTCGGTGTCGAACGGCGGATCTTTACGCATCAGGATGACGTTGAGATCGGCCAGGGCAATATCCTGCTCGGTGCCGAACTCGTACCATTTGTCGTAGTTCTGCTCGACGTTAACGATGCGGGTGCGCGCGCGGGCTTCACCGTTGATCAGGTAAAGATCGTTCATCTCCATATAGTGGAGTTCATAGCCGCGACGCTGCGCTTCCAGCAGCATGGCGAAGCTGGAATCTTTCTTGATGTTAATGTTTGCGATGGGGTCCATCACGATGCCGAGCTTGATCATGTTCTTCTCCGTTAATGCTTCAACCCAGATCGCCAAACCGTACCTGTAGCGCGGTAATGGCCGTGAGTGCCGTTGTCTCAGTGCGCAGAACGCGAGGTCCCAACAGAATATCAGTAAACTGGTAACGTGCCGTCATCGCAATTTCATCCGCCGACAGGCCGCCTTCGGGGCCAATCAGCAGGCGTACGCGCTCAACGGGCAGAGGTAGCGTATTGATGCTGGCGCTGGCGCGCGGATGAAGATTGAGCTTCAGCCCGCTCTCCTCTTCTGCACACCAGTCCTCCAGATCCATCGCCGGGCGGATCTCCGGAATACGGTTGCGGCCACTCTGTTCGCAAGCCGCAATGGCAATTTTCTGCCACTGCTGGATCTTTTTGTTCAGACGTTCCGCATCCAGTTTAACGCCACAGCGTTCAGAAAAAAGTGGCGTAATGAGGCTTACACCCAGTTCAATGGATTTCTGAATGGTGAACTCCATTTTCTCGCCGCGCGACATCACCTGGCCCAGATGGATGTGCAGCGGTGATTCCCGGTCAGCCACTTCGCCACGCAGGACGTTAACGTGTACGCTTTTTTTATCAGACCGCGTGATTTCCGCGTCGAAAACCTGGTTCGAGCCGTCGAACAGCTGTATTGCCTGACCTGCGCCCATGCGCAGCACGCGGCCAACGTGGTTGGCGGCGTCATCAGACAGGGCGATTTCGCGGCCTGCGGTAATCAGTTCAGGATGGTAAATGCGGGGAATGCGCATAGTCAGAAATTCCATGTGTCATGCGATATAAGCGAATTGCCGTAGTGTAGGTTAGCTCTTTTGCGCCTGGCAAGCCCGCTGGACGTAAGGGTTGTGATTCCCCTGGACTCTGGCGATGCGTTCGTCGCGCTGGCATTCCCACTCCGTCACCGGGTACTGCTTGTCCCAGGCATTGAACAGCTGCGTCTGCTGGCGGGAGAGGTTGAGGTCGTAACGGTCACGCATATAGAAGTAGGTGCGGGCAATGCTGCCGCGCGCGCGGGCAGGGGGCTCGGCGACTTTCTCTTTAAAATCAACCTTCATACCGCACTGGCCGTACTGGCCTTCGCCACCGTTCCACTGGCTGTACATGAAATTACCCCGGTCTCCGTTCACTTCACCGACGGCAGGCTGCAGGTTATGCATATCGCTTTCCATCTGGCGATAAACCGGATCTTTGGCGCAGTTTTTACGTCCGCCATCCTGCCAGCACTGGCGCTGGTGGCCAAACTGCCAGGCCGGAACGACATGTTCCCATTCAATGCGGCTGGCGCGGTTTTCGTTTTTACGCACCTTATAGCCGCAGGACTCAAGGTCAACGACCCCTTTTTTACCCTGCCAGTTAATTTTACAGCCGCAGTAGAAATCGCCCGGCACATCGGCGTTCACCTTCACGCCTGCTGCCTTGGCCTGGGAAAAACTGTTGATACCGTCGGCCAGAGCATGGCCTGAGAGCGCCGTCGTCAGAAAGGCGACCGCGAGAGAAAAATTACGGGACATCTTACACTCCGTGTCAAAACGAGCCCGCAACGTAACGAATGTTGTTCCCGTATGCAATCAGTCAGATCAGGAAAGTTCCTGAAAGTTCAGATGATTATTCCGCAACCAGCGGCTCGCCGCATTTGACGCAGCGGTAGGTCGCCTCGCCGCGCACCACGCGATTATGGCGGCGGACGGTAAGCTGGTGCTGCTGACACTGGCAGCGGTAGGGGAAGGTATTGCGGCGCACCGATTCCAGCTCGAACTGATGGGTACGGCGTGCCGGAACGCCGAGCACCGCTTCCATCATCCACTTCCACTCCTTGCCGTGGGGCGCGACGCGTCCGAAGTGTTTCCACACCAGCAGATGCGCCAGCTCGTGCGGTACCACTTCCTCGATAAACGCCTGCTGGTTTTCCATCATCAGCACCGGGTTAAGGCGGATCTCATAGGGCTCGAGCCAGGCAGTACCCGCTGCGGTTCCGCGCTGCTGATATACGATCTTAGGTTCAGGGTAATTACGGCCGAGCTTCAGGTTCGCCTGGGCGAGTTTTTCCCGCAGGCTGCGCATAACGGCTTGCTGAACGGCAATGGGGAGACGGGGTGCTTTCATAGGGGCAGAGCATAAAGCGCGAAGCGGGGAGGCGCAAGAGGCGCCTCCCGCATGAGGATCAGTCGTGGGCGCCGATTTCGCGCAGCGGACGACCTTTCATCAGGTTACGTTCAATATGTTCCAGAGAAACGTGTTTGGTTTCTGGAACCAGCCAGATAGTCAGCACAATAAAGAAGATGTTCAGACCAGCGTAGACCCAGAAGGTGTTCGCGTTGCCCAGGGTATTGAGCATGGTCAGGAACGTTGCGCCGACGATCATGTTGGCAATCCAGTTGGTTGCGGTAGAGCAGGTGATACCAAAATCACGCCCTTTCAGCGGCTGGATCTCAGAGCACAGCACCCAAATCAGCGGGCCGGCGCTCATCGCAAACCCGACGATAAACATCAGCAGCATGCCGACCGCAAAGTACTGGGCGGTTGGTGAGTGAATGCCCACATGCATCATGGTACCGAGGACACCCATACCGGCCGCCATCACCAGGAAGCCCAGCGTCAGGGTTGGCTTACGTCCCCAGCGGTCCACCAGGCCGATGGCGATGAAGGTCGCCAGCACGTTGGTCAGACCCACGATGACGGTCCCCCACATCTGCTCGGTGGTGTTGGTATAGCCCGCCAGCTCAAAGATTTTTGGCGCGTAATACATGATGACGTTCATCCCGGTGAACTGCTGCATCACCTGAAGCAGGACGCCGAGGAACACCGCGCGGCGGAAGTTGCTGTTCTCTTTAAACAGCGCCCAGCCGGACTGCTTGACCTTCAGGCTTTCGCGGATCTCTTCCAGCTCGTTTTTCGCTTCGGCGCTGGTGTCGCGCAGGCGCATCAGTACGCGTTCGGCATCGTGGAATCGACGTTTGGCGGCGAACCAGCGCGGGCTGTCCGGCAGGAAGAAGACGCCAATCAGCAGCAGAATGGCCGGGATGATGATCACGCCGAGCATCCAGCGCCATGCGCCGCTGTAGCTAAACGCGGTGTCGGAAAGGTACGCGCCCAAAATACCGATGGTGATCATGAGCTGGTACATCGAAATCATACTGCCGCGGATTTTCTCCGGCGCGATTTCAGACAGGTAAAGCGGGGCGGTATAGGACGCCACGCCCACGGCCAGGCCGAGCAGCACGCGGGAAACCAGCAGAACCTCAACGTTAGGCGCAGCGGCAGAGAAGAGTGAACCGGCAACGAACAGGATCGCGCCGATCATCAGGCTCTTTTTACGCCCGAGCTTGAAGGAGAGCCAGCCGCTGCCGACGGCACCCACTGCGGCGCCAAACATCATGGAGCTGACCACCCACTCCTGGGTGTGAGCGCTGATCTGGAACTCGTCAGTGATGAAAGGTAATGCACCGGCAATCACGCCGATATCCAGGCCAAAAAGTAATCCTGCCAGGGCGGCGAGGAAACAGACGAAGAATGTCATCGCCTTGTTGGACGTACGCCCCTGTTTTTTATTGTCAGGCATTATGCCCTCCAGTTGGGTTATCAGTTTTATTGATGTAAAGGGTAGGTGAGTGACCCGTAAAAATATGTGAGATTAATCACATAGGTGTAATCGGTTACACTAGCGTGCAACCGTAAAAATAATTAAAGCTTTGAAAATATAGAGGTAAACGAGGTGATATGCATCGCGAAAGAACACATTTCAGACTTAACTGAAAGGCGATGTAACAGCAGAAGAAAGGCGATCATGCAAAGAGAATATTCTGAAAGCGAGGCGCATCCGGTGCGGTGTAATCGGTACCATATGTGCACCTTTGCGGCGCCACCTACAAAAAAAGGCCAGCCCGAAGGCTGGCCTTTTATCACGCAGATGTCAGTCGATTACTTCAGACCGGCAGCTTCACGCAGCAGGGCGGCTTTGTCGGTTTTTTCCCATGGGAAATGTTCACGACCAAAGTGACCGTATGCCGCGGTTTCTTTGTAGATTGGGTGCAGCAGATCCAGCATCTGAATCAGGCCGTATGGACGCAGGTCGAAGAACTCGCGCACCAGCAGCGTCAGCTGTTCTGAAGGCACTTTCTCGGTACCGAAGGTTTCAACCATGATGGAGGTTGGCTCAGCTACGCCGATCGCGTAGGAAACCTGGATCTCACAGCGGTCAGCCAGGCCGGCTGCAACGATGTTTTTCGCCACATAACGTGCCGCGTACGCCGCAGAACGGTCAACTTTAGACGGATCTTTACCAGAGAACGCACCGCCACCGTGACGCGCCATGCCGCCGTAGGTATCAACGATGATTTTACGACCGGTCAGACCGCAGTCGCCCATTGGGCCGCCGATAACGAAGCGTCCGGTTGGGTTGATGAAGAATTTGGTCGCAGAGCTCAGCCATTCGGTCGGCAGAACAGGCTTGATGATTTCTTCCATCACTGCTTCCTGCAGGGATTTCTGATCGATATCTTCGGAATGCTGGGTAGAAAGCACTACCGCGTCAATCCCAACGATTTTGCCGTCGTCATACTGGAAGGTGACCTGGCTTTTCGCATCCGGGCGCAGCCACGGCAGGGTGCCGTTTTTACGCACTTCAGCCTGACGCTGCACCAGACGGTGTGCGTAGGTGACCGGTGCTGGCATCAGCACGTCGGTTTCGTTGGTTGCATAGCCGAACATCAGGCCCTGGTCGCCCGCGCCCTGTTCCAGCGGATCGGCACGGTCAACGCCCTGGTTGATGTCTGGAGACTGTTTGCCAATCGCGCTCAGAACCGCGCAGGAGTTGGCATCAAAGCCCATATCAGAATGCACATAGCCGATCTCACGCACCGTGTTACGGGTGATCTCTTCGATATCAACCCATGCGCTGGTGGTGATCTCACCGCCAACCAGAACCATGCCGGTTTTGACATAGGTTTCGCACGCTACGCGCGCTTTAGGATCCTGCGCCAGGATCGCATCCAGCACCGCATCGGAGATTTGGTCAGCAATTTTATCAGGATGTCCTTCTGATACGGACTCGGACGTAAACAGGTGTTTTGCCATGTTTTATTTCACCTAAGAGGAATTTGGTTAGCTCAAGCTGCTGTGCGGAATAGCCAAAGGAGATAATTCTACCAAGGCCTGCAGGTTTTTGACACTGGCAGTATGAGTGTTAATCAGTATAGATGGATTAACATCTGGACGGCTATTTTAGGTCACTTCTTCGCCCGATTTCCAGTTTTTTTTGACTAACCTCTCACTCAGTTGAAATTGCTGCTGGCAATAATTCCTGACGGCCCCGGCAACACGCACATTTATCTTTTGCTTTTTACCCCTGTTCTCGGTATAAAACGCGGCGCGCGGCTCATATAAAATAAGCGCTCGATGAACTCATCGTGTCGCCACTTCCAGCCGGGTTAAGCAGTGAACTTTTAGCTTTGGCTTGTGGTCCGTTTCAACAGAGGCGGCCGTGGAGGTGATACGAGATAATGAACCATCGTTTTCCGCACATTCAGCGCAGCCGTTCTGGCGCGTATTTGATTCCCGCAACCCGCATTTCTAGTCTGCAAACCTGCCGATGTTATACCCATCTCGGCGCTTCTCAGGATTCCAGGGCCGGTCACGCTTTGTGAAAACTGAACAAGGGCGCTCTTGTTAATACAAGAGTTTTCTCGTGGTTTCGCCGAACCTTGTCATACAGAGTTCGGATACGTGTTTTACAATGATATGAATAAGAAACCGGTCGCACGGTCTGGTTTTCAGCATACTCTGCTGGGAAACGGAGCCGTTTATGGGTTGTTATCGCCGTATAACGCTGCGATAGTAGTCAACTGTTTTACACTTATTACAAAGAGTTGAGGTTCGCTATGTCTGACGACATGTCTTCTTTTTCGCCTTCGTCAGCGGGCGAACAGGGTGTACTACGTTCTATGCAGGAGGTTGCGATGAGCTCCGAGGAAGCCAGCAAGATGCTGCGCACTTACAATATTGCCTGGTGGGGCAATAACTACTACGACGTCAACGAACTGGGCCACATCAGCGTCTGCCCGGATCCGGACGTTCCTGAAGCGCGCGTGGATCTCGCGAAACTGGTGAAAGCCCGTGAGGCTCAGGGCCAGCGTTTGCCTGCACTGTTCTGCTTCCCGCAGATCCTGCAACATCGCCTGCGTTCTATTAACGCCGCGTTCAAGCGCGCGCGTGAGTCCTACGGCTATAAAGGCGACTATTTCCTGGTTTACCCGATCAAGGTGAACCAGCACCGCCGCGTGATTGAATCCCTGATCCACTCCGGCGAGCCGCTGGGCCTGGAAGCAGGCTCCAAAGCGGAGCTGATGGCGGTTCTGGCGCATGCGGGCATGACCCGTTCAGTGATCGTCTGTAACGGCTATAAAGACCGTGAATACATTCGTCTGGCGCTGATTGGCGAGAAGATGGGCCACAAGGTCTATCTGGTTATCGAAAAGATGACCGAAATCGCCATCGTGCTGGAAGAGGCCGAACGTCTGAACGTGGTGCCGCGCCTTGGCGTGCGTGCGCGTCTGGCGTCACAAGGTTCCGGTAAATGGCAGTCCTCCGGCGGCGAGAAATCCAAGTTCGGCCTGGCGGCAAACCAGGTGCTGCAGCTGGTGGAAATCCTGCGCGAGCGCGGTCGTCTGGACAGCATTCAGCTGCTGCACTTCCACCTCGGCTCGCAGATGGCCAATATTCGCGACATCGCCACCGGCGTGCGTGAATCCGCGCGTTTCTACGTGGAGCTGCACAAGCTTGGCGTGAATATTCAGTGCTTCGACGTGGGCGGCGGCCTCGGCGTGGACTACGAAGGGACCCGCTCGCAGTCTGACTGCTCGGTGAACTACGGCCTGAACGAATACGCGAACAATATCATCTGGGCGATCGGTGATGCCTGTGAAGAGAACGGCCTGCCGCACCCGACGGTGATCACCGAATCCGGTCGCGCGGTGACCGCGCACCATACGGTGCTGGTCTCTAACATCATCGGCGTTGAGCGTAGCGAAATCTCAGAAGCGACGCCTCCGGCAGACGATGCTCCGCGTTCCCTGCAAAGCATGTGGGAAACCTGGCAGGAAATGCACGAGCCGGGCACGCGTCGTTCCCTGCGCGAATGGCTGCACGACAGCCAGATGGACCTGCATGATATTCACGTGGGTTATTCTTCAGGCACCTTCAGCCTGCAGGAGCGCGCGTGGGCGGAGCAGCTCTACCTGAACATGTGCCATGAAGTGCAGAAACAGCTCGACCCGAGCAACCGCGCGCACCGTCCGATTATCGACGAGCTGCAGGAGCGTATGGCGGATAAGATTTACGTCAACTTCTCGCTGTTCCAGTCGATGCCGGATGCCTGGGGTATCGACCAGCTGTTCCCGGTTCTGCCGCTGGAAGGGCTGAACCACGCCCCGGAACGCCGTGCGGTGCTGCTGGACATCACCTGTGACTCCGACGGTGCCATCGACCACTACGTTGACGGCGACGGTATCGCAACGACGATGCCAATGCCGGAATACGACCCGGAGAACCCGCCGATGCTGGGCTTCTTTATGGTCGGCGCGTATCAGGAGATCCTCGGCAACATGCACAACCTGTTCGGTGATACCGAAGCGGTGGACGTGTTCGTGTTCCCTGACGGCAACGTGGAAATTGAGCTGTCCGATGAAGGGGACACCGTGGCGGACATGCTGGAATACGTTCAGCTGGATCCGAAAAAACTGCTCACTCAGTTCCGCGACCAGGTGAAAAACACCGGTCTGGACGATGCGCTCCAGCAGCAGTTCCTGGAAGAGTTTGAAGCGGGCCTGTACGGGTACACCTACCTGGAAGACGAGTAGGAAAACGCCCTCTCCCACAGGGAGAGGGCGGGGTGAGGGCATCAGACCGCACAATGCCCTATACTCACTTGAACCCGTATGCATTACCGGCGATAATTCGCCCCAATAAGCGATTTACGAATCAATCCCTTCCTCGTCGGGTTTAACGACGCGGAGGGGATTTTTTTTCATCTGTTTTTAATGTATCGACTTTAAAAGAGGTCAGGACATGAGCACTTTAGGTCATCAGTACGATAACTCTCTGGTATCTAACGCGTTTGGTTTTTTACGCCTTCCGATGAACTTCCAGCCGTACGACAGCGACGCTGACTGGGTGATCACCGGCGTGCCGTTCGATATGGCAACATCTGGCCGCGCGGGTGGTCGTCACGGCCCGGCAGCGATTCGTCAGGTTTCCACTAACCTGGCCTGGGAGCATAACCGCTTCCCATGGAACTTTGACATGCGCGAGCGCCTGAACGTGGTGGACTGCGGTGACCTGGTGTACGCCTTCGGCGACGCGCGTGAGATGAGCGAGAAGCTGCAGGCGCACGCCGAGAAGCTGCTGGCTGCCGGTAAGCGCATGCTCTCCTTCGGCGGCGACCACTTCGTGACCCTGCCGCTGCTGCGCGCCCATGCGAAGCACTTCGGTAAAATGGCGCTGGTGCACTTCGATGCACATACCGACACCTACGCGAACGGCTGCGAGTTTGACCACGGCACCATGTTCTTCACCGCGCCGAACGAAGGTCTGATCGACCCGAACCACTCCGTGCAGATCGGCATTCGCACCGAGTTCGACAAAGACAACGGTTTCACCGTGCTGGATGCGGGCCAGGTTAACGATCGCGGCGTCGACGACATCATCGCTCAGGTGAAGCAGATCGTGGGTGATATGCCCGTGTATCTGACCTTCGACATCGACTGCCTGGATCCGGCATTTGCACCGGGCACCGGTACGCCGGTCATCGGCGGTTTGACCTCAGATCGTGCCATCAAGCTGGTGCGCGGCCTGAAGGATCTGAACATTGTCGGGATGGACGTGGTGGAAGTGGCGCCTGCGTATGACCAGTCCGAGATCACCGCGCTGGCCGCAGCGACTCTGGCGCTGGAAATGCTCTACATTCAGGCAGCCAAAAAAGGCGAGTAAGCCTCGCCTGGCGTGAAAAAAACCTCTCTCTTGAGAGGTTTTTTATTGCCTTCAGAACACGTTAAACGGGTATTCCACGTAAGCGCGGATCTCGTCCCCGCCCACGTTGTACTCGCTGGCGTTGCCGGAGACGCGCAGTACGGAGTAGCGCAGTTTAAGCTTCAGATCCTTCGCCGGACCATCCTGCACCTGGTACTGGATCTGGTTAAACCACTCGTGCTCTTTGCCGTTGCTGGTTTCAGAGGTTTTAATATTATCCCCACGTACGTAGGCAGTGGTCCAGCTCAGGCCCGGTAAGCCAAGGCCGGCAAAGTCCAGACCGTAGGATGCCTGCCAGGAACGTTCATCTTCGCCGTTAAAATCAGACCAGTAGGAGTTCGCCAGCCAGATGGTGTTACCGCCGTCACCCACGCCGCCCTTGTCGCGATAGCCGCCGTAGTTGTAGCCGGTGCTGCCGCTGCTCTGCTGGTACGCCACTTTGAACGTGTGAATATCCCAGATGTAGCTCGCCGCCAGGCTCCAGATGGTGTTGCTGCGGCCCGTGTCGAGGCTGTCCGCGTAGCTCTGATCCAGACGGGAGTTATAGCCGTTGAAGTCGAGCACCAGCTGCTTCCCGGTGCTGAACGGCTGTTTGAAGTTCATGCCCAGGTACTGCTTGTTCATCACCTCTTCATTATGAGAGGCGTACAGCGCGCCGCTGAACTGGTCGTTAAACTGATAGCTCGCACCGCCGAAGGAGAGGCTCTTCAGCCCGCTGTCGTGGCGGTCATCGCTTTTACGCTGCTCGTCGGTGAAGTAACCGGCGTTGATTTCCAGACCGTCGATCTCTTTCGAGGTCAGCATGGTGCCGGTGTAGCTTTCAAACAGCAGGCGGGAGCTGTCGGCATTCACGATGGGCAGCTCAGGGCGCTGATTTCCGTAGCTCAGCACGGTGTTTGATATACGCATTTTGGCGGTGGCGCCAAACTTTGCCAGATCGGATTTTGCCCGGCCATCCTCTTCCTGTTTAAAGAAGTCGATGCCGCCTGCGCCGCTCTTGCCACGGCCGCCGTCCAGGCGCACGCCGTATTGAGCAATACCGTCCACGCCAAAGCCCACCAGCCCTTCGGTATAGCCGGATGCAAACGTGGCGATGATCCCCTGACCCCACTCGGCTTTGTCCTGCTGGCCCTGATGGTAGTCGCGGCTGATATACGCATTGCGTAAAAACAGATCCAGATGGCTGTCGTCAATAAAACCCTGGCTGTTGGATTGCTGGCTTGCAGCGGCAGGTAATGCAGCAAATAAACTTAAAGCAATTAATGATAATTCTTTTTTCACGGAGGGAACGTCTCTGTCTGGATATAGTAATTTGAATAACTGCGAGGGTGATAATTACCGGAAAAAGTGACCTTTGCAATAATTATGTGACCAGACATTTCAAGGTGATAAGGCAGATTTGGCGCGGCTTTCAGAGGTGTTATCGATACGTGCTGTTAAGTTAACAATTCATGCGAAATAAAAAGGAGGCAAAATTGCCTCCTTCCAAAATTATTTAATTCCGTCTGCGGCCATACGGTCGCGAATATGCTGTGCGCGTTCTTCTGAGGCCGGGTGATCGTCAAACATGGAGCTTTGGCGTCCGGCTTCCAGCTTGGCCAGTTTTTCGAAGCTGGTGGCTAAGCCTGATGGATTAATGCCGCGTTTGCGCAACAGATCGTAGGAGTAGTCATCCGCCTCGGACTCCTGACGCTGTGAGAACTGAGAGTTAACCAGCTTTTCACCCACGTCGCCAAGCTGTGACTGCGACAGGCTGCCAACGATACCGCCCGCAGAGGCCGCAGCTGCGCGGATGGCATTGGTGCCCAGGGCAACCTGCATCCCTTTCTTCACGTGGCCCAGAGCAACGTGGCCCATTTCGTGGCCGATGACCGCTTCTACTTCGTTGTCGGTCATCATGTCCATCAGCCCGCTATAGACGCGGATACAGCCGTTCGCCATCGCGAAGGCGTTCACGTCTTTCGCCATGTACACCTTGTAGTTCACCGGCTGGCCGTTGATGTTGTCGCCCAGCGCGGAAGCAATCTTATTCAGACGCTGCGTGTAGGTACTGTTAGCCGGCGCAAGCGTGGCTTTTCCGTCCATATCTTTACAGGCCTGGTCGCTCAGCGCTTTCACCTGCGCATCGCTCAGGGAATAGGCCTGAAAGGCCTCTGCGCCTGACGTCATCAGACCGTTAGAATCCATATTCTGACAGCCGCTCAGCAGGAGCGTTGTACCCAGGGCCAGCACTATTGCACGCATTTTCATGAGGTTGCTTCCGTACTCGTTAAACTGAATAAAATCCGAAAAGGGCACCGTCAGCGAAGCCGGTGTCGGGCTAAGTATAAGGAATATCTACAGGGCCGGGCGAGCAGATTGCGCAACATGCGAGCATGATCCAGAGATTTCTTAACAAGCAAAAGAATGCTCCATGTACATGACTTGCGGCTTGGGTTACATTGTTGGCACTTTTTTCCGGCGTAGCCCAAAACGCGCTGTCGTCAAGGGCATGGCCTTTAACAGTCCGATCTGGAGTTAAAATGTCCTCACGTAAAGAGCTTGCTAATGCTATTCGTGCGCTGAGCATGGACGCAGTACAGAAAGCCAAATCCGGCCACCCAGGGGCTCCTATGGGTATGGCTGATATCGCCGAAGTCCTGTGGCGTGATTTCCTGAACCACAACCCGCAGAACCCGTCATGGGCTGACCGCGACCGCTTCGTGCTGTCCAACGGCCACGGCTCTATGCTGATCTATAGCCTGCTGCACCTCACCGGCTACGATCTGCCAATTGAAGAGCTGAAAAACTTCCGTCAGCTGCACTCTAAAACTCCAGGTCACCCGGAAGTGGGTTACACCGCTGGCGTAGAAACCACCACCGGCCCGCTGGGTCAGGGTATTGCTAACGCTGTGGGTATGGCGATTGCTGAGAAGACGCTGGCGGCGCAGTTCAACCGTCCTGGTCACGACATCGTAGACCACTTCACCTACGCGTTCATGGGCGACGGCTGCATGATGGAAGGCATTTCTCACGAAGTGTGCTCCCTGGCAGGTACCCTGAAGCTGGGCAAACTGGTTGCGTTCTATGACGACAACGGTATCTCCATCGACGGTCACGTTGAAGGCTGGTTCACCGACGACACCGCAGCACGTTTCGAAGCCTACGGCTGGCACGTAGTGCGTGGCGTTGATGGTCACGATGCTGACTCGATTAAACGTGCAGTGGAAGAAGCGCGCGCAGTGACGGACAAACCGTCCCTGCTGATGTGCAAAACCATCATCGGCTTCGGCTCCCCGAACAAAGCGGGTACTCACGACTCCCACGGTGCGCCATTGGGTGATGCGGAAATCGCACTGACTCGCGAAGCGCTGGGCTGGAAACACCCTGCATTCGAAATCCCATCTGAGATCTACGCTCAGTGGGATGCAAAAGAAGTAGGCCAGGCGAAAGAAGCGGCCTGGAACGAGAAATTCGCTGCCTATGCGAAAGCGTTCCCGCAGGAAGCGGCTGAATTCACCCGTCGTATGAAAGGTGATATGCCGTCTGACTTCGACGCGAAAGCGAACGAATTCATCGCTAAGCTGCAGGCGAACCCGTCTAAAATCGCGAGCCGTAAAGCGTCTCAGAATGCGATTGAAGCGTTCGGCCCATGGCTTCCAGAATTCCTGGGCGGCTCCGCTGACCTGGCGCCATCTAACCTGACCCTGTGGTCTGGTTCTAAGCCAATCAACGAAGATACTGCCGGTAACTACATCCATTACGGTGTACGTGAATTCGGTATGACCGCGATTGCCAACGGTATCTCCCTGCACGGTGGTTTCCTGCCGTACACCTCTACCTTCCTGATGTTTGTCGAATATGCACGTAACGCCGTGCGTATGGCCGCGCTGATGAAACAGCGTCAGGTGATGGTCTACACCCACGACTCCATCGGTCTGGGCGAAGATGGTCCAACTCACCAGCCGGTAGAGCAGGTGGCTTCCCTGCGCGTGACCCCGAACATGAGCACATGGCGTCCATGTGACCAGGTGGAATCCGCGGTGGCGTGGAAATACGGCGTTGAGCGTCAGGACGGTCCAACCGCGCTGATCCTCTCCCGTCAGAACCTGGCACAGCAGGAGCGTACGCCTGAGCAGCTGGCAAACATCGCTCGCGGTGGTTACGTGCTGAAAGATTGCGCGGGCCAGCCAGAGCTGATCTTCATCGCCACCGGTTCGGAAGTTGAGCTGGCTGTTGCAGCGTGGGAAAAACTGACTGCCGAAGGCGTGAAAGCGCGCGTGGTTTCCATGCCGTCTACCGATGCGTTCGACAAGCAGGATGCTGCTTACCGTGAATCCGTCCTGCCTAAAGCGGTTTCCGCTCGTGTAGCAGTGGAAGCGGGTATCGCTGACTACTGGTTCAAATACGTGGGCCTGAACGGTGCTATCGTCGGTATGACCACCTTCGGTGAATCTGCTCCTGCAGAACAACTGTTCGAAGAGTTCGGCTTCACCGTTGAGAACGTTGTCGCGAAAGCGAAAGAACTGCTGTAATCGTTTGTACGGTGCGGGCTGATGCCCTCACCCCAACCCTCTCCCACGGGGAGAGGGTGCATACACTAAAAAACGGTAACCTCTCGGTTACCGTTTTGCTTTTACCTTGCTGCCATTATTCCACCTAAAATGTGACGCAAGTCATATAGCGCGCTTATTCATCTGGACAGACATTCCTTTTATTCCCCGATTCGCTTATTCTTGCTGAAGCGTTTCAGTCGATTAAATGTTCGACAATTGACCAATCAATCGCAGTTTGTGACAGCAAGGATTCCCCTTCGGGCGTAGCTGGATTACTCTTTCAGCCACCTCAAACTCAGGGATTGCTTTGCAGGAGATCTATGACCGTACGCGTAGCGATTAATGGCTTCGGTCGCATCGGACGTAACGTGGTTCGTGCTTTATATGAATCAGGACGTCGGGCGGAAATAACCGTGGTGGCAATCAATGAACTGGCGGATGCTACGGGCATGGCGCATTTGTTGAAATATGACACCAGCCACGGACGCTTTGCCTGGGACGTACGCCAGGAAAGAGATCGACTTTTTGTTGGTGACGACGCTATTCGTGTGCTGCATGAGAACAGCATCTCCGGGCTACCCTGGCGTGAACTGGGTGTGGATGTGGTGCTTGACTGTACCGGCGTGTACGGCAACCGTGAACATGGCGAAGCGCATCTGGCAGCAGGCGCGAAAAAAGTCCTGTTTTCTCATCCCGGCAGTAACGACCTCGACGCGACCGTCGTGTTTGGCGTCAACCAGCATGAGCTGCAGGCCGAACACCGCATTGTTTCCAACGCCTCCTGTACCACTAACTGCATTATTCCGGTCATCAAACTGTTAGACGATGCGTATGGCATTGAATCCGGCACCGTGACCACGATTCACTCCGCCATGCACGATCAGCAGGTTATCGACGCCTACCATCCGGATTTACGACGCACTCGCGCAGCGAGCCAGTCAATCATTCCGGTGGACACGAAACTGGCTGCAGGGATCACCCGAATTTTTCCGCAGTTTAATGACCGGTTTGAAGCGATTGCCGTGCGTGTTCCGACGATTAACGTCACCGCAATCGACCTTAGCGTGACGGTGAAAAAACCGGTAAAAGCCTGTGAAGTCAACCTGTTGCTGCAAAAAGCGGCACAGGGGGCATTTCATGGTATAGTTGACTATACGGAATTACCGTTGGTCTCAGTAGATTTTAACCACGACCCGCACAGCGCCATCGTCGATGGCACGCAAACGAGAGTCAGTGGCGCACACCTTATCAAGACGCTGGTCTGGTGTGATAACGAATGGGGCTTTGCTAACCGAATGCTCGACACCACGTTAGCAATGGCCGCTCAAGGTTTCAGGTAAGACGCATTGTGCGTCTGCAAAACTTTAAGAATCAACGAGAGGATTCACCATGTCTGTAATTAAGATGACCGATCTGGATCTGGCTGGTAAACGCGTTTTCATCCGTGCCGATCTGAACGTACCGGTTAAAGATGGCAAAGTGACCAGCGACGCGCGTATCCGTGCATCTCTGCCAACCATCGAACTGGCTCTGAAGCAGGGCGCGAAAGTGATGGTCACCTCCCACCTGGGTCGTCCAACTGAAGGCGAGTACAACGAAGAGTTCTCTCTGCTGCCAGTGGTTAATTACCTGAAAGACAAACTGTCCAACCCGGTTCGCCTGGTGAAAGATTACCTGGACGGCGTTGAAGTTGCAGCCGGTGAACTGGTTGTTCTGGAAAACGTTCGCTTTAACAAAGGCGAAAAGAAAGACGACGAAACTCTGTCCAAAAAATACGCTGCACTGTGCGACGTATTCGTGATGGATGCATTCGGTACGGCTCACCGTGCTCAGGCGTCAACCCACGGTATCGGTAAATTTGCAGACGTAGCGTGCGCCGGTCCTCTGCTGGCTGACGAACTGGAAGCGCTGGGTAAAGCACTGAAAGAACCTGCTCGTCCAATGGTGGCTATCGTTGGTGGTTCTAAAGTTTCTACCAAACTGACCGTTCTGGATTCCCTGTCTAAAATCGCTGACCAGCTGATCGTTGGCGGTGGTATCGCGAACACCTTCGTTGCCGCTCAGGGCCACAACGTGGGCAAATCCCTGTACGAAGCAGACCTGGTTGACGAAGCCAAACGTCTGCTGAGCACCTGCGATATCCCGGTTCCAACTGACGTTCGCGTAGCGACCGAGTTCTCCGAAACCGCAACCGCGACCCTGAAATCTGTTAACGACATCAAAGATGAAGAGCAGATTCTGGACCTGGGCGACGTTTCTGCACAGAAACTGGCTGAAATCCTCAAAAACGCAAAAACTATCCTGTGGAACGGTCCTGTTGGCGTGTTCGAATTCCCGAACTTCCGCAAAGGTACTGAAATCGTTGCTAACGCTATCGCAGACAGCGAAGCGTTCTCTATCGCAGGCGGTGGTGACACCCTGGCAGCAATCGACCTGTTCGGTATCGCTGACAAGATCTCCTACATCTCCACTGGTGGCGGCGCATTCCTCGAATTCGTGGAAGGCAAAGTACTGCCAGCAGTAGCAATGCTCGAAGAGCGCGCTAAGAAGTAAGCCATTCAAGGGCAGGGAAACCTGCCCAATTTTCAGCGCGCTTTTAAGAGCTCGCACCTTTTCTAACGGCCGAAGATACAGGACTAAGCAACATGTCTAAAATTTTTGATTTCGTAAAACCTGGCGTTATCACTGGTGATGACGTACAGAAAGTGTTCCAGGTAGCTAAAGAAAACAACTTCGCTCTGCCAGCAGTTAACTGCGTGGGTACCGACTCCATCAACGCCGTACTGGAAACTGCTGCTAAAGTTAAAGCGCCAGTTATCGTTCAGTTCTCTAACGGCGGCGCTGCGTTCATCGCAGGTAAAGGCGTGAAAACTGACATTCCTCAGGGTGCTGCAATCCTGGGCGCTATCTCTGGTGCGCACCACGTACACCAGATGGCTGAGCACTACGGTGTTCCAGTTATCCTGCACACTGACCACTGCGCGAAGAAACTGCTGCCGTGGATCGACGGTCTGCTGGACGCGGGTGAAAAACACTTCGCGGCTACCGGTAAGCCACTGTTCTCTTCTCACATGATCGACCTGTCTGAAGAGTCACTGCACGAAAACATCGAAATCTGCTCCAAATACCTGGCGCGCATGGCCAAAATGGGCATGACTCTGGAAATCGAACTGGGTTGCACCGGTGGTGAAGAAGACGGCGTGGACAACAGCCACATGGACGCTTCTGCACTGTACACCCAGCCAGAAGACGTTGATTACGCTTACACCGAGCTGAGCAAAATCAGCCCACGCTTCACCATCGCAGCGTCCTTCGGTAACGTACACGGCGTTTACAAACCAGGTAACGTGGTTCTGACCCCGACCATCCTGCGTGATTCTCAGGAATATGTTTCCAAGAAACACAACCTGCCGCACAACAGCCTGAACTTCGTCTTCCACGGCGGTTCCGGTTCTTCTGCTCAGGAAATCAAAGACTCCGTAAGCTACGGCGTAGTGAAAATGAACATCGATACCGACACCCAGTGGGCAACATGGGACGGTATCCTGCAGTACTACAAAACCAACGAAGCTTACCTGCAGGGTCAGCTGGGCAACCCGAAAGGCGAAGACCAGCCGAACAAGAAATACTACGATCCACGCGTATGGCTGCGCGCTGCCCAGACTTCAATGATTACTCGTCTGGAGCAGGCATTCAAAGAACTGAACGCGGTAGACGTTCTGTAATTTGAGCTGCTAACAGCATCAGAAGGCCCGCAAATGCGGGCCTTTTTTTATGCTTTTTCAATACTCTGCCAGGCCGGTTTTTGTGATCTGTTTGGCAATACTTGCGCTTTTTGTTTACCCTTTACGGACCTGCCTGTCTCCATGGGGGATGGATTTTGTGTTTTGGTTTAACAAAAGGAAGAATAAATGGAACAACTCGATGTTGTAGACAGCATCAATAACGCCGGTAACTGGCTGGTGCGCAACCAGGCGCTGTTGCTGAGCTATGCCGTCAATATCGTCGCGGCGATTGCCATCATCATCGTCGGGATGATCGTGGCGCGCATTGTATCGAACACGGTTAACCGCGTAATGCTGGCCCGTAACATTGACGCCACGGTGGCTGACTTCCTCTCCGCGCTGGTGCGCTACGGCATTATCGCCTTTACGCTGATTGCGGCGCTGGGCCGTGTGGGCGTGCAGACCGCCTCCGTCATTGCCGTTCTTGGTGCCGCCGGTCTGGCTATTGGTCTGGCGCTGCAGGGCTCGCTGTCAAACCTGGCGGCTGGCGTTCTGCTGGTCACCTTCCGTCCGTTCCGCTCCGGCGAATACGTTGACCTTGGCGGCATTGCCGGAACCGTGCTGCAGGTGCAGATTTTCTCAACCACCATGCGTACCGTCGATGGCCGCATCGTGGTCGTGCCGAACGGGAAAATCATCGCGGGCAACATCATTAACTTCTCCCGTGAGCCGGTGCGTCGTAACGAACTGATTATCAGCGTGGCGTACGACTCCGACATCGATCAGGTGAAGTCGCTGATTAGTAATATCATTGCTTCAGACGATCGCATTCTGAAAGATAAAGAGCAGACGGTTCGCCTGAACGAACTGGGCGCTTCCTCCATTAACTTCGTGGTGCGTATCTGGAGCAAAAGCAGCGATCTGCAAAACGTGTACTGGGACGTGCTTGAGCGCATTAAGCGCGACTTCGATGCCAACGGCATCAGCTTCCCGTACCCGCAGATGGACGTAAACGTCAAAAAAGTCAAAGAAGCCGAATAACTTCTCCCGCAGGCCCGGTAGGCGCTAGCGCCACCGGGCTTTATTTTCATAAGCGCTGCTAATCCCCAATTAATATTATCAATTTCCTCTAATGTAATTCGCGCAGTATAGTCTTCTTCCAGAACAATACTGTGAGAATTTCGTCATGTTATCTTATTACTTTCAAGGGCTTGCCTTAGGTGCGGCCATGATCCTTCCCCTTGGCCCGCAAAATGCGTTTGTGATGAACCAGGGCATTCGCCGCCAGTATCATCTGATGATTGCCCTGCTGTGCGCGGTAAGCGATTTACTGCTGATCTGTGCCGGAATTTTTGGCGGCAGCGCATTGCTCATGCAGTCTCCCTGGCTGCTGGCGCTGGTCACCTGGGGCGGCGTGGCGTTTCTGCTCTGGTACGGTTTTGGTGCCCTGAAAACCGCGATGAGCAGCAACCTCGAACTGGCGAGCGCGGAAGTCATGAAGCAGGGCCGCTGGAAGATTATCGTCACCATGCTGGCGGTCACCTGGCTTAATCCGCATGTTTATCTGGACACCTTCGTGGTGCTGGGCAGTCTGGGCGGTCAGCTGGACGTTGAGCCGAAACGCTGGTTTGCGCTGGGTACGGTTAGCGCCTCTTTCCTCTGGTTCTTCGGTCTCGCCATTCTGGCTGCATGGCTGGCTCCTCGTCTGCGTACGGCCAAAGCCCAGCGCATCATTAATACGCTGGTGGGGCTGGTGATGTGGTTTATTGCCTTTCAGCTGGCAAAAGAGGGGATTCACCACGTTCAGGAATTGTTCAACTAATCCTTGTCTTATGGACAACTGAACAAGACCCGCTAAGCTTGCTGGCATGCGCCCTGTTAATGGGCACTCTTCGCAACATGGAGGAATAACAGTGAAGTTTAAGGTGATGGCCCTGGCGGCATTAGTAAGTTTTGGTGCGGTGTCGGTGCAGGCAAGTGAACTGCCGGATGGCCCGCACATCGTCACTTCAGGCACCGCAAGCGTGGACGCGGTACCCGATGTTGCAACGCTGGCAATTGAAGTCAATGTATCTGCGAAAGATGCGGCATCTGCCAAGAAGCAGGCTGACGATCGTGTTGCGCAATACCTCTCTTTCCTCGAGCAGAACGGTGTCGGTAAAAAAGATATCAACTCCGCGAACCTGCGTACTCAACCCGATTACGACTACCAGAATGGTAAAAGCATCCTGAAGGGCTACCGTGCCGTGCGTACCGTCGAAGTGACCGTGCGTCAGCTGGATAAGCTTAACTCGCTGCTGGATGGCGCGCTGAAGGCGGGTCTGAACGAAATTCGTTCCGTGTCGCTGGGCGTTGCGCAACCGGAAAAATACAAAGACGAAGCGCGTAAAGCGGCGATTGATGATGCCATTCACCAGGCGGAACAGCTGGCTTCTGGCTTTAAGAGCAAGCTCGGCCCGGTTTACAGCGTGCGTTACCACGTCTCTAACTACCAGCCAAGCCCGATGGTGCGGATGATGAAGGCTGATGCAGCCCCGGTGTCTGCTCAGGAAACTTACGAGCAGCCAACCATCCAGTTTGACGATCAGGTGGATGTGGTGTTCCAGCTGGAGCCAACCCAAACTCAGCAAACTGAGGCGGTTAAGGCACAGTAATTTGCCCTCACCCTAACCCTCTCCCGCAGGGAGAGGGAATTCAAGCGATTAATCCTGTCTCAACACCTTGTGCCCGTACGCCAGCAGCGCGTCGGTGACGTTGCGCATCATGCGGCTTTCTGGCGCAAACCGGTGCCAGTAGAGCATCCGGCGCTGATACAGCCCCGGCGTCAGGTCAATCAGCTCACCGCTTTTCAACTCTTTCTCAATCTGCAGATGCGGGATCATGCAGCAGGTGGTGCCCTGACGCGCAAGCTGCACAAAGGCTTCAGACGAGTTGACGATATGGCACGGCACGCTGCCCGGCGGCAGATCGAAGTTTTGCTGCAGGAACGCCTGATGCATATCGTCCAGATGGTCGAACGCCACGGCAGGGGCTTTCAGCAGCGCGGCGCGGGTGACGCCGTTCGGGAAGTAGCGCTCGGCAAAGGCTTTTGAACCCACAAACAGGTAGTCCAGCGCGCCCAGCTGATCGACAAGACAGCTTGGCAGCGCCTGAGGCTGGATACTGACCGCCCCAACCACTTCACCGCGACGCAGGCGTTCCTGGGTACGGGTTTCATCTTCCACCTGGAGATTCAGGCGGATAGGGGAGTCCGCTAATACCGGCGCAAGGGCCGGCAGCAGCCAGGTTGCCAGGCTGTCGGCGTTGACCGCCAGAGAGAGCAGCAGCGGCGTAGAGCCCGTTTGTTCGTCACCCAGCCACTCGTCTTCCAGCAGTTCAACCTGGCGCAGCAGGGCGAGAAGCTTTTGCCCTTGCTCGGTTGGACGTGGCGGCACGGTACGCACCAGCAGCGGCTGGCCGAACATGTTTTCAAGCTGTTTGATACGCTGTGATACGGCGGACTGGGTGATGCAAAGCTTTTGCGCCGCGCGCTCAAAACCGCGTTCACGAATAACTGCATCAAGTGCCTGTAGTGTTCTGTAGTCCGGACGTTTCATTGCTCTGGCTGGCTCCTTAATTTTGCTTATTCTGCACTATGACACAATTTTCCCTTCGTGGCAGACGAATTCCATTCGACGTGTTCTATAATGCGCCCTGAGTTTTCACACCACAGGCAAAACGATCATGACGCAGGATGAACTGAAAAAAGCAGTAGGATGGGCCGCTCTCCAGTACGTGCAGCCGGGTACCATTGTCGGTGTCGGTACGGGATCAACCGCGGCACACTTTATCGATGCACTGGGCACGATGAAGGGGCAAATCGAGGGCGCGGTTTCCAGCTCTGATGCTTCCACGGAAAAGCTGAAAAGCCTCGGCATCACCGTTTTCGATCTCAATGAAGTGGATCGTCTGGGGATTTACGTTGATGGTGCGGATGAAATCAACGGCCACATGCAGATGATCAAAGGCGGCGGCGCGGCGCTGACGCGCGAGAAGATCATCGCCTCCGTTGCGGACAAGTTTATCTGCATCGCGGACGCCTCCAAGCAGGTCGACATTCTGGGTAATTTCCCGCTGCCGGTCGAAGTGATCCCAATGGCGCGTAGCGCGGTTGCCCGTCAGCTGGTGAAGCTGGGCGGTCGTCCGGAATACCGTCAGGGCGTAGTCACCGATAACGGTAACGTGATCCTCGACGTTCACGGTCTGGAAATTCTTGACGCGATTGCGCTGGAAAATGCCATCAACGCTATCCCAGGCGTAGTGACCGTAGGGCTATTCGCCAACCGTGGCGCGGATGTGGCGCTGATCGGCACCGCTGACGGCGTGAAAACCATCGTAAAATGATCTGACGGGGGGAGTCCTCCCCCCGCTAAAAAATTTTTGAAAAGCTAAATTCGGTGACTTGTGTCACGTTTTTACGCCTCATTTGCCGATCCTGCCGCGTTTGTAAATTTCCATAGCATTTTCCTCTGACATTTTGCTCTGTATGACTTTTCTTCAGAGTGCCAACGCAAACGTTCATATTGCTGCAATAGTTTTTTTTGATATGTTGGCTACAGCGGATTCATATCCAGCACAACATCAGTTCAGACAAAAACAGGGTCGGGTAAATGGCAAAGGTATCACTGGAGAAAGACAAGATTAAATTCCTGCTGGTCGAGGGCGTGCATCAAAAAGCAATCGATAGCCTTCGTGCGGCAGGTTACACCAACATCGAATTTCACAAAGGCGCGCTCGATACCGAAGAGCTGAAAGCGTCCATCCGTGATGCCCACTTCATTGGCCTGCGATCCCGTACTCACCTGACTGAAGAGGTTATTGCCGCGGCGGAAAAGCTGGTGGCTATCGGCTGCTTCTGTATCGGTACCAACCAGGTTGACCTGAATGCTGCCGCCAAACGCGGTATTCCCGTCTTCAACGCCCCGTTCTCCAACACCCGCTCCGTGGCGGAGCTGGTGATTGGCGAACTGCTGCTGCTGCTGCGCGGCATTCCTGAAGCGAACGCCAAGGCGCACCGCGGCGTGTGGAACAAACTGGCGTCCGGCTCATATGAAGCGCGTGGTAAAAAACTGGGGATTATCGGTTACGGCCACATCGGTACGCAGCTCGGTATTCTGGCGGAATCCCTGGGTATGCACGTGTTTTTCTACGATATCGAAAGCAAGCTGCCGCTGGGCAATGCGACCCAGGTTCAACACCTTTCTGACCTGCTGAATATGAGCGACGTGGTGAGCCTGCACGTGCCGGAAAATGCGTCCACCAAAAACATGATGGGTGCGGAAGAGCTGGCGCTGATGAAGCCGGGCTCGCTGCTGATCAACGCCGCGCGCGGCACGGTTGTCGATATCCCGGCCCTGGCGGATGCGCTGAAGCGTAAGCACCTGGCGGGCGCGGCCATCGACGTCTTCCCGACGGAGCCTGCGACCAACAGCGATCCGTTTACCTCTCCGCTGTGCGAATTCGACAACGTGATCCTGACGCCGCACATCGGCGGCTCTACCCAGGAAGCGCAGGAGAATATCGGTCTGGAAGTGGCGGGTAAGCTGAGCAAATATTCCGACAACGGTTCTACGCTCTCTGCCGTGAACTTCCCGGAAGTGTCTCTGCCGCTGCACGGTGGTCGTCGTCTGCTCCACATCCACGAAAACCGTCCTGGCGTGCTGACCGCGATCAACCAGATCTTTGCCGAGCAGGGCGTCAACATTGCCGCGCAGTATCTGCAAACGAACTCGCAGATGGGCTACGTGGTTATTGATATCGAAGCGGATGACGATGTTGCTGAGAAAGCGCTGCAGAGCATGAAGGCGATTCAGGGGACGATTCGCGCGCGTCTGCTGTACTGATTGTGGCGAGGTAAATGCGAAACGGTAACGATAGTTACCGTTTTTTATGTTTTCTCCCTCTCCCCGTGAGAGAGGGCTGGGGTGAGGGCATCAGGCCGCACGCCTGTTTCACCACTCCCACAACTTCGATGGCGTCACTACCGCCGGCAACGGCACATCCCATTTCTCCACCGGCAACGCCTCCACGCCCTGACAATCATGCGCATAGCCCACCGGCTGCAACCCGTACTGCTGCCAGTTTTGCAGCGTCCGGTCATAAAAACCGCCGCCCATCCCTAAACGCTGGCCCTGTTCATCAAACGCCACCAGCGGCGTAATCAATACATCCAGCTGTGACAGCGGGAGCACGTCGCGCACGTCGAGTTTCGGTTCGGTGATTTTCAGGCGATTTACCACCAGTTCGCTGTGCGGATGGTAGTGCAGAAACAGCAAATTACCTTCGCTGAACGGGTGCAGCACCGGCAGATAGACCTTCTTCCCGGCGCGCCAGAGCTGTTCTATCAGCGGTTGGGTATCCAGCTCTCCATCAAATGACAGAAATAGCGCAACGGTGTGCGCCATCACGACAGGGGGATACGCCATCATACGGGCGGCGGCCTGCTGGGCAAAATGCGCTTGCTGATCGGCGGTTAACGCACGGCGGCGCTGACGAATTAACTGACGGATGTCCTGGCGTGAAGCAGAAACTTCAGGGAATTGGGTCATGGTAGTCGGTAGAAGAAAAGAGAGGGAATCTCCGAGATGCCGCCGCAGGCTGTAACCCTTGAACCCTTGGTTCAAGGTGAATGTGTCGTCATAGTTTTAAGGCTTCTCGGACGGACCGAGCATGCTCACCAACCATGGAGCGCCACATTCTTGTGGTATGAAATATCGGCTCAGGGGACTGGCCCGCTTGCGAACATCTCAGAGAAATTTTGTCTTCACAGTTACTCTACCATAGTCAACTGAGAAGTGTTATTCAAACTTTGGTCCCGGTCTTTCGGGATTGCGACCTTGATCAAGCAATGCCTGTTCTATGGTCTGCTGGAGCATTTTAATGCGCTGCTCCATGCTTGCCGCGTAGTCGCGGGTCTTCGCTTTTTCCTGAGTCAGTTCATAGCTGATGTTCAACGCGGCGATGAAAACCAGCTGCTCAGTATTTGTGACTCTAGTGCGTTCTTTTAGATCTTGCAACCGCTGATTCAAATCGTCCGCTGCCTGATTCAAAGCATCCCTTTGTTCAGGCGGACAATTCACTCGCAGTGAACGGCCAAAAATCTGGAGATCGACGGGTTGTGCAGACATGCCACCTTCCTGCTGATTGACTGCGCTGCCTTCGCTTATTGCCCCGGGGGCTGCGAAGGGGCGACACTATAGCTACCCTGATGTGAAGATACAAGCCCTTTTCTGGTATCACCAGGGTCCAAAGTGGTAGCATATCATGAAACTTCCCCCCTTTGATGACGAATGCTCATGTCTATACAGAACGAAATGCCTGGTTACAAGGATTTAAACCAGTTACTGAACCAGCAGGGAGTTGGTTTAACCCCTGCCGAAATGCACGGTCTGATCAGTGGCATGCTGTGCGGCGGAAACAGCGACAGCTCATGGCAGCCGCTGATCCACGACCTCACGAATGAAGGGCTGGCGTTTGGTCACGAGCTGGCGGAAGCGCTGCGTAAAATGCACGCCGCAACCAGCGATTCGCTGGAAGACGATGGCTTCCTTTTTCAGCTTTATCTGCCTGAAGGCGACGACGTCAGCGTGTTCGATCGCGCCGATGCGCTGGCCGGCTGGGTAAACCACTATCTGCTGGGGCTCGGCGTGACGCAGCCTAAACTGGATAAAGTGACCGGCGAAGCGGGTGAAGCGATTGACGACCTGCGTAACATCGCCCAGCTCGGCTACGATGAAGACGAAGACCAGGAAGAGCTGGAAATGTCTCTTGAAGAGATTATCGAGTACGTGCGCGTGGCGGCACTGCTGTGCCACGATAACTTCACGCGCTCTCAGCCGACCGCGCCGGAAGTCCGCAAGCCAACCTTACATTAAGAAAAATAACGCACAGGAGGGTGTCATGGTTATCTCGAGTCAAGAGTATTCGCGCCGCCGTCAGGCGCTTCTGGCAACAATGCAGCCGGGCAGCGCCGCGCTGATTTTTGCTGCGCCCGAAGTCACGCGCAGCGCCGACAGCGAATACCCCTATCGCCAGAGCAGCGATTTCTGGTACTTCACCGGCTTTAACGAGCCGGAAGCGGTGCTGGTGCTGATTAAGAGCAATGACACCCACAACCACAGCGTGATTTTCAACCGCGTGCGCGATCTAACGGCCGAAATCTGGTTTGGCCGCCGCCTGGGCCAGGAGGCCGCACCGGCGAAGCTGGGCGTTGACCGCGCGCTGGCGTTTAGCGAAATCAACCAGCAGCTCTATCAGCTGCTTAACGGCCTCGACGTGCTCTATCACGCGCAGGGCGAATATGCGTACGCCGATGAGATTGTTTTCACCGCGCTGGATAAGCTGCGCAAAGGCTCGCGGCAGAACCTGTCCGCGCCGGCCACGCTGACGGACTGGCGTCCGGTGGTGCATGAAATGCGCCTGTTCAAGTCTGAAGAAGAGCTGAATTTGATGCGTCGTGCGGGCGAAATCAGCGCCCTGGCGCACACCCGCGCCATGGAAAAGTGCCGTCCCGGGATGTTCGAATACCAGCTGGAAGGCGAAATTCATCACGAATTTAACCGCCACGGCGCGCGTTATCCCTCCTACAACACCATTGTTGGCGGCGGAGAAAACGGCTGCATTCTGCACTACACCGAAAACGAAAGCGCGCTGCGCGACGGCGATCTGGTGCTGATTGACGCCGGTTGCGAATATCAGGGCTACGCGGGAGACATCACCCGTACTTTCCCGGTGAACGGTAAATTCTCACCGGCACAGCGCGCCATTTACGACATCGTTCTCGAGTCGCTTGAGACGGCGCTCAGGCTGTATCGTCCCGGTACCTCCATGCAGGAAGTGACCGGCGAAGTGGTGCGCATCATGATTACCGGTCTGGTCAGGCTCGGGATCCTGAAAGGGGAGGTCGACACCCTGATCGCTGAAAATGCGCATCGACCGTATTTCATGCACGGCCTAAGCCACTGGCTGGGGCTGGATGTGCATGACGTTGGCGCGTACGGCACCGACCGTTCGCGCGTGCTGGAGCCGGGCATGGTGTTAACCGTGGAGCCAGGCCTGTATATCGCGCCGGATGCCGACGTGCCTGAAGAGTACCGCGGAATTGGCATTCGCATCGAAGACGACATCGTGATCACCGAAACCGGTAACGAAAACCTGACCGCGAGCGTCGTGAAAAACGCTGACGATATCGAGGCGCTGATGGCAGCGGCACGCGCATGAGCGTGATTATCGTTGGCGGCGGCATGACCGGGGCCACGCTGGCGCTGGCCATTTCGCATTTGACGAAGGGGCAGCTTCCGGTGCACCTGGTTGAAGCTATCGCGCCGCAGGCAAAAAATCATCCCGGTTTTGATTCCCGCGCTATTGCCCTGGCGCAGGGTACCTGCCAGCAGCTGTCCCGTATTGGCATCTGGCAGGCCATCGCCGATTGCGCGACGGCAATTAAAACCGTTCACGTAAGCGATCGCGGCCATGCTGGCTTTGTCACGCTGGACGCGCAGGATTACCGCATTGACGCGCTGGGTCAGGTTGTCGAACTGCACGACGTCGGATTGCGTCTGTTTCGTCTGCTCCAGGATGCGCCGGGCGTCACGCTGCATTGCCCGGCGCGCGTGGCCAGCGTGAGCCGCAGTGAGGAGTCGGTCAGCGTAACGCTGGAAAACGGCACCGTGCTTGAAGGCCAGCTTCTGGTCGCCGCGGACGGCTCGCATTCATCGCTCGGCGCCCAGTGCGGCGTGGAGTGGCGTCAGCAGCCTTACGGGCAGGTTGCGGTCATTGCGAATGTCGCGACCGCAGCTGAACATCACGGCAGGGCGTTTGAACGCTTTACGCAGCATGGCCCGCTGGCGATGCTGCCGATGTCGGACGGGCGCTGTTCCCTGGTCTGGTGTCATCCGCAGGATAAGGCTGAAGAGGTTAAAGCCTGGTCGGACGAACGTTTTTGTACCGAGCTGCAGAAAGCCTTTGGCTGGCGGCTGGGGCGTATTACCCATGCTGGACAGCGGGCGGTTTACCCGCTTTCGCTGACTACTGCCTCTCAGTCCATCTCGCATCGTCTGGCGCTTGTCGGTAATGCCGCGCAGACGCTGCACCCCATCGCGGGGCAAGGGTTTAACCTTGGCCTGCGGGATGTTATGAGCCTGGCGGAAACCCTTTCTCAGGCGTGGGGCGAACAAAAAGACTGTGGCGCATACCCGGTGCTCAGCCATTACCAGAAGCGCCGCCAGGTGGATAAAGAGGCGACGATTGGCGTCACCGACGGCTTAGTCCATCTTTTTGCCAATCGCTGGGCACCGCTGGTTGCGGGTCGCAACCTCGGGCTAATGGCGATGGAATTATTCATTCCGGCACGTGACGTGCTGGCGCAGCGGACTCTTGGTTGGGTCGCGCGTTAAGGAGTTATCACCGTGCAAAATGTTGATGTCGCCATTGTTGGCGGCGGTATGGTCGGACTGGCTCTGGCCTGTGGTTTACAGGGCAGCGGCCTGCGCGTGGCGGTGCTGGAGCAAAAGCAGCCTCAGCCCGTTGCGCCAGATGCCCCGCCGGAACTCCGCGTCTCGGCGATCAATGCCGCCAGCGAGAAATTGCTGACGCACCTTGGCGTCTGGGCAGATATTGTGGCGCAGCGCGCCAGCTGCTATCACGGCATGGAAGTGTGGGATAAAGACAGCTTTGGTCATATTGCTTTTGATGATGAAAGCATGGGTTACAGCCATCTGGGTCATATCGTCGAAAACGCGGTGATCCACCACGCGCTGTGGCAGAAAGCGCAGCAGTGCAGCGACGTGACGCTGATTGCGCCTGCGCAGATCCAGCAGGTGGCGTGGGGTGAAAACGAGGCGTTTATCACCTTACAGAGCGGCGACATGCTGACCGCGCGTCTGGTGGTCGGTGCTGACGGTGCGAACTCCTGGCTGCGGAATAAAGCCGATATCCCGCTGACCTTCTGGGACTATCGTCATCACGCTCTGGTGGCGACGATCCGTACCGAGGAGCCGCACGGCGGCGTGGCGCGGCAGATTTTCCACAACGACGGCATTCTGGCGTTCCTGCCGCTTTCCGATCCGCACCTGTGCTCGATTGTCTGGTCCCTGGTGCCTGAAAAAGCCCAGCTGATGGAGGAGGCGACGCCGGATGCCTTTAACCAGGCGCTGTGCATGGCGTTTGATAACCGCCTTTGCTTGTGCACCCTTGAAAGCGAGCGGCAGGTGTTCCCGTTAACCGGCCGCTACGCGCGTCAGTTTGCGGCGCACCGTCTGGCGCTGGTGGGGGATGCGGCGCATACCATTCATCCGCTGGCAGGGCAGGGCGTCAACCTTGGCTTTATGGACGCGGCGGAGCTGGTTGAGGAACTGCGTCGCCTGCATCGCGAAGGCAAAGATATCGGTCAGCATCTGTACCTGCGTCGCTACGAGCGCAGCCGCAAGCACAGTGCGGCGATGATGCTGGCGGGCATGCAGGGCTTCCGCGAGCTGTTTGCCGGGGCGAATCCGGCGAAAAAACTGCTGCGCGACATTGGCCTCAAGCTTGCTGACACCCTTCCGGGTGTTAAACCTCAACTCCTCCGTCAGGCGATGGGTCTTAACGATCTTCCCGACTGGTTACGCTAATCTCGATCCCCGTCACACTTTATTTTCCCGGCCTCTGCGCCGGGGAAATTCCCTCGTTTGAAATATTCTAATTTCACGTCATTTTTCGCATTAGAAAATCTAATCTGCGAGATTTTATGTTACGGAAATTCGGCCCGTTTTTCCGCACGAAATATCACCATGTGCTAAATCCTGTTAGATCATTGTTAATTTTGTGCGGGGTTAATCGCATTTTTCCAGTGAATAACTCTGTAGGCTTTTTAGCGTTTTTTGGTCATAAGCTAATGTGATGACCCGTTTTACCTTATGGTTAACCGCCGGTTTCGGTGGTAAGTTCGGGTAAAAGAGAACGTTTGCGTCGGCGCCGGATAACGGGGCCGATACCGGGTTTCACGGTGAATTTTTCAACGAGGACAAGATGGCTCAACAGACTCCTTTGTACGAACAACACGTGTTATGCGGCGCCCGCATGGTGGACTTCCACGGCTGGATGATGCCGCTGCACTACGGCTCGCAGATTGATGAGCACCACGCGGTGCGCACCGATGCCGGTATGTTCGACGTGTCCCACATGACGATTGTCGATCTGCGCGGTAGCCGCACCCGGGAGTTTTTGCGTTATCTGCTGGCAAATGACGTTGCCAAACTGAAGACGCCGGGTAAAGCGCTCTATACCGGCATGCTGAATGCCTCCGGCGGCGTGATTGATGACCTTATCGTCTACTATTTCACTGAAGATTTCTTCCGCCTCGTTGTCAACTCCGCCACCCGTGAAAAAGACCTCTCCTGGATCACCCAACACGCCGAACCTTATGCCATCGACATCACCGTCCGTGACGATCTGTCGCTGATCGCCGTACAGGGGCCGAACGCGCAGGCGAAAGCCGCGTCTCTGTTTAACGACGAGCAGCGCAAAGCAACCGAAGGCATGAAGCCGTTCTTCGGCGTGCAGGCGGGCGATCTGTTTATCGCCACCACCGGCTACACCGGTGAAGCGGGCTACGAAATTGCGATGCCGAACGAGAAGGCCGCTGATTTCTGGCGCGCGCTGGTGGAAGCTGGCGTGAAGCCTGCGGGTCTGGGCGCGCGCGATACGCTGCGTCTGGAAGCGGGGATGAACCTCTACGGTCAGGAGATGGATGAAGGCATCTCTCCGCTGGCCGCCAACATGGGCTGGACCATCGCATGGGAACCGGCTGACCGTGACTTTATTGGCCGCGAAGCGCTGGAGATGCAGCGCGAGAAGGGCACTGAACAGCTGGTGGGCCTGGTGATGACCGAGAAGGGCGTGCTGCGCGGTGAACTGCCGGTGCGCTTTACCGATGCCGACGGCAATCCTCGCGAAGGCGTGATCACCAGCGGTACCTTCTCCCCGACGCTGGGCTACAGTATTGCACTGGCACGCGTGCCGGCGGGCATTGGCGAAACGGCGGTGGTACAAATCCGCAACCGCGAAATGCCGGTCAACGTGACCAAACCGATTTTTGTTCGCGCCGGTAAGCCGGTCGCCTAATCATTTTTATCAGGAGAACTTCAATGAGCAATGTGCCAGCAGAACTGAAATACAGCAAAGAACACGAGTGGCTGCGCAAAGAGGCGGACGGCACTTACACCGTAGGGATCACCGAGCACGCGCAAGAGCTGCTGGGCGACATGGTGTTTGTTGACCTGCCTGACGTGGGCACGACCGTTAGCGCGGGCGACGACTGCGCCGTGGCGGAGTCCGTAAAAGCGGCATCTGACATCTATGCTCCTGTGAGCGGCGAAATCGTTGCCGTCAACGACGCGCTGAGCGATTCGCCAGAGCTGGTGAACAGCGAGCCTTATGAAGGCGGCTGGATCTTCAAGATCAAAGCCAGCGACGAATCTCAGGTTGCCGCGCTGCTGGATGCGACCGCGTACGAAGCACTGTTAGAAGACGAGTAATCGTTTATCCCCCTCTCCTTTCGGGAGAGGGCAGGGGCGAGGGTGCCCATCTTCCCCTCACCCTAACCCTCTCCCAGAGGGAGAGGGAACTTAAATTCACTGCACGTTTCAGGAACCATCGCTCATGACACAGACTTTAAGCCAGCTTGAAAACCGTGGCGCCTTCATTGAACGTCACATTGGGCCGGATGCTCAGCAACAGCAGGAGATGCTGAAGACAGTTGGCGCGGATTCATTAAACGCACTGATCGGCCAGATTGTGCCAAAAGACATCCAGCTTGCCACGCCGCCTCAGGTGGGGGAAGCCACCACGGAATTCGCCGCGCTGGCGGAGCTAAAGGCTATCGCAGGCCTGAACAAGCGCTATAAGTCTTACATTGGCATGGGCTACACCAACGTGCAGTTACCGCCGGTTATCCTGCGCAACATGCTGGAAAACCCGGGCTGGTACACCGCTTACACCCCGTATCAGCCGGAAGTCTCTCAGGGCCGTCTGGAAGCGCTGCTGAACTTCCAGCAGGTGACGCTGGATCTGACCGGTATGGATATCGCCTCCGCCTCGCTGCTGGATGAAGCGACCGCCGCCGCCGAAGCAATGGCGATGGCAAAACGCGTGAGCAAGCTGAAAAATGCCAACCGCTTCTTCGTCGCGGCGGACGTGCATCCCCAGACGCTGGACGTGGTGCGCACCCGCGCGGAAACCTTCGGCTTTGACGTGATCGTCGACGACGCTGACAAAGTGCTGGATCACCAGGACGTCTTCGGCGTGCTGCTGCAGCAGGTGGGCACCACCGGCGAAGTTCACGACTACGGCGCGCTGATTGCCGAGCTGAAAACCCGCAAAGTGGTTGTCAGCGTTGCCGCCGATTTTATGGCGCTGGTGCTGCTGACGGCGCCGGGTAAACAGGGCGCGGATATCGTATTCGGTTCAGCGCAACGCTTCGGCGTGCCGATGGGCTACGGCGGCCCGCACGCGGCGTTCTTCGGCGCGAAAGATGAATTCAAACGCTCTATGCCAGGCCGCATCATCGGCGTCTCAAAAGACGCTGCCGGTAACACCGCGCTGCGCATGGCGATGCAAACCCGCGAGCAGCACATCCGCCGCGAGAAAGCGAACTCCAACATCTGTACCTCCCAGGTGCTGCTGGCAAACATCGCCAGCCTGTACGCCGTGTTCCACGGCCCGGCTGGTCTGAAACGCATTGCCAGCCGCATTCACCGTCTGGCCGATATTCTGGCCTGCGGTCTGCAGCAGAAAGGCCTTAAGCTGCGCCACGCTCACTACTTCGACACCCTGTGTGTGGAAGTGGCGGACAAAGCGGCCGTGCTGGCGCGCGCGAATGCAGCAGAGATCAACCTGCGCAGCGACATCCACAACGCCGTCGGCATTACGCTGGATGAAAGCACCACCCGCGACGATATCCTGAACCTGTTCAGCGTGTTGCTGGGTGACGCGCACGGTCTGGACATTGATGCGCTCGACAAAGAGGTCGCGCTCGACAGCCGCTCCATTCAGGAAAGCATGCTGCGTAACGATGCGATCCTGACGCATCCGGTGTTTAACCGCTACCACAGCGAAACCGAGATGATGCGCTATATGCACTCTCTGGAGCGCAAGGATCTGGCGCTGAACCAGGCGATGATCCCGCTGGGCTCCTGCACCATGAAGCTGAACGCCGCGGCGGAGATGATCCCGATCACCTGGCCTGAATTCTCCGAGCTGCACCCGTTCTGCCCGCCAGAGCAAGCGGAAGGTTATCATATGATGATCAACCAGCTTTCCGACTGGCTGGTGAAACTGACCGGTTATGACGCGCTCTGCATGCAGCCGAACTCCGGCGCGCAGGGCGAATACGCGGGTCTGCTGGCGATCCGTCACTATCACGAAAGCCGCAACGAAGGTCACCGCGATATCTGCCTGATCCCAAGCTCCGCCCACGGTACCAACCCGGCCTCTGCCCAAATGGCGGGCATGGAAGTGGTGGTGGTAGCGTGCGATAAGAACGGCAACATCGATCTGGTCGACCTGCGTGCGAAAGCCGAGCAGGCGGGCGACAAGCTCTCCTGCATCATGGTGACCTACCCGTCTACCCACGGCGTGTACGAAGAGACCATCCGTGAAGTGTGCGAAGTGGTGCACCAGTTCGGCGGTCAGGTTTACCTCGACGGCGCAAACATGAACGCTCAGGTGGGCATTACCTCTCCGGGCTTTATCGGCGCGGACGTGTCGCACCTGAACCTGCACAAAACCTTCTGCATCCCGCACGGCGGTGGCGGCCCGGGCATGGGCCCAATCGGCGTGAAAGCGCACCTGGCACCGTTTGTACCGGGCCACAGCGTAGTGCAGATTGAAGGCATGCTGACCCGTCAGGGCGCGGTCTCTGCGGCACCGTTCGGTAGCGCCTCTATCCTGCCAATCAGCTGGATGTACATCCGCATGATGGGCGCGGAAGGGCTGAAGCAGGCGAGCCAGGTGGCGATCCTGAACGCCAACTATATTGCGACTCGCCTGAAGTCTGCCTTCCCGGTGCTCTATACCGGCCGCGACGGTCGCGTGGCGCACGAGTGCATTCTCGATATTCGTCCGCTAAAAGAGCAGACCGGCATTAGCGAGCTGGATATCGCCAAGCGTCTGATCGACTACGGCTTCCACGCGCCAACCATGTCGTTCCCGGTTGCGGGTACGCTGATGGTGGAGCCAACGGAATCTGAAAGCAAAGCCGAGCTGGACCGCTTTATCGACGCGATGCTGGCCATCCACATGGAGATCGATCGCGTGCAGGACGGCGAGTGGACGCTGGAAGATAACCCGCTAGTTAACGCCCCGCACACCCAGGACGAAATGGTGGCAGAGTGGAACCACGGTTATTCCCGCGAGCTGGCCGTCTTCCCTGCAGGCGTGGCAAACAAATACTGGCCGACCGTGAAGCGTCTTGATGACGTGTACGGCGACCGTAACCTGTTCTGCTCCTGCGTGCCGATGAGCGAATACCAGTAATATTATTGGTGTAGTCATAAAGGCCGGGTAAGGCGAAGCCGCCACCCGGCTTTTTTATTGGGAGAAGAAAATGGCAATAGCACTGGTCACCGGCGCCAGCCGGGGCATTGGGAAAGCCACCGCGCTGCAGCTGGCGCGCGAAGGCTACACCGTGGCGGTGAACTATCACCACAACATTAAAGCCGCGACGGACGTGATCAACCAGATCGTTGAAGCGGGCGGTAAAGCCTTTGCCGTCCGCGCGGATATCAGTGATGAAGCCCAGGTGCTGGCGATGTTTGACAGCCTCGATCGTGAAGGCGAGCCGCTTCGTGCGCTGGTCAATAATGCGGGCATTCTGTTTGAGCAATCCACTATCGAGAACCTCTCCGCTGAGCGCATTAACCGCGTCCTGGCGACCAACGTCACGGGCTACTTTCTCTGCTGCCGGGAAGCGGTAAAACGCATGTCCTTCAGGCATGGCGGCAAGGGTGGGGCGATAGTGAACGTCTCTTCCGCCGCGTCGCGCCTGGGCGCGCCGGGTGAATATGTGGATTATGCCGCGTCCAAGGGGGCGGTCGATTCGCTGACAACCGGGCTATCGCTGGAAGTGGCGGCGCAGGGCATTCGCGTCAACTGCGTGCGTCCGGGTCTGATTTATACCGATATTCATGCGTCCGGCGGAGAGCCGGGGCGAGTGGATCGCGTGAAATCCTTGCTGCCGATGCAGCGCGGCGGCCAGCCGGAAGAGGTGGCGCAGGCGATTGTCTGGCTGCTGAGCGAGAAGGCGTCGTACGTAACGGGCAGTTTTATTGAGTTGGCGGGCGGGAAGTAAACCCCTCTCCCAAAGGGGAGAGGGGATCAATCGTAGGCCGGTGCAAGCGTAGCGCCGCCCGGCGTTACGGCGTTAAAGTTTCTCGCCGTTGCTGGCAATCACTTCCTTATACCAGTTAAAGCTCTTCTTGCGGGAACGCGACATGTCGCCCGTGCCGTCGTCGTGCTTGTTCACGTAGATAAAGCCGTAGCGCTTGCTGTACTGGCCGGTGGTGAACGACACGCAGTCGATGCAGCCCCATGGCGTATAGCCCATCAGATCCACGCCGTCGTGCGTCACGGCTTTGATCATCTCTTCCACGTGGGCACGCAGGTAGTCGATGCGATAGTCGTCGTTGATGCTGCCGTCTTCTTCCACCTTATCGTAGGCGCCGAACCCGTTTTCCACGATAAACAGCGGTTTCTGATAACGTTCGTACAGTTCGCACAGGGAATAGCGCAGGCCTACCGGATCGATCTGCCAGCCCCAGTCGGATGCTTTCACGTGCGGATTCGGCACGCTGCCTTCGAAGCCGGAAATCGCATCGCCGGTACCGCCTTCCGCTTTCACCGCGTTGGTCATGTAGTAGCTGAAACCTAAGTAGTCGCAGGTACCTTCACGCAGGATCTGCTCGTCGCCTGCCTCCATTTTGATGGAGAAGCCGCGGCGCTCCCACTCGTTCAGCACGTAGGACGGGTAGTAACCACGCAGCTGGACGTCGGTAAAGACATAGCGCTCGCGCATGGATTCCTGGGCGAACATCACGTCTTCCGGTTTGCAGGAGAACGGATAGAGCGCCACCATCGCCAGCATGCAGCCGACCTTCATCTCCGGGTTGATGCGGCGCGCGGCTTTCACCGCCAGGGCGCTGGCCACAAACTGGTGGTGCAGGACCTGGTACATGGTCTCTTCCGGATTGTCATGTTCGGTATAGACCACGCCCGAGCAGCAGTAACCGAACAGTGGCGCGCGCCAGTTACGCTGGTTATTGATTTCGTTGAAGGTCATCCAGTATTTGACTTTGTTTTTGTAGCGCTCAAAGACCACTTCCGCGAAGCGCACAAAGAAATCGACCACTTTACGGTTGGTCCAGCTGCCGTACTCCTGCACCAGGTGCAGCGGCATTTCGAAGTGGGAGAGGGTGATCACCGGTTCGATGTTGTATTTCAGCAGCTCGTCGAACATGTCGTCGTAGAACTTCAGCCCCTCTTCGTTTGGCTGCGTTTCGTCACCTTTCGGGAAGATGCGCGTCCAGGCGATAGAGGTGCGGAAGCACTTGAAACCCATCTCGGCAAACAGCTTGATGTCTTCTTTATAGTGGCCGTGGAAGCCGATCGCCTCGTGGTTTGGGTAGTATTTACCCGGCACTACTTCCTGGGTGATTTCGCGCGGGACGCCGTGCGCGCCGCCGGTCAATACGTCACAAATGCTTGGCCCTTTTCCGCCTTTGTTCCAGCCGCCTTCAACCTGGTGAGCGGCAACCGCGCCGCCCCATAAAAAATCTTTTGGTAAGGTTAATTTTTTCATCGCTGCTCTTCTCAATAAATGGCTTATTGGCATCGAGTCTAGCAAAGCGAAATTGAATGTCACGATATAACAATTCACAGTAAATGTGATTTGTTACATCAAAAAAACAGGGTGTTTTATTCTGTGAGTTTCTTCGCCAGTTTACGCCCGAGAGACTCCAGAATATAAATGACGGGAATTTGCGTGGTGATGTCATAGACGCCTGCAATACGCGTCTGAGGAACATGCCAGGAGAGATTAAAGTCCGCCAGTTTTGCGAGACGCGAGTGCTCGTGGCTGGTAATAGAGAGCACCTTGCAGTGATGCAGGCTGAACTGGCTGGCGAAGCGCAGGATCTCCTCGGTCTCGCCCGAGACGGAGAGCACAATCGCCAGCGCATTTTTCGCCATATCGTTGGTGACCGGGAAATAAGGATCATCAATATGGTTACTGAATTTTCCGATATTAGAAAAGAAACGTGCGCCATATTTTGCCAGCGAACCCGATGTTCCGGCACCGACAAATATAACTCGCTCTGACGATAAAATAATATCAACCGCCTTATCTAATAACGCATCGAACTCTTCATTATTCACGCTTTTAAAAAAGCTGATAATTTCGCTGGCACCGAAATTTGCCTGCTGGGGCTCGTTCTGTTCAAGATAAAGCTTAAAGCGCACCCGAAATTCAGAATACCCTTCACAGTTAAGCTTGCGGCAAAAGCGCAGGATAGTCGTGGTTGAGACGTCTGCCGCATCCGCCAGCTCGCGGATGGTCATGTACATCACTTTGTCACGATTTTTTATGACATAGTTGTAGACCATCATCTCCAGGTTATTGAGACTGGCAATGGCGGAATGGGAGAACATGCTCACAATGGCTACACTCACTCATCAGACTTTTCTTCAGGGAATAATAACATGCAGCCAAACGACATCACTTTTTTTCAGCGCTTTCAGGACGACATCCTGGCCGGGCGTAAAACCATCACTATCCGGGATAAAAGTGAATCCCATTTCAAAACCGGCGATATCCTGCGGGTGGGGCGTTATGAGGATGATGGTTATTTTTGCACCATTGAAGTAACAGGAACGTCAACCGTTACGTTCGACACATTGACGCAAAAACATGCTGAACAGGAGAACATGACCCTGGATGAATTGAAAAGCGTGATCGCAGAGATCTACCCCAGACAGAACCAGTTTTATGTAATTGATTTTAAATGTTTATAATTGAAATCGAAACGCACGTTCGCTGAAATTAAAGTGTAACTGTCTGATTGTAATTTAGAAACGTTATGTTTAACTTTATTTTAGCTAACAGGTGTTCACTGGAATCATTCTCAGTTAGCATAGTTATGCGATGAATAATCATCTTTTGTTTTCCCGGAGTTTTGTATGGTGAGCAGACCATTAATCGCACAGGGATATTCGCTGGCTGAGGAAGTAGCCAACAGCATCAGCCACGGCATTGGCCTGGTGTTTGGGATTGTCGGTTTAGTGTTATTGCTGGTGCAGGCGGTGGACGCCAATGCCAGCGCGATGGCCATTACCAGCTACAGCCTGTATGGCGGGAGTATGATCCTGCTGTTCCTGGCGTCGACGCTGTATCACGCGATCCCGCATCAGCGGGCCAAGATGTGGCTCAAGAAATTTGACCACTGCGCTATCTATCTTCTGATTGCAGGCACTTACACACCGTTTCTGCTGGTGGGGCTCAACTCACCGCTGTCGCGTGGCCTGATGATTGTTATCTGGAGCCTGGCACTGCTGGGGATCCTGTTTAAGCTGACCATCGCGCACCGGTTTAAGGTGCTGTCACTGGTCACCTATCTGACAATGGGCTGGCTGTCGCTGATTGTGGTGTATCAACTGGCAATCAAACTGTCGGTAGGGGGCGTGACGCTTCTGGCCTTAGGCGGCGTGGTGTACTCGCTCGGCGTGATTTTCTACGTCTGCAAGCGCATCCCATACAACCATGCCATCTGGCACGGCTTTGTGCTGGGCGGCAGCGTATGCCACTTTTTGGCGATCTATTTGTACGTGGGGCAGGTGTAGTTTTTTCCATCGTGCGGGCGGTTGCCCTCACCCCGGCCCTCTCCCACAGGGAGAGGGAGGGCACCTGGATACGATTACTCTTCTAACGAATATGGCAACGGCTCGATGCTCAGCGTGTTCGCATCGTCACGCACGCGGAACACGCTGTCGGCTTCCATGTCGTTGTTCATGACGGCCTGTACCAAAAGACGTCCATCATCCAGCTGTACGGCGGCTAACACGGTGCCGGTGCGGCGCCAGTTATCACCCATCTTCAGCTCTAAGTCTTCACCCGCTTCAGGTACACGGCTGGCATGGCCCGCCAGCGTCCAGAGCGCTCGTTTGTTAGCTCCGCGGAATTTTGCACGCGCCACCATCTCCTGGCCGGTATAACAGCCCTTTTTAAAGCTGATCCCCCCCAGAGCCTGCAGGTTTGTTGCCTGAGGAATAAACTGCGCGCTGTTTGCGGCGTCAATCACCGGCAGACCCGCTTCGATATTCAGCGCCAGCCACTGCTGACTGTTGTTGAGCTGCGCTTCGCCGCGCAGCGCTTCGGTCACGCGTTCGGCCGTTGCCGCATCCGTGACTAACAGGAAACGCTCCGCAGGGTGTTCAAACCACAGGATGGAGGTCGCGCCTTCGCTGACCACCTGCTTTTCTGCATCCGGCAGTTCGCTGAAGAGATTTTTCAGCGCCGCACGCGCCTGGAAACCGGCCACTCCCAGCAGGACATGTTCGTCGTCCGGGGCGATAGTGACTTTGGAGAAGACCGCGTACTTCTTCAGCTCTTTGAGCTGGGCCTCTTGCAGGCTGCGGCGCTCAATAAAGGCAAAGCCGTCCTGACGGCGGAAGAGTCGCAGGTTGCTCCACATTTTGCCTTTTGGGTCGCAATGCGCGGCCAGCAGGTGCTGGTGTTCGGTCATCTGGCTGACGTCGGCGGTCACCTGGCCCTGCAGATATTTTTCGGCGTCGGCACCGCTGAGCGTTGCCAGCGCCCAGTCATCAAGAGAAATAAGCGTCAGCGGCAGACGCGCAGAGGCGGCGGGCTGGCGAGGAGAAAATGGTGTAAATGCCATAACGATATCCTGAATTGCTTAACGCTTTGATAATGCCTAATGGTAAAAGAGCCTGCAGGCAATGCAAGCGCTTTCAACAGACCATTTGTGCCCTAAACCGGTTATGCGTAGCGCTACGCAAAATAATGTAATCCGCTGTCTTTGTAGGGATTATTCTGGAAGCCTGCTCGGCGATCGCAATATTCCAGTAATGAAACGGTCAAAAACACGTTACACTAGCTGGTGTCCCCGTAGAGAAATAAAGAACACTGAACGGGGTACCGACTGTGCCAAACGTAATGCAGGAAACTGAACATGGATATTAACAACAAGGCCCGTATTCACTGGGCGTGCCGTCGCGGCATGCGTGAACTTGATATTTCCATCATGCCTTTCTTCGAATATGAGTATGACAGCTTAAGCGATGATGATAAGCGTCTGTTTGTTCGCCTGCTTGAGTCTGACGATCCGGATTTATTCAACTGGCTGATGAACCACGGCAAACCCGCCGACACCGAGTTGCAACGGATGGTGCAATTAATTCAAACACGGAATCGGGAACGTGGTCCTGTGGCAATCTGATCTTCGCGTCTCGTGGCGCTCGCAGTGGATGTCTTTATTGCTCCACGGCCTGGTCGCGGCCTTTGTTTTACTGATGCCGTGGCCGCTGAGCTATACGCCGCTGTGGCTGCTGTTACTGTCGTTTGTCGTTTTTGACAGCGTACGCAGCCAGCGTCGCATTAATGCCCGTCAGGGAGAGATTAAATTACTGATGGATTCCCGCCTGCGCTGGCAGGGTAAAGAGTGGGATATTCTCGGTATGCCCTGGATGCTCAACTGCGGCATGATGTTACGGTTACGCAAGGTGGACGGCGGGCGTTGCCAGCATCTGTGGCTGGCGGCTGACAGTATGGATGCTGCCGAGTGGCGAGACCTGCGCCGGATGCTGTTGCAACAGACGACGCAGGGGTAATGCGCGTTAGCTAAACTTTTCAGCCATTTCGCCCAGAATCTGCTCGCACCAGCTTTGCAGGCGCTCATCGCTGAGATCGTACTGGTTGGTTTCATCCAGCGCGAGTCCAACAAACAGCTCGCCGTCGGCAATAATCGGTTTTTTACTGGTGAACTCGTAACCTTCGGTTGGCCAGTAGCCGATAAACGACACCCCTCTCGGCGCCAGCTTGTCATGCAGCATGCCGAGCGCGTCCAGGAACCATTCCCCGTAGCCCAGCTGATCCCCCATGCCGTACATGGCAATGATTTTGCCGTCGAGATTGACCGAATCGAGTTGATCCCAGATGGCTTCCCAGTCTTCCTGTATCTCACCAAAATCCCAGGTTGGGATGCCAAGGATCAGGACATCGTACTGTTCCATCAGCGCGACCGCGTCATCTTTCAGGTTATGCAACGTCACCAGTTCCGGGCCAATGATGTCGCGAATTTTCTCTGCCGCCATTTCGGTGTAGCAGGTGCTGGAACCATAGAACAGACCAATATTCATCGCGTAACTATCTCAATTCTTGCTTTGACTATGCGCGTAGTGTACCAGAAACCGGTCGCAATCAGGCATAATGGCCTGACTGCAGAATCAAAGGGGCTGATGTGGAAAAGGATCTCGCACTGATCGAACAGTTTCTCGACGCGCTGTGGCTGGAGAAAAATCTGGCGGAGAATACCCTCAGCGCCTACCGTCGCGATCTCACCATGCTGGTGGAGTGGCTTGCGCACCGGGGGTTATCCCTTGCGAGCGCGCAGCGTGACGACCTGCAGGCGCTGCTGGGGGAACGTATCGCTGGGGGCTACAAAGCCACCAGTTCCGCGCGTTTGCTCAGCGCCATGCGTCGGCTGTTCCAGCACCTCTACCGTGAGAAGATTCGCGAAGACGATCCCAGCGCGCTGCTGGCATCCCCTAAGCTCCCGCAGCGGCTGCCGAAAGATCTCAGCGAAGCACAAGTTGAGAGATTATTACAGTCACCGGCAGTTGACCTGCCGCTGGAGTTACGCGATAAAGCCATGCTTGAGCTATTGTATGCTACCGGCTTGCGCGTTTCGGAACTGGTTGGCCTGACGATGAGCGACATCAGCCTGCGTCAGGGTGTGGTGCGCGTCATTGGTAAAGGCAACAAGGAAAGGCTGGTTCCGCTGGGTGAAGAGGCGGTTTACTGGCTGGAAACGTACCTGGAGCACGGTCGTCCGTGGCTGCTCAATGGTACTTCTATCGACGTCCTGTTTCCGAGCCAGCGCGCCCAGCAGATGACGCGGCAAACGTTCTGGCATCGCATCAAGCATTACGCCACACTGGCGGGTATCGATAGTGAAAAGCTTTCGCCGCACGTATTGCGTCACGCCTTCGCGACGCATCTGTTAAACCACGGCGCTGATTTACGCGTGGTGCAGATGCTGCTGGGCCACAGCGATCTTTCCACGACGCAAATTTATACCCATGTCGCGACGGAACGCCTGCGGCAGCTACACCAACAGCACCACCCTCGTGCGTGAGTGCCGACGAATTGTAACAGGATCACATATGAAAAAGTCTTTCGCGCTGTTCACCCTGCTGGCAGCCTCATTTACCGGTTTCGCCCATGCGGACGACGCCGCCATCAAACAGTCGCTGGCTAAGCTTGGCGTCACCGGCAGCGATATTCAGCCTGCACCGGTTGCCGGCATGAAAACGGTACTGACCAACAGCGGCGTGCTGTACGTCACCGAAGACGGCAAACACATTATTCAGGGGCCAATGTACGACGTGAGCGGCGCGCAGCCGGTGAACGTCACCAACCAGCTGCTGATGAAAAACCTGAACGCGCTCGAAAAAGAGATGATCGTCTATAAAGCGGCGCAGGAAAAACACGTTATTACCGTTTTCACCGACATCACCTGCGGCTACTGCCACAAGCTGCATGAAGAGATGAAAGACTATAACGCGCTGGGCATTACCGTGCGTTACCTGGCCTTCCCGCGCGCGGGCGTGCAGAGCCAGCCAGAGCAGGACATGAAGGCTATCTGGTGTGCGAAAGACCGCAACAAAGCGTTTGACGACGTGATGAACGGCAAAGACGTTAAGCCGGCCTCCTGCGACATTGATATCGCTAACCACTATGCGCTCGGCGTGCAGTTTGGCGTGAGCGGTACGCCAGCGATTGTCCTGAGCAACGGCTATGTTGTTCCGGGCTATCAGGGACCAAAAGAGATGAAAGAGTTCCTCGACGCGCACCAGAAACAGTTTGGTGGTAAATAATCCGCGTGAAAGCCCCGATAAAATTGCGCCGCCGCGAGGCGGTTGAACCCGTTGATTTACCGGACGATCTCCCGGCGCTGCTTAAGCGTCTCTACGCCAGCCGCGGCGTGCGTCGCGCTGAGGATCTTGAACGCAGCGTGAAAGGGATGCTGCCCTGGCAGCAGCTGAGCGGTATCGAAAAAGCTACCGAAATGCTCTACAACGCGCTTCGAGAGGGAACGCGGATTGTGGTGGTAGGCGATTTCGACGCCGACGGCGCAACCAGCACCGCGCTGAGCGTGCTCAGCCTGCGCGCGCTGGGCTGCGATAACGTCACGTATCTGGTGCCGAACCGTTTTGAAGACGGCTATGGCCTAAGCCCGGAAGTGGTCGATCAGGCCCACGCCCGTGGTGCACAGATGATCATGACCGTCGATAACGGGATCTCCTCCCATGCGGGCGTCGATCATGCTCACGCGTTGGGGATCCCGGTGCTGGTCACCGATCACCACCTGCCGGGCGAAACGCTGCCGGATGCGGAAGCGATTATTAACCCCAACCTGCGCGACTGCGATTTCCCGTCGAAATCCCTCGCAGGCGTGGGCGTAGCGTTTTATCTGATGCTGGCGTTACGGACCCTGCTGCGCGATAAGGGCTGGTTCGACTCTCGCGGTATTGCCGTACCGAACCTGGCCGAATATCTCGATCTGGTGGCGCTGGGCACCGTCGCGGACGTGGTACCGCTCGATACCAATAACCGCATTTTGACCTGGCAGGGCCTAAGCCGCATTCGGGCGGGCAAGTGCCGTCCGGGGATCAAGGCGCTGCTGGAGATTGCCAACCGCGATCCGCTCAAGCTGGCGGCAAGCGACCTGGGCTTTGCCCTCGGGCCGCGTCTTAACGCAGCCGGAAGGCTGGACGATATGTCCGTCGGCGTGGCGCTGCTGCTGTGCGACAACATCGGTGAAGCGCGCGTGCTGGCCAACGAGCTGGACGCGCTGAACCAGACACGCAAAGAGATTGAGCAGGGGATGCAGGCCGAAGCGCTGACCCTGTGCGAAAAGCTTGAACGCAGCGGCGATACGCTGCCGGGCGGCCTGGCGATGTACCATCCCGAGTGGCATCAGGGCGTGGTGGGCATTCTGGCGTCGCGTATTAAAGAACGTTTCCATCGGCCGGTGATCGCGTTCGCCCCCGCGGGTGACGGCACGCTGAAAGGCTCTGGTCGCTCAATTCAGGGGCTGCACATGCGCGATGCGCTGGAACGTCTCGATACGCTGTATCCGGGTCTGATGATCAAGTTCGGCGGCCATGCGATGGCGGCTGGCCTGTCTCTGGAAGAGGCGAAGTTCGACGAGTTTCAGCGTCTTTTTGGTGAGCTTGTCACCGACTGGATTGACCCGGCCCTGCTGCAGGGGGAAGTGGTTTCCGATGGCGAGCTTTCACCGCTTGAGATGACGATGGACGTGGCCCAAATGCTCCGCGATGCCGGTCCGTGGGGGCAGATGTTCCCGGAACCGCTGTTTGACGGTCGTTTCCGTCTGCTGCAGCAGCGCATCGTCGGTGAACGTCATCTGAAGGTGATGGTTGAACCGGTCGGCGGTGGACCGCTGCTGGACGGCATTGCCTTCAACGTCGATACCTCCATCTGGCCGGACAACGGCGTGCGCGAGGTCGAGCTGGCGTACAAACTGGACATCAACGAGTTTCGCGGTAACCGCACCCTGCAGATCATCATCGACAATATCTGGCCAATTTAGCGGCAGTAATCTCTATAAAAAAGGGCGTGGATTCGGTACAATCCCGCTCTTATCACCGCATTTTGACAAGTCCATAAAAGAAAACAGACCATGTTTGAAATTAATCCGGTAAAAAACCGTATTCAGGACCTCACGGAGCGCTCTGACGTTCTTAGGGGGTATCTTTGACTACGATGCCAAGAAAGAGCGTCTTGAAGAAGTAAACGCCGAGCTGGAACAGCCGGACGTCTGGAACGAACCTGAACGCGCACAGGCGCTGGGTAAAGAGCGTTCCTCTCTCGAAGCTATCGTAGATACGCTGGATCAAATGGCTCAGGGGCTGGAAGATGTTTCCGGTTTGCTGGAGCTGGCCGTCGAAGCCGACGACGAAGAAACCTTTAACGAAGCCGTGGCAGAACTCGACGTGCTGGAAGAGAAGCTGGCGCAGCTGGAATTCCGTCGTATGTTCTCCGGCGAATACGACAGCGCTGACTGCTATCTCGATATTCAGGCAGGTTCTGGCGGCACCGAAGCGCAGGACTGGGCCAGCATGCTGACGCGTATGTACCTGCGTTGGGCAGAAGCGCGCGGCTTCAAAACCGAAATTATCGAAGAGTCTGAAGGTGAAGTCGCGGGTCTGAAATCCGTCACCATTAAAATCATTGGCGATTACGCCTACGGCTGGCTGCGTACCGAAACCGGCGTGCACCGCCTGGTGCGTAAGAGCCCGTTCGACTCCGGTGGCCGTCGTCATACCTCCTTCAGCTCCGCGTTTGTTTATCCGGAAGTTGATGAAGATATTGATATCGAAATTAACCCGGCGGACCTGCGTATCGACGTTTATCGCGCATCCGGCGCGGGTGGTCAGCACGTTAACCGTACGGAATCAGCGGTGCGTATTACCCACATTCCTACCGGGCTGGTAACACAGTGCCAGAACGACCGTTCCCAGCATAAGAACAAAGACCAGGCCATGAAGCAGATGAAAGCGAAGCTTTATGAGCTGGAGATGCAGAAGAAAAATGCTGAGAAACAGGCGATGGAAGACAACAAGTCCGACATCGGTTGGGGCAGCCAGATCCGTTCTTACGTCCTTGATGACTCCCGCATCAAAGACCTGCGTACCGGGGTTGAAACCCGCAACACGCAGGCGGTGCTGGACGGCAGCCTGGACCAATTTATCGAAGCAAGTTTGAAAGCAGGGTTATGAGGAACCAACATGTCTGAACAACAAGCACAGGGCGCTGACGCGGTAGTCGATCTTAACAACGAACTGAAAACCCGCCGCGAGAAGCTGGCAGCGCTGCGCGAGCAGGGCGTGCCGTTCCCGAACGATTTTCGTCGTGACCATACCTCAGACCAACTGCACGCTGACTTCGACGCTAAAGAGAACGAAGAGCTGGAAGCGCTGAACATCGAAGTGGCCGTTGCAGGCCGCATGATGACCCGTCGTATCATGGGTAAAGCCTCCTTCGTGACCTTGCAGGACGTTGGTGGCCGTATTCAGCTGTACGTTTCCCGTGACGACCTGCCGGAAGGCATCTACAACGAGCAGTTCAAGAAGTGGGACCTGGGCGATATCCTGGGCGCGAAAGGTAAACTGTTCAAAACCAAAACCGGTGAACTGTCTATCCACTGCACCGAGCTGCGTCTGCTGACCAAAGCCCTGCGCCCGCTGCCGGACAAATTCCACGGCCTGCAGGATCAGGAAGCGCGCTATCGTCAGCGCTACCTGGATCTCATCTCTAACGATGAATCCCGTAAGACCTTCAAAATTCGCTCCCAGATCATGGACGGTATCCGCCAGTTCATGGTCAACCGCGACTTTATGGAAGTGGAAACCCCAATGATGCAGGTGATCCCAGGCGGCGCGTCTGCGCGTCCGTTCATCACCCATCACAACGCCCTGGACCTGGACATGTACCTGCGCATCGCGCCGGAACTGTACCTGAAGCGTCTGGTGGTCGGTGGTTTCGACCGCGTGTTCGAAATCAACCGTAACTTCCGTAACGAAGGTATCTCCGTTCGTCATAACCCAGAGTTCACCATGATGGAACTCTATATGGCGTATGCGGATTACAAAGATCTGATCGAGCTGACCGAATCCCTGTTCCGCACTCTGGCGCAGGACATTCTGGGCACCACGCAGGTTCCTTACGGTGAAGAAGTCTTCGACTTCGGCAAGCCGTTCGAAAAACTGACCATGCGCGAAGCGATCAAGAAATACCGTCCGGAAACCAACATGGCGGACCTGGATAACTTCGATTCTGCGAAAGCGATCGCGGAAAGCATCGGTATCAAGGTTGAGAAGAGCTGGGGTCTGGGCCGTATCGTGACCGAGATCTTCGAAGAAGTGGCCGAAGCGCACCTGATTCAGCCGACCTTCATCACCGAATACCCGGCTGAAGTCTCTCCGCTGGCGCGTCGTAATGACGAGAACCCGGAAATCACCGATCGCTTCGAATTCTTCATCGGCGGCCGTGAAATCGGCAACGGCTTTAGCGAGCTGAACGATGCGGAAGACCAGGCTCAGCGCTTCCAGGATCAGGTTGACGCGAAAGCGGCAGGCGACGACGAAGCGATGTTCTTCGACGAAGACTACGTGACCGCGCTGGAGCACGGTCTGCCACCAACGGCGGGCCTGGGGATTGGTATCGACCGTATGGTCATGCTGTTCACCAACAGCCACACCATCCGCGACGTGATCCTGTTCCCGGCGATGCGCCCGGTGAAATAAGGCGTTAAGATGTAAAAAAAGCCCCGAAAGGGGCTTTTTTATTGCGCCGCGAAGGCTTTGAGTTTTTCGCGGGCGGTTGTCGCTTCCATGACCATCCACGGGCTAAAGGCCCAGGGCGTCGCGTCCAGCGCGCGGAATAACGCGTCCAGCTCCACCCACTGATAGTCCATCACTTCATCTTCGTTTATCGTCACGTCATTGGTGATGCGGGCCGCGAATACCGGGCAAATTTCGTTTTCCACGATCCCGGACGGGTCGGTTTCCCGATAGCGAAATTCAGGGGCGACGGCGGTGATATCGGTTAGCTCAGCGCCCACTTCAAAGCGGCAGCGGCGGATTATCGCCTGTATCGTCTCTTCGCCGGACTGCGGGTGGCCGCAGACGGAGTTGGTCCAGACGCCGGGCCAGGCTTTTTTGGTTAAGGCGCGCCGGGTGATCAGACATTCGCCGTTTGCGTTAAAAAGCCAGGAAGAGAAAGCCAGATGCAGCGGGGTATGTAAGGTGTGCGCGGCATATTTTTCCTGAGTGCCAATCACCATTCCCTGGTCGTTTACCAAAATAACGTGTTCTTGAATACTCATTGATGCTCCAGTGCCAAAATGCCGAGTGGTTCAGCACCATCAGCCGGATCATTATACGGCATTCTTATACGAACGGTTTGGCGCGTAGAGCGGAAAAGGGCATGACCCATATTCGTTTTGGCTGTTATCATAGTGCGCCATTCACGCTGACCGAGGATCTGTTTTGTTTGCAGGAAGCCTGACGAGAAACCCCATCACCGCCATTTTTTGCCTGACGCTGACGCTATTGCTGGCGGGCTGTTCAGGGAGCAAATCTTCGGATATGGGCAGCTATTCCGGTTCGGTCTATACCGTTAAGCGCGGGGATACGCTGTACCGGATTTCGCGCGCAACGGGAACCAGCGTGAAGGATCTGGCGCGGCTGAATAACCTCTCGCCGCCCTACACCATCGAGGTGGGGCAGCAGCTGAAGGTTAGCGGCGGCTCGTCCTCGGGCAAAAAATCCTCTTCGAAAGGCAAAACCGCCAAAGTGACGCCGTCCTATCAGGTGCCGCAATCATCATGGCCGCCGGTTGGACAGCGCTGCTGGATTTGGCCTGCCAGCGGTAAAGTGGTCGCCCCTTACTCACTTTCTGAAGGTGGCAACAAGGGTATTGATATCGCCGCTGCGCGCGGTACGCCGGTTTATGCCTCCGGGGCAGGGAAGGTGGTGTACGTGGGTAACCAGCTGCGCGGCTACGGTAACCTGATCATGATTAAGCATGGCGAAGACTACATCACTGCCTATGCGCACAACGATACTATGCTGGTCAACAACGGGCAGAACGTCAAAGCCGGGCAGAAAATTGCCACCATGGGCAGCACCGGTACGGACGCGGTGAAGCTGCATTTCCAGATTCGCTATAAGGCGACTGCCATCGACCCGCAGCGTTATCTGCCTGCGCCCGGCAGCAAACCGAAGTGCTAAGTGATTATTTTATCGCCGGTTAGTTGTTAAGAGGCTTGTATGAAGGTGCGTAAGGTCTATAATGCCATACGCACCTCAAAGCGGGCGTAGTTCAATGGTAGAACGAGAGCTTCCCAAGCTCTATACGAGGGTTCGATTCCCTTCGCCCGCTCCAATCTCCTGATAAATCAAGAGGTTACTATTTATCAGTTAGTTACGTTGCTCCGCTAAAGCAGGTACAACTTAAACTACCCATTGTTCTACGCCCGCACCTGTCGCGTGATTGGTCTGTGGTACAAGGGAGCATATCATCACGCTGGCGGTGGTTCCACGTTCTTACCGCGACAGCACAACAACGAACAAAAAGCCGCATACCTGGCACAACTCCCAAACAGATTGATCACACGCATTTAAGCCCGATGTGTGGCCTTGTGAGCCACGTAAACAGGTGAATAGTGGTAATGCCCCGGTAGCTACAGATCCGGCTCTGCCAGCGCTTCGCTCACGCTCCTAACGGTACACGAGCACCCTGATAAGGTGTGATCCTTCTGACAATCTGATGTAGTCGCTACGCTCCGCTTGTTGCTTGTACCACTAACGGGGCTTTATGGATGCTATTGTCTGTGACCTGGTTAGTTGTAAAATCATAAAAACTTTCATGTAATGTTAAGCACCTGTATGGATAAAAGGACGGAACTATGGTTAAAAATTACGAGGAAGAATCATTTAAAGTTATCAGTCGATTCAATGCATTACACTTAACCCCAGAAAGATTAATGAAGATCGGGGCTTTTGTTGTTTGTTATGGTCAGTTTGAAACTACTTTGGAGCGTGCCTTATGGACTCTGAGAGAGATTGATGTAAAAGGAGTTAGGCCCTTTACCGAAAAATTGCCATCTGATAAATGGTTCGAGTATTTGGGAAATGGTAATGATAAACTTAGCAATGAATGTAATACAGTCTTAAATCTTGCTTCTCTCGCTGCTATTGATTTGGCTGATTATAGGAATAGTTTGGTTCATGGATATTTATTACCGCTGGGTGATAAGCCTTCATTCATGAGAAATCCAAGATGGCATGGTGAACTTAGGAATAAAAGAACAGGCGATGCCTATATCGAAGAGCCACTCCTAGATCTTGCTATTATTTCTGGATGGACATTATTTAGGGTTGTTAGTCTAACAGAAAAAATTTTTGAGGATGAATCGGCAGAACTCTCAATAGTTATGTTAGAAAACGAAGTAAAAGAGGCACGAAGCTGTACAAATGAGTTACGCCATCTCAGAAGTTTAATGAATGAAGAGAAATATTAGTCAAAATCTTGAATTTCAATTATGAGGTATGGGAGGTTTTATGGATGGTGTTTGTAAGTTATGTCTTGAAGCAAAAGAACTTCAGGAATCACACAGTATCCCTAGAAGTTTCTTTAACAAAGCAAAAGGAAACGGCGGTCAAGTTATCTCTATGCAAAAAGGAAGGGAACCAAGAAGAGAAAATTTAGATCCTAAAGAACCAATGCTATGTTTTGAATGCGAACAATTTCTTAGTGGTCAATACGAGTCTTATGGGATCAGATTGCTAAGAAACCCTCACAATATTAGAAAGAACTCTGATCATATTATTATTAGCAACTTCGATTACAAGCGCTTTTATCTATTTCTATTATCAATACTTTGGAGAGCCTCTAATGCTATGGACCTGCATTATTCTTCGGTGGTAGGGAATCCTGATTTTGGGGAGATGATGAGGCGCTGCATTAAAAATAACATTGTTAGGTTTAATAATAAGAGTCAGGTTAAAATTGATAACTTTATCAAGATTAGAGTGCTACGGATTGTTGATAGCACTGGCAATATTCCTGATCATGTCATCAAATCGGTCCTCACGAACTTTGCTTTTGGTGAGATTGAAAGTATAAATGGGATTGGATGGTATTTTATAGCTGAAGGTTTTATCTTTCACTATGTATTTTATCCTGGTGAAAATTACTATGATGCCCGCACTACAAGATTGAACTCACAGCTTACATCTGGAAGTCATCAGAAAATACAAAAAGTAGAGGTATCTAAAGATAGAATGTTGGCAGAAATGTTTAATTATATGATCGAATGTTCGAAAGGCTATCATCAACAAAGAGAATAATGATTTTTGTTCTTTTGCCCCTCTATGAAAGGAATTGTTTTCCCCTTTATATAACCTTTACGCCACAGGCCCCAGCCAATAAAAAAGGCCAGCCCTCACAGGCTAGCCTTTTGAATATTTTCAGTTTTTCATGCACTGCCGGAGTTTTTTCTTCTCCAACATAATTTTTAATGCTCGCTCAAAGCCGTGTAGCTTTTCATAGCGGCATAACGACACCTGATCGATCCCAAGTTTGCGGGACAGCGCCGCACGGTTGATAATATCGGCATTGGTGGCGGTGTACACCTCACCCATCCCCGGAATGTTGATCGCTAATTTCATTGCTCACCTCAAAATTAAAGAAAAACCCCAGCAATGCCAGGGCTTAAAGTCTGTTACTTCAGCGTAATAGTGGTCAGCCACTGAGGACGCAACAGGAGAGGCAACAGAGAAAATTCTGACTGCATTTTAATCATCCCGTCATCGTCTACGCTGGTCCAACCGTAGCGATCCTTAACGCCACCGGTGACGGCGTACGATTGATTGCGGCTGCATGGACCCGCGATACGGCGCAGGAAGCTCATTTCCGGATTAGTCATGCGTGGGACGACCAAACCGCTGTTTTCTTCAACTGGGTAGGTAGGGTCACCAGCCAGATCAACGAAGGTCACAGGACCCAGCGACATGGTATTAAAGCCACTCAGCGCGTTAGGGATAACCACACCGGAGATCTGCGCCTGCTGTACGCTGTGCAGAATGAACGCCTGAATCTCTTTGTTGGTGGCTATAGCGTCATAAAGACCACTGTCACACATAACATACAGACGGTCGCTATAGTTGCGGGCACCGCCTAAAGCTTGGGCCATCTGCCGACGCAGTTTGGCAAGTTGCTGGTACAGAGAATCGGATGAAGCATCCAGGACAAAGGAACCAGGGGACACGCCAAACACCGCATCAAAGGAAATATCACCGTCATCTGTATGAGGTGCAGTAACCTTACGTTCAAACAGTGCCTCAGCGAGGGAAGTTTCCACAGTGCGACGATAGTCACGCTCGAATTGGGTAGCACGTTGAGAGATAACCTCAGTGATCGCCATGCTCTGATTAGTTTGAGGACTGATCAGTCCCTGCCAGTCAGCCGGGCGGACCATTCCGGTCTCATGAAATACATTGATCTCCGCATCACGGAAAACAGCGGTCCCGGCTTTCATGTGGTTTGTGTCCGTACCTTAGCGGGAGACGCTCTCTAGCTTGCTCTCTTCTGCTGCGGTGATATCAGCCACACGCGCATTAGGAACACTTGATGTACCACGGGAGAACAGGCCCAAGTCCTGGATCAGATAGTTGCCCTCTTTGGTATCCTTCAGGGTTCCAACCAGATCCAGACCTTCAAACTCTTTACGGATATCTTTAACGCTCATTGATTAAGCCTCCATGCTGTTGTTGTTGCCAATACGAATAGATCCATCTGCGGTTAAACGCTTGATCGCTTCCTTCAGGGAGTCGGCATCTTTGGCGCGGAGGTTGAACGTGTTTACATAGGCGTTGCGGTCCACCACAACGACAGTCTTGTTATCGCCTGCGGAGACGTTCACCAGACAGATCAGAGGTTGACCCTCTACAGCCTGATCGAATAGCTCGTAAATCTCAGCATTGAATACATCACCGACGAACAGATCCGCCGGGAGGCTGACACCTTTGATTTCCGTGCGAGAAAAGAGATCGCTGGCGCTGGCGATCAGCACGTCGGACATGCGTTTAGGAAACGCTTCAGAAGTACGCATAAATTTTCCTTGAGGAGGGTTTTAGACGTGGAGAGAGTCCACAGGTGATCCGGCATTTGCACCGGATAATCAGGACAGCCAGAACGGCGGGCCGGAATTGGTTGAAGGTTGGGAGGCCGTGGAGTGGATAAAAGAAAAGGCGGCTATCCTGCCGCCTCTCTTCGTTCCTGGCTCTCTCTCACCCTCTAGGGCAGGGGAAGGAAATTATCCTTTTGTATGGATACTCAGCCAGCAGGCCACGGGAGCGAACCAGCCAGAGAATACCCACAAAAAAGCCCGGGAAGGTTACCGGGTGAATCCAAGAGGAGATTTTATTTTGTTTTGGTTTGGTTTTCCTGTGGCGACTCACCAGACGAGACAAGGCACCACGGGAAAACGGCGTGAACTGAAACACGCCGGAAACCGTAAACGGTTTATCACCGCTACCAGGGAACCACCCCCGGAACGGCTGTACCCTTGCGGGCTAGGCTTTTGAGATAGGAGAATCCCAGCATTGGCGGAACTGGAGAGGACCGCACATAAAGCATTCTGGCAAGTGGAGTTGAAAGAACGCTTTAGGTGAGGAACCAGAGCGGGGAGAAGCCGCCCGGCTCACTCGTACAGATCCTGATTAGCTGGCTAAAGCATACGTTGCGACTCTGTACACAGCGTGACGCGATGAGTTGCAAAACGGCGATTCTGGAGACTCACCACTAATCACGCTATGTGTATATTTTACAATGATTTATGCAAAATTGCAATAAAATGATCAATTAATTGTTGACTTCTATGGATGTATGTGTATTTGGCGGGTTTGTAGAGTGATTACGGTCGGGTTTGCGGGTGGTGGTCTGACTCAGGGGGGCTATGTGTCCCAAAAGACACACTAAACAATAATAGATATATAAGACCTCGCTCCGCTCGCCCTCCGGGCTACGGTCTTATTAATCTTATAATTTAATCGTTCAATAATTAATCGCTCAGGCTCTTAATTATTTCTCTCTTAAATTCTAGCCTCTTAAAACCTTTCGCTACGCTCACCCGTCCGGGTCCAGGTTTTAGGCCGGGGGCCTGTTTCCCATATGTGGAGTCTCGCCTGTTGAGGCTCATCTCCCAGGACTGCACTTAAATTTCTTTAGTGGTGAACCGGGGTCAATATGGACCCGGTAGGGCAGCTTAGGCAAAATCTGCCTAAGCAAATATCCGAAGTTAGGCTAAATCTGCCTACTATAAGATTAATAAGATGAACCCTTATTAACACACCTTCTGATAAGAGTGCTTACGCCCTTAAGGGCCAGGTCAAAACCTTAAAGAGAGTCTGGGTATTAATTGTTAATCGAATGATTAAGAGATCAGACTCTTTAGGAAGGGAACATCCGTTCCTGATCTTGGGGAAGAACCTTCCAGAGGTTCGACTCTTTGGGGAAAGCAGAAACAGAACTCGCTCCAGCGAGTGTCTTTTCTGCCCCCTTTGGGAAACACCGTAGCGATACGAAGGTGACACGATGGCGGCGGGGCGGGGTGCCCGGCGCGGAGTGATACCTACATACGCCAAAGAGGCCACACAGGAGGCCCTACACGGCGTTTAAACGTATTGGGTAACCCACATCCACATGGTAGCCATCAGAACGCGATACAGCGCGTTATGCGTATGATTCACAATATGGCTTAAATCCGCTGTAGTCTCGCCAGCGTAGCCCCCGCCCCGATACACAAATCCAGACAGAAATCAATAAATTTCATCGCGTTTATTGCAATTTCCTGCAATCCGGGATAAAATAAATAGCGTGATGCGGATATTATGCTTTAAGTTATAAGTGCCCATCATAGTATGGCTAACAAAAAAGGAGAGTGCAAGTGTCAGTTTATCTAAATGTTGATCGGATGGTTCGAAACGTTGATCACGGCGACGTGACCCGCGAAACGTTATTCCAGCAACGCAGCCGCTACAAGAAAGCGGGCAAGATGGCAGAAGTGGAAGCCATCACTGAAGCCCTTGAATTAACCAAGTGCGCCGCCTCTGGCGTCTTACGACAGGCCCAACGTTTAGCAGCCAACTTTGACGGCATGGACGCAGAGAAGGCTTTAGAGCTTAAGGCGACCGTAGCGGCGTATGCGTCAAAGTCTACTGACCTGCAAGCAAGCATTGTGCTTGCGTTTCAAAGTATGTTCCAGGCTAAAGGCGTCCCGATGGAATATGAGGAGGTCAGCGCCTACCTGAGCCTTTACGCGATGGATCACTTTGAGAAGATCACCGGGGAATTGCCTGTAATTGTTCACTAATTAATCAACAATTGGAGGGGAATATGGTGTACCAGTTTACGGATCTTTCAGAGAGTCGCTTCCTAGCCGGGTTTGCCTCTGAGGTGGTTAAGGCGATCCGGGAGGATGAATCCATGCCGGGCCTTTACGATGACATCTACACGATGTTACAGCAGGTTGAGCCGTCCAGAATGGTGAAGTTGGGCAGGCCAGCGGTCACGGCCCCGGCGAAATTCTGGGCCGGGGTTATGGGTCTGAGCCTGTCTACAAATGACATTAATGAACTTAAGGAGATTAACCTTTGAAAATTGAATTTCCGCAGGATGTAGCGGATCGCCTGTTTGAACTTGCCCGCACCCGTGAGCATGGATCAGCCCATGCAATTATCCGTAAAGCACTCGTTAATTTTTTAGACACAGTTGAATGTGAATCCGTTAAGGGAGATTTTGAAGATGACCGCAGTAGCACCCGAATTTCTAAATAAGCTGTATTCTAAGGACTTTGTGAAAACGTCCCGAACCTTGCGCCGCTTGAAAACGTATAACGGCGTAAAAGTCTCTTTAGAGATGGTTCTGACATACGACCTGATCGCTTCATTCAACCGTGATCAACGTATGGCTAACGCTCACGTTAAGCAGGGGATGCCCTCCGCTTTTGGTCAGGCGGAATTAGCTGATTTTCTCATGTGTTCACTGAGAACAGCCCGCAACGTGATCGGCGCTTTGAAAAAGGCAGGTCTGATCGAGTGTGTCGGACGTGGCCCGCATGATGTGGATCTGTTGGTATGCCTGCCTATTGTCGAAGCTAACACGGAAGAAGCAGCGCCTACGCCTAAGCCGTCCGCTACACGTCCACAGCGGGTCGCTACGGCATTGGAAGAGGTGCAGGAACCCAACCACACGGCGGAGCCTGTAGAAGTGCCTGAAGCGCCGGAGATTAAGCCTGTGAAGGCGGCAGGAGAACAGCCAACGGATTTAATCAGGCTGTATACATCCAAGGTGGAAACGGCGGACCAACCGGAAGAGGTGGCAGGCATTGTCCCGGCCTTTGCTTACCCACTGGGAGAGATCAAGGAGGTATCGGACTATGATTTTAGCGACCCATTTTAATTCTTTGGAAAATTCATAATATCTCCCCAATTATCCTCACTCTGTCAAATCCCGTGTGTGAAGTCAACCCTTGATAGGAGATTCTCTTGAGCATTATTACAACTGAAGTGAAAGAGTTAACCCCGGAAGAAGAAGCAGTGATCGTCGCTCTCTCTGACAAGCTGGCAACCAACAAGCCACGTAAGCCAACTGAGCCGAAGCGCCTAACGACTGATCAGCTTGTCCAGATCAAACGCGCCGCCGTGTTGGGTCATTCAGCCAAGGCGATCTGTAACGCTTTTAATGTGTCGCTTGCATACGCTCTACAGGTGAAGCGTGATTTTAACCCCGGCAAATATCAAAAGGTGCCGCTGACCCTCCCAGAGAAAGCCGTATTAATTCAGCAGATGAAAGCTGACAATCTCCCGGATCAGATGATTGGTGAGATGCTGGGGATCAACGTGGTGACGGTGGAGACCCTCTCCAAGGTTAACCCGGCCCGGTATCTGGTCAATCAGATGCTTCCATATGATGTTGTGCTCTCTAATCTCCGCGCCCCTCGCTATGTGGCTAACCCGGTTTACCGTTTAGGGACCAGCATGATCAGAGTCCGCCGTATTATCAATGCAGGGCGGAAGGAACTCCGCACCGTGATCACCTCTTCCAAACGTGCGGCATAAGCCCGCCGGGCAACCCCCAAAACCCTTGAAATTATTATTTCACCCTATTTTTGTGATTTAAGTTAAATCGAGCTATGGCCCTTGCCGTTGCTAGTTTCAGCCTATGAAATTTTTATTAATCGACTGCTTTTTGATCAGTTGGAAGGTGATTATCTGGTCGCTTTTTGTACTGACTCACATTTACAATTTTCTGCCCTAGATGGGCTAAGGATGCCCTATGGCAAGTAGTAACGTGATCGTCACTAAAGTAGTGAACCGCACCACATTTGATGTGGACAAGGGGAGCTATCAACGCACGGTTGACAAGATCAAACAGGTCGGCAAGGAATGGGACAAAGTAAACGAGAAAGTTAAGTCCCGCAGCCGCCAACAACTCGATAATAGTAAAGCCATCATCCAAGCCAACAATCTGGAGGCCAAGCGCCTGGCGTCACAGAACCGCCTGAACGCCGCCAAGGAGAAAGAGAGGGCAATCTCCGCTAAGACAGCCACCCAACGGAAGAAAGAGACCGCCGATCAGTTACGTGAGGAGACCAAATTACAACGGGAGTTGGGCAAGCGCTTCGCCGGGCAAAGTGGGCCACATGTCCTCCAGCAGTTACCAACAGCGGCGGAAATGGTTCCCACGGTCCAGGGTCTGATCAATGCTCATTCTCCAGAGTCTAAGGCCAATGCAGCGAAAGCAGCAGCCCAAGCTATGCGACAATCCAAAAAGGAAGAGGCAAGGCTCGCCCGTGAAGCTGGCAAGGCTGAAAAGCGCCGCCTTGATTATGCCCGTAGGCGTTATCTGACTATCCGATCTGAAGCCTACAAAATACAGAACATTGAGGGCCTCACCAACGCAGAGAGAACAGGGGCGATCCTGAAGATGCGTCGTGTTGCGGACCTACAGCAGCGTGAAGCCCTGAACGCTCAAGAAACCCGTTTCGAGCTACGCAAGATCACCCAAGAGCTACAGAAGCAAGCCCGGCTACGTCGCCGTATGGCTAACCAGAGAACACACGGCGGCAACTTTGGCGGCAGGTCCAAAGGAGTAACGGCGGGTGTGGGTGTTGGCCTCGCCGGTGCAGCGGCATCCGCAGCGGCGGGACTCTTAGCGGTAGCGGGTGCCTCAATGGCGGTAGCCTCCACACTCCGGGAATCATTTGAACGCCAAAAGGAATACAGCGGCCTCAAAGAGCAAGGAGTAAGCGCCACAGACGCAGACGCGATCCTGTTGGCAGCAAACCAGAAAGGGGCGGGAATCTCTCTCGATAAGTTACAGGATCAGTTTGTAGATTATCTTGATAAACAAGGTGATTTGTCTCTGGGGCAGTGGAAAACTGACAAGCAAGGGAACCGCACATACTCCGGCGGCGGTGAGCTGGCAGATGTCGCCAACCTGGTTGAATCCAAACAGGCGGGGGCCGGGGCAGACGTGATCAAGCGGCTCCAATCGGTTGATTTCAAAGGTTACCTGTCTTACCTCCGCGAACTTCAGAAAACCTATAAATTGACCGATGGGGAGATGACCCTCTTCGGTGAATTGATTGATGATGGCTCTAAGACTTTACGGGCCTTTGACCAGAACGGGCAGATCGCAGCGGACGCCCTGAAAACCGTTAAGAACTCCTCTCTGTACCTCACAGCCTCACAGCGTGAGCAGGTGGGGAACCTCCAGAGCAGTATGATGGTATTGGGCCAGGCGTCCAGCGGGCTGGCTGATAACTTCACGTTGGGATTTGCTGAGGCGTATAATTCTTCGGATGAATTGACCAAAGCAATGGAAAGCCTAGCCCCAGTTATGGAGGGCCTGGGACGTGCATCCGCAGACGTACTAAATTCTTTTGTGCGCCTTTTTGGTTGGCTCTCCCATATCCTTCCGAGTGTAGGCGGTGACGGTACGGCAGCAGGCATTAAGGATAGTTACATGGGGTCACGTGATATGACTCCCAAGTCAGAACAGCCGGAAAAAGGATTCTGGGAAAATCTGTTTGATTTTGACTCTAAGGCTTTCCTCCCGCAGGAATACGGCGGCAAGGCCCCAAATGCGCCAAAACCTCTACAGGTCCCGGATAACCTCCCGGCGTTGGCCCCGTTTAAGGATCTGAAAGTAACCCCGGCCCCTGTGCCTACTTTCAACCCCTCCAGCCTTGCCCAATCAGCGGTAAGACCGCAGAATCAAACCCAGACTGTTGTTATTGACCAGAAACCCCTACAGGTGAATGTAAACGTTAATGACGGCAAAGTTAAGGATCTGGTTAATGCGGAGATTGATGACCGGGAACGGGGACACATGAACATGCTAACCACAGGGCAGTAGTAAACAGAGGAGACCTTCGGGGCTCCTTTTTTGTCGTTCGTCACAAATAAAAACTTAAAAAGTTGACAGGATTATTATTGTGTGTATTGCAATTCATTGTATTGCATTGTAAACTGGTATCTTATTGAGTAGTAAACAAGATCATGACGTTCCCAACCGCTTAGAGTTGAGACACGGGGAAGAACCCCGGCCCGCGACTACTCCTATTTGATAGGAGAGTCTCACAATGTTTTCAGCCCGTTCCCGCCTCACCAGTAACACCACAAAGCCACAGAATCGCCCGGTCAATCCGACCACCGGACAAAAGCCGATCCTCTCTACCCGCTTCTTCCTAGGGGTGGAGTAAATGACCATTACCCCTGATAACGTAGATCTGACTGACTTCACCTATGATGAATCGGCGCGGTATATGGTCCGCTTCTGTGCCAAAGACACCGGAGTTATGCAGGCGGGCCGGGTCGCCCGTGCCTGGGTGCCATCGTTGGGCAAGCTGTACCCAATCAATAACATCGTGTGGTTACTACATGGAAAGCGTATCCCGGAGGGTGTGACAATCCGCCACATTGATGGGAACAAGGCCAATAACCGGATCGATAACCTCTATCCGTACATCACAGAATCGACTGTAAAGCGCCTGATGAAAACGGGGGTGATGTGATGAGCCTGATCGGTGCCTACATAGCAGAACAGAAACGACAGGCCCGGAAGGGCAGACGTAAAAGGAAGTAAGAGAAGAGGGGAGGCCGGAAGGTCTCCCCTTTTTATTGTGGAAACGGCAATGATTAAAATAGCGTTAAATACGGTTTAATCGGGGAAAAGATCGGGCGTACAGGTCATTATTGATTGTAAAGCGTACAGACTTGCCTCCCTTAGAGTTACTAACTGTTTGATTTTTGTGAAACAATTATAATTTCATACGGTGTGTGCGTAGCATTTCACATGCTTAACCCCAAAATAATTTTTCTCAGAAAGTCAAAACCCCGAAAACCTGCAATTGAGAGCAACTCTCATCTATAGGTGAGAGTGATAATCAATCTCAAAAACGCCGGGCGGTAGCCACTGCCCTAAACCAAAATGTGTTTTTGCCACAAGAAAGGGCCTGAAGAGGCGGACGCCTCGAAAGGGGAGATTAGGGGTTTAGTGCGTGGGAGTTATCCACAGGGGAACGGCGTTACTCACAGGAGGATCGGAAATACAGGAATGTAAGATTGAAACGAGGATCACGGATTAGGTTTTGTGTCTGTAGAGGGCGCTACAGGAGGTTAAGAGGTTGGAACCTTCAGAAGTGCACAGGTCTAATCTGTTGCGCTATTGTTAAAAAGGTGCGTGTAACGGTCATTATGTTAAATGGCTGTGCAAATATCAATCAATCTGTAAGTTGAGGCCCATCCAGAATAACAATAATCCTCTGTAAGCGAATATGCGGGCCTGTGGGCTACGCAAGGCTAAAAGCAGTGTTTTATTGTATAGGTGAAGGTGAGATGACGCCACAGAGGAGCGTACAGAGAGCCACCCGGGCGGGGTGCCCTGATATTTCTAAAACATCACATAGGCCCCAGGGGGCGGGGTGTTTGGGTGCCTGGCACATCTGCCCAAACTACAAGATATTTTCCACCTCAACAGGGCAGGGCCAAACCTGGATTTAGTCACCCATAAAAATATAGCGGTGATACTTAATAACCTGCATACAAGCGATCAGCACCATTTGATGCGCAGGTATGTATAGGATTGGCTGGGGGAGGCTTAATTGAGGGAATAAAAAGCCGGGCGATCCCCGGCCTTTCTCTCAACTAACGTTTTTTATTCGATTGCGAAACTACTGAACCCGCTAAGGTCTTAGTAACATCGCTTGAGCGTGGGTTTTTCAATGCTGCTGACGCTTTGGCTTCCATACCTGCACCAGTCTGGTTTTTTGTCCCGGCCTGGGACAGTACCGAACCCGCTAAACTTTTCTGAATCGCCGAGGCGTTCGGATTGTTAAGGGTCTCAGCTGCCAAATGAGACACGCTTTGTGAAGATTGCTTACTATTCGCTGCCATTCAGATACCTATTCACAATATGGATGATTGGATATATTGTATTTTCTATATCAATAAACACAATATGTAGTGTTTATGATAGTAACGAAGCGGCAAAGTTAGCAAGCTCGGAAAAAAGTTTTCACTGGTTTTATGACCAGTGTCAATTGTTTGATAACTGACCGTTTACGAAGCGGCAGAGGAGTCATATAAGTAGTGTGCAGGCATAAGCCTGTATCACGAGGAATCAGTAAAATGGCTGATGACAAGACCAAAATCGGTACACCTGACAACGATTTAATAAGTATCAAACAGGATTACGAAAGACGTGATTGGGCTAAAAAGTTTGGCGTTAGTGAGGCTAAACTTATTCAAGCTGTTCAAGCCGTAGGTCATTCGGCTAAGAAAGTACAGGCATGGCTTAAAGACCATTGATATATGGGCGCCTTACGGGGCGCTTTATTTTTTTTTATTGTTCTTTGGGAGGAAGTTAATGGCTAATAATTTATTTATTACTTATGACCTTATAAAAACTAAAGATTACGCGGCTGTTCATGCAGCCATTAAAACGCTGGGTAACTGGGCAAAGGCGACAGAATCTAATTGGTATGTCAATAGTGTCTATTCTGTTGAAAATGCAGCGAAGATTGTCAAAGCCGCAATGGATAATGATGATAGATTAATTGTTGTGGATGCAACAAATAATAATGCTTATTGGTATAACCTTCCTGATGAAGTTGCTGCTCGTATTCGAGCTGAATGGCCACGATAATATAGGGGGGGCATCCCCCCCTTCAATTTATAGAGCATGGTAATAGACACACTCCACATATTCGGCTAACTCTCTCATCCCAGCGCCTTTGCTATACGTCCTGAATGCTTCGGTTTTGGCTTTCTGCTCTGTGTGTCCGGTGATGGCTCCGATCCGCTGTTCTGGTACTCCTGCACGGTCTAAACAGGTTATGAACATTCCCCGCAAGCTGTGGAAACACTGCCGATCTGTAGCTGTGGACAATGTGCTGTCACGTAGCCGGGTAAACTTCTGACTGTACCACGGCCCCCGTTTACCATCCTTCCGAATGATATTGTTTGACTGTGCCAGTAGATATTCTCCGCTGTTATTTGCCAGATGTTTATCAATAATGCCGATCAGAAGAGAGTGGATCGGAACGTACCGCACCCCTGCTACAGTCTTGGACTTGCTGACAAAGAAACATCTGACACCCTCCAACATTACAATTTCATCCCGTTTGATGCTGGCGATCTCATCAAGTCGCATTCCTGAATACAGCCCAATCAATATGACATCGCGTAGAACGTCATCCGCTTCTCTGATAAGGGTTTGCAATTGTTCAGGCTCAAACGGCTGATAACTTTCAATGGTGCGCCGTGCTTCGAGGTTGTGACCGTGAAACGGGTTACTGTCCGGGATTGCGTCATATCGACGTTTGGCGAACTCGTACAGACTCCCCAAAGAGGTTAACCAGTTCTGGATGGTCTGGGGCGCTACCTTCGATTGTTGGCCCTCTATGAAGTCTGTAACCGTTCTGCGTCCGATCTTGTTCAAACCAATATCAACTTGCCCAATACTCTGGAGAAACACTTCTACGGCCCTCGCTGATTTGCTTAGGGTAGAGAATGCCCGGCGTTCACTATAGACCGTCATGTATTCATCACGGACAGTTGCCAGCGTTGGGACGGGGCCAATCGCCGTTGGTACACTCTTTGCCTGTTTTACAGTGGAGTGGAGGACGGAGAGCGCATTCTGGATGCGGATATCTTCCCGATCAGGGTTCAACATCGCTTTCAGGTTGTTGAACTCAATCAGCATGTGATTTCTGAAGTGTCGCGCCTTGTCGATATCCTTCGTCCCGGTGGACTTTCTCCAGGCTCGTTTGTTGTCGAATATGTGGCGCATGTACTTTGGTACGAAGATTTGGAAAACCCAGATCCCGCAATGACTTTGAAAAAGATACTGATTGTTCTTGATAGCCATGATTACGATCCTATAGGATCACGCTATCAGGTACGAAAATATGTACAATGTTGAGATGGACTAACGAGAGCTTCCCAAGCTCTATACGAGGGTTCGATTCCCTTCGCCCGCTCCAGCTTTTCCTGATGTTATCTTCCTTTGCCTGTTTTTACCCTGTCCACGCTTTCCCATACAGATATCGTCATGCTATTGATTGATAACTTCAAAGACGTTATCGCGCGAGCCCCGATATTCAGCACTGAAATATCAGACTCCATCAGAGTTTGCAGCACGATGAGTGTAACGGGTAATTTAATCAGCACTACTCGCTGACGTTTACATCTCATTATTGGGAAGGTTAGTTAATATTTTGTGAAAGAAGGAACCATGATCGAATAATAAAAATTTCAGAAATTACACTCTTCTTTATCACGACTTTTTATTTTTTTTAGACTTAACGCAAATACTACTACCAATTATAGTAGCCCTCTTTTTGAGACTATTCTCTATTGCGTCAGAGCTGGCATAATTAAGAAAACCAAAAAAATATTATCCTTTATATGCGCTATTACAGCAAAGCCGTCTTTTTTTGCTCGTTATTTTTTTGCTCTCTGAGCCATGCAGCCCCCCTTACTCCTGCTGACCGGGACACCGTGCGTCAGCAGCAGGAGGAACTGTTATTAAAGAACCAGCAACAGCGTGAAGAGCTGGAGCGGAGTATCCCTCGCCCCGCACCTGACAGGCCTCTGCCTGCAGCCGGCGCCGGGCCCTGCTTCACCATTGATACCATTACCCTTTCCGGCACGACCCTCATTTCCCCGAAAACGCAGCAGGCCCTGGTTGCGCCGTGGCAGGGCCGGTGTCTGGATATGGCGAAAATAACGGAGCTTCTCGCCCGTATTTCTGACTGGTATATCAGCCGGGGATATATCACCAGCCGCGCCTTTCTTACCGAGCAGGATCTCTCCGGCGGCCAGCTGAATATTGTGGTGCTGGAAGGACGGCTGGAAGCGATCCGTCTGGAAGGTGAAACGCCGCGCATGCTGAAAATGGCGTTTCCGGGACGGACAGGCGGTATCCTTAATTTACGCGATATCGAACAGGGGATGGAGCAAATTAACCGTTTGCGCGCCGAGCCGGTGCAGATTGAAATTCTGCCGGGAACGCAGGCCGGATATTCCATCGTTAATCTCACGGGCAAACCGGAATTTCCGTTAAGTGCATCCGTGAGCCTGGATAATAGCGGGCAGAAGAGCACCGGTGAAAACCAGCTGAACGGCGTGCTCACCGCCAATAATATGCTGGGGCTGGCGGATAAATGGTTTGTCAGCGGCGGGCGCAGCAGTGATTTTGCCAGCGCGTACGATGCGCAGAATTTCCAGGCGGGCGTCAGCGTGCCGTCTGGCTACGGCCTGCTGGACTACAGCTACGCCTGGAGTAACTACCGGACCACCATCAGTAACCAGGGGTTCAACTGGCTCTCCACGGGCGATACGAAAACCCACCGCCTTAACGCGTCCTGGGTGGTTTTCCGCAACGGGGATGTCAAAACCGGCATTGCGGCGGGCGTGGTTCAGCGCTCCAGCCGCAACTGGCTTAACGACGCGCCGCTTAAGAGCAGCACGCGCAACCTCTCGAGCCTGGTCCTGGGAATTACCCACACGCAAAAAATGCTGGGCGGCGTGGCGACCTTCAACCCGACCTGGAGCCACGGCATGCCGTGGTTCAATGCCGAAACCGACGAAAATAAATCCGGGGATATGCCGCGGGCAGAGTTCCGCAAATGGAGCCTGAACGCCAGCTTCCAGCGTCCAGTCGCCCGTAACGCGTGGTGGCTGACCAGCGCCTACGGCCAGTGGTCGCCCGACCGGCTGTACGGCGCCGAGCGCCTGACGCTCGGCGGCGAAAGCTCCGTGCGCGGTTTTAAAGAGCAGTACCTGTCCGGGGACAACGGCGGCTACTGGCGTAACGAGCTGGGGTATTCCCTCTTCACCCTCCCGGTGATTGGCGCGGTAAGCGCAACGGTCGCCGTTGACGGCGGCTGGCTGGAAAAAGACCGTCAGGACCGCTTTGCCTCCGGCACGCTGTGGGGCGGTTCGGTGGGGCTGAGCAGCGCTGGGCGCGGGTACAGCAGCCAGATTTCGGTCGGCACGCCCCTGCGCTACCCCGACTGGCTCGGCCCGGATCATGTGAGCGTTAACTGGCGCATTGCCTTCATGCTTTAAGAGACTCTACGACTATGGATACCCGTCACCCACCCGTTCGTTTCTCGCAGCGTCTGATCAGCTGGATTGTCTGCGGCCTGATGGTCTGGCAGCCGGTGGCACCCGCCGTCGCGGCGGCGCTCACGCCGGCCGGGCAGACCACGGTCGATCGGGCCGGGAACGGGGTGCCGGTCGTCAACATCGCCACCCCGAACGGGGCGGGTATCTCGCATAACCAGTTCGGCGAGTATAACGTCGGCAGCGAGGGGCTTATCCTCAACAACGGCACGGACCGTTTAACCCGGACCCAGCTGGGCGGGCTTATCCAGAACAACCCCAACCTGCAGGCCGGGCGGGAAGCGACAGGCATCATCAACGAAGTCACGGGCGCCAGCCGCTCGCAGCTGCAGGGCTACACGGAAGTCGCCGGTAAGGCGGCAAACGTCATGGTGGCCAACCCGTACGGCATTACCTGTAACGGGTGCGGATTTATCAACACCCCGAACGTCACCCTGACCACCGGCAAGCCGCAGTTTGACGCCAGCGGTAACCTGCTGGCGCTGGAGGTAACGAAAGGGGCCATCACGGTTGAAGGCCAGGGGCTGGACGCCAGCAAGAGCGACGCGCTGTCGCTGATTGCGCGCGCAACGGAAGTGAACGCCGCGATACATGCGAACGACCTGACGGTGACCGCAGGGGCGAACCGCGTGGGCGCCGACGGCAGCGTCAGGCCAATTGCCGGCGAGGGCGCCGCGCCCGTGGTGGCGGTGGATACCGGCGCGCTCGGCGGGATGTATGCGAACCGTATCCGCCTGGTCTCCAGCGAGGCGGGCGTCGGGGTTAACCTCGGCAACCTCACCGCGCGGCAGGGCGACATTCAGCTGGATGCGGGCGGGAAACTGACGGTCAGGAACAGCCTTGCCAGCGGCTCGATTAGCGCGAAGGGCGCGGGAGTGGCCCTCAGCGGCAGCCATCAGGCCGGTGGTGCGCTGAACGTGGCCAGCTCGCAGGATGTGGAGCTCAGTAACAGCACGCTCGCCAGCCAGGGCGACATGCGCCTTTCCGCGGCGGGGAAAGTGCAGATGACGGGCGGCGGGACAAACAGCGCGGGCGCGCTGGCGGTCAGCAGCGGGCA
>NZ_JAWNBW010000004.1:0-366700 GCF_034106085.1 Enterobacter sp. 302C9
TTAGCGCGGTGGTCCCACCTGACCCCATGCCGAACTCAGAAGTGAAACGCCGTAGCGCCGATGGTAGTGTGGGGTCTCCCCATGTGAGAGTAGGGAACTGCCAGGCATCAATTAAAAGAACCCCGTACCGTAAGGTGCGGGGTTTTTTGCTTTGTGCTTACCCTCTTTGGCCTTTCTCTTAATCCCTTATCCTGCTAATGGAATGTGTGATCCCTGTCGCAATGTCATTTATAACAAAATTATAACATTTCATTTACGAGGTAATTGAGTCTCCTGGCTCAATACGCCGCTGTTTATGGCAGGAGCATAATCACAATGACAGAAAGCATTACATCAAACGGGACGCTGGCTAGCAGTGATACCCGAAGAAGAGTATGGGCAATCGTCAGCGCCTCTTCAGGGAATCTGGTTGAATGGTTCGACTTTTACGTCTACTCATTTTGTTCACTCTACTTCGCACATATCTTCTTCCCATCCGGCAACACCACAACGCAGCTGCTACAAACGGCGGGGGTATTTGCCGCAGGGTTTTTAATGCGGCCCATCGGGGGCTGGCTGTTTGGCCGCATTGCGGATCGTCGCGGCCGTAAGGCTTCTATGCTGATCTCGGTGTGCATGATGTGCTTTGGTTCTCTGGTGATCGCTTGTTTACCGGGATATGAATCGATTGGCACCTGGGCACCGGCGCTACTTTTACTGGCTCGCTTATTTCAGGGATTATCGGTGGGCGGTGAATACGGTACCAGCGCGACCTACATGAGTGAGATTGCACTGGAAGGCCGTAAAGGTTTTTACGCCTCATTCCAGTACGTCACGTTGATTGGTGGTCAACTGCTGGCCATTCTTGTGGTAGTGATCCTGCAGCAGATTCTGACGGACGAACAACTTCACGCCTGGGGATGGCGAATTCCTTTCGCGATGGGCGCAGTACTGGCGGTGGTCGCACTTTGGCTACGCCGTCAGTTAGATGAAACCTCTCAGAAGGAAGTCAGAACGCTGAAGGAGGCGGGAACATTCAAAGGGTTATGGCGTAACCGCAAAGCTTTTCTCATGGTGCTGGGCTTTACTGCGGGCGGCTCTCTCAGTTTTTACACGTTCACCACCTATATGCAGAAGTACCTGGTGAACACCACCGGCATGCACGCAAACGTCGCCAGCGTAGTCATGACCGTGGCGCTGTTTGTCTTTATGCTCATACAACCCATTATCGGTGCGCTCTCGGATAAAATCGGTCGACGTACGTCGATGCTGATTTTCGGCGGCCTGTCGGCATTATGTACCGTACCTATTCTGTCGGCCCTTCAGCATGTGACTTCGCCGTATGCGGCGTTTGCGCTGGTGATGCTGGCGATGGTGATTGTCAGTTTCTATACCTCTATCAGCGGAATACTGAAAGCTGAAATGTTCCCGGCGCAGGTACGTGCTTTAGGGGTAGGGCTCTCTTATGCGGTAGCTAATGCGTTGTTTGGCGGATCGGCGGAGTACGTTGCGTTGTCGCTTAAATCATGGGGAAGTGAAACGACATTCTTCTGGTACGTAACGATAATGGGCGCACTGGCCTTTATTGTTTCGCTGATGCTGCATCGCAAAGGTAAAGGCATTCGACTTTAATAGCGCGCCATCTGCCACACGGCATAGCCGGTCGTTGCGCCGGCGACATCCCAGGCGAAATCTTTCCAGCTCCAGCCGCTCCCTGCGGGGCGGCTATCCCACAGTTCTTTTGATGCTCCAAGACTGACTGAAAACATCAACCCTATCGCCGCGCTACGATCCCGGCTGTATCCCTGATGCTGCGCATATTCATTGCCGGCTGCGGACAACATCGCGGAAGCGAGGAAATGCTGGGCTTTATCCTGTCCGGACCAGTTATCGTTGGCCATATGGCTACAGCCAGTCAGAAAGAGGACGCTAAGTAACAGAGGAATACGCATCAACGGCTCCATAAAAAAACCCTGCGGGTGGCAGGGCCTGGACATTACAGAATACGGCTGATAAGTCGGTCGATACGGATACGACGTAAGCGGCGGATAAGCTTGCGGACTTTTACCGGATAATCGGCAATGCTCTGCAGTTCGCGGTAATGATTAACCACAGTGGTATGCGTGCGAATCAGCTCCAGCTCACGTTCACGTTTTGCGGCTAACTCGTGCTGCGGGTCATGGATCAGGATAGCGTTTTCCAGATCCAGTCGCCACGCGCGTGGGTTCAGGTTATTACCGGTCAGCAGCATCCACTCATCGTCGACCCACATTCCTTTCAGATGGTAAGTGTTGTCTTCATCTTTCCAGAGACGCACAACCAACTGGTCAGTGTTTACGTAATACTGTAAACGGCTCAGGAAACGGCGCAGGTTGATCTCATAGAGATAAGGCAGCGCACCGATGATTTTGAACGGCTGATCTTCAGGAATGAAAAAGTCGTTTGCGGTTTTATCACCAACGATGATTTCCACTTTTTTACCGTCGCGCAGCAGCTGAATGATATTACGCACCAGCACGGCAGGGAGGTTGAAGTACGGCGTACAGATGGTGAGTTTCTGCTCCGCGCACGGCATCAGATGGAAGATCGTTTTGTTCAGCAGGCTTGATTTACCGAGCCCTACCAGCGGGGTAACGGATAACTCTTCGTTGTTCGCATCGCCCTGGAAATGATAGACCGCATCACGCAGCTCCTGGCGGAAGGCGCGAACATCGTTTTTGATTTCCGGGCTTTTAGGACGTTCGGGATCGTCAAGGCGATTAACACCGCGGCCATGGACCAGATTTTTATCAACCCAGTTAAACATGATATCGGCCATCTGCGGATTACGGATCAGATGGTAGCGGTCGTAGCGATATTTATCGAGCTGATGAAGGTAAACATCATTCAGACTTGCGCCGCTGTAAAGCACGCTGTCATCAATGATGAAGCCCTTGAAATGAAGTACGCCGAGCGCTTCACGGGTATTAACCGGGACGCCATAAACAGGCACATCAACGCCAGGATTTTCCTGCGCCGTGCGGCAATACCAGTCGGCATTGGTGTTTGACGCGGCAGCGCCAATACGGCCACGCTGAGCGCGATGCCAGTCGACCAGCACGCGAACATCGAGTTCCGGGCGCTGACGTTTGGCTTCATAGAGCGCGTTCAGGATCGCGCGCCCGCCTTCATCCTGTTCAAGATAGAGCGCTACAATGCAAATGCGTCGCGTGGCGCTGGCAATCTTTTCCAGAAGCGTCTCCCGAAAATGAGCGGGAGCGTAAAAGAACTCTACATCATCAACTGACTGAGAAATCTTCGGTAGTTGAGCAAGGTGTTGTTGATGTTTATTACGCTTAAATTTTGACAACATCACAGTGCGTTTCTTCTCTGTTCATTGAAGGGTTGTCTGTACCATGCAAACAACATAAGCGGACAATGATACCACCAGTCCCGTCCAAAGTGGGTAACATTTCCAGTAGCTTACTCGCGTTTGTCTGTTGATGTCAGACTGAGGGACAAGGCCACAATACCTTCGTCCAGCTGAATATCAACGTCAAACCCAAGTTTTCGCGCCAGGGTCACCATACCGCGATTGTTAGGCATAGTAATGCCATTGAGGCGTAACAATCCGTGATCTCGCGTATAACTGATGAGTTTTTCCAGCAGCCGTCTCCCCAGACCCAGGCCTTTAAGATCGGAGCGCACCAGCACCGCAAACTCCGCATCGACGTTATCCGGGTCAGAAATCGCACGCGTGACGCCGAGGATCTCATCCCCCTTATCGGAGCGACGAACGGCAACAAACGCCATTTCTCGATCGTAGTCGATCTGGGTCATATTGGCTAAATCATCATGGGTAAATTCGTTGATTTCGCTAAAATAGCGATAATAAAGATCCTCTTTCGTGACCTGAGAGATAAAGGCCCGCAGCTGGGGCTCATCTTCCGGCAGAATAGGGCGGAACAAGGCGCGTTCCCCATTCTTCATCTCAACCCACTCTTCCAGCTGCAGGGGATACGGGCGGATCGCCAGACGGCTCTCTCTGTCTCCTTCGAATGGCGCGATATCCAGGGTCACGTCCAGCGCCGTAAACTCATTGCCCGAGGCGAGCAGCGGATGAATGTCCAGCCGCTGGATTTCGGCACAATCCACAATCAGGTTAGACACCTGCACCAGGAACTGACTTAACCCGGCAATATCAAGCGGGCGCAGCGCACTCCGGCCACGGATCTTTTTACTTTTGATCGCCTGGATGATCAGATAACGCGCCAGGTTCATGTTCAGCGGCGGTAGCGCCACCACGGCCTGCTCCTCCGGACGCCACTCAACGCCACCCTCTCCCAGCATGATGAGCGGGCCGAAGACGGGATCGTGTTCGACCACCACCCGTAATTCCTGAGCCCCTGCGCGGTTTGCCATGCTTTGCACCAGCAATCCGTGGATCCTTGCCTGCGGCCAGGCCATTTTGACCCGATCAAAAATGGCATCAGCTGCCTGCTGCACCTCAGTCGCCGTACGCAGGTATAACATAACCCCTTGAACATCAGACTTATGCGGGATATCCGGGGAACGCAGCTTCAGGGCCACCGGATAGCCAATCTGTTCGGCAATATGCACGGCCTCAGCGCTGTCGCTGGCGATCCAGGTCGGCAGGGTTTGCATCCCGTAGCTGCCCAGAATGGGTTGGACCTCATGCGTATCAAGCGAGGTCGCGCCCTCTTCGATAGCCTGCTGCAACAGCCGGTGAACGTCGACGGTGTTCGCGGTCAGATTACCCGGCAAAGCCGGCGTCTCACGCAGCTGTTTCTGGTTGCGGCGATATTCCACCATATGCATAAACGCGGTGATGGTGCCTTCCGGCGTGCGGTAGGTTGGCAGCCCGGCCTCGCTGAACAAGCGCCGCGCCTCCTGAGAGGAAAACTCACCGCACCAGTTGGTGAGCAGGGTAACGTATTTGCCTCGCGGATGGTTGCGCACGGCATCAATGAGCGCGCGCGCGCTTTCACTGCCCGGCGCGACCGCGCTGGGGGAATGGATAATCATCAGCGCATCGAAATCCTGGCTATCCAGCAAAATGGATATCGCCCTGATATAGCGGTCGCTGCTGGCGTCATCGCGCAAATCAAGCGGATTGCCGGGCGTCACGCTGGTCGGAAGCGCTTCTTTCAGGCGCTGCAGCGTCTCTTCACTCAGCGTTGCCAGCTTGCCGAAGCGCCGCCACAGCTCGTCCAGCGCGAGCGCGGCAGGGGCCGCACCGTTACTGACAATCATTAGCTTCTCACCGCGCAACGGGCGCATATGGCTTAACGTCTCAACGGCGGAAAAAAGCTCGTGCGTATCCTGTACCCGCAGCAACCCCGCGCGCTGAATGGCGGCGTCCCAGGCGGGATCCATGCCGGAATGCGAATGCAGAAGACGCTGTGCCGCAGGGCTGCGTCCGCTTTTGATCACCAGGATCGGCTTATTGCGCGAAGCGCTTCGCGCAGCCGAGACAAAACGACGCGCGTCGCTGAGGTGCTCAAGATAAAGCAAGATCGCGCTGGTTTTGCCGTCACGTGCCAGAAAATCCAGCAGCTCATCAACGTCGATATCCAGGCTGTCGCCCAGGGCAATGAAGTAGGAGAATCCCATTTCACGCTGCTGCGCCCAGTCGAGGATGGTGTTCGATACCGCAGCCGACTGCGAGATAAACGCCAGTTTGCCTTTGCGGATCGGAACCGGGGAGAAACTGGCATTCAGCCCCTGCCAGGGGGCGAGCAGGCCCAGACTGTTTGGCCCAAGAATGCGCATTTGATAGCGGCTGGCGCAGGCCAGAAGCTCGGCTTTCTGTTCAGGCGGAGACGAGAGAATTATGCAGGTTTTACACCCTTTCTTGCCGAGTGATTCCAGCAGTTCCGGGTTGCGCTTCGCGTTTGTACAGAGTACGGCAAGATCCGGCACGAAAGGCAGGCTTTGTACATCAGGCCATGCAAGTACCCCCTGAACGGCCTTATAAGACGGCGTGACGGGCATGACGGGGCCATTAAATCCCCCGGCCAGCAGATTGCGCATCATCAGATAGCCAGCACGATCCAGCTTCATTGATGCGCCGATAACGGCAATGGATTTAGGACGAAGTAGCGCTTCTAACCCTCGCTGGCTCATGCAGGCCTCCTGTGAATGCAAGCGACCTGATGATTTTAAACGCTTTCTGGCTCGGGCGCTGTGACGCTGCCCTTATGAACGGTTTTTCCCGCCAGATAGCGCTCCCGGAAGCATGAGAAATGGTTGCCCAGGGCACCAGCCGCAGCGGTATCTCCCGCTAAATCCAGAAGCGCAATCGCCACTTCGGCGGTGCAGTATTGCCCGTCAGCATGCGCTTCACGCAGGCGGTAGGCGGAGACGCGGGAAAGATCGACAGAAATCACCGGCAGCGCGTCGAGATACGGGCTTTTGCGAAACATTTTTCGCGCTTCGGTCCAGGTACCGTCCAGCATGATAAACAGCGGTGGTTTACCGGATGGCGGCGCTGAAAGCACCTGGCGATCCACACCTGCATATGACGCGGGGAAGACGACCATCGGCTGGTAGTTCTGGCTGGCCACTAAATCGAGCAGGGCCTGAGGTGGCTCCGTACGGGACCACTGAAACGCGGTGGTATCCGGCAGAATATCGGCGATAAGACGCCCCGTATTGCTGGGTTTCATCGGCTCGGTATCGAACATGACCAGACAAAAACGGCTTTCCGCCGTACTCGGAGCGAGCGTCTCGCACAGACAAACCTTCAGCGGCAGCAGGCAGCGCTGACAGCGGCGAATACGGTTGCCTCGTGCGAGGAACGGTCGGGTGGCGCGCGCAAGGCGTTCGGCGCGTAATTTAAGAACGGCGTTATCAGTCATGGGCGAAATGCAGGAAAAACGCTATTTTCGCAGAGGCGGGAGCGGGGCACAAGACGTGCCCCGTGAATGTTACAGCGACTCGTTTAACCAGCTTTCAAAAGGCGCTTTTGGAACCGCGCCGTTGAGCATATCGATCACTTCGCCATTTTTGAAAATCATAATGGTCGGGATGCTGCGAATACGAAAACGTGCGCTCAGTTCGGGTTCGGCTTCGGTATTGACCTTAACGAACCGCATTTTTCCGCTGCGCTCTTCGGCCACATCTTCGAAAATCGGCGCGAAGCTACGGCATGGGCCGCACCATGGCGCCCAGAAATCGATCACGACAGGAAGATCGTCCTTGAGGAGTTTGTCCAGCGTAGCACCCGTCGCGTTAATGACATCGCCATCAAATAATTCATGGCCACAACGTCCGCATTTCGCACCATCTTCCATCCGATCGTCCGGAATGCGATTAAGAGCCTGACAGTTGGCACATACGGTATTCATAACTAACCTCTGATAGAGCCGTGGGACAGCGGCACAACGCCGATAATGTTTCTAATATGTTACATATTATCAATGAGCCTGTTTGAAACAACAATGCGTTTTATTCAATGAGAACAATAGTCACAGGCTTTTGTACGAAATTATGGCTATGCGCTGGCACATCGGGTAATCTGCGCGCTTCGCGCAGCGCTGGTGGAGAAAAGCATGAACGACGAAATGAAAAACAAAAGCGGCAAGGTCAAAGTGATGTATGTCCGCAGTGATGATGACTCTGATAAACGCACCCAAAATCCGCGTACCGGAAAAGGTGGCGGGCGTCCGGCGTCTTCTCGTGCAGACGGTGGCCGTCGCCCCGCCCGCGATGACAGAAATAACCGCGGTGATGACCGCAAACGTGACGATCGCAAACGCGATGACCGTCCGCGTTCCGACCGCCCACGCAGTGACCGTCCACGCGACGATCGTCCGCGTGATGACTTCTCACGTGATAACGCCTCCCCGTGGCGCACCGTTTCTCGCGCCCCTGGCGATGAGACGCCGGAAAAAGCCGATCACGGCGGTATCAGCGGTAAAAGCTTTATCGACCCGGAAGTGCTGCGCCGTCAGCGTGCGGAAGAGACCCGCGTGTATGGCGAGAACGCCTGCCAGGCGCTGTTCCTGAGCCGTCCTGAGTGTATCGTCCGCGCCTGGTTTATCCAGAGCGTGACCCCGCGCTTTAAAGAAGCGCTGCGCTGGATGGCCGCGAACCGTAAAGCCTACCACGTGGTTGATGATGCCGAGCTGACCAAAGCGTCCGGCACTGAACACCACGGCGGCGTCTGCTTCCTGATCAAAAAGCGTAACGGCACGACCGTGCAGCAGTGGGTCAGCCAGGCGGATGCCGATGACTGCGTGCTGGCCCTGGAAGATGTGGGCAACCCGCACAACCTGGGTGCAATGATGCGTAGCTGCGCGCACTTTGGCGTGAAAGGCGTGCTGTTGCAGGATGCCGCGCTGCTGGAATCCGGCGCCGCGATCCGTACTGCGGAAGGCGGAGCCGAGCACGTACAGCCGATCACCGGCGACAGCGTTCTGGACGCCCTCGAGCAGTTCCGTAAAGCGGGTTATTCCATCGTGACCACCTCAAGCCATGCCGGTACGCCGCTGTTTAAAGCGACGTTGCCGCGCAAAATGGTGCTGGTATTAGGTCAGGAACGTGATGGTCTGTCTGACGCGGCGCTCTCCAGTGCGGATCTGAGCGTCTCTATCGACGGAACAGGCAATGTGGAAAGTCTGAACGTATCCGTTGCGACCGGCGTACTGCTGGCCGAATGGTGGCGTCAGAACAAGGCATAAGCCATTATGCTTTTTGTATGCCCGGTGAGCCGGGCATACAAACTCAAACTACTCGCTCTCTGTCGGTAATACAGGCATCCAGTCAATCGGCTTTTCGCCACGTTTTTCCAGCCATTCATTCGCCAGAACAAAATGATTACTGCCAAAGAAACCGCGATGTGCAGACAGCGGTGACGGGTGCGGTGCTTTCAGCACGTGATGACGCTGACGGTCAATAATCGCCCCTTTCTTCTGCGCGTGAGAACCCCAGAGTAAAAACACCACCCCTTCACGATGCTCGTTGATCAGGCTGATGACTTTATCGGTAAACGTCTCCCAGCCCAGACTGGCGTGCGAGTGCGCCTGACCCGCCCGTACGGTAAGCACCGTATTCAGCAACAGCACGCCCTGGCGCGCCCAGCTTTCCAGGTAACCGTGGTTTGGCCGGGTAAAACCGGGCACGGTTGCTTCAAGCTCTTTATACATGTTGAGCAGAGAAGGGGGGATAGCCACGCCCGGACGAACGGAAAACGCCAGCCCATGCGCCTGCCCGGGGCCGTGATAGGGATCCTGGCCCAGAATGACCACTTTCACATCGCTCAGTTCGGTGTAGCGAAAGGCGTTAAACACGTCTTTCTGCGGCGGGTAAATCGTCTGTCCGGACTGACGCTCAGCGGCAACGGTGCTGAGCGTATTGATAAAATAAGGCTGCTGCTTTTCTTCTGCCAGCACGTCATGCCAGGTTAAAAGTGTCGTCATCTCGCTCTCCTGCGAATCTCAATCTGTGACTAGCTTACCTGTTTCACCCCGGTGAGCAAAATTACGCGCTGAAATACGTGCTAAGTGGCTAAATTTATTTTGAAAAGATACAGGGTAAGTTGAATTGGTAAGGTTGTTAAATTGATCTAAAACAATAAATTCAAACCACACTCTTTATGTGGTTGGTGTTTTTGTTGATTTAAATCAATAAATCGCCGGGGTGTGAATGTTATATATACACACAAGAAACAATGGTTTTACCAATTGGCCGCGAGAGGCCGACACGAGTTAATGTAGCCTAAGGGAGGCAACACATGATTACAGGTATCCAGATTACTAAAGCTGCAAATGACGATCTGCTCAATTCTTTCTGGCTGCTGGACAGCGAGAAGAACGAAGCGCGCTGCGTCGTTGCGAAAGCGGGTTTTGCTGAAGATGAAATCGTACCGGTAAACAAACTGGGCGAAATCGAATACCGTGAAGTTCCTATGGAAGTGCAGCCGGAAGTGCGCGTGGAAGGTGGTCAGCACCTGAACGTAAACGTGCTGCGCCGCGAAACGCTGATGGATGCCGTTGAGAATCCAGAAAAATACCCACAGCTGACTATCCGCGTGTCCGGCTATGCGGTTCGCTTTAACTCACTGACTCCAGAACAGCAGCGCGACGTTATCGCCCGTACCTTTACTGAAAGCCTGTAACGGCTTCAGCAGGGGGGAATAAAAAAGCCGGGAATTTCCCCGGCTTTTTTTTACTCTTCAGTTTTCGTCTCTGGTGCGGCAGAGCTTGGCTTACGGCGCTTACCAATATTTTTGGTATCGCGGTGGCGCTGCTTCACGCGCGGTTTCTCTTTTTCTTTCTCTTTTCTCTCAGCACGTTTTGCGAGCGCTTTCTTGGACGGTTTACCCGTCATCTTTTCACTCGGCGCACGCGTGGTCGGGCGGAGTTCGTCAATCACGCGCGCTTTCAGCGGCTCATCAACATAGCGGCCAATTTTCTGCAGCAGCAGGTAGTCATGCGCTTCGACCAGTGAAATCGCAATCCCTTTGCGGCCCGCGCGGCCGGTACGACCAATACGGTGCAGGTAGGTATCTCCGCTGCGCGGCATATCGAAGTTAATGACGTGGCTGACGTCCGGGATGTCGATCCCGCGAGCGGCAACGTCAGTTGCAACCAGCACGTTAACGCGACCATCGGTCAGTCGCTTAATCCCTTCGGTACGCTTGATCTGCGCCATCTCGCCTTCAAGATAGCAGTTGTTGATCCCGGCGTTACGCAGCATTTCAGCCAGCTCGTGCACGCGCTCGCGCTTGCGCACAAATACGATTGTGCGCAGAGCATCTTCCTGTTTGAGCAGGTGTTTCAGCAATTCGACTTTGTGCTCAAGGTTGTCCGCGCGGTAGTACCACTGGTGGATCTTCTTACGCTCACGGGTGGACGGCGTCGCCGAGACTTCCACCGGATCTTCCAGCAGACGCTCTGCGAAGTCTTTGATCGCTTCCCCTTCGAGGGTGGCAGAGAACAGCATCGTCTGGTTACGCCAGCGCGTTTCCCCTGCAATGTGCTCGATATCCTGTGCGAAGCCCATGTCCAGCATGCGGTCGGCTTCGTCGAGGATCAGCGTTTCAACCGCGCGGCAGTCGAAGTTCTCTTCTTTAATGTACTGCAGCAGGCGTCCCGTCGTCGCAACGACGATGTCCTGGTTTTCGCTGAACACTTCGGCGTGGTTCATGTACGCTACGCCGCCGGTGATGGTGGCAATATCCAGATGAGTATTTGCCGCGAGTTCACGCGCGTGATCGGCAACCTGCATTGCCAGTTCGCGCGTAGGCGTCAGGATCAAAATACGCGGCGGGCCAGATTTTTTACGCGGGAAGTCGAGCAGATGCTGCAACACAGGCAGCAAATAGGCTGCTGTCTTCCCCGTGCCGGTTGGCGCAGAACCGAGCACATCGCGGCCCTCAAGCGCAGGCGGAATGGCCGCTGCCTGAATGGCGGTCGGGCGTGTAAAGCCTTTGCTCTCAAGTGCATTGAGCAGGCTTTCATCGAGTTCAAGTTCGGAAAAAGTCGTTACAGTCATGTTCTACCTCTGTGTGGGGCGCTGATTATAGACGTTACGGCTGTAATCTTCATCTGTTTGTATGGATATCGCTTTTCGGCCACTTCGCTTTCCCCTATGCTACTCCAGTTTCACTTAGAAGGTTGCCCTGACATGTCTCAACTCAAAGCGCAGCTGCGCCGCGATGGTTTTACGTTTAAACAATTTTTTGTCGCTCACGATCGCTGTGCCATGAAGGTTGGTACAGACGGTATTTTACTGGGAGCGTGGGCGCCTGTCGCAGGTGTTAAGCGTATTCTTGATATCGGTACCGGCAGCGGGCTGGTGGCGCTGATGCTGGCGCAGCGTACGGAAGAACATGTCATCATTGATGCCGTCGAACTGGACGCGCAGGCCGCAGAGCAGGCGAGTGACAATATGGCCGAATCCCCCTGGGCAGTCCGAATGAAAGTGGAATGCGCAGACGTGCTCGCCTGGGCGCCTGAACAAACCGCGCGTTACGATCTGATCGTCAGCAACCCTCCCTACTACGAGCCCGGCGTTGAGTGCGGGACACCCGAGCGTGAACAGGCGCGTTATACCGGCTCCCTCGATCATAAAGCGCTGCTCACCAGCGCGGCAGAACTGATCTCCGAAGAGGGTTTTTTCTGTGTGGTCCTGCCAGAGAGTACCGGCAACACGTTCATCGGTATCGCGCAGGAGATCGGCTGGACGTTACGTCTGCGTACCGATATTTCGGATACGGAGGGTCGACTGCCGCACCGCGTACTGCTGGCTCTGTCGCCAAAAGAGGGTGAATGCTTTAATGACCGAATGGTGATCCGTGGGCCAGACCAGCGCTATTCCGAAGATTACACTGCCCTGACCCAGGCGTTTTATCTGTTTATGTAAACCTGCGGGGCGAGTATCGACGGGCCGGATTCAGCAAGCTGATCCGGGTAGTCCAGGGTATAGTGCAGCCCGCGGCTCTCTTTACGCATCATCGCGCAGCGAACAATCAGCTCGGCAACCTGCACCAGATTGCGCAGCTCCAGCAGATTATTGGATACGCGGAAATTAGCATAGTACTCATCAATTTCCTGCTGCAGCATGGTGATGCGGCGCAAGGCGCGCTCCAGGCGTTTCGTGGTGCGCACAATCCCCACGTAGTCCCACATAAACAGCCGTAGCTCATGCCAGTTGTGCTGGATCACGACCAGTTCGTCCGGATTATCCACGCGGCTTTCATCCCAGGCAGGCAGGTGCTCTGTCTCGCGGGCGTAAGGCATGCGCTTCGTGATATCTTCCGCCGCCGACCAGCCGTACACCAGACACTCAAGCAGCGAGTTAGAGGCCATACGGTTCGCGCCGTGAAGTCCGGTATAGCTGACCTCACCGATAGCATACAGACCGTCTACGTCAGTACGTCCATGATCGTCAACCATTACGCCACCGCAGGTATAGTGGGCCGCTGGCACAATGGGCACCGGGTCACGCGTTAAATCAATGCCAAGATTGAGCAGCTTTTCATAAATCATCGGGAAATGCTGGCGAATGAACTCTGCTGGCTTATGGCTGATATCGAGATACATGCAGTCTACGCCAAGGCGCTTCATTTCATGATCGATGGCGCGGGCAACGATGTCACGCGGGGCCAGTTCACCCCGGACGTCAAAGTCAGGCATAAAGCGAGATCCATCAGGGCGTTTCAGATACGCGCCTTCACCGCGCAGGGCTTCCGTCAGCAGGAAGTTGCGCGCCTGGGGATGGAACAGGGCGGTGGGGTGAAACTGATTAAACTCGAGGTTCGCCACCCGGCAGCCAGCGCGCCAGGCCATCGCGATACCGTCTCCGGAGGCAATGTCAGGGTTCGTGGTGTACTGATACACCTTGGAGGCACCGCCGGTAGCCAGCACCACTGCCTTCGCCCGGCAGGTCTCCACCTTCTCTTTATTTCGGTTCCAGACCCAGGCGCCCACCACGCGACGCGTGCCGGGCAGGCCAATCTTGTCAGAGATAATCAGGTCAACGGCATTGCTTCGCTCGAGAACCCGAATATTAGGATGGTTCAGCGCTTTGCTGACCAGCGTGGTTTCCACTTCTTTTCCGGTGGCATCCGCTGCGTGCAGGATGCGGCGGTGACTATGGCCGCCTTCGCGAGTCAGGTGGTAGCTCTCTTCACCGTTGGGTTGAACCTGCGTATCGAATAAGACGCCCTGGTCGATGAGCCACTGAACGCAGTGACGGGCATTGCTGGCGACAAACTCTGCGGCGTGTGCATCCACGATCCCTGCTCCGGCAATGAGCGTATCCTCGACGTGGGATGCAATGCTGTCTGTCTCATCAAACACGGCGGCAATGCCGCCCTGGGCATAAAACGTGGAACCTTCACTTATCGGTCCTTTACTCAGAACGATAACGTTTTGATGCTCGGCCAGGCGCAGCGCCAGAGAGAGACCGGCAGCGCCGCTGCCGATGATCAGTACATCACAATGGAGTTCAGGTGTTGTGTTCATGATTGTTGTTTAATTTACTAAACAGTGTTGGGTCAGAATAGCACCTGAATGCGATATATCGCACGTATTTTTTTAGAGGCTGTCGCAATGGCTAAACGCGTAAGCGGAGGTAAACGGAGGGTAAATGAGTGAAATTATTTTGCGAAGCAGATCGTTAGCGTCAGATTTTGTGGTGAAATAAAGCCTGTGTTGCGTTACTCTTCTGGCGGGAAAAAGATGTTTCTTGTCATAAAGTGGTGCGTATCGTGAACAGACTTATAATGAGAGAAAATAAACGGTCTGCGGCGCGATGAACAAAAACAAAGGCGTTACGGAACTTATTGAAGATCAGACACTCTAAATGGTGCTTGCTCAAAGTGCGGTATTTTTAGAGTGGCGTTTCGATAACGCGTGGAATTTAGGTTTGGGGAGACATTACCTCGGATGAGCGAGCAGTTAACGGACCAGGTCCTGGTTGAACGGGTCCAGAAGGGAGATCAGAAAGCCTTTAACCTACTGGTGGTCCGCTACCAGCATAAGGTGGCGAGCCTGGTTTCCCGCTATGTACCGTCAGGCGATGTGCCTGATGTGGTGCAAGAGTCTTTTATTAAGGCCTATCGCGCGCTGGATTCTTTCCGGGGAGATAGTGCTTTTTATACCTGGCTGTACCGTATTGCGGTCAATACGGCAAAGAATTATCTGGTCGCTCAGGGCCGTCGTCCGCCTTCAAGTGATGTGGACGCAATCGACGCCGAAAACTTCGAAAGCGGCGGCGCATTGAAAGAAATTTCGAACCCTGAGAACTTAATGTTGTCAGAAGAACTGAGACAAATCGTTTTTCGCACGATCGAGTCGCTCCCGGAAGATTTACGTATGGCAATTACGTTACGGGAGCTGGATGGTCTGAGCTATGAAGAGATAGCCGCTATCATGGATTGTCCGGTCGGCACGGTACGTTCACGAATTTTCCGTGCGCGAGAAGCTATTGATAATAAAGTTCAACCGCTTATCAGGCGTTGACGATAGCGGGATACTGGAAAAGGTATTAGGCATGCAGAAAGAAAAACTTTCCGCTTTAATGGATGGTGAAACGGTGGATAGCGAGCTGCTCAACGAGCTGTCTCATTCACCCGAAATGCAAGAGACCTGGGAGAGTTACCATCTCATCCGTGACACCCTTCGCGGTGACACCGGCGAGGTTCTCCATTTCGATATCTCAGCCCGCGTCATGGCGGCGATCGAGAATGAGCCTGTTCATCAGACCACTCCGCTGATTCCTGAAGCTCAACCCGCGCCTCACCAGTGGCAGAAAATGCCGTTCTGGCAAAAGGTGCGTCCGTGGGCCAGCCAGCTTACCCAAATGGGTGTGGCAGCATGCGTATCGCTTGCAGTTATTGTTGGCGTCCAGCACTATAATACTCAGTCTGAAACTAATCAGCAGCCAGAAGCGCCAGTGTTTAACACACTGCCGATGATGGGCAAAGCCAGCCCGGTAAGCCTGGGCGTACCGGCTGATGCATCCGCCAGCGGCGGTCAGCAACAGCAGGTTCAGGAGCAGCGCCGTCGCATTAATGCGATGTTGCAGGATTACGAGTTGCAGCGTCGTCTGCACTCTGAACAGCTTCAGTTTGAGCAGGCGCAGACACAGCAAGCTGCTGTGCAGGTGCCCGGAAACCAAACTTTAGGAACGCAATCGCAGTAATGAAGCAACTTTGGTTCGCCATGTCTCTGATGGCGGGTAGCCTGTTCTTCTCTGCCAACGCCTCGGCTGATGTTTCATCCGGGGCGTTGTTGCAGCAAATGAATCTGGCCAGCCAGTCACTCAATTATGAGTTGGCATTTATCAGCATCAATAAGCAGGGCGTCGAGTCGTTACGCTATCGTCATGCCCGTCTTGATAAGCAGCCGCTCGCCCAGCTTTTACAGATGGATGGCCCGCGTCGGGAAGTGGTCCAACGTGGTAATGAAATCAGCTATTTCGAGCCAGGCCTGGAGCCTTTCACGCTGAATGGCGACTATATCGTTGATTCCCTGCCGTCACTCATTTACACCGACTTCAAACGGCTTGCCCCTTACTACGATTTTATTTCGGTAGGGCGTACCCGCATCGCGGACAGACTGTGCGAGGTAATTCGCGTTGTTGCCCGGGACGGAACGCGCTACAGCTATATCGTCTGGATTGATGCCGAAACCAAACTCCCCATGCGTGTTGACCTGCTCGACCGTGACGGTGAAACGCTGGAACAGTTCCGGGTTATCTCCTTCAGCGTGAACAATCAGGTTGGCAACAGCATGCAGAATCTGGCTAAGGCCAGCCTGCCACCGCTGCTTTCTGTTCCTGCCGGGGATTCCGTTAATTTCAACTGGGTACCAGCCTGGATCCCGCAAGGGTTTAGCGAAGTGTCCAGCAGCCGTCGTCAGCTGCCAACGATTGAAACGCCGGTAGAATCGCGCCTCTATTCGGATGGTTTGTTCAGCTTCTCGGTGAATATCAATCGCGCAACGGCAAACAGCGCTGAACAAATGCTGCGTACCGGGCGCCGTACGGTGAGTACAGCGGTACGCGATAACGCAGAGATCACCATTGTGGGAGAACTCCCTCCGCAGACGGCGAAGCGCATCTCCGACAGCATTAAATTCAGGGCTGCACAATGATCAAAGAGTGGGCGACGGTTGTCTCCTGGCAAAACGGCATTGCGCTGGTGAGCTGCGATGTTAAAGCCTCATGTAATAGCTGCGCATCCCGCGCCGGCTGCGGCAGCCGCGTGTTGAATAAGCTTGGGCCACAAACATCGCACACGATTTCTGTGCCAAGCGAACAGCCGCTGATGGCGGGACAGAAGGTGGAACTGGGCATCGCGGAAGGCAGCCTGCTCAGCTCCGCTATGCTGGTGTATCTCTCTCCGCTGGTCGGCCTGTTTATCATGGGCGGCCTGTTTCAGATGCTGTTTGGTACCGATGTGGCCGCTATGTGCGGTGCCGCATTGGGTGGCGTGGGGGGATTCTGGCTTGCCAAAGGCCTCTCTCCGACGCTCGCCGCACGCGAGGAGTGGCAGCCTGTCATTCTCAGCGTTGGGCTGGCACCAGACCAGCTTCGTGTTGAAACGCTCTCTTCTGAGGCCCGGTGATCCATCGGGCTTTATCATTTTTTACACCCTAAAACAGAAAACGGCCTTTCTTCACGCTACACCTGCTTCTAAGTGCATTTCCAGGTAGCGAGGATGTAGTGTAGAATGCTGCGTTTTCGCACTGAAAAACGTCAGGCTAAGAACAGCGGCCTCCAGGAATTCGTAAGGCATAATTATTTAACTATATGAAGAACATACGTAACTTTTCGATCATTGCTCACATTGACCACGGTAAGTCGACGCTGTCTGACCGTATTATCCAGATTTGCGGTGGCCTGTCTGATCGTGAAATGGAAGCCCAGGTTCTGGACTCCATGGACCTGGAACGCGAACGCGGTATCACCATTAAAGCGCAGAGCGTTACGCTTGATTACAAAGCGGCTGATGGTGAAACCTATCAACTGAACTTTATCGACACCCCAGGCCACGTTGACTTCTCCTATGAGGTTTCACGCTCGCTCGCGGCCTGTGAAGGCGCGCTGCTGGTGGTGGATGCCGGGCAGGGCGTTGAAGCCCAGACCCTGGCAAACTGCTACACCGCGATGGAAATGGATCTCGAAGTTGTGCCGGTTCTGAACAAGATCGACCTGCCAGCCGCCGACCCTGAACGCGTAGCGGAAGAGATTGAAGATATTGTCGGCATTGACGCGACCGATGCCGTGCGCTGCTCCGCGAAAACCGGTGTGGGCGTGACCGACGTGCTGGAACGCCTGGTACGTGACATTCCGGCACCGGAAGGCGATCCGGATGGCCCGCTGCAGGCGCTGATTATCGACTCCTGGTTCGATAACTATCTGGGCGTTGTCTCTCTGGTGCGTATTAAAAACGGCACCATGCGTAAAGGCGACAAAATTAAGGTAATGAGTACCGGACAGGTCTACAACGCAGACCGTCTGGGCATCTTTACGCCAAAACAGGTTGACCGTACCGAGCTGAGATGCGGCGAGGTAGGCTGGCTGGTCTGCGCCATTAAAGACATCCTCGGCGCGCCGGTGGGCGATACCCTGACCGGTGCACGTAACCCGGCAGATAAAGCGCTGCCAGGCTTTAAAAAGGTGAAACCGCAGGTTTACGCGGGTCTGTTCCCGGTCAGCTCTGACGACTACGAAAACTTCCGTGACGCGCTCGGTAAACTGAGCCTGAACGATGCTTCCCTGTTCTACGAGCCAGAAAGCTCAACGGCGCTGGGCTTCGGCTTCCGCTGTGGCTTCCTCGGTCTGCTGCACATGGAGATCATTCAGGAACGTCTGGAGCGTGAATACGATCTGGATCTGATCACCACGGCGCCGACGGTAGTCTATGAAGTTGAAACCACCTCGAAAGAAGTGATCTACGTCGATAGCCCGTCCAAGCTGCCGCCGCTGAACAACATTCAGGAGCTGCGTGAGCCTATTGCAGAGTGTCACATGCTGCTGCCGCAGGAATTCCTGGGGAACGTCATTACGCTGTGTATTGAGAAGCGTGGCGTGCAGACCAACATGGTTTACCACGGTAACCAGGTGGCGCTGACCTATGAAATCCCGATGGCGGAAGTGGTACTCGACTTCTTCGACCGTCTGAAGTCGACCTCCCGTGGCTACGCGTCACTGGATTACAACTTCAAACGCTTCCAGGCCTCCAACATGGTGCGTGTGGACGTGCTGATCAACGGCGAGCGCGTGGATGCGCTGGCGCTGATCACCCACAACGACAATGCGCCGTACCGCGGTCGCGAGCTGGTTGAGAAGATGAAAGATCTGATCCCGCGTCAGCAGTTCGATATCGCGATTCAGGCGGCGATTGGCAACCACATTATCGCGCGTTCAACCGTGAAACAGCTGCGTAAAAACGTTCTGGCGAAGTGCTATGGCGGTGACGTCAGCCGTAAGAAAAAGCTGCTGCAGAAGCAGAAAGAAGGTAAGAAGCGTATGAAGCAGGTCGGTAACGTCGAGCTGCCGCAGGAAGCATTCCTTGCCATCCTTCATGTTGGTAAAGACGGCAAATAACCCTAAGGAGTTGGCATGGCGAACATGTTTGCCCTGATCCTGGTCATTGCTACCCTGGTAACAGGTCTGCTGTGGTGTCTGGATAAGTTTATCTTCGCCCCAAAACGTCGTGAACGTCAGGCTGCCGCTCAGGCAGCCACTGGAGATGGGATTGACGCGAAAACCCTGAAGAAAGTCGGCCCGAAACCGGGCTGGCTGGAAACGGGCGCCTCGGTATTTCCGGTGCTGGCGATTGTGCTGGTGGTACGTTCGTTTATTTACGAGCCGTTTCAAATCCCATCAGGTTCAATGATGCCAACGCTGCTGATTGGTGATTTTATTCTGGTAGAGAAGTTTGCCTACGGCATTAAAGATCCTATCTACCAGAAAACGCTGATCGAAACCGGTCATCCGAAACGTGGCGACATCGTGGTATTTAAATATCCGGAAGATCCGCGCCTGGACTACATCAAGCGCGCGGTAGGTCTGCCGGGTGATAAAGTCACTTACGATCCGGTTGCGAAAGAAGTCACCGTTCAGCCGGGCTGCAGCTCCGGTACCGCCTGTGAAAACGCGCTGCCAATCACTTACTCAAACGTTGAGCCAAGTGACTTTGTGCAGACCTTTGCCCGTCGTAACGGCGGCGAAGCGACCAGCGGGTTCTTCCAGGTTTCGAAAGGTGAAACCAAAGAGGACGGCATCCGTCTGGTTGAGCGCAAAGAGACGCTGGGCGATGTGACGCACCGAATCCTCACCGTGCCAATCGCGCAGGATCAGCTGGGTATGTACTATCGCCAGCCTGGCCAGCAGCTGGCGAGCTGGATTGTACCGCCAGGACATTACTTCATGATGGGTGACAACCGCGATAACTCTGCGGACAGCCGTTACTGGGGCTTTGTGCCGGAAGCGAATCTGGTCGGCAAAGCCACAGCCATCTGGATGAGTTTTGAGAAGCAGGAAGGCGAATGGCCGACCGGTGTACGCCTGAATCGTATCGGCGGAATCCATTAATTCTCAATAAATGAACGCGTAGCCGCTTTAATTAGCGGCTACGTGAATTATTTCCACGATAAATCTCTTCGAACTAACGACATCCCCTGTCGTTGTGTATAGAATATTCCCCCGAAGTTTAAGGTTGGCCCTGCAAGGGTGCCACGGCACACGAAACCGCGTTGGTTTTCTCAGGTCGGTTTCGTGTGCTGCATTTTTGACGCATTCATTTATTGGTATCGCATGAACCCCATCGTAATTAATCGGCTTCAACGGAAGCTGGGCTACACTTTTCATCATCAGGAGTTGTTGCAACAGGCATTAACCCACCGCAGTGCCAGCAGCAAACATAATGAGCGTCTCGAGTTTTTAGGCGACTCTATTTTAAGTTTCGTGATTGCGAATGCGCTTTATCATCGTTTCCCGCGTGTGGACGAGGGTGATATGAGCCGCATGCGTGCCACGCTGGTTCGGGGTAATACCCTTGCGGAAATCGCTCGCGAATTTGAGCTGGGCGAATGTCTGCGTCTTGGACCGGGTGAACTGAAAAGCGGCGGCTTCCGTCGTGAATCTATTCTTGCCGATACGGTCGAAGCATTAATTGGTGGTGTGTTCCTGGACAGCGATATCCAGACCGTAGAAAAGCTGATCCTGAACTGGTATCAGACCCGTCTGGACGAAATCAGCCCGGGCGATAAACAAAAAGATCCGAAAACGCGTCTGCAGGAATATTTGCAGGGTCGTCATCTGCCGCTGCCGTCTTATCTGGTGGTGCAGGTGCGTGGCGAAGCGCACGATCAGGAATTTACCATCCATTGCCAGGTCAGTGGCCTGAGTGAACCGGTGGTGGGCACAGGTTCAAGCCGTCGTAAGGCTGAACAGGCTGCCGCCGAACAGGCGTTAAAAATGCTGGAGCTGGAATGAGCGAAGATAAAACCTATTGCGGATTTATTGCCATCGTCGGACGTCCGAACGTTGGCAAATCCACCCTGCTGAATAATCTGCTTGGGCAGAAGATTTCAATCACCTCGCGTAAGGCGCAGACCACGCGTCACCGCATCGTCGGCATCCATACTGAAGGCGCGTATCAGGCGATCTACGTCGATACCCCCGGCCTGCACATGGAAGAGAAGCGTGCCATCAACCGCCTGATGAACAAGGCGGCGAGCAGCTCGATCGGCGACGTAGAGCTGGTGATTTTCGTTGTGGAAGGCACCCGCTGGACGCCGGACGACGAGATGGTGCTGAACAAGCTGCGTGACGGCAAAACGCCGGTCATCCTCGCGGTCAACAAAGTTGATAACGTGCAGGAAAAGGCCGACCTGCTGCCGCATCTGCAGTGGCTTGGTAGCCAGATGAACTTCCTTGATATCGTTCCGCTGTCTGCTGAGACCGGCCTGAACGTGGATACCATCGCGGGCATCGTGCGGAAGCATCTGCCGGAAGCGATTCATCACTTCCCGGAAGACTACATCACCGATCGCTCTCAGCGCTTTATGGCGTCTGAAATCATCCGTGAAAAGCTGATGCGTTTCCTGGGTGCTGAACTGCCTTACTCCGTAACGGTAGAGATCGAGCGTTTCCAGACCAACGAGCGCGGTGGCTACGATATCAACGGCCTGATCCTCGTTGAGCGCGAAGGGCAGAAGAAGATGGTGATCGGCAACAAAGGGGCCAAGATCAAAACCATCGGTATCGAAGCCCGTAAGGACATGATGGAGATGTTCGAAGCGCCGGTTCACCTCGAACTGTGGGTGAAAGTGAAATCTGGCTGGGCCGATGATGAGCGTGCTCTGCGCAGCCTCGGTTACGGCGAAGACCAGTAACTTAAGACGACGAGCATATGGATGGATGGCAGCGCGCCTTTGTCCTGCATAGTCGTCCCTGGAGCGAAACCAGCCTCATGCTGGACGTCTTCACGGAAGAGTCGGGCCGCGTGCGCCTTGTTGCGAAAGGCGCACGTTCCAAACGTTCTAATCTGAAAGGCGCCCTACAGCCTTTCACACCGTTGCTGGTACGCTTCGGTGGGCGAGGGGAAGTGAAAACCCTGCGCAGTGCCGAAGCCGTCTCCCTGGCGCTTCCTCTTTCCGGCATCACGCTCTACAGCGGTCTGTATGTCAACGAACTCATCTCCCGCGTTCTTGAACATGAGACCCGCTTCTCTGAACTTTTCTTCGATTATCTGCACTGTATCCAGTCGCTGGCTGGCGCAACCGGCACGCCCGAACCCGCCTTGCGTCGTTTTGAACTGGCGCTGCTGGGCCACCTCGGATACGGCGTAGATTTTCTGCACTGCGCGGGCAGCGGTGATGAGATAGAAGACACCATGACCTACCGCTACCGCGAAGAAAAGGGCTTCATTGCCAGTATCGTGATAGACAACAGCACCTTTACCGGGCGCCAGCTCCGGGCGCTGTATGAGCGCGAGTTTCCCGATCTGGACACCCTGCGCGCAGCAAAACGCTTTACCCGGATTGCCCTCAAGCCGTATCTTGGCGGCAAGCCCTTAAAGAGCCGCGAATTATTCAGGCAGTTTGTGCCGAAACGTTAACGTTTTACCCCTCACCCCAGCCCTCTCCCGGAGGGAGAGGGGGAAGAGAAATGAACCAAAATACCGAGGATTGTCATGGCTGAATTACTGTTAGGCGTCAACATCGACCACATCGCCACGCTGCGTAATGCGCGCGGCACGGCGTATCCCGATCCGGTTCAGGCGGCGTTTATCGCTGAACAGGCTGGCGCCGACGGCATTACCGTTCACCTGCGTGAAGACCGTCGCCATATCACTGATCGCGACGTGCGCATTCTGCGTCAGACGCTGGACACCCGAATGAATCTGGAGATGGCGGTCACCGATGAGATGCTGGCGATTGCCTGCGAGACCCAGCCGCACTTCTGCTGCCTGGTGCCGGAAAAACGCCAGGAAGTGACCACCGAAGGCGGTCTGGACGTGGCCGGTCAGCTCGACAAAATGCGCGATGCCTGCAAGCGCCTGGCGGATGCCGGTATCCTGGTTTCTCTGTTTATCGACGCCGATTTCGCCCAGATTAAAGCGGCGGCCGACGTGGGCGCACCGTATATCGAAATCCACACCGGCTGCTATGCCGATGCCAAAAACGATACCGAACAGGCCAAAGAGTTGGAGCGTATTGCCAAAGCGGCCACGTACGCCTCAAGCCTGGGACTGAAGGTTAACGCCGGTCACGGCCTGACCTACCACAACGTGAAGGCCATTGCCGCCCTGCCGGAAATGCACGAGCTGAACATCGGCCACGCCATCATTGGTCGCGCGGTGATGAGCGGCCTGAAAGAGGCGGTTTCAGAGATGAAACGCCTGATGCAGGAAGCGCGTCAGTAATGGCCATTCTGGGCTTAGGCACCGATATCGTTGAAATAGCCCGCATTGAAGCGGTGATCGCCCGTAGCGGCGATCGCCTCGCAAGACGCGTGCTGAGCGATAACGAGTGGGCCATCTGGGAAGCGCATCAGCAGCCGGTGCGTTTTCTGGCAAAGCGCTTTGCGGTAAAAGAGGCGGCGGCCAAAGCCTTCGGGACCGGCATTCGTAACGGCCTGGCGTTTAATCAGTTCGAAGTGTTTAACGATGAGCTGGGCAAACCGAGCCTGCGTCTGTGGGGAGAAGCGCAAAAGCTGGCGGAAAAGCTGGGGGTGAATCATATGCACGTGACGATCGCGGATGAACGTCACTATGCCAGCGCGACGGTGATCATCGAAAGTTAAAGTTTGTCCGCGTGGTGCATCAGGACAAACTTATCCCATAGCTGCTCTTCGCTCTCGACGTGGGCCGGATCCTTCAGGATGGTATTCGGGATCGGGCACACCTTCTGGCAGGTCGGCGTTTCATAGTGGCCGATGCATTCCGTGCAGCGGTCGCTGTTAATCTCATAGATGCTGTCGCCCATCGAAATCGCCTGGTTCGGGCATTCGGGCTCGCACATATCGCAATTAATGCATTTTTTGGTAATTAACAGCGCCATCAGGAAATTCTCAGAAACAACACAAACCGGGCGGGCATTATACGCGTCAAACCAGTTTCTTTACCAGTTCTTCGCTGTGACGAATGCGCTCGGGCGCGCGCTCCAGATCCTGCTGCACCAGCGCCATAAACAGCAGGTCCGTCAGCATCATTTGCGCGCTGGTGGAAGAGATAGCCGCGCTGCGCGTGGCCTGCTCTTCGGCAATGGTATATAAACAGCGCGTTGCCCGCTGCTGCAGGGCATTCGGCGTAAAACCGGTGATCGCCAGAATTTTACCGCCGACGCGCAGCGCTTCATCAGTTGCCATGTTGATTTCACGGCGCTCGCCGGAGTAGGAGATGGCCAGCAGCAGATCGTCAGGATCCATTGCCTGTACGGTTGCCAGCAGGGCGTGCATATCCTGCTCGACGATGGCGTTAAGCCCAATTTTCGTCAGCTTCCAGCCAAAGTTACGCGCCACAAGTCCGGATGCGCCGATACCGGTCAGAATGATCCTCCGCGCGCCGCGGAGCATCGCCACGCTCTCCAGCAGCTTCTCTTCGGTGTTTACATCGAGCGTCGCGTGCATGGCCGCCACGTTCTCTTTGATCAGCTTTTCGCCGACCAGCCGCATCGGGTCATCGCCGCGGATCTGATTATGCACCGGCATGGACTGCGGGTTGGGGTTGCTCACCAGCGCTTCGCTGATCGCCAGCTTGAGGGCGGGGAACCCCTTAAAGCCAATCTTCTGGGCAAACTTCACCACGCTGGACTGGCTCACGCCGGCTTCACTCGCCAGCTGCTGCGAGCTGAGATGGCGCGCGCGATCGGGTTGAGAAAGCAGAAAATCCGCCAGCTTCTTGTCGCTTTGGGCAAAGCCTGCGTAGCGCTGGCGAATGCGAATTAAACAGTTCATACGGTCTCCTGGCGAAAATGTGATTATCTGCGCAAATACGAATTTTGCTCGCCTGAATGAATTTTATATTCCATTATAGTGTGATTATTATGAATTAAAAATTCTTGAGGTACAAAAATGAATCTTGGCTCACTTGTTTCTGAAACGCGTAACCCGCAAACCATGGATCTGGATGCCCTCTCCACCCTGGAGCTGGTTAACCGCTTTAATCAACAGGATACGCTGGTCGCGCAGGCTGTGAAAGAGACATTACCCGAGGTGGCGAAAGCGGTCGATGCGGCGGCGGAAGCCCTCAAGGCCGGCGGTCGCATTATCTACATGGGGGCGGGCACCAGCGGGCGTCTTGGGGTCCTGGATGCGTCAGAATGTCCGCCCACCTTTGGGGTGCCGCACGGTCTGGTCGTTGGGCTGATTGCCGGTGGACCCGGCGCGCTGCTGAAAGCCGTTGAAGGAGCGGAAGACAATGCACAGCTGGGCGAGGATGACCTGAAGGAGCTGAATCTGACCGAGAAGGATCTGGTGGTCGGGCTGGCGGCATCCGGGCGCACCCCGTACGTCATTGGCGGGCTGGAATACGCCAACCGGACGGGCTGCACGACGGTGGCCATCTCCTGTAATCCGGGTTCCCCGATTGCGCAGGTGGCCGCTATTGCTATCTCTCCGGTTGTCGGGCCGGAAGCGCTCACCGGCTCCACGCGCCTGAAATCCGGGACCGCGCAAAAGCTGGTACTCAATATGATCTCCACCGGCGCGATGGTGAAGTTCGGCAAGGTTTATCAGAACCTGATGGTGGATATGCAGGCCACCAACGTCAAGCTGGTGGACAGAGCCTGCCGCATGGTGATGGAGGCGACTGGCGCAGGCCGTGAAGAGGCAGAAGCGGTACTCAAGCAGACCGATCACGATGTTAAACCGGCCATTCTGATGATCCTGAGCGGGCTGGATGCGGCGGCCGCGAGAGCCAAACTCGATGCGCATAGCGGCTTCTTACGGGCGGCATTAGAAAACTAACAGAGGCGTCTATGGACAAAACAGCAGCGCTCGCCAGCGATATCCTGCAGGGGATCGGTGGGGAAAAAAATATTCAGCGTCTCGAAAACTGCATGACGCGCGTGCGCGTCGAGGTGCATAACGACGACCAGCTCGACGTGCCGCGCCTGAAGCAACTCTCCGGCGTCAGCGGCTACGTGAAACAGGGGCAGCAGCATCAGCTGATCGTCGGGCCGGGGAAAGCGGCGCAGGTTGTTGATGCCATGCGCGCGCTGATGGGCGTTAGCGCGAGCGCGTCGATTGACGATGCGGAACGAACGAGGGCGCAGGCGAAGGCCAAATACAAAGCCCCCATGAGCGATGCGCTGCGTCAGCTGGCAAACGTCTTTATTCCGCTGATCCCGGCGTTTATTGCCTCCGGCCTGATCACCGGGATCATCAATATCCTCAAGCGACCGGATATTGTGGGGGATTTCGCCACGCACTATCCGAACCTGCTGGGGATTCTGGGGATCTTCGGCAGTGCTGTTTTCGCCATTATGAACATTCTGGTCGGGGTGAATACCGCGAAGGTGTTTGGCGGATCGTTGGCGATGGGCGGGGTCATGGCGGGCATCTTGTCCAGCCCGCAGCTGGCGCAGATCACGTTGTTTGGCGAGGCGCTCCAGCCGGGCCGCGGTGGGGTAATCGCAGTGCTGCTGGTTGTCATCCTGATGTGCTGGATCGAGAAAAGGCTGCGCGCGGTTCTGCCTGGCTCGATCGAGCTGATTCTCAACCCGCTGTTGACTACGCTGATTACCGGTAGCGTAGCGATTGTGGCCCTCCAGCCGCTAGGCGGATGGATCTCTGAAGCCATCGCTCACGGTGCGTCTCTGGCTATTGACCGCGGCGGGCTGCTGGTTGGCGCTGTGCTTTCCGGTACCTTCCTGCCGCTGGTGCTGACCGGCCTGCACCAGGGGCTGGTGCCGATCCACGTCGAGCTGGTGCAGTCGCACGGCTATAACGCGCTGCTGCCTATCCTGTCGATGGCGGGCGTGGGGCAGGTGGGCGCGGCGATTGCCGTACTGATGAAAACCCGCAACGCGCGTCTGAAAAAAATGATTAACGGCGCGCTCCCGGTCGGACTGCTCGGCATCGGTGAGCCGCTGATTTTCGGCGTTACGCTGCCGCTGGGTAAACCGTTTCTCGCCGCCTGTCTGGGCGGCGCGGTGGGCGGGGCGCTCATTAGCTACTGGAAAGTCGCTACCGTTATCACCTTTGGGCTTTCCGGTTTACCGCTGGCATTAACCATCGTGACCGGAAAAGTGATGCTCTATCTGTTAGGCTATTTAGTAGCGGTGATCGCCGGGTTCCTGTTTACCTGGCTGTTAGGTTTCAACGACCCAGAGGAGTAAGGTTTGGCAAATCACGCGCGTCGCGTTGTCTTTTTCGACCTGGATGGAACGCTGCATCAGCAGGATATGTTTGGTACGTTTATGCGTTACCTGCTGCGGCGTCAGCCTTTGAATGCGCTGCTCGTGCTGCCGCTCTTACCGGTTATCGGGATCGCGCTGCTGGTGAAAGGCCGGGCGGCGCGATGGCCGATGAGTCTGCTGCTGTGGGGATGTACCTTTGGGCACAGCGAAGCGCGGCTTAAGCAGCTCGAAAAGGATTTTGCGCACTGGTTTCGCAGCCACGTCGCCGCCTTTCCGGTGGTGCAGGCGCGCCTGACCAGCTATCTCGACGCGAATGATGCCGACATCTGGCTCATTACCGGCTCCCCGCAGACGCTGGTGGAGCAGGTCTACTTTGATACCCCCTGGCTTCCGCGCGTGAATCTTATCGCCACGCAAATTGCCCGCGGTTACGGCGGCTGGGTGCTGACCCTGCGCTGCCTGGGGCATGAAAAAGTGGTCCAGCTGGAAAAACGCATCGGTACGCCGCTGCGCCTGTACAGCGGCTACAGCGACAGCAAGCAGGACAACCCGCTGCTCTATTTTTGCCAGCACCGCTGGCGCGTCACGCCATCAGGCGAACTTCAGCAACTCGAATAGGCTTATCCATAATGGGCGTGTATAATGCCGCCCGCTTTTCGACTGGAGTATCAGCCTTTGTCCAACCCTGAACACAATCATGAATACTGGATGCGCCACGCGCTGACGCTGGCTCAACGCGCCTGGGACGAGGGCGAAGTGCCCGTGGGCGCGGTGCTGGTTTATAACAACCAGGTGATTGGCGAAGGGTGGAACCGTCCTATTGGCCGCCACGATCCTACTGCGCATGCCGAAATTATGGCGCTTCGCCAGGGCGGTCTGGTGCTGCAAAACTATCGCCTGCTTGATACCACGCTGTATGTGACGCTGGAGCCGTGCGTGATGTGCTCCGGCGCGATGGTGCACAGCCGGATCGGGACTCTGGTTTTCGGCGCGCGGGATGAAAAAACCGGTGCGGCCGGTTCGCTGATGGACGTGCTGGGTCACCCGGGTATGAACCACCAGGTGAAGACTATCGGTGGGGTGCTTGCACCAGAGTGTTCGGGGCTATTAAGCGATTTCTTTCGAATGCGCCGTCAGCAGAAAAAGCAGCAAAAGGCAGTATTGAAGCTGTCGGACGATTAAGCTCGTCCGGCGCCACGACCGGGTAGCTTTGAGCCAGCTGTTTGGCCTCCGTCGCCTCTTTCTCTTTCTCCAGCAGATACCCGACCAGGCTAATCTGATATTTACGGATATTTTCCACGTAGGCGTAGGCTTCATGTCCGCGCGCGTAGCCGTATGTCAGCTTGTTATACCATGGCTTCTGGCTCAGCAGCGGCAGGCGCTGCTTGACGTCTGACCAGCTGTCCGGATTGCCTTTCGTTTTGGCCGTCAACGCTCGCGCATCAAGCATATGCGCGTAGCCCATATTGTAGGCCGCCAGCGCAAACCAGATCCGCTCTTCTTCCGGCACCGTTTCCGGTACTTTGGCCATCATATCCTGCAGATAGCGCGCGCCGCCGCTGATGCTCTGTTCGGCATCGGTACGGTCATTGACGCCCAGGCTCAGCGCGGTATTTTTGGTTAACATCATCAAACCGCGTACGCCCGTGGGCGACGTGGCCTGGGTATCCCAGTGGGATTCCTGATACGAAATAGCCGCCAGCAGTTTCCAGTCAATCTCCTGGGCGTATTTTTCGAACAAGGGCTGCAGGTCCGGCAGGACGCTGTCTACCGCGCGCAGGAAGCTGCGGGTGTCAACGTAGTCAAAGTCATCACCGTGCCCGAGGTACTTCTCCTCCAGACGCGCCAGGGTACCGTCTTCATTGATGGTGTTGAAGAAATCAAGCATCGCGGCAGAGAAGGTCTGATCGTCATCAAGCTGGCTAAACCAGGTCACGGGCTGCTCGTCGGTGACGTCCAGCGCCACGGCGATTTCAGGATGCACCCGCTGGAACAGGCTGATCGCGACCGAATCGGCGATGGTGTAGGGCACCTTCTGATCTTTTACCTGCTCCAGCAGCTCCGTCGTGCCGAGTTTCGGATCCACCGTCCAGCTCAGGTCGGGATATTTCTTCTCCTTGAGCTCCCGCAGATCGTCAATCACCACGTGGCCGGGCGCAATCGTCAGCTGCCGATCGTTAATTGACGCCAGCGAGCGCGGGCGCAGGCTCCCGACGCGGTAAACCAGCTGCTGAGAAACGGAGTAGTAGGTCGGGCCTGGCTGGTAGTTCTTGCTGCGCTCGCTGTTATACACCAGCCCGGCGGCGAGCATATCGGCATCGTCGTTATCGAGATCGTCAAACAGCTGGTTGATATTCTGGCGGACGGTGATTTTAAGCTTCACGCCAAGATAATTGGCGAACTGTTGTGCCAGTTCATAATCCAGGCCAATGATTTTGCCGTTGACGTCGCTGTAAATCAGCGGCGAGTTGAGGGTACTGACGCGCAATTCCCCCCGCTCCTGAATGGCGGCGATACGGTTTTCGGCTTTGCCGAACCAGGGGATGGAAGGCCAGAGGGCCACTGCCAGCAGCAACGTTACAATGCCGATGAGCAGATAATTAATCTTTAATTTTTTCAATTAGTTAATTCTCTGCGACGCCGGTTGCCTCAGTCTGCTGTAGCCATGTTAATCATAAGGTTTGCCATTGAATGAGCGGCATTTTGCGTAAACTTGCGCCACTTGGCAACCAATTAGAGAGACAGGTCACATCTATTGTTAAATCTCTGTGCAAATTTTATTTCGACGCAAACGGTTTCGTCGGCGCTCAGGATTCTCTATAATGACGCCCGTTTTCCCCCCTTGCGCACACTGTAAGCGCCCCGGCGCTTCGAAGACGAGAGACTTATGATGGAAATTCTGCGTGGTTCGCCTGCACTGTCTGCCTTCCGTATCACTAAACTGCTGGCACGTTTTCAGGCGGCCGACCTTCCGGTAAGCAATATTTACGCTGAGTATGTCCATTTTGCTGACCTGAATGCCCCCCTCAATGCAGAGGAGCGCGTACAGCTGGAACGCCTGCTCAAGTATGGTCCAAGCCTGAACAGCCATACGCCAACCGGCAAACTGATCCTTGCTACGCCTCGTCCGGGCACCATCTCCCCCTGGTCTTCCAAAGCCACCGATATCGCCCACAACTGTGGCCTGAACCAGATTAACCGTCTGGAACGCGGCGTGGCGTACTACGTGGAAGCCTCTACCCTGAGCGACGCGCAGTGGCAGGCGGTTGCGGCTGAACTGCACGATCGCATGATGGAGAGCGTATTTACCTCTCTCGATGACGCGCAGAAGCTTTTCTCTCACCATCAGCCTGCGCCGGTACAGAGCGTAGACCTGCTGGGGCAGGGCCGTCAGGCGCTGATTGACGCCAACCTGCGTCTCGGCCTGGCGCTGGCAGAAGACGAAATCGACTATCTTCAGGATGCGTTTGTTAAGCTCAACCGTAACCCGAACGACATCGAACTCTACATGTTCGCGCAGGCTAACTCTGAGCACTGCCGCCACAAGATTTTCAACGCCGACTGGATTATTGACGGCGAACAGCAGCCGAAGTCGCTGTTCAAAATGATCAAAAACACCATGGAGCAAACCCCTGACCACGTGCTGTCTGCCTATAAAGACAACGCCGCGGTAATGGAAGGTTCCGAGGTGGGCCGCTTCTTCGCCGATCGCGAAGCAGGGCGCTATGACTTCCATCAGGAGCCCGCGCATATCCTGATGAAAGTGGAAACCCACAACCACCCGACGGCGATCTCCCCGTGGCCGGGCGCGGCGACCGGCTCCGGCGGTGAAATCCGTGACGAAGGCGCGACCGGTCGTGGCGCTAAACCTAAAGCGGGTCTGGTCGGTTTCTCCGTCTCCAACCTGCGTATCCCGGGCTTTGAGCAGCCGTGGGAAGAAGATTTCGGCAAGCCAGAGCGCATCGTGACCGCCCTGGATATCATGACCGAAGGCCCGCTGGGCGGCGCGGCGTTTAACAACGAATTTGGTCGTCCGGCGCTGAACGGTTACTTCCGTACCTATGAAGAGAAAGTGGACAGCCACAACGGCGAAGAGCTGCGCGGCTACCACAAGCCGATCATGCTGGCGGGCGGGATCGGCAACATCCGTGCCGATCACGTGCAGAAAGGCGAGATCGTCGTCGGCGCGAAGCTGATCGTACTGGGCGGCCCGGCGATGAACATCGGTCTGGGCGGCGGAGCGGCCTCTTCTATGGCCTCCGGCCAGTCTGATGCGGATCTCGACTTCGCCTCCGTGCAGCGCGACAACCCTGAGATGGAGCGCCGCTGCCAGGAAGTGATCGACCGCTGCTGGCAGCTGGGCGACGCCAACCCGATCCTCTTCATTCACGACGTGGGCGCGGGCGGCCTGTCCAACGCCATGCCGGAGCTGGTGAGCGACGGTGGCCGCGGCGGGCGCTTCAACCTGCGCGATATCCTGAGCGATGAGCCGGGCATGAGCCCGCTGGAAATCTGGTGTAACGAATCCCAGGAGCGCTACGTGCTGGCGGTTGCTGCCGACCAGCTGCCGCTGTTTGACGAGCTGTGCCGCCGCGAGCGCGCGCCGTATGCCGTCATCGGTGAAGCGACCGAAGAGCAGCACCTTTCCTTAAGCGACACCCACTTTGACAACCAGCCGATCGATCTGCCGCTCGACGTTCTGCTCGGTAAAACGCCGAAGATGACCCGCGACGTAACCACCCGCAAAGCGGCCGGCAAAGCGCTGGATCGCCAGGGCATCACCGTGGCAGAAGCGGTAAACCGCGTGCTGCACCTGCCTGCTGTGGCAGAGAAAACCTTCCTGGTGACCATCGGCGATCGCACCGTGACCGGTATGGTATCGCGCGATCAGATGGTCGGCCCGTGGCAAATCCCGGTCGCGAACTGCGCCGTGACCACCGCGAGCCTCGATAGCTACTACGGCGAAGCGATGGCTCTCGGCGAGCGTACCCCGGTGGCGCTGCTGGACTTCGCTGCTTCTGCCCGTCTGGCGGTTGGTGAAGCGCTGACCAACATCGCCGCAACGCAGATTGGCGATATCAAACGTATCAAGCTTTCCGCAAACTGGATGGCCGCTGCCGGCCACCCTGGCGAAGATGCTGGCCTGTATGAAGCCGTGAAAGCGGTGGGCGAGGAGCTTTGTCCTGCCCTCGGCCTGACCATTCCGGTGGGCAAAGACTCCATGTCGATGAAAACCCGCTGGCAGGAAGGCAACGAGCAGCGCGAAATGACCTCTCCGCTGTCGCTGGTGATCACCGCGTTTGCCCGCGTGGAAGACGTGCGTCACACCGTGACGCCGCAGCTTGCGACCGAAGACAATGCCCTGCTGCTGATTGACCTGGGTAAAGGCCACAACGCGCTGGGTGCTACCGCGCTGGCGCAGGTTTACCGCCAGCTCGGCGACAAGCCAGCCGACGTGCGTGACGTGGCGCAGCTGAAAGGCTTCTACGACGCGATTCAGGCGCTGGTGGCGCAGCGTAAGCTGCTGGCCTACCACGACCGTTCCGACGGCGGCCTGCTGGTGACCCTGGCAGAGATGGCCTTCACCGGCCACTGCGGCGTGGAAGCGAACATTGCAACGCTTGGCGAAGACCGTCTGGCGGCGCTGTTCAACGAAGAGCTGGGCGCCGTGATTCAGGTGCGCGCGGCGGATCGCGACGCGGTTGAAGCGATTCTGGCGAAGCACGGTCTGGCAGACTGCGTGCACTATCTGGGCAAAGCCGTTCAGGGCGACCGCTTCGTCATTGAAGCAGACGGTCACGCGGTGTTCAGCGAAAGCCGCACCACGCTGCGCATGTGGTGGGCGGAAACCACCTGGCAGATGCAGCGCCTGCGTGATAACCCGGAATGTGCCGATCAGGAGCATAACGCGAAAGCGAATGACCAGGATCCAGGCCTGAACGTGAAGCTCTCCTTCGACATCAACGAAGACATCGCCGCGCCGTACATAGCGACGGGTGCGCGTCCAAAAGTGGCCGTTCTGCGCGAGCAGGGCGTCAACTCCCACGTTGAGATGGCAGCTGCCTTCCACCGCGCGGGCTTTGACGCTATCGACGTCCACATGAGCGACCTGCTGGCCGGGCGTACCGGTCTGGAAGATTTCCAGGCGCTGGTGGCGTGCGGCGGCTTCTCCTACGGTGACGTGCTGGGCGCGGGCGAAGGCTGGGCGAAGTCCATCCTGTTCAACAGCCGCGTGCGCGACGAGTTCGAAACCTTCTTCCACCGTCCGCAGACCCTGGCGCTGGGCGTGTGTAACGGCTGCCAGATGATGTCTAACCTGCGTGAGCTGATCCCGGGCAGCGAAGCCTGGCCGCGCTTTGTGCGCAACCAGTCTGACCGCTTCGAGGCGCGCTTCAGCCTGGTGGAAGTGACCCAAAGCCCGTCTCTGCTGCTGCAGGGGATGGTCGGTTCACAGATGCCAATCGCCGTTTCCCACGGCGAAGGTCAGGTAGAAGTGCGCGACGCTGCGCATCTGGCTCAGCTGGAGAGCAAAGGCCTTGTAGCGCTGCGCTTTGTCGATAACTTCGGCAAGGTGACGGAAACCTATCCGGCTAACCCGAACGGCTCCGCCAACGGTATTACGGCAGTGACCAGCGAAAGCGGTCGCGCGACCATCATGATGCCGCACCCGGAACGCGTATTCCGTACCGTGAGCAACTCCTGGCACCCGGAAAACTGGGGCGAGGACAGCCCGTGGATGCGTATCTTCCGCAACGCGCGTAAGCAGTTGGGTTAAGTTTTAGGCAGTACCTGTAGGCCCGGTAAGCGCGAGCTCGACCGGGCTTTTTTATTTGTGTCGCAATTACGCGACAGACCCGCAATTCAACTGTCTCCAAAAGGCGACATTTAACTCGTTGATTTATATATGGCAGTAAAGGTTCCCGTTAAGGTGTTGCTTAATAGCGACACTTAGCCTGGAAATCATTCAACCGATAATTAACAGGCTAAACGAGTAAAACTCATATATTTCAAACTGTTAATATTTTGTTTTTCATTCTGGCACGGGTGTTGCATAATATTAACCAGTGGCTCATTCACCTTCTTATGTCAGCCCCTTCGGGACGCGCTACATAAACTTCGAATGACGCACAAAAAGGTGCCTGCCGTCCAACTACTGATCATAGCGATGCTTTATCAGGCCAGGGCGAAACGTCGAGTTAGGCACCGCCTCATTCCATGACAAAGCCGGGTTTTTACCCGGCTTTGTTGTATCTGAAGGGCAGACTCAGTTACGCTCTGCGTAAACCCCCATTAAGAGAGTAATGCGTTGAAACGCTGGCCCGTTTTCCCCCGCTCCCTGCGGCAGCTCGTCATGATGGCCTTCCTGCTGATCCTGCTGCCGCTGCTGATCCTTGCCTGGCAGGCGTGGCAAAGCCTGAACGCGCTGAGCGCGCAGGCGGCTTTGACCAACCGCACGACGCTCATCGACGGCAGACGCAGTGAAGCGATGACCAACGCCGCTTTGGAGATGGAGCGCAGCTATCGTCAGTATTGCGTACTTGACGATCGGACGCTGGAAAAGGTTTATCAGAGCCAGCGTAAACGCTACAGCGAAATGCTGGACGCTCACGCGGGGGTCCTACCTGATGACAAGCTCTATCAGGCGTTGCGTCAGGATTTAAACGATCTCGCGCAGCTGCAGTGCAGCAACAGCGGCCCGGATGCCGTTGCTGCCGCGCGCCTCGAAGCTTTTGCCAGCGCCAACACCGAGATGGTGCAGTCAACGCGCGCGGTGATTTTCTCTCGCGGCCAGCAGCTCCAGCAGGAGATTGCCGAGCGCGGCCAGTTCTTCGGCTGGCAGGCGCTGGTGCTGTTCCTGGTGAGCCTCGGGCTGGTACTGCTCTTTACCCGCATGATCATCGGCCCGGTAAAGGGCATTCAGCGTATGATCAACCGTCTGGGGGAGGGGAAATCGCTCGGGGATACGGTCGCCTTTAAAGGTCCCCGCGAGCTGCGATCCGTAGGCCAGCGCATTATCTGGCTGTCCGAGCGCCTGGCGTGGCTCGAATCACAGCGCCATCAGTTCCTGCGCCATATCTCTCATGAGCTTAAAACGCCGCTGGCCAGCATGCGCGAAGGGACGGAGCTGCTGGCGGACGAAGTGGCCGGGCCCCTTACGCCAGAGCAGAAAGAAATTGTCGAGATCCTGGATAACAGCAGCCGCAATCTGCAAAAGCTGATTGAGCAACTGCTGGATTACAACCGCAAGCTGGCTGACAGGGCGGTCGTACTGGAAAACGTTGAGATTGAGCCGCTGGTGGATATGGTGATCTCCGCCCACAGCTTGCCAGCAAGAGCTAAAATGATGCATACCGGCGTCGAGCTGAATGCGCCTGCGTGCCTGGCTGAACCCATGCTGCTGATGAGCGTTCTGGATAATCTTTACTCCAATGCGGTGCACTATGGTACTGAATCCGGTAACATTTATATCCGAAGTAATACGAATGGTTCACGGGTGTTTATTGACGTCGCAAACACCGGCACCCCGATCCCCGATGACGAAAAAACCATGATCTTCGAACCCTTTTTCCAGGGAAGTCATCAGCGGAAAGGCGCGGTTAAAGGAAGCGGTCTGGGCTTGAGCATCGCCCGGGACTGCATACGACGCATGCAGGGTGAGCTAAACATTGCCGCGGACGAACGTTCAGATGTTTGCTTCCGTATCGAACTGCCCGTGAGCCGGAAAAATCAATAAAATGAATCTATGTCTGGTGAGTATGTCACACGTCTTTTTCCGCGCCGTACGTGCGGTGTTTTCCAGCAAAACGCTTCGCCTGAGCCTGCCCTGTTTATTTCTGGCAGGGTGTGTTTCCCATGCGCCACAAAGTGCCATTAGCGATAAACAGGAAGATAAATGGCCCGACAGCCAGCTGGCAGACTTCCTCTCAACCCGCTGTGACGACATCTGGAACCTGTCAGGACATGACGTTGAAAGCAACCCGCTGTTCTGGCTGCGTGGGATAGATTGCGCCCAGCGTCTGGCGCCGGTAAACGCCCGCTCGAAGGCGGCGATGCTGGATGACGACACCTGGCAGGGCGCTTTCAAGCGCGGGATTTTACTCGCAGATGCGAAAATCACCCCCGTTGAACGTCGCGTCAATGTGACCCGACTGGACACGTACGTGGTCAATCTTCCCGTGCAGGTACGCCCTGTATACCAGCTCTGGCGCGATGGGCAGACATTACAGCTTCAGCTGTCTGAAGAGCGCTCCCGCTACAGCAAGCTGCAGCAGTCAACCGACAGCGAGCTTGATACGCTGCGTCAACAGCAGCAACATTTACGTACGCAGCTGGATACCACGACGCGTAAGCTGGAAAACCTGACCGATATCGAAAGGCAGCTCTCGTCGCGTAAATATCAGCCGGGGAGCTCATCCGCTGCACCGGACAGCGATACGCCGAAACAAGAGGATGTGAAGCATGACGAGCCGTAAACCTGCCCATCTTTTACTGGTGGATGACGATCCCGGGCTGTTAAAGCTGCTGGGGATGCGTCTGGTGAGTGAAGGCTACAGCGTCGTGACCGCTGAAAGCGGGCTGGAGGGGCTGAAGATCCTCAGCCGCGAGAAAATCGATCTGGTGATAAGCGACCTGCGGATGGACGAAATGGATGGCCTGCAGCTGTTCGCGGAGATCCAGAAGCAGCAGCCGGGTATGCCCGTGATTATCCTGACGGCGCACGGATCGATCCCGGATGCGGTTGCCGCGACGCAGCAGGGGGTCTTCAGCTTCCTGACCAAGCCGGTGGACAAAGACGCGCTGTATAAGGCTATCGACAGCGCGCTGGAACATGCTGCCCCGGCGGGGGATGAAGCGTGGCGGGAGTCCATCGTCACCCGCAGCCCGATTATGCTGCGTCTGCTTGAACAGGCACGGATGGTGGCGCAGTCCGACGTCAGCGTGCTCATCAACGGCCAGAGCGGAACCGGGAAAGAGATCCTGGCCCAGGCGATCCATAACGCCAGCCCGCGCAGTAAAAATGCCTTTATCGCCATTAACTGCGGTGCGCTTCCGGAACAGCTGCTCGAATCTGAACTGTTTGGACACGCCCGCGGCGCATTCACCGGCGCGGTGAGCAGCCGGGAAGGGCTGTTCCAGGCTGCGGAAGGCGGCACGCTGTTCCTGGACGAGATTGGCGACATGCCCGCACCGCTGCAGGTCAAACTGCTCCGCGTGCTGCAGGAGCGAAAAGTTCGCCCGCTGGGCAGCAACCGCGATATCGATATTAATGTGCGCATTATTTCCGCTACCCACCGCGACTTGCCAAAAGTGATGGCCCGCAACGAGTTTCGCGAAGATCTCTACTACCGTCTGAACGTGGTGAATCTGAAGATCCCGGCGCTGGCGGAGCGCGCGGAAGACATTCCGCTGCTGGCGAACCATCTTTTGCGCCAGGCGGCCGATCGCCATAAACCGTTCGTGCGCGCGTTTTCCACCGACGCGATGAAGCGGCTGATGGCCGCAGGCTGGCCGGGTAACGTGCGCCAGCTGGTGAACGTGATTGAGCAGTGCGTGGCGCTGACCTCCTCACCGGTGATCAGCGATGCGCTGGTGGAGCAGGCGCTGGAAGGGGAAAACACGGCCCTGCCGACGTTTGCGGAAGCGCGGAATCAGTTCGAGCTGAACTATCTGCGCAAGCTATTGCAGATTACCAAAGGCAATGTGACCCACGCGGCGCGCATGGCCGGACGCAACCGCACCGAGTTCTACAAGCTGCTTTCGCGCCACGAGCTGGAAGCAAACGATTTTAAAGAGTAATGCCGTATGGTACTGTGAGCAATCGATTACGAGGCAGCTTACAGGCAAGAGTTTAAGGACCCACCATGAAAAAGATTGATGCGATTATTAAACCTTTCAAACTGGATGACGTGCGTGAAGCGCTGGCGGAAGTCGGCATCACCGGGATGACCGTAACGGAAGTGAAAGGTTTTGGTCGTCAGAAGGGCCACACCGAGCTTTACCGTGGCGCAGAATACATGGTCGACTTTCTGCCGAAAGTAAAAATTGAAATCGTGGTCAGCGACGATATCGTCGATACCTGCGTGGATACCATTATCCGCACCGCGCAGACGGGCAAAATCGGCGACGGTAAAATCTTCGTCTTTGACGTGGCGCGCGTGATCCGTATCCGTACCGGCGAAGAAGACGACGCCGCGATTTAACAATGCCAACGGTTTTGTAGGCCGGGTAAGGTGCAACCACCCGGCGAAAAAAAAGCCCCTCGAACGAGGGGCTTTTTCATTACAGCACCTTATGCGGCCCGAAACATTCGTAGTGAATGTTGTCTTTGTTCACGCCCAGATCCACCAGCTGCTGGGCGGCATACTGCATAAACGCTACCGGCCCGCAGACGTAGAACTGCATGTCTGGCGCGCTAAACGCCCCTTCCATCTGGCTTAAATTCATCAGGCCTTCAGTGTCAAACCGTGCGGCCGCGCGGTCTGCATCCGTCGGCAGGCGATACCAGGCGTGCGCGGTGAAGCGCGGCAGGGACGCCCCGAGCGTTTTCACTTCATCCGCAAAGGCGTGCACGTCGCCGTTATCCGCAGCGTGGAACCAGTTGACCTGCGCACCGTGATTGGCTTTCGCCAGCGTATCGAGCATCGCCAGCATTGGCGTTTGGCCGACGCCCGCAGAGATCAGCGTAACCGGGGTATTCGCTTCTACGGCCATGAAGAAATCGCCCGCCGGCGCGGCCAGATGGATCACGTCGCCCACGTTAGCTTCGTTGTGGAGCCAGTTGGAGACCTGACCGCCGTCCTCACGCTTCACCGCAATGCGATAGCCTTTGCCGTTTGGCTTGCGGGTAAGAGAATACTGGCGGATCTCCTGATACGGGAAACCTTCAGGCTTCAGCCACACGCCCAGATACTGGCCCGGCTGGTAATCGGCAACCGGCTGTCCGTCCACCGGCTCAAATTCAAAGCTGGTAATCAGCGCGCTGCGCGGCGTTTTCTCAACGATGCGGAAGGCGCGTGTGCCTTCCCAGCCGCCGTTCTTGCTGGCGTTTTCGCTGTAGATCTGCGCTTCGCGGTTGATAAACACGTTTGCCAGCACGCCGTAGGCTTTCCCCCACGCGTCCAGCACCTCCTGGCCCGGGCTGAACATCTCGTCCAGCGTTGCCAGCAGGTGGCTACCCACAATGTTGTACTGCTCGGGCTGGATCTGGAAGCTGGTGTGTTTCTGCGCGATTTTTTCCACCGCGGGCAGCAGTGCCGCCAGGTTTTCAATATTGCTGGCGTAGGCCGCGATGGCGTTGAAAAGCGCTTCGCGCTGATCGCCGTTACGCTGGTTGCTCATGTTGAAAATTTCTTTGAGCTCCGGGTTATGCGTGAACATGCGATCGTAGAAATGGGCGGTGAGTTTAGGGCCGGTTTCCACCAGCAGGGGGATGGTGGCTTTAACGGTAGCGATGGTTTGAGCGTCGAGCATGGCAGCTTCCTTCCGATGTGACTTTAATAATGTATTTTAAATACATCTTATAAAAAATACCCCTGCGTTGTAAATGGTTCTTTGCAAGATGAAAAATATGCATCACAAACCTGAAAAGAAATCCGCTGGAAAGGGCGAGAGCTTTATTCCTCAAACCCTTGCGTGGCGCGCAGGAAAACGTTTGCGTAAAATCGTTTGTCAAGACCTGTTATCACAGAACTAATCAGTTATACTGTTGCCCGTCGTCCAACAGGACTGCCTTTTCAGGCCAAAATTTACTTGTTAGCTGAGTCAGGAGATGCGGATGTTAAAGCGTGAAATGAACATTGCCGATTATGATGCCGAACTGTGGCAGGCTATGGAGCAGGAAAAAGTACGTCAGGAAGAGCACATCGAACTGATCGCCTCCGAAAACTACACCAGCCCGCGCGTCATGCAGGCGCAGGGTTCTCAGCTGACTAACAAATATGCTGAAGGTTACCCGGGCAAACGCTACTACGGCGGTTGCGAGTACGTGGATATCGTTGAGCAGCTGGCTATCGACCGTGCGAAAGAACTCTTTGGCGCTGACTACGCGAACGTGCAGCCACACTCTGGCTCTCAGGCTAACTTCGCGGTCTATACCGCGCTGCTGCAGCCGGGCGATACCGTTCTGGGTATGAATCTGGCGCAGGGCGGCCACCTGACTCACGGCTCCCCGGTTAACTTCTCCGGCAAACTGTACAACATCATCCCTTACGGTATTGATGAGTCCGGTAAAATTGACTACGAAGACATGGCGAAGCAGGCTAAAGAGCACAAACCGAAGATGATCATCGGTGGCTTCTCTGCTTACTCCGGTATCGTTGACTGGGCAAAAATGCGTGAAATCGCAGACAGCATCGGTGCTTACCTGTTCGTCGACATGGCGCACGTTGCGGGTCTGATTGCCGCTGGCGTTTACCCGAACCCGGTTCCACACGCTCACGTTGTGACCACCACCACCCACAAAACCCTGGCGGGTCCACGCGGTGGCCTGATCCTGGCGAAAGGCGGTGACGAAGAGCTGTACAAAAAACTGAACTCCGCTGTATTCCCAAGCGCGCAGGGCGGCCCGCTGATGCACGTTATCGCGGCTAAAGCCGTTGCGCTGAAAGAAGCGATGGAGCCTGAGTTCAAGGTTTATCAGCAGCAGGTTGCTAAGAACGCTAAAGCGATGGTGGAAGTGTTCCTGAACCGTGGCTACAAAGTGGTCTCCGGCGGTACTGAAAACCACCTGTTCCTGCTGGATCTGGTTGATAAGAACCTGACCGGTAAAGAAGCTGACGCAGCCCTGGGCCGCGCCAACATCACCGTGAACAAAAACAGCGTGCCAAACGATCCGAAGAGCCCGTTCGTGACCTCCGGTATCCGTATCGGTTCTCCGGCCGTAACTCGCCGCGGCTTCAAAGAAGCGGAAGTGAAAGAGCTGGCTGGCTGGATGTGTGACGTTCTGGACAACATCAATGACGAAGCGGTTATCGAGCGCGTCAAAGGTAAAGTTCTGGATATCTGCGCACGCTTCCCGGTATACGCATAATTCCTCTGCCTGGCAGAAATAAAAAAGGCCGCGCTTGCGGCCTTTTTTTATGGCTTAACGCCGGTCGAGGGAAATGGCTCCAGGTCCGACAATCGCCAGCAAAATAAAGGCGCCAGCAATACTGACGTTCTTATAGAAGTTAATCATATTCGGCACGACCGCATCACCGGTCATATCCCAGTAATGGTGACCGATAATCGCCGTGCCCAGCGTATAGAATACAAACAGTACCGCGAGCGGGCGGGTGAAAAAGCCCAGCACGATCAGGATGGCAGCAGGGACTTCCATCACCACCGCAATAATGGCCGCCAGCATGGGCATCGGCGTACCCAGCGAGGTCATATATTGTACGGTGCCGCTAAACCCCGTCAGTTTTGGATAACCAAAGATGATAAACAGCACGACAAGTGCGATGCGGCCAATCAGCAGCAGCAGGTGACGTGACTGACCGAAATCGAAATAACGTAGTGAGTTCATGGCAGAAAAACCTCTGCAAGTGGAGTAATTTAAACGTAATACATATTTTCATTCCCTGCCATAAGCCAGACGACTGCACAAGATGTTAATTTTTCGTTAATTTATAGCAGGCTATCTACTTGCTTAATTTTTATATTCTCGCCAGACTATGGCCTCGATTTCGGGAGGGATTCATGGTCTTGCATTCCACGCGCTGGCTGGCGCTCAGTTATTTCACCTATTTCTTTAGCTACGGTATTTTTCTGCCCTTCTGGAGCGTCTGGCTCAAGGGTATCGGCCTGACTCCTGAGACTATCGGTGTCCTGCTGGGGGCCGGGCTGGTGGCGCGTTTCCTCGGCAGCCTGCTGATTGCCCCGCGCGTCAGCGATCCCTCCTTACTGATCAAGGCCGTGCGCATTCTTGCTCTGCTGACGCTGGTCTTTGTTGCCTGCTTCTGGGTCAGCCACCAGTTTGCCTGGCTGATGGTGGTGATGGTCGGCTTTAACCTGTTCTTCTCACCGCTGGTACCGCTGACGGATGCCCTGGCGAACACCTGGCAAAAGCAGATCACTATGGACTACGGCCGCGTGCGCCTGTGGGGCTCAATTGCCTTTGTGATTGGCTCCGCGCTGGTGGGCAAACTGGTCAGCCTTTACGATTACCGCGCCATTCTCGCCCTGCTGAGTATCGGTATTGCCTCGATGCTGCTGGGTATGCTGCTGCGTCCGTCGGTGATGCCGCAAGGGGAAAGCCGCCATCAGGAGAGCGCAGGATGGCCCGCCTGGCGGAGCCTGGTGGCACAAAGCTGGCGTTTTCTGGCGTGTGTCTGTCTGCTTCAGGGGGCGCATGCGGCGTACTATGGCTTCAGCGCCATCTACTGGCAGGGGGCGGGATATTCTGCTTCCGCAGTGGGCTATCTGTGGTCGCTGGGGGTAGTGGCCGAAGTCATTATCTTTGCCCTGAGCAAGAAGCTGTTCCGTCGCTTTGGCGCGCGAGACCTCCTGCTGCTTTCCGCCGTGTGCGGCGTGGCGCGCTGGGGGATTATGGGCTGGACGACCGATCTGCCGTGGCTGATCGTGGCGCAAATTCTTCACTGCGGCACCTTTACCGTGTGTCATCTGGCGGCGATGCGCTATATCGCAGCGCGCGAGGGCGGAGACGTTATTCGTCTGCAGGCCGTCTACTCGGCGGTCGCGATGGGGGGCAGTATCGCAATCATGACGGTCTTTGCGGGGTTCCTCTACCAGCACCTGGGGCATGGCGTCTTCTGGGTGATGGCGCTGGTCGCCTTACCCGCCATTGTTGTTCGCCCGAAAGTGGCCGCTCGCGCGCCGCTATGATTCCAGCATGGCGCGAATATGTTCTTGCTGCTGCGCGTTCAATGTTTCAACGGCATGAATCAGCGGCGGCGAGAACAGCGGCAGGACGGTAGGGTAGGGGGTGATAACCAGCGCGGCCTCGCGCGGTGCCCCCTCTTTCTGGAAAGCCTGCAGCGTCAGATAGCGAATATTAAGCGGCAGCAGCGTCAGCTCGCGAAGCTGCTGTTCAATCAGATCCTCGCTGGCTTTATCGTCTCCCGTCAGCAGGATCACCTGTTTTTCGTGCAGATCGGTCTCCTGCATCAGCCAGGCGCCGAAAATCACCGCGACAAGACTTATCTCTTCATCAGAAAAACGCAGCCCAAACTCCGCTTCCAGCTCAAACAGCGCTTCCTTCGTGGTGCGTAACAGCCGGGGATAGAGGCGATGGATCTCCTCCGGCAGGCTATTGTCGATGCCAATTTCAAACAGCGAGCGGTCCAGCGCCTGAGCAAGATGGATATACAGCTGATCGGTCAGCCCTTGCTCATCGCTGAAGTTCATCCCGGTCTGCGAGCGAAAACGGGCGACCATGCGCACGATGGCCCGGCGCAAGCGCTGATCCTGCTGGTGTTTATCGAGCACCGGATCGGGCGTGCGGAGCATCATAAACAGCAGCGCCAGAAACAGCTGTTCATCCCCGTGCGCTCCCTGCGGCACGCGACGTCTCCAGTGACGCACGATCTCCTGGGCCGTAAAATACTCCCCTCTCGACTGGGTCCAGCTGCGCTGAACGTGAGAAAACTGTGGCGTATTCCCGAGCTGGTGCTGAATAAGACAGTATTGCAGATAGAGCTGTAAAAACTGGACGTCGCGGCATTCAAACTGGCGCTGCAGCTTGCGTGAGCAGAAGCCGATCAGCGCCCGCAGGTTCGCATCGTCGTAAAGCGGCCGCGCAATGCCGTGTTGTTTAAGCGCGGTTTTTAATGCGGGGGTAAACTGGTGCGAGACAAACTGCGGGCAAAGCCGCAGCGCCCGGCGCAGCCAGTGCAGCAGGCATAAACGCTGATTCAGGGCTGTGCCTTCAATCCGGTAGCTGCCGTCGTGGTGCGTGACGATGTCCAGCCGGTGATAGCGCTGGATTTCATCGCGCGTCTCGGCTATATCTTGCCGTGCCATCGCGTCGTCCACCCCGTTGGCAGCAATTATGCTCTGTGCGGTGACGGCAGCATCGGGCAGGTAAAGCATCAAAAGCACCTGGCAGCGGCGCTGCGAACTGGAAAGCACAGATGGAATTTCAAGCGTCGTCATCATCTGTCAGGTATCCAGTGTGAATGTTTGATAAGAATAGCTAAAGGATGAGCGCTGAAAAGCGCGCCGGCAGGCCTTTCACTCAGGATTGCTGGGGAACATCACAGAATTTTTGACGTGAGGAATTGATGCAAACAGTTAAACAAAGTGCGATGGCGTTATTTTTGGCGGTTATCAGCTTCACCGCCAGCGCACACCCTCACAGTTTTATTGACCTCCAGACCGAGCTGGTTACCGACGGCACGCAGCTGAGCGGCCTGAAGATGCGCTGGACGATGGATGAAATCACCTCGGCCGATCTGCTCTATGATGCGGGAAACGCGAAGCCCGGCGATGAAATCTGGAAAAAGCTGGCGGCGGAAGTGATGGCCAACGTGCTCGGCCAGCACTACTTCACGGAATTCTGGCACAACGGGCAAAAGGTTAAATTTCTGAACCGGCCAACGGAATACGGGATGACGCGTGACGGGCATCAGGCGGTGCTGACGTTTGTGCTCCCGCTGGCGCATCCGCAGCCGCTGGCGGGGCAAACTTACACGTTTTCCACTTTTGATCCTACCTACTATGTCGATATGCGCTATGACAAAGACGGCGACGTACGATTGCCGGACGCTCTGCAAAAAAACTGCAAAATTGGCGTTCACACCCCGAAACCCAGCGAGGAGACGCTGAACTTTGCGGTCTCGCTTGATAAGGAAGATGCACCGCCTGAGGACATGGAGTTGGGTAAACAGTTCGCGCAGGAGGTAACGTTACAATGTCAGTGATCTCCTCTCCGGTTCGGAAACCGCGCCGCTGGCTGCACCTCTGGCCGCTGGCGCTTTTTCTCCTGCTGGCCGTTTGCGGCTCGCTCTGGCTGTGGCAGGCCTGGCCGCAGGTCATGATGAAAAGCATCGTCTGGCAGCGTGAGGTCAATCAGCAGATGAGCGGTCTGCTGAAGGCGGTGGCCGAGAACCCGACCAAAGCGGGTGGTTCCCTGCTGGCGTTCAGCTTTATCTATGGCGTTCTGCACGCGCTGGGGCCGGGGCACGGCAAAATCGTGATAACGACCTGGCTCGCCACCCATCCGTCGAAGCTGAAATCGAGTATCGGGCTGACGCTGGCCTCCTCGCTGCTTCAGGGCAGCGTGGCGATTGCGCTCGTCGTGATCGTGCTTTCGCTGTTGCAGCTTCCCGCGCGCCAGCTGCACATGAGCAGTTTCTGGCTGGAGAAGGGAAGCTACGCGCTGGTGGGCGTGCTGGGGCTGATCCTCTGCTGGCGGGCGCTGAAAAAGCTGCGCGTGCTGCTGCAAAAACCGAAATTCAAAACCTTTACGCCGCCTCACGTTCATGATGAAAACTGCGGCTGCGGGCATCAGCATTTGCCCACGCAGGAACAGTTGCAGAACGGCGACGACTGGCGCGCGCGGCTGATGATTATTCTCTCGATGGGCATGCGCCCGTGTTCGGGGGCAATAATGGTGCTGCTGTTCAGCAAGGTGATAGGCGTGTTTGGCTGGGGAATGCTTTCCGCGCTGGCGATGGCGGCAGGGACGTCTCTCACCATTTCGTCTTTAGCGCTGCTGGTTCACAGCTTCCGTCAGCTTGCGGTCAGACTCAGCGGCAATAAAACACCGGTGCTGTGGCGGCAGGTAGGGTGGACAACGCTTGCGCTGGCGGGCGGGGTGATTCTGCTGGTTGCGGCGGTGACGATGTGGATGAGCGCGATGCCGGTGGGAAGAGGATTGCGGCCGTTTTAGTTGGGATTCCCTCTCCCACGGGGAGAGGGAATGACCGGGATTAACGCTTCAGCGCATCGCTCAGTTCATCACGCATGTTGGCCAGCATGGCTTTAACAACGCGTGGGTTACCTGCAACGACGTTGCCGGTAGACATATAGTTATGGCCGCCGGTGAAATCACACACGATGGCGCCTGCTTCACGTGCGATCAGCTCGCCCGCAGCAAAGTCCCACGGCTTCAGCGACAGCTCGAAGTATCCGTCAACGCGGCCTGTTGCTACATAGGCCAGATCCAGCGCGGCAGAACCGGTGCGGCGGAAGTCCGCGCATTCGGTAAACAGTTTGCCCAGGATATTCATATAGGTGGTCGCGTGCTGTTTCGCCTTGAACGGGAAACCGGTCGCCAGAATGGTGCCGTCCAGATCGCGTGCGTTGCTGCAGCGCAGACGGTAGCCGTTCAGCTGTGCGCCCTGACCGCGGGTAGCGGTGAACAGTTCGTTACGCATTGGATCGTAAACAACGGCGACTTCAGTACGGCCTTTAATGCGTACTGCGATAGACACAGAGAAGTGTGGCAGGCGTTTGACGAAGTTGGTGGTGCCATCCAGTGGATCGATAACCCATTGAACATCCTGATCGGTACCTTCATGTTCACCGCTTTCTTCGGTGATGATGGTGTGCTGCGGGTAAGATTTGCGGATCGTTTCGATAATAATCGCTTCTGCGGCTTTATCGACGTTAGTCACGAAATCATTGCTGCCTTTCTGGCTGGTTTCTACGGAGTCTGGCGTTTCGTAGTGTTTGGCAATTACATTACCCGCCTTGCGCGCTGCGCGCACGGCGATGGTCAGCATCGGATGCATCGGTCTCTCTCACTGGATGTTAAAGAACAGGAAAATCGGCGCAGAGTATAGCAGTGGGATCGGATTATGTCTCCCGTTTATGATAATATGCCGGAATATTCTTCAGACGCTGAATTCAGACATTAAAAATTATGCTGCAAAACATTCGAATCGTGCTGGTCGAAACATCGCACACCGGCAACATGGGCTCCGTTGCCCGCGCTATGAAAACCATGGGCTTAACGAACCTGTGGCTGGTTAACCCGCTGGTGAAACCTGACTCGCAGGCTATCGCCCTGGCGGCCGGTGCCAGCGACGTGATCGGCAACGCTCAGATCGTCGATACCCTTGACGAAGCGCTGGCCGGCTGCAGCCTCGTTGTTGGCACCAGCGCGCGTTCACGCACGCTGCCGTGGCCGATGCTGGACCCGCGCGAATGCGGCCTGAAAAGCGTCTCTGAAGCGGAACAGGCTCCGGTTGCGCTGGTGTTTGGCCGCGAGCGCGTTGGCCTGACCAACGACGAGCTGCAGAAGTGCCATTATCACGTCGCCATCGCGGCTAACCCGGAATACAGCTCGCTGAACCTGGCGATGGCGGTGCAGGTTATCGCCTATGAGGTGCGTATGGCGTGGCTGGCGACGCAGGAGAAACAGGTAGAGCCTAAAGAAGAAACGGCCTACCCGCTGGTGGACGACCTTGAGCGCTTCTACGGTCACCTGGAGCAGACGCTGCTCTCAACCGGCTTTATTCGTGAAGGCCACCCGGGCCAGGTGATGAACAAGCTGCGCCGCATGTTTACCCGCGCGCGCCCGGAAAGCCAGGAGCTTAACATCCTGCGCGGGATTCTGGCGTCGATTGAGCAGAAGAATAAAGAGTAGTGTCGATTTCCCCTCTCCCCGCGGGAGAGGGCTGGGGTGAGGGCATCAGGCCGCACCTGGGTTATGAAGGCACGGAACGTTAAATACCTGACTAAAACAGTCAAGTAAATAGTTGACCATTTTAGTCAGGAATGTCAGACTTGGCCCTGCTATGCAATACCCCCATTTTACAATAAAAAACCCCGGGCAGGGGCGAGTTTGAGGTTAAGTAAGACATGAGACTGACATCTAAAGGGCGTTATGCCGTGACCGCGATGCTGGACGTTGCGCTCAACTCCGAAGCGGGCCCGGTTCCGTTGGCTGATATTTCTGAACGACAAGGGATCTCCCTCTCTTACCTGGAGCAGCTGTTCTCGAGACTGCGTAAAAATGGACTGGTTTCCAGCGTTCGTGGCCCAGGCGGCGGTTATCTGCTGGGTAAAGACGCGGGCAGTATTGCAGTTGGTGAAGTGATTAGCGCAGTTGACGAATCCGTTGACGCGACCCGTTGCCAGGGGAAAGGCGGCTGCCAGGGCGGCGATAAGTGCCTGACCCACGCGCTGTGGCGCGATCTGAGCGACCGTCTCACCGGCTTCCTGAACAACATCACCCTGGGTGAACTGGTCAATAACCAGGAAGTTCTGGATGTCTCTGGTCGTCAGCACGGTCAGGATTCCCAACGCAGCACCCGCGCGCAGGACGCTATCGACGTCAAACTGCGCGCGTAATAAAACGATAAAGATTTCAGAATCAGGCCGGGGCGGTCACGCCCCGCGTACTCGGTCGTACATCCAGCCGGTTGCCTGATTCCTTGCATTGAAGCGATGTACGGAGTTTAAAGAGCAATGAAATTACCGATTTATCTCGATTACTCCGCAACCACGCCGGTGGACCCGCGTGTTGCCGAGAAAATGATGCAGTGTCTGACCCTGGACGGAAACTTTGGTAACCCAGCTTCCCGTTCACACCGTTTTGGCTGGCATGCTGAAGAGGCGGTAGATATCGCCCGTAATCAGATTGCCGACCTGGTGGGTGCCGACCCGCGTGAGATTGTTTTCACCTCCGGTGCGACCGAATCCGACAACCTGGCGATCAAAGGTGCAGCCAACTTTTATCAGAAAAAAGGCAAGCACATCATCACCAGCAAAACCGAACACAAAGCCGTGCTGGATACCTGCCGCCAGCTGGAGCGTGAAGGTTACGAAGTGACTTACCTGGCGCCACAGAGCAACGGGATCATCGACCTGAAAGAGCTCGAAGCGGCCATGCGTGATGACACCATTCTGGTTTCCATCATGCACGTCAACAACGAAATCGGCGTCGTTCAGGACATCGCGACCATCGGCGAAATGTGCCGCGCGCGCGGTATCATCTATCACGTTGACGCGACCCAGAGCGTGGGCAAACTGCCTATCGATCTGAGCCAGCTGAAAGTGGACCTGATGTCCTTCTCCGGCCACAAAATCTATGGCCCGAAAGGGATCGGCGCGCTGTACGTTCGTCGTAAACCGCGTATCCGCATCGAAGCACAGATGCACGGCGGCGGTCACGAGCGCGGCATGCGTTCCGGCACGCTGCCTGTTCACCAGATCGTGGGCATGGGCGAAGCGTACCGCATTGCAAAAGAAGAGATGGAAACCGAGATGGCGCGCCTGCGCACGCTGCGTAACCGTCTGTGGGACGGCGTGAAAGATATGGAAGAAGTGTATCTGAACGGCGATCTCGAGCAGGGCGCACCGAACATCCTTAACGTCAGCTTCAACTATGTTGAAGGCGAATCGCTGATCATGGCGCTGAAAGATCTGGCCGTTTCTTCCGGTTCTGCCTGTACGTCTGCAAGCCTGGAGCCATCCTACGTGCTGCGCGCGCTGGGCATGACCGACGAGCTGGCGCACAGCTCTATCCGTTTCTCTTTAGGTCGTTTCACTACCGAAGAAGAGATTGACTACACCATCAAGCTGGTTCGCAACTCCATCGGCCGTCTGCGCGACCTTTCTCCACTGTGGGAAATGTTCAAGCAGGGCGTGGATCTGAACAGCATTGAATGGTCACATCACTAATCGGTACATAAGGAGAATTCAATCATGGCATACAGCGAAAAAGTCATCGATCATTACGAAAACCCGCGCAACGTTGGCTCTTTTGACAACAGCGACGAATCTGTCGGTAGCGGCATGGTTGGCGCACCGGCGTGTGGCGACGTGATGAAGTTGCAGATTAAAGTCAACAATGAAGGTATCATTGAAGACGCGCGCTTCAAGACCTACGGCTGCGGTTCTGCTATCGCGTCCAGCTCCCTGGTTACCGAATGGGTGAAGGGCAAGTCTCTGGACGAAGCACAGGCAATCAAGAACACGGATATTGCTGAAGAACTCGAACTGCCACCGGTGAAAATTCACTGTTCAATTCTGGCAGAAGACGCGATCAAAGCCGCCATTGCGGATTACAAAAGCAAACGTGAAGCAAAATAATTGAGGTTTGAGTATGTCGATTACCCTTAGCGACAGCGCTGCCGCGCGAGTAAGCTCTTTTCTGGCGAACCGTGGTAAAGGCTTTGGCCTGCGACTGGGCGTACGTACCTCCGGCTGTTCTGGTATGGCTTACGTACTGGAGTTTGTTGACGAGCCGGCGTCTGACGACACCGTGTTTGAAGACAAGGGCGTGAAGGTGGTGGTCGATGGCAAAAGCCTGCAATTCCTCAACGGCACTCAGCTGGACTTCGTTAAAGAAGGCCTGAACGAAGGGTTCAAATTCACGAACCCGAACGTCAAAGACGAGTGTGGTTGCGGCGAAAGCTTCCACGTTTAACCGCGTTCCGCTGTTATACCGATTAATTCGCGTTGCAGAAAGGCGGCAAGCGAGTGAATCCCCGGGAGCTTACTTAAGTAAGTGACTGGGGTGAACGAGCGCAGACAACGCATCTGCAGCGCGAAGTAAGAAGGTATAACCCCACCGTGGCTCTGCTGCGCGTGGGGTTTCTTCTAACAGGCTACCCCTGAGAATGTTATGGATTACTTCACTCTCTTCGGACTACCCGCTCAATACCCGATTGATCTCCAGGCGCTGACGATCCGTTTTCAGGATCTTCAGCGTCAGTATCACCCGGATAAATTCGCCAGTGGTACTCAGTCTGAGCAATTGGCTGCGGTTTCCCAATCTGCGACCATCAACCAGGCCTGGCAGACGCTGCGCCATCCGCTGGCGCGTGCAGAATATCTGCTCTCGCTCCACGGTTTCGATCTGGCGAGCGAACAGCATACCGTGCGCGACACCGCGTTTCTGATGGAACAGCTGGAGCTTCGCGAAGAGCTGGATGAGATTGAACAGGCCAAAGACGAAGCGCGTCTGGAAAGCTTCATCACGCGCGTGAAGGGCATGTTCGATACCCGCCATCAGCAGATGGTGGAGCAACTGAACAACGAGACCTGGGACGTGGCGGCAGACACTGTGCGCAAACTCCGTTTTCTCGATAAACTGCGAAGCAGTGCTGAACAACTCGAAGAAAAGCTGCTCGATTTTTAATTTCGGAAGCAATTATGGCCTTATTACAAATTAGTGAGCCTGGCTTAAGTGCCGCACCGCACCAGCGTCGTCTGGCGGTGGGTATCGATCTGGGCACCACCAATTCCCTCGTGGCGACCGTGCGCAGCGGCCAGGCGGAAACGCTGGCTGACGAGCAGGGCCGCCATCTGCTGCCTTCCGTGGTCCACTACCAGCAGCAGGGTCACGCGGTCGGCTATGACGCCCGCGCCAACGCCGCGCGCGATCCGGCCAACACCATCAGCTCCGTAAAGCGCATGATGGGCCGCTCGCTGGCCGATATTCAGACCCGCTATCCGCATCTGCCGTATCAGCTGCAGGCCAGTGAAAACGGCCTGCCGATGATTGCGACCGCGGCCGGTCTGCTGAACCCGATTCGCGTTTCCTCTGACATCCTCAAAGCGCTGGCGGCGCGCGCGACGGCAACGCTTGGCGGCGATCTGGACGGTGTAGTCATCACCGTTCCGGCCTATTTTGACGATGCACAGCGTCAGGGCACCAAAGACGCCGCGCGTCTGGCAGGCCTGCATGTGCTGCGCCTGCTGAACGAACCGACGGCGGCGGCGATTGCCTACGGCCTCGACTCCGGTCAGGAAGGGGTGATTGCGGTTTACGATCTCGGCGGCGGTACCTTTGATATCTCGATCCTGCGCTTAAGCCGCGGGGTATTTGAAGTGCTGGCGACCGGCGGGGATTCCGCGCTGGGCGGCGATGACTTCGACCATCTGCTGGCGGATTACATTCGCGAGCAGGCGGGCATCAGCGATCGCAGCGATGCGCGCGTGCAGCGTGAACTGCTGGATGCGGCTATCGACGCCAAAATCGCCCTGAGCGATGCGCAGACTGTTAGCGTAAACGTTGCGGGCTGGCAGGGTGAGATCGCCCGCGACCAGTTCAGCGATCTGATTGCCCCGCTGGTGAAACGCACCCTGCTGGCCTGCCGTCGCGCATTGAAAGATGCGGGCGTTGAGGCGAACGAGGTGCTGGAAGTGGTCATGGTGGGCGGTTCGACTCGCGTGCCGCTGGTGCGCGAGCGCGTGGGTGAATTCTTTGGCCGCACGCCGCTGACCTCCATCGACCCGGACAAAGTGGTTGCCGTGGGCGCCGCAATCCAGGCCGATATCCTGGTCGGCAACAAGCCGGACAGCGAAATGCTGCTGCTGGACGTCATCCCGCTGTCGCTCGGGTTAGAAACCATGGGCGGCCTGGTGGAGAAAGTGATCCCGCGTAACACCACTATTCCGGTGGCGCGCGCGCAGGAGTTCACCACCTTCAAAGACGGCCAGACCGCGATGTCCATCCACGTGATGCAGGGCGAGCGCGAGCTGGTGCAGGATTGCCGCTCTCTGGCGCGCTTTGCGCTGCGCGGTATCCCGGCGCTGCCTGCGGGCGGGGCGCATATTCGCGTTACCTTCCAGGTGGATGCGGACGGTCTGCTGAGCGTCACGGCGATGGAAAAATCCACCGGCGTGGAATCGTCCATTCAGGTGAAGCCGTCCTACGGCCTGACCGATGGCGAAATCGCCTCCATGATTCAGGACTCAATGAGCTACGCCGAGCAGGATGTGAAGGCGCGTATGCTGGCTGAACAAAAAGTTGAAGCCGCCCGCGTGCTGGAGAGCCTGAACGGCGCGCTCGCTGCCGATGCCGCGCTGTTAAGCGCCGCTGAGCGTCAGGTGATTGACGACGCTGCCGCGCATTTAAGCGCAGTAGCAGAAGGCAATGACGCTGACGCAATAGAAGAAGCCATTAAAAACGTTGATAAACAAACCCAGGACTTTGCTGCTCGCCGCATGGACAAATCTGTCCGCGTCGCGCTGAAAGGCCAGTCCGTGGACGAGGTTTAATATGCCAAAGATTGTTATTTTGCCTCATGCGGACCTCTGTCCGGATGGCGCTGTTCTGGAAGCGAAGACCGGTGAAACCATTCTCGATGTTGCCCTGCGTGCAGGTATCGAAGTGGAACACGCCTGTGAAAAATCCTGTGCCTGCACCACCTGCCACTGCATCGTGCGTGAAGGTTTCGACTCTCTCGCCGAGAGCACCGAAGACGAAGACGACATGCTGGATAAAGCATGGGGTCTGGAGCCTGACAGCCGCCTGAGCTGCCAGGCCGCGGTGACCGATGAAGATCTGGTCGTGGAATTCCCACGCTACACCATCAACCACGCACGCGAGCATTGATATGGGACTGAAGTGGACAGACAGCCGTGAAATCGGCGAAGCGCTCTACGACGCGAACCCGGATCTCGATCCGAAGACCGTACGATTCACCGACATGCACCAGTGGATCTGCGATTTAGAGGATTTCGACGACGATCCAAACGCATCCAATGAAAAAATTCTGGAGGCGATTCTGTTAGTCTGGTTAGATGAAGCAGAATAAATAACATAACGGGCTGCCTTCAGGCGGCCCGTTTGCTAGTTGCTAATAAGGAAAAATAAAATGACCGAAGCGATGAAGATTACGCTCTCGAATCAGCCTGCTGACGCGCGCTGGGGCGAGAAAGCCACCTACAGCATTAATAACGACGGCATTACCCTGCACCTGACGGGCAAAGATGATTTGGGCCTGATCCAGCGCGCCGCCCGCAAAATTGACGGCCTGGGCATTAAGCATGTGTCCCTGGAAGGCGAAGGCTGGGACACCGACCGCAGCTGGGCATTCTGGGCAGGCTACAAAGGGCCGAAAGGCACCCGCAAAATCGAGTGGGCTAACCTCGACGAAGCCGGTCAGAAAGAGCTGGAAAGCCGCCTGCAAATCATCGACTGGGTGCGCGACACCATCAACGCCCCGGCGGAAGAGCTCGGTCCTGAGCAGCTGGCGCAGCGCGCGGTTGACCTGCTGTGCGGCGTGGCGGGCGAGAAAATGTCCTACCGCATCACCAAAGGTGAAGACCTGCGCGAGCAGAATTACATGGGCATCCACACCGTGGGCCGTGGTTCTGAACGTCCTCCGGTCCTGCTGGCGCTGGATTATAACCCAACCGGCGATAAAGCGGCGCCGGTCTTTGCATGCCTGGTGGGTAAAGGCATCACCTTCGATACCGGCGGCTACAGCCTGAAGCAGAGCGCGTTCATGGACTCCATGAAGTCCGACATGGGCGGCGCGGCAACCATCACCGGCGCGCTGGCGTTCGCCATTACCCGCGGTCTGAACAAGCGCGTGAAGCTGTATCTGTGCTGCGCGGACAACATGGTGAGCGGTAACGCCTTCAAGCTGGGCGACATCATTCGCTATCGCAACGGCAAAAACGTCGAAGTGATGAACACCGACGCCGAAGGCCGTCTGGTGCTGGCCGATGGCCTGATCGACGCGTCTGCCCAGAAGCCAGAGCTGATTATCGACATGGCGACCCTGACCGGCGCGGCAAAAACCGCCTTGGGCAACGACTACCACGCGCTGTTCAGCTTTGACGACAAGCTGGCCGCTCGCCTGCTGGCAAGCGCCGCTGCGGAAAACGAGCCGTTCTGGCGTCTGCCGCTGGCCGAGTTCCACCGCAGCCAGCTGCCGTCCAACTTTGCCGAGCTGAACAACACCGCGAGCGCGGCGTACCCGGCGGGTGCAAGCACGGCGGCAGGCTTCCTGTCCCACTTCGTTGAGAACTACCACGAAGGCTGGCTGCACATCGACTGCTCCGCAACCTACCGTAAAGCGGCGGTTGAGCAGTGGTCCGCTGGCGCGACCGGTCTGGGCGTGCGTACCGTGGCGAACCTGCTGACGGCTGAGTAATCTTTATTGCCCTCACCCTAACCCTCTCCCTTGAGGGAGAGGGCTGGGGTGAGGGGAAATGCATCATCTGGAATTGTTATGTCCGAAACCAAAAACGAATTAGAAACTCTGCTGGAGCAGGCGGCGACCGAGCCCGCCCACCGTCCGGCATTTTTCCGCACGCTGCTGGAATCCACCGTCTGGGTGCCGGGCACCGCGGCGGAAGGTGAGCAGGTTGTCGAAGACAGCGCGCTGGATCTGCTGCACTGGGAGAAAGACGACGGTACGTCGGTGATCCCGTTCTTCACCTCGCTGGAAGCCCTGCAGGAAGCGGTAGAAGACGAACAGGCGTTCGTAGTGATGCCGGTGCGTACCCTGTTCGAAATGACGCTTGGCCAGACGCTGTTCCTTAACGCGAAGCTGCCGACCGGGAAAGAGTTTACCCCGCGTGAAATCAGCCATCTGATAGGTGAAGAGGGCAACCCGCTCAGCACCCAGGAAGTGCTGGAAGGGGGCGAAACGCTGCTGCTGTCTGAAGTGGCCGAGCCGCCCGCGCAGATGATTGATTCCCTGACGACGCTGTTCAAAACCCTGAAACCGGTTAGACGCGCGTTTCTCTGCTCCATTAAAGAGCGTGCGGACGAGCATCCGGTTCTGCTGATTGGTATTGAGGCGGACGGCGATATCGACGATATCATTCAGGCCGCGGGAAGCGTGGCGACCGACACGCTGCCGGGCGACGAGCCGATTGATATCTGCCAGGTGAAGAACGGCGAGAAGGGCATCAGCCACTTTATCACCGAGCACATCTCCCCGTTCTACGAGCGTCGCTGGGGCGGCTTCCTGCGCGATCTCAAAACCAACCGCATCATCTGATTACGGCGGGGTGAATATCACCCCGTTGCTTCCAGCAGCAGTAAATCCATCAGCAGCACCAGATTCGACTCAAACGACGTCACCCCCGCGGCTTCGGCGGCGAAGTGTACCGCTTCGTCATAGAGGGCAAAGTGCACGTCCGCCATCCCCGCCAGCGTATTGGCCGAGGCGCGGGTAAACGCGACGATCGTCATACCGACGTTTTTGGCAATTCGCGCTTTATCCAGCACCTGCTCCGTTTCGCCGCTGCGCGAGACGGCAATAAACACCTGATAGCGGGCGGCGTTGCTGAGGAAAATATTCCGGCTGTCCCCCGGCCCGGAGATAAACGCCGTTTTGCCCAGCACCTGTAGCTTCTTGGTCAGGTACTCCGCAAACAGATAGGAAAACCCGGCCCCGTAGAGAAAGAAGCTCTCTTTCTCGCGCAGCAGGTCGGCAAACTGCTGGCGCTTCTCCTGCGTGACCCACTGGAAGGTGTGCTGATAGTTGGCGATAAACTGATTAAACAGCGCCGGGAGTTCAGGAAGCGACTGCCCCTGAGCGGCAATATGCGGCGTGTCGGAGAGCAGCTGCTTGCAGTGCCAGATAAACTCGCTAAAGCCGCTAAACCCCAGCTTCTGACACAGCCGCATGATGGTGGCGGTAGAAACAAACGTCGCCTGCGCCAGCTCGCGTACCGTGATGTTGCCCACCAGCAGCGGGTGCTCCGTGAGGTGGGCGAGGACGCGATACTCCGCGCGGGTCAGCGACGCCCCGCGCGTTAACAGCGTGGCCAGGCGGTTATCCATTATTTCGCGGGTTCGACCGGCAGATCGTCCCGCGCACCCCATTCGCTCCAGGCGCCGTCGTAGAGCGTGACGTCGCTCGCTCCGAGCGTGGCGAGCGCCAGGATCGCCACGCAGGCCGTTACGCCGGAGCCGCAGCTGGCAATAATCGGACGATGTAAATCCACGCCAGCACGGTCAAAAATGGCCCGCAGCTCGTCGGTGGTTTTCAGCTCGCCCTCAAACACCAGATCGCCCCACGGAACGTTCAGCGCCCCCGGAATATGTCCGCGCTTCAGCCCCGGACGCGGTTCATCCGCTTCGGCATTGAAGCGCGAAGCAGGACGGGCATCGACGATTTGCGCCGTTTTTTCATGGCTCACGACCAGCACGTCGGTCAGGCGTTTCACCACGTGCGCGTCGAACGTGGCGTCGAACTCGCCTTCCGGCAGCGTCACGTCACCCTGCTGGAGCGGCAGCTCGTCGCGCTTCCAGCCCGCCAGCCCGCCCGCCAGAATAGAGACTTTTTCCACGCCGAAGTTCTTCAGCATCCACCACGCGCGCGGGGCGGAGAAGAGGTTACCTTCATCATAAACAACGAGGTGTTTGTCTTTGCTGACGCCCAGCTCGCGCATCGCCACAGAAAACGCTTCCGGGCGCGGCAGCATGTGCGGCAGGGGAGAGTTGCGATCGGAGAGGGCTTCGATATCAAAAAATACCGCGCCAGGCAGATGTCCGGCACGGTATTCCGCGACCATATCGCGAAGGTGTTCCTGCCCGGCCGGGGCCATACGCGCGTCAATAATCTGAACTTCCGGATCGTCACCGTGCTCAATCAGCCAGTCGGCGGCGACAAAATATGAGGTGGACATGGGTTGCCTCCATTCTTTTCCGTAAAAAAGGATTGTCGGTGTTTTTTCTGACACCGACAAGCAAACCACGTTCAACTCGCGAGCAAGCCCCTATTTTTTCACCGTTTCGCCGTCCTGCCAGGCTTTTTGCAGCGCAGGCCAGTAGTCGCGGTTGGCCTCGATCATCTCATCCAGAATCGCTTTCGCGTGTTCCATGGTCGGCACGGTGCGGTTGAGGGTAAACGCCTGCAGGGCTTTCTCATAGCTGCCCTCGATGGTGGCCTCCACCAGCAGTTGTTCAGAGGCGAGCTGCTGTTGCAAAAGGGTCTGATGGAACAGCGGCACCTGACCGACGCGAATCGGTTCCGGGCCTTCGGAGGTGATATAAGCGGGCACCTCCACCACGGCATCGTAAGGCAGGTTGGTAATCGCCCCGCGGTTTTCCACCATCACCAGATGGCGGCTCCGCAGGTTAAAGGCCAGCGAGCAGGCGACATCGACGATAAACTCGCCGTGGACGCCTACGTGGAAGGCGTCCGGCAGGATCCCGGTGCGCTTGTATTCTTCGGCAGCGGCGAACAGCTTTTTCTCGCGCCCGTCCATCACTTCATTGGCGCGGGTATAGTCCGGGTTCTGATGCTCCACGATCTGGTTCGGCATCAGGTAGTACTGCAGATACGGGTTCGGCAGATACTCCGGGAAGTTGTCCATGATCGGCTTAATGTTGCGCCAGGTTTTGACCCATGATGGATCGGAATGCTGCGGATCGGTTTTAGCCGCATCTTCCGTCAGCAGGCCAAACTTCGCGATATGTTTACGCAGTTCGGGAAGCTTGTCTTCGCCGTCCACCAGCACGCGGGTAAACCAGCCGAAGTGGTTCAGGCCGAAGTAGTCCACCTCCAGCCTGCGGCGATCGACACCCAGAATCGCCCCCATATTGCGCATCGCGGCGACAGGCATATCGCAGATGTTCAGCACCCGCGCATTTGGCCGCAGCCGCCGCACGCCCTCCGCGACGATCGCCGCCGGGTTGGAGTAGTTCACGATCCAGGCTTTTTCGTGCGCGTAGCGATCGACCAGATCGATAAGCTCCACCATCGGCAGGATCGTGCGCAGTCCGTAGGCCAGGCCACCGGGCCCGCACGTTTCCTGGCCGACCACGCCGTGGCGCAGCGGGATCTTCTCATCCTGCTCGCGCATCTTGTACTGGCCGACGCGCATCTGGGCGAAGACGAAATGCGCGCCGCTGAACGCCACTTCCGGGTCACTGGTGACGGTGAACTTGATGCTCTGGCTGTGGTCGCGAATGACCTTTTCGACGACGGGCGCAATGGTGTTCTGGCGCGCCTCGTCGATGTCATAAAGGCGGATTTCGGCCAGCGGGAAATCCTGCAGGCGCACCATCAGGCTTTTCACAATGCCCGGCGTGTAGGTGCTACCGCCGCCGGCAATCGACAGAATAAATGGGGGTGTAAACATCTTTAGCTCCTTTCAGAGAAACGTCTCAACGGCTTCTCGCATTTTTTTGACGTGCAGCCCGTAGACCACCTGAACGTTGTTACCTTGTTTGATAATCCCTTTCGCGCCGGTCGCCTTGAGCCGCGGCTCGTCGATAATGGCGACGTCCTTCACCGTGACGCGTAAGCGGGTGTAGCAGTTGTCCACAACCTCAATGTTTTCCCGGCCGCCCAGACCCGTCACGATGGATTCGCCCAGCCCGTCGTTATTGCCCTTCGCCTGGTACTCCTGCTTGCTGTAGAGGCGCGTCTCCCGATCGTCATCCTCACGGCCCGGCGTTTTCATGTTGAAGCGCAGGATCAGGAAGCGGAACACCACGAAGTAGAGGGCGAACATGATCAGCCCGACCACGATATACATCGGCCAGTTGGACTTCTCCGTGCCGAGCGGCAGGTTGTAGAGGATGAAGTCGATAATCCCGTTGGCGCCGATGGCGTGAACGCCCAGCAGCGAGAACAGCATCATGCCGATGCCGGTCAGCACCGCGTGCACCACGAAGAGCAGCGGAGCGACGAACAGGAAGGAGAACTCAATCGGCTCGGTCACGCCGACCAGCAGCGAGGTCAGCGCCGCCGGGATCAGAATGGCTTTCGCAATGGCTTTACGCTCCGGCTTTGCGGTCATATACATCGCCAGGGCTGCGGCAGGCAGGCCGAACATCTTGCTGATGCCGCGCGCGTCCCACACCACGGTACTGCTGAGCTGCTTCACGTCCGGGCAGGCCATCTCGGCGAAATAGATATTGCGTGCGCCCTGATAGGTTGCGCCGCACACCTCCTGCGTGCCGCCCAGCTCGGTATAGAGGAACGGGGTATAAACCAGATGGTGCAGGCCGGTGGGGACCAGAATACGTTCCAGGAAACCGTAGATTGCCACGCCCAACGGCCCGGAGCCTTTGATGGCCAGCGCCAGGGCGCTAATGCCGTGCTGGGCATACGGCCACAGTTCACTCATCACCACGCCGAGCAGCATGGAGACGGGAAGCATGACGATGGCGACAAAACAGTGGCCGGAGTAAATCGCCATCGCGCCGTTAAACTGTACGCTGGAGTATTTGTTGTACAGATATCCGGAGAGCGCCCCGGTCAGGATCCCGGCAAAAACGCCCATCTCCAGCACCTGCACGCCCAGTAACATGGTCTGCCCGGCCGCTTTCATCTGGGCCGCTGGCGCCAGCGCGCCCTGCAGCTGTAGCGTGACGTTCATGGCGTTGATGAACACGACGAAGGTCACCAGACCAATCAGCGCGGCATAGCCTTTATCCCGCGTCGCCAGACCAATCGGGATCCCGACGGCAAACACCAGCGCCAGGTTGACCAGCACCGACACGGCAGATTTCGCGATAAGCTGACCAAGGTGCTGAATCAGCGGATGGCCCAGAAACGGCAGGTATTCAGCGAGGTTACCGTTACCCAGCACGTTACCAAAGGCGATAAACAGACCGACGATCGGTAAGATAAGTACCGGTCCGTACAATGATTTTCCGAAATTTTGTAGGGCGTTCACGGCTCGTTTCATGGCTTTCTCTCTTTTTGAACCGCGCACTCGGGGTGCGTCATGGTCATAAAACTAGCAGCCTTCGGGCGAGCTTAGCCAGCTATCCTCTTGTTTTAAAAACAAATGACTTGAAAGGTAACATGTGACGTTATGTGCTGTGATCGCGGTTCCATCACGGCGTAGCGGCGTGATGCCGTTCTGCGAGGCGCTTTCCAGATTTTAAAATTGGCCTTTTTGAATTAATGAAACTTGCGGATAATACTTATCCGGACGACGACCAACAGGCTCCTTGGGCCAGGGACAAAGGATGAAACCGTTTCGCTTAGCCGCGCTCTCTCTTGCGCTGCTCACCACGTTTACGCTTGTCGGCTGTGATAACAGCGACGATAAAACTCAGGCTGCGGCTCCCGCGGCATCCACCGCATCCACACCGAAAGCTGCAGAAAAGCCCAATGCTGAAACGCTGGCTAAACTGGCTGCCCAGACTCAGGGAAAAGCGCTGACGTTGCTGGATACCTCAGAAGTTCAGCTCGACGGTGCCGCCACGCTGGTGCTGACCTTTTCTGTTCCGCTGAATCCCGATCAGGATTTCGCCAAAACGGTGCATGTCGTGGACAAGAAAAGCGGCAAGGTTGACGGGGCGTGGGAACTTGCGCCTAACCTGAAAGAGCTTCGCCTGCGTCATCTGGAGCCTAACCGCAACCTGGTCGTCACCGTTGAACGTGACCTGCAGGCGCTGAACAAGGCGACGTTCGGCATTGATTATGAAAAAGCCCTGACCACCCGGGACATTGAACCCACCGTTGGTTTTGCCAGCCGCGGCTCGCTGCTGCCGGGCAAGGTGGTGGAAGGTCTGCCGGTGATGGCGCTCAACGTCAACAATGTTGATGTCAACTTTTACCGCGTGAAGCCGGAATCGCTGGCCTCCCTTGTCAGCCAGTGGGAGTACCGTAACTCGCTGACCAACTGGGAATCCGATAACCTGCTGAAGATGGCGGAGCTGGTTTACACCGGTCGATTCGATCTTAATCCGGCGCGCAACACGCGCGAAAAATTGCTGTTGCCCCTGAAGGATATTAAACCGCTCCAGCAGTCTGGCGTTTATATCGCGGTCATGAACAAGGCTGGGCACTATAATTACAGCAACGCCGCAACGCTCTTTACCCTAAGCGATATTGGCCTGTCCGCTCACCGTTACCATAACCGCCTGGATATTTTCACTCAGAGTCTGGAAAACGGTGCGGCGCAGTCCGGCGTGGCCGTCACGCTGCTGAACGATAAAGGCCAGACTCTCGCCGAGGCGAAGAGCGATGCCGACGGTCATGCGAAGCTTGAAACGGACAAAGAAGCCGCGCTGATTCTGGCGAGCAAAGACGGCCAGACCACGCTGCTTGACCTCAAGCTTCCGGCGCTGGATCTGGCGGAGTTCGATATTGCCGGTAGCCCCGGCTACAGCAAGCAATTCTTCATGTTTGGCCCGCGCGATCTCTATCGTCCGGGTGAAACGGTGATCCTCAACGGCTTACTGCGCGACAGTGACGGTAAGCCGCTTCCCGATCAGCCCGTGAAGCTTGACGTGCTGCGCCCGGATGGACAGGTCGCGCGTACGATTGTCGTCAAGCCAGAGAACGGGCTCTATCGCTTTAACTATCCGCTGGACAGCGGAGCGCAGACCGGTATGTGGCATATCCGCGCCAACACGGGCGATAACCTGCAGCGCCTGTGGGACTTCCACGTCGAAGACTTCATGCCCGAGCGTATGGCGCTCAACCTGAGCGGACAAAAAACGCCGGTTTCACCGCAGGATAACGTGGACTTTAACGTGGTGGGCTATTACCTGTATGGCGCACCGGCCAACGGTAATTCTCTGCAGGGCCAGCTTTTCCTGCGTCCGCTGCGTGACGCGGTGGCTGCGCTGCCGGGCTTCCAGTTTGGCGATATCGCTGAGGAGAACCTGAGCCGCAGTCTGGATGAAGTTCAGCTTACGCTGGATGAGCAGGGGCGTGGGCAGGTAACCACCGAAAGCCAGTGGAAAGAGGTGCATTCTCCTCTGCAGCTGATTCTGCAGGCCAGCCTGCTGGAGTCCGGCGGCCGTCCGGTGACGCGTCGCGCTGAGCAGGCCATCTGGCCAGCGGCTGAGCTGCCGGGTATCCGCCCTCAGTTCGCCAGTAAAGCCGTTTACGACTACCGCACCGATACCACCGTCAACCAACCGATTGTTGACGAGAACGGCAACGCCAGCTTCGACATCGTTTATGCCGATGCCAGCGGAGCGAAAAAAGCGGTTTCCGGTTTACAGGTACGCCTGATCCGTGAACGTCGGGACTATTTCTGGAACTGGTCTGAGAGCGAAGGCTGGCAGTCTCAGTTCGATCAGAAAGATCTGGTTGAAGGCGAGCAGGAGCTGACTCTCAAGGCCGACGAGACGGGTAAAGTCACCTTCCCGGTGGAGTGGGGCTCATACCGTCTGGAAGTTAAAGCGCCTGATGAGATGGTCAGCAGCGTGCGCTTCTGGGCAGGCTACAGCTGGCAGGATAACAGCGACGGCACCGGGGCTGCACGTCCTGACCGCGTGACGCTGAAACTGGATAAGCCAGCCTATCAGCCAGGCGATACCATTAACCTGCACATTGCAGCGCCGGCAGCAGGTAAGGGCTATGCGATGATCGAGTCCAGCGAAGGGCCGCTGTGGTGGAAAGAGATCGACGTACCGGCAAACGGGCTTGATCTCGCTATCCCGGTCGACAAAGCCTGGAAACGTCACGATCTCTACCTGAGTACGCTGGTGGTTCGTCCTGGGGATAAATCGAAATCCGCCACGCCGAAACGCGCGGTTGGCCTGCTGCATCTGCCGATGGGCGATGAAAATCGTCGTCTGAACATTGCGCTCGATAACCCGCAGAAAATGCGTCCAAACCAGACGCTTTCTGTGAAGGTGAAAGCCAGCGTGAAAGAGGGTGCGGTTCCGCAGAAAGTGAACGTACTGGTCTCGGCGGTTGACAGCGGCGTGCTGAACATCACCGATTACGTTACGCCCGATCCGTGGCAGGCTTTCTTCGGTCAGAAACGCTACGGCGCGGATATCTACGATATCTACGGCCAGGTCATCGAAGGGCAGGGCCGCCTGGCCGCGCTGCGCTTTGGTGGTGACGGTGATGAGCTGAAGCGCGGCGGTAAGCCGCCGGTGAACCACGTCACCATTATTGCCCAGCAGGCACAGCCGGTTACGCTGGATGCCAACGGAGAAGGCACGATTACGCTGCCGATTGGTGATTTCAACGGCGAGCTGCGTCTGATGGCGCAGGCCTGGACGGAAGACGATTTCGGCAGCAGCGAAAGCAAGGTTGTGGTGGCTGCGCCGGTCATTACCGAGCTTAACACGCCGCGCTTCCTGGCAAGCGGGGACACCTCACGGCTGACGCTGGACCTCACCAACCTGACGGACAAGCCGCAAACGCTGAATGTCGCCCTGACCGCGACAGGAAAACTGTCGCTGGAAGGCTCGCAGCCGCAGCCGGTTCAGTTGTCTCCTGGCGCGCGCAGCACCCTGTTTATTCCGGTGCGTGCGCTGGAGGGTTATGGTGATGGTGAGGTGACGGCTCAGGTTACGGGCCTGCAGCTTCCGGGTGAGACCTTTGCGCCGCAGCAGAAGAGCTGGAAAATCGGCGTGCGTCCGGCATTCCCGGCGCAGACGGTGAATACCGGTGCCATGCTGAACCCCGGCGAGTCCTGGACCGCACCGGTGCAGCATAGTAACGGTTTCTCTCCTGCTACCCTGCAGGGGCAACTGCTGCTGAGCGGCAAACCACCGCTTAACCTGGCGCGCTATATTCGCGAGCTGCAGGCGTATCCGTATGGCTGCCTGGAACAGACCACCAGTGGCCTGTTCCCGTCGCTCTACACTAACGCGGCGCAGCTGACTGCACTTGGCATCAAGGGCGACACCGATGACAAGCGCCGTGCAGCGATTGATATTGGCATCTCCCGTCTGCTGCAGATGCAGCGTGAAGACGGTGGTTTTGCGCTATGGGATAAAAACGGTCCGGAAGAGTACTGGCTGACGGCCTACGTGACCGACTTCCTGGTGCGCGCGGGCGAGCAGGGTTACAGCGTACCTGCCGATGCGGTGAATAACGCCAATAACCGCCTGCTGCGCTACCTGCAGGATCCGGGCATGATGTCCATTCGCTACAGCGACGATACTCAGGCCAGCAAGTTTGCCGTGCAGGCCTATGCCGCGCTGGTGCTGGCACGTCAGCAAAAAGCGCCGCTGGGCGCGCTGCGTGAAATCTGGGATCGCCACGGGCAGGCGGCTTCCGGGCTGCCGCTGATGCAGCTGGGCATGGCGCTCAAACTGATGGGCGATGCGCCGCGCAGCCAGCAGGCGCTGGATCTGGCGCTCAAAACCCCGCGCAACGACAGCAAAAACTGGATGGCCGATTACGGCAGCCAGCTTCGCGATAACGCGCTGATGCTCTCTCTTCTGGAGGAGTACAAGCTGCTGCCGGATGCGCAAAATACGCTGCTGAATGCTCTGTCTGAACAGGCCTTCAGCCAGCGCTGGCTGTCAACGCAGGAGAGCAATGCGCTGTTCCTGGCCGGACGCTCACTGCAAACCCTGTCTGGTACGTGGCAGGCGAAAACTTCGCTGTCTGAGGCCGCATCAGGCGGCGATAAGTCACTGGTGCAAAACGTGAGCGGCGACCAGCTTGGCGCGCTGCAGGTGACTAACACCGGTACAGCGCCGCTGTGGGTACGCCTGGACAGCACCGGTTATCCGGAATATGCCCCTCAGCCGAGCTCGAACGTGCTGCAGGTTGAACGTCATATCCTGGCAACCGACGGCAGCAGTAAATCGCTCTCCTCGCTGAAGAGCGGTGAGCTGGTGCTGGTGTGGCTGGACGTTAAAGCCAGCCAGAACGTGCCGGATGCGCTGGTGGTGGATCTGCTCCCTGCGGGTCTGGAGCTCGAAAACCAGAACCTGGCGAGCAGCAGCGCCAGCCTGCAGGACAGCGGCAGTGAGGTTCAGAACCTGCTCAGCCAGATGCAGCAGGCGGATATTCAGCATATGGAGTTCCGCGACGACCGCTTTGTGGCTGCCGTGCCGGTAAACGAAGGTCAGCCGGTCACGCTGGTTTATCTGGCCCGCGCCGTGACGCCGGGAACCTATCAGGTGCCGGTCCCGATGGTGGAGTCTATGTACGTTCCGCAGTGGCGGGCAACGGGGGCGGCCAGCGGCCCGCTGATTGTTGTTCCGTAATATGCGAATGGCACGTCTGACACGCTCCCGCTGGCTATGGCTGGCGGGAGCGCTTCTCATTTTATGGGGGCTGATTGTCGCCGCCGACCGCCTGTGGCCGTTGCCTCTGAAAGAGGTTAATCCCGCCCGGGTGGTGGTAGATGAGAAGGGCACGCCGCTCTGGCGTTTTGCCGATAGCGACGGGATCTGGCGCTACCCGGTTACCATTGAAGAGGTCTCTCCCCGCTACCTTGAGGCGCTGATCCAGTATGAAGATCGCTGGTTCTGGGATCACCCAGGCGTAAACCCGCTCTCTGTCCTGCGCGCTGCCTGGCAGGATCTCAGTTCTGGCAAAGTCGTCTCTGGTGGAAGCACGCTCACCATGCAGGTGGCACGCCTGCTGGACCCGCATCCGCGCACCTTTGGCGGCAAAGTTCGTCAGCTCTGGCGGGCGATGCAGCTGGAGTGGCATCTTTCCAAACGCGACATTCTCACCCTTTACCTCAACCGCGCTCCGTTTGGCGGCACGCTGCAGGGCGTCGGGGCGGCAAGCTGGACCTATCTCGGCAAACAGCCGTCGCAGCTCAGCTATTCCGAAGCGGCGCTGCTGGCGGTACTGCCGCAGGCACCCAGCCGCTTGCGTCCGGACCGATGGCCTGAACGGGCGGAAGCGGCGCGCAACAAAGTGCTCGACCGCATGGTAACGCAGGGCGTCTGGTCCGCGAAGCAGGTTAAAGAATCACGGGAAGAATCGGTATGGCTGGCGCCCCGACAGATGCCGCAGCTGGCGCCGCTCTTTGCGCGCATGATGCTCGGCAAAAGCCGCAACGCAAAAATAGTCACCACGCTGGATGCCGGACTGCAGCGGCAGCTGGAAGAGCTGGCGATGAACTGGAAATCTCGCCTGCCGGCACGCAGCTCGCTGGCGATGATCGTCGTGGATCACACCGATATGAAAGTGCGCGGCTGGGTCGGCTCGGTGGATATTAACGATGACACGCGTTTTAGCCACGTGGATATGGTCAATGCGATCCGATCCCCGGGGTCGGTCTTAAAGCCCTTTATTTACGGTATGGCGCTTGACGATGGTCTGATCCATCCCGCCTCTCTTCTCCAGGACGTTCCCAGAAAAAGCGGTGATTATCGCCCCGGGAATTTTGACAGTGGGTTCCACGGACCGGTCAGCATGAGTGAAGCGCTGGTGCGCTCCCTCAACCTGCCCGCGGTACAGGTACTGGAAGCCTACGGGCCAAAACGTTTTGCCGGGATGTTGAGCAACGCAGGCTTGCCGCTGATCCTGCCTGCGGGGGCGCAGCCAAATCTGTCCCTGATCCTCGGCGGGGCAGGCGCCCGGCTGGCCGATATCGCCGCGGCCTACAGCGCGTTTGCCCGACACGGTAAGGCGGGGAGGCTGCGGTTACAGCCGGGCGATCCGCTCATTGAACGTCCGCTGCTGTCGCAAGGCTCGGCGTGGATTATTCGCCGTATTCTGGCGAACGAGGCGCAGCCGCTGCCGGATAATGCATTACCGCAGATCGCGCCGCTGGCGTGGAAAACCGGCACCAGCTACGGCTACCGTGATGCCTGGGCGATTGGTCTTAATGCCCGCTACGTAATAGGCATCTGGACAGGCCGACCGGACGGCACGCCCGTAGCGGGGCAGTTTGGTTTCGCCAGCGCAGTTCCACTCTTAAATCAGGTCAATAACCTGCTTCAGTCACGCTCAACGGTAGACGAAGCCCGCCTGCCGCGCGACCCGCGTCCGGAGAGCGTCGGGCGGGGCGTGATCTGCTGGCCGGGCGGCCAGTCGCTGCCGGAAGGGAGTGAAAACTGTCGGCGTCGCCTGTCGACCTGGCTGCTGGAAGGGAGTGAACCGCCCACGCTGCTATTGCCCGAACAGGAAGGGATACGCGGCATTCGTTTCCCGGTCTGGCTGGATAAAACGGGTAAACGCGTGGCGGCAGATTGCCCTGATGCAACTGAAAAAGTCCTGGATGTCTGGCCGCTGCCGCTGGAGCCGTGGCTGCCGGCGAGCGAGCGTCGCGCGGTACGGGTCCCTTCGTCATCAACCACCTGTCCTCCGCTGTCGCAGGACGCACCTGCGCCACTCATCCTGACAGGCGTGCGTGAAGGGGCCGTCATAAAACGTCTACCGGGAGAATCCCGCGTTTCGCTGCCGCTTCAGGCGACCGGCAATAGCGGCGAGCGCTGGTGGTTTTTGAACGGTGAACCGCTGAATGTGAAGGGAAGATTTTACACATTACAGCTTGATAAATCGGGCGATTATCAGTTACTCGTTATGGATGAGACCGGTCAGGTCGCGACGGTGAATTTTACGTTGCAGTGACCTGAAAATAGCTTTCTGATGTGAGCTGTTGCTAAAACTCGTCTTATTTTAAAAAAATGTTACCTGAATCCATAGGCAATGGCGCTATTGCTCATTATAATCCGCGCCACACCATACTCAGGTATGCAAAACAACAGAACATTGACAGAGGTTATCATGGCTATTGAACGTACTTTTTCCATCATCAAACCAAACGCGGTGGCAAAAAACGTTATTGGCAGCATCTTCGCTCGCTTTGAATCTGCAGGGTTCAAAATTGTTGGCACCAAAATGCTGCACCTGACCGTTGAGCAGGCTCGCGGTTTCTACGCTGAGCACGAAGGTCGCCCATTCTTTGACGGCCTGGTTGAGTTCATGACCTCCGGTCCAATCGTGGTATCCGTGCTGGAAGGCGAAAACGCAGTACAGCGTCACCGTGACCTGCTGGGCGCAACCAACCCGGACAACGCGCTGGCAGGTACTCTGCGCGCTGACTACGCAGACAGCTTCACCGAGAACGGTACCCACGGTTCTGACTCTGTTGAATCTGCTGCACGCGAAATCGCTTTCTTCTTCGCAGAAGGTGAAGTGTGTCCACGCACCCGTTAATTTAACGGTTTCGTTTACACATTATTTTCGTAAATGCCGCGTCCAGACGTGGCATCCCTGCGCCAGACTTTGTACAATGCAACGCCCCGGACGAGCAGACTGCTTTCCGGGGCGTTTCTATTCAACCCTCCATGGGCCATAACGTGTAACAACGAGGCCGGAAAATATTATGTCTGAATTAGTGAATACCTCCGAAGTCGCCATTCCTGCGGTTCCCAATAAAAATGGAAAAATCAACCTGCTGGATCTGAACCGTCAGCAGATGCGCGAGTTCTTTAAAGAGATGGGCGAAAAGCCGTTTCGTGCCGATCAGGTCATGAAGTGGATGTACCATTACTGCAGCGACAATTTTGATGACATGACTGACATCAACAAGGTCCTGCGCAACAAGCTCAAGGAAGTGGCTGAAATCCGCGCACCGGAAGTGGTGGAAGAACAGCGCTCCGCAGATGGCACCATCAAATGGGCGATTGCGGTAGGCGATCAGCGCGTTGAGACCGTCTACATCCCGGAAGAAGACCGCGCCACGCTGTGTGTCTCCTCTCAGGTAGGCTGTGCGCTGGAGTGCAAATTCTGCTCAACCGCGCAGCAAGGCTTTAACCGTAACCTGCGGGTGTCAGAAATTATCGGCCAGGTCTGGCGTGCCGCGAAAATCGTCGGTGCGGCAAAAGTAACCGGTACGCGTCCTATCACCAACGTGGTGATGATGGGGATGGGTGAGCCGCTGCTGAACCTGACCAACGTCGTTCCGGCGATGGAAATCATGCTGGATGACTTCGGTTTTGGTCTGTCCAAGCGTCGCGTCACGCTGTCTACCTCTGGCGTTGTGCCTGCGCTGGACAAGCTGGGCGACATGATTGACGTTGCGCTGGCGATCTCCCTGCACGCACCAAACGACGAAATTCGTGACGAAATTGTGCCGATCAACAAAAAGTACAATATCGAAACCTTCCTCGCTGCGGTGCGTCGCTATCTGGAGAAATCCAACGCCAACCAGGGCCGCGTCACAATCGAGTACGTGATGCTTGACCACGTCAACGACGGTACCGAACATGCGCATCAGCTGGCTGAACTGCTGAAAGATACGCCATGCAAAATCAACCTGATCCCATGGAACCCGTTCCCGGGCGCGCCGTATGGCCGTAGCTCGAACAGCCGTATCGACCGTTTCTCCAAGGTGCTGATGGAGTATGGTTTCACCACTATCGTGCGTAAAACCCGTGGTGATGACATTGATGCAGCATGCGGACAGCTGGCTGGTGATGTTATTGACCGTACCAAACGTACCCTGCGTAAACGCATGCAGGGCGAGTCGATCGCGGTTAAAGCTGTTTGATTATTATGCACTCACGGCGCATTATCTGCGCCGTGAAGCCTGGTCTTACTGAATAATCAGTCAGATTCGTGATGACTGAACAATAATTACGGTGCGTTTCATCCGACTTTCGGGCAGTATGTAACGACGTAACAACAGTTTAGCCGTACGGGCAGGGCTGTACTGTCATCTCCGGGCTGACAGTCTTATACTCTCTGTTCAAGGTTAACTGACCAGAAGTTTCGCGGTGCGGGTGGCATTGTGACTCACCGGCACCTGAACCCTTATTTTTCACGTACCAGTAGTTGTAGCGAATGAATACTGAAGCCACTCACGACCAACATGAAGCACTCTCCACTGGCGTTCGTCTTCGCAACGCCCGTGAACAACTCGGACTCAGCCAGCAAGCCGTTGCGGAACGCTTGTGCCTGAAGGTTTCCACGGTTCGCGATATTGAAGAAGATAAGGCGCCTGCCGATCTGGCTTCAACGTTCTTGCGCGGTTATATCCGCTCTTACGCAAAACTGGTCCATATCCCCGAAAACGAATTACTGCCAATGATGGAGAAGCAGGCGCCGGTCCGTGCAGCAAAAGTTGCGCCGATGCAGACCTTCTCCCTGGGGAAACGTCGTAAAAAACGCGATGGCTGGCTGATGAGCTTTACCTGGCTGGTACTGTTTGTGGTGATCGGTCTGACCGGCGCATGGTGGTGGCAAAACCACAAGGCGCAGCAGGAAGAGATTACCACCATGGCCGATCAATCCTCCGCTGAACTCAACCAGGCCGGAAGTGAGAATGCCCAGAACGTGCCGCTGAATACTGACGGCGCAGCTTCCTCCAGCGAGCCACAGACCGCAGCGCCAGACGCGTCGGCGACCGATACAACACAGGCTCCGGCAGCAACGGCTAACACCGCAGCGCCGCAGGCTCAGGATCAAAACGCGGTTATTGCCCCTTCTCAGGCGAATGTTGATACTGCGGCGAACGCGCCTGCGGCTACTCAGCCTGCAGACAATAGCGCAGCGTCTCTGCCAACCAACCCGGCGGGTACGGCAACAGCAGCCGATCCCAACGCGCTGGTGATGAACTTCAGCGCCGACTGCTGGCTGGAAGTGACTGACGCGACAGGTAAAAAACTGTTCAGCGGCCTGCAGCGTAAAGATGGCACGTTAAACCTAACCGGCCAGGCTCCCTATAAACTTAAAATCGGCGCTCCGGCAGCGGTACAGATCCAGTATCAAGGAAAACCTGTCGACCTGAGCCGCTTTATCAGAACTAACCAGGTTGCACGTCTTACCGTTAATGCCGAACAATCAGCAGCACAGTAACAGACGGGCAACGCGGGAGATTTTTCATGCATAACCAGGCTCCGATTCAACGTAGAAAATCGAAACGGATTTACGTTGGGAATGTGCCAATCGGCGATGGGGCACCTATCGCCGTTCAGTCGATGACCAACACGCGCACTACCGATGTAGAAGCGACGGTCAATCAAATCAAAGCATTAGAACGTGTAGGCGCGGACATTGTTCGCGTCTCCGTCCCGACCATGGATGCCGCTGAGGCGTTCAAACTGATCAAACAGCAGGTCAGCGTTCCGCTGGTGGCTGATATCCACTTCGACTATCGCATCGCACTGAAAGTGGCCGAATACGGCGTCGATTGCCTGCGCATTAACCCGGGCAACATCGGTAACGAAGAGCGTATCCGCATGGTCGTGGACTGCGCCCGCGATAAAAATATTCCTATCCGTATCGGCGTTAACGCCGGTTCCCTGGAAAAAGATCTGCAGGAAAAATACGGCGAGCCTACGCCACAGGCGCTGCTCGAATCCGCCATGCGCCACGTCGATCATCTCGATCGTCTTAACTTCGATCAGTTTAAAGTCAGCGTAAAAGCCTCCGACGTGTTCCTGGCAGTAGAATCTTATCGTCTGCTGGCAAAACAGATCGACCAGCCTCTGCACCTCGGGATCACCGAAGCGGGCGGCCTGCGCAGCGGCTCTGTAAAATCTGCGATCGGTCTGGGGCTGCTGCTCTCTGAAGGGATCGGTGACACCCTGCGCGTCTCGCTGGCGGCCGATCCGGTCGAAGAGATCAAAGTCGGTTTCGATATCCTGAAGTCGCTGCGCATTCGCGCACGTGGGATCAACTTCATTGCCTGCCCAACCTGCTCGCGTCAGGAGTTTGATGTGATCGGCACGGTGAATGCCCTGGAGCAGCGTCTGGAAGACATTATCACCCCGATGGACGTCTCCATCATCGGCTGCGTGGTAAACGGTCCGGGTGAAGCACTGGTGTCAACCCTGGGCGTGACCGGCGGTAACAAGAAAAGTGGTCTCTATGAAGATGGCGTTCGTAAAGATCGTCTGGATAATAGCGACATGATCGACCAGCTTGAAGCCCGCATCCGCGCCAAAGCCGCCATGATGGACGAAACACAGCGTATCAGCGTTCAGCAGGTTGAAAAATAACGTGATGGGAAGCGTGCCGCTTCCCATGTATGATTGAACCCATTCTTTGGGTTTTTTTTGTATATAGAAAGAGAATAAACGTGGCAAAAAACATTCAAGCCATCCGCGGCATGAACGATTATCTGCCTGGCGAAACCGCCATCTGGCAGCGCATTGAAGGCACACTGAAGCAGGTGCTCGGCAGCTACGGTTACAGCGAAATCCGTTTGCCGATTGTAGAGCAGACCCCGTTATTCAAACGCGCGATCGGTGAAGTCACCGACGTGGTTGAAAAAGAGATGTACACCTTTGAGGACCGCAACGGCGATAGCCTGACCCTGCGTCCGGAAGGTACGGCGGGCTGCGTACGCGCCGGCATCGAACATGGTCTTCTGTACAATCAGGAGCAGCGCCTGTGGTATATCGGCCCGATGTTCCGCCACGAACGTCCTCAGAAAGGTCGTTATCGTCAGTTCAATCAGCTGGGTGTGGAAGTCTTTGGCCTGCAGGGCCCGGACATTGACGCCGAACTGATTATGCTGACCGCCCGCTGGTGGCGCGCCCTCGGTATCGCCGATCACGTTTCTCTTGAGCTGAACTCTATCGGTTCTCTGGAAGCACGCGCTAACTACCGCGATGCGCTGGTGGCGTTCCTGGAACAGCATAAAGAGAAGCTGGACGAAGACTGCAAACGTCGCATGTACAGCAACCCGCTGCGCGTTCTGGATTCCAAAAACGCGGATGTTCAGGCACTGCTGAACGATGCGCCTGCGCTGGGTGACTACCTTGATGAAGAATCTCGCGAACACTTCGCGGGCCTGTGCAAGCTGCTTGAAGCGGCAGGCATCGCCTATACCGTGAATCAGCGCCTGGTGCGCGGTCTGGACTACTACAACCGCACCGTGTTTGAGTGGGTGACCACCAGCCTCGGTTCTCAGGGCACCGTATGTGCGGGCGGCCGTTATGACGGTCTGGTTGAGCAACTTGGCGGTCGCGCAGCCCCTGCTGTTGGCTTCGCGATGGGCCTTGAGCGACTTGTTTTGCTGGTTCAGGCAGTTAATCCGGAATTTAAAGCAGATTCCGTTGTCGATATATACCTGGTGGCTTCAGGCGCGGAAACGCAGTCTGCGGCGATGCAGCTTGCCGAACGCGTGCGCGATGCGCTGCCGGGCGTTAAGCTGATGACCAACCATGGCGGCGGCAACTTTAAAAAACAGTTTGCTCGTGCCGATAAGTGGGGCGCAAGTATTGCACTGGTGCTGGGCGAGTCCGAAGTGGCTAACGGCGAAGTGGTGGTGAAGGACCTGCGCTCTGGTGAGCAGACAACGGTAACGCAGGACGGCGTTGCGGCGCACTTGCGCACTCTATTGGGCTAAGGAGAAGGACTGCGTGGAAATTTACGAGAACGAACACGATCAGGTCGACGCGATTAAGCGCTTCTTTGTTGAAAACGGCAAAGCGCTGGTTGTTGGGGTTGTTTTAGGTGTCGGTGCGCTGGTGGGCTGGCGTTACTGGAACAATCATCAGGCGGATTCCGCGCGCGGCGCGTCCCTGTCCTATGAAAATACCGTTAGCGCAATTCGTGCCGATCAGCCGCAAACGCTGACGGCGGCAGAAAAATTTGCGGCTGACAACAAAAACACCTACGGTGCACTGGCTGCGCTGGAAGTGGCTCAGCAGTACGTTGATAAGAACGAACTGGATAAAGCCGCTGCACAGCTCTCGCAGAGCCTTGCTGCTGCCAGCGATGAGAACCTGAAAGCGGTGATCAATCTGCGCCTGGCACGTATTCAGGTTCAGCAGAAAAAAGCTGACGATGCGCTGAAAACGCTCGATACCATCAAAGGCGAAGGTTTTGCTGCCATCGTTGCCGATCTGCGCGGTGAAGCACTGCTGAGCAAAGGTGACAAAGCGGGCGCGCGTAAAGCGTGGCAAGCTGGCGTAGAGAGCAATGCTTCACCTGCGCTGAGCGAAATGATGCAGATGAAAATAAATAATTTGTCCGTCTGAGAGGGACCCGATGCAATTGCGTAAATTACTTCTGCCAGGACTGCTTTCTGTTACGTTATTGAGTGGTTGTTCACTGTTCAGTGGCGAAGAAGACGTTGTGAAAATGTCCCCACTGCCGACGGTTGAAAACCAGTTTACCCCATCCACCGCGTGGGATGTCTCCGTGGGCAATGGGATTGGTGATTTCTATTCCAACCTTCATCCTGCGTATGCAGACAGCGTTGTCTATGCCGCTGACCGCAAAGGTACCGTGAAAGCGGTGAACGCCGATGACGGGAAAGAAGTATGGTCCGTTAACCTGGCGGAAAAAGACGGCTGGTTCTCCCGTAAACCTGCACTGCTCTCTGGCGGTCTGACCGTTGCCGGTGGCCATGTCTACGTGGGCAGCGAAAAAGCGCAGGTTTATGCGCTGAACAGCAGCGACGGTTCTATTGCCTGGCAAACAACCGTAGCGGGTGAATCCCTGTCTCGTCCGGTGGTGAGCGACGGTCTGGTGCTGATTCATACCAGCAACGGCCAGCTGCAGGCGCTGAACGAAGCTGACGGTCTGGTGAAATGGACCGTTAACCTGGATATGCCTGCGCTCTCTCTGCGCGGCGAATCAGCACCGGCTACCGCATTTGGTGCTGCCATTGTGGGCGGTGACAACGGTCGCGTGAGCGCCGTGCTGATGCAGCAGGGTCAGATGATCTGGCAGCAGCGTATCTCTCAGGCTACTGGCTCAACGGAAATCGACCGCCTGAGCGACGTAGACACAACGCCGGTCATCGTTAACGGTGTGGTTTACGCGCTGGCCTATAACGGCAACCTGACCGCGCTGGATCTGCGCAGCGGCCAGATCATGTGGAAACGTGAGCTGGGCTCTGTGAACGATTTCATCGTTGAGGGCAACCGCATCTATATGGTCGATCAGAACGACCGTCTGCTGGCGCTGAGCACCGAAGGCGGCGTGACGCTGTGGACGCAAAGCGATCTGCTGCACCGCCTGCTGACCGCACCGGCGCTGTACAACGGTAGCCTGGTGGTTGGCGACAGCGAAGGGTATATGCACTGGATCGATCCGGATAACGGCCGCTTTGTTGCACAGCAAAAAGTCGACAGCTCTGGCTTCCTGACCGATCCGGTTGTGGCCGACGGCAAACTGCTGATTCAGGCAAAAGACGGCACGCTGTACGCGATCACGCGTTAATTACCCGGCGGTTGTAGTATACTAAACGGCTCCTGTTCACTCAGGAGCCGTTTTGACATTTTTAAAAACGCCGCGAAAGCGACGTTATTTTGAATTTTATGAGGCTTCAAACATGGTACCTGTGGTCGCGCTTGTCGGGCGCCCTAACGTTGGAAAATCCACTCTTTTTAACCGTTTAACACGCACCCGTGATGCGCTGGTTGCGGATTTCCCGGGGCTGACGCGTGACCGTAAGTACGGTCGTGCAGAGGTGGAAGGACGCGAGTTCATCTGTATTGATACCGGTGGTATTGACGGCACAGAAGACGGCGTTGAAACCCGCATGGCGGAACAGTCGCTGCTCGCGATTGAAGAAGCGGATGTGGTGCTGTTTATGGTGGATGCGCGCGCTGGCCTGATGCCGGCGGACTCCGCTATTGCCAAACACCTGCGTTCACGCGAAAAGCCGACCTTCCTGGTGGCGAACAAAACTGACGGTATCGATGCCGATCAGGCCGTCGCGGATTTCTGGTCTCTGGGCCTGGGTGAAATCTACCCGATTGCGGCATCGCATGGCCGTGGCGTCACCAGCCTGCTGGAAACCGTTCTGCTGCCGTGGGTTGACGAAGTAAACCCGCCGGAAGAAGTAGACGAAGATGCTGAATACTGGGCGCAGTTCGAAGACGGAGAAGAGGGCGAAGAAGAGCCTGAAGACGACTTCAACCCGCAGGATCTGCCGATCAAGCTGGCCATCGTGGGTCGTCCAAACGTAGGTAAGTCTACGCTTACTAACCGTATTCTGGGTGAAGAGCGCGTGGTCGTTTACGACATGCCGGGCACCACCCGTGACAGTATCTACATTCCTATGCAGCGCGACGAGCGCGAGTATGTCCTCATCGACACCGCCGGGGTGCGTAAGCGCGGGAAAATCACCGATGTGGTGGAAAAATTCTCCGTTATCAAAACCCTGCAGGCGATCGAAGATGCCAACGTAGTGCTGCTGGTCATCGACGCACGCGAAGGTATCTCCGATCAGGATCTCTCTCTGCTCGGCTTTATCCTCAATAGTGGGCGCTCACTGGTTATCGTGGTCAACAAGTGGGATGGCCTGAGCAATGAAGTGCGCGAGCAGGTGAAAGAGACCCTCGACTTCCGTCTGGGCTTTATCGACTTCGCCCGCGTGCACTTTATCTCTGCGCTGCACGGCAGCGGGGTGGGTAACCTGTTCGAATCCGTGCGTGAAGCGTACGACAGCTCCACCCGTCGTCAGAGCACCGCGATGCTGACCCGCATCATGAATATGGCTGCTGAAGACCATCAGCCGCCGCTGGTGCGCGGCCGTCGCGTGAAGCTGAAATATGCCCACGCCGGTGGTTACAACCCGCCAATCGTAGTAATTCACGGCAACCAGGTGAAAGACCTGCCGGATTCCTACAAGCGCTATCTGATGAACTACTTCCGTAAATCGCTGGACGTAATGGGCACGCCTATCCGTATCCAGTTCAAGGAAGGGGAAAACCCGTTTGCCAACAAGCGCAACACCCTGACGCCAAACCAGATGCGTAAGCGTAAGCGCTTGATTAAGCACATTAAGAAAAGCAAATAATCTTTACCTGCCTCACGAAAGCCCGCGTTTATCGCGGGCTTTTTTTTGCCAAATCATACCGCCGGTTTTCTCTGTGTGAAGTCAATCACTATTCACTTTTAACCAAGTTTAAATCTAAGAAAGTAGACAATCGTCGAATTTTCATCTTAAAGTCCAGGGTCTGGTACTAGACAAAACTAGCGCCTGGTTATCAAATGGTTAACTAACTTTTCGCCGCATGTAAAAAATCGGCCAGATACGTAACTGGCCGGCGTACCTGCTGGTGTTTACAAGCACGACGACATACCTTTCGGGAGAATTATGCAATCCACTGTTAATCAAAAAGAGAGCCGAACGTTCTTCGGCCATCCGTATCCGCTCGGTTCCCTGTTCTTCACCGAGATGTGGGAGCGCTTCTCGTTTTACGGCATTCGTCCGTTACTGATCCTGTTTATGGCCGCCACCGTCTATGACGGCGGGATGGGCCTGGCGCGTGAAAACGCCTCGGCGATTGTCGGTATCTTTGCCGGTACCATGTACCTGGCCGCGCTGCCGGGTGGGTGGCTGGCCGATAACTGGCTCGGTCAGCAGAGAGCCGTCTGGTACGGTTCAATTCTGATTGCGCTCGGACACCTGTCGATCGCGCTCTCTGCGGTGATGGGGAACAACCTGTTCTTTATCGGCCTGATGTTCATCGTGCTTGGCTCAGGGCTGTTCAAAACCTGTATCTCGGTGATGGTCGGCACCCTGTATAAAAAAGGCGATGCGCGTCGTGACGGCGGTTTCTCGCTGTTCTATATGGGCATCAACATGGGCTCGTTCATCGCGCCGCTGATTTCCGGCTGGCTGATTAAAACTCACGGCTGGCACTGGGGCTTTGGTATTGGCGGCATCGGGATGCTGGTGGCGCTGATTATCTTCCGCGTGTTTGCCGTTCCGGCAATGAAACGCTATGACGGCGAAGTCGGCCTCGACTCTACCTGGAACAGCCCGGTGGTGAAGCGTAACGGCGTGGGCGTTTGGCTGCTGGCACTGGCGGCAGGCGTGGCAACGATCGTGACGCTGATTGCGCAGGGCGTGATTGTGATTAACCCGGTCGCGGTAGCCAGCGTGCTGGTCTACGTGATTGCGGCGTCCGTTGCCCTCTACTTTATTTATCTGTTTGTCTTTGCGGGGCTGAACCGTAAAGAGCGCGCCAGGCTGTTGGTCTGCTTTATTCTGCTGATTTCAGCGGCGTTCTTCTGGTCCGCGTTTGAGCAGAAGCCAACCTCGTTCAACCTGTTTGCCAACGACTACACTAACCGCATGATTGGTGATTTTGAAATCCCGGCGGTGTGGTTCCAGTCAATCAACGCCCTGTTCATCATCCTGCTGGCACCGGTGTTTAGCTGGGCATGGCCGAAGCTCGCGAGCAAAAACATTCGCCCGAGCAGCATCACCAAGTTTGTTATTGGTATTCTGTGCGCGGCGGCAGGCTTTGGCCTGATGATGCTGGCGGCACAGAACGTGCTGAGCAGCGGTGGAGCGGGCGTGTCGCCGTTCTGGCTGGTGGGCAGCATCCTGATGCTGACGCTCGGCGAACTGTGCCTGAGTCCGATTGGCCTGGCGACCATGACGCTGCTTGCGCCGGAAAGAATGCGCGGCCAGATGATGGGGCTTTGGTTCTGCGCCAGCGCGCTGGGTAACCTGGCGGCGGGCCTGATTGGCGGCCACGTGAAGGCCGACCAGCTGGATATGCTGCCGGATCTCTTTGCTCGCTGCTCCATCGCGCTGCTGATTTGTGCCGCGGTACTGATCGTCCTTATTGTTCCTGTGCGCCGCATGCTGGAAAATGCGCAGACTAAACCGGCAGCTGAAGCCTGATAATGTTCAGCCTACCGGGGCAGTTATCCTGTCCCGGTAAAACCCAACAGGAGAGAATATGTCGATTACCTGCCCGGAATGCCAGGCACCGCTGGAGCCCCAGAACGGCGTAGCGCACTGCGACAGCTATAATAAAGATATTGCGCTTGTAGCCCGCTGCCCGGAGTGCCATCAGCCACTCCAGGTATTAAAAGCCTGCGGTGCGGTGGACTATTTCTGCCAGAACGGCCACGGTCTTATCTCTAAAAAACGCGTGGAGTTTGTTCGGGCCGAAGGTTAATCGCAGACGCAGCCTTCGCCTTTCTGCCACAGCTCGACCAGCGACTCGGGGGCTTCCTGCTCGGGCACCAGCACGATGATATCGGCGTAGTGCGCCTGATTTTGCCCGGTCCAGATAATCTGGATGCGGAAATAGCGCTGGTCGCCGCTGCCGGGTGAAGAGGCTTGCCCCGGCGGCTGACCGCGTGGAAAAGCCTGCTCCAGGATGCTCACCAGGCGCTGGCGCTGGGCCTCATTGAGCGAGGAGAGCGCGATGGTGCGCTGTCCACTCAACTTGGGAATAAAAGCGACGCCGCCTTCCCGGGCCAGCTCAACCACGGCGTCATCCGTCAGTTCCGGAACCTGCATTTACAACACTCCCACCTGTTCCCAGGCTTGTTTAATGGCCGCACCAGCGTCGGCGCCGGAGCGTTTCTCTCCGTGCGCGATCGTCAGCTTTGCGAAGGCCTCAAAATCCGCATCCTGCGCCAGTTTGCGATCGCAAACCGTGTCGTACCAGGCATAACCCGCTTTTTCCCAGGCGTAGCCGCCGATCGCCGTCGCGGCCAGATAAAATGCCCGGTTGGGGATGCCGGAGTTCAGGTGCACGCCGCCGTTATCCTCGCGCGTTTTAATGAAATCTTTCATGTGCGCAGGCTGCGGGTCTTTGCCGAGCAGGGGATCGTCATAGGCGGTGCCGGGTTCAGACATTGAGCGCAGCCCTTTGCCGTTGATCCCTTTCGCCAGCAACCCTTCACCAATGAGCCAGTCTGCTTTATCGGCGGTTTGCTTCAGATGGTACTGTTTGACCAGCGAGCCAAACACGTCCGACAGAGACTCGTTCAGCGCGCCCGACTGTTCAAAATAGATAAGCCCGGCTTCGGTCTCGGTCACGCCGTGGCTCAACTCGTGCGCTACCACGTCGATGGCGATGGTAAAGCGGTTAAATATTTCCCCGTCGCCGTCGCCAAATACCATCTGCTGACCGTTCCAGAAGGCGTTCTGATATTCCCGGCCATAGTGAACGGTGCCGGTCAAAATAAGCCCTTTATTATCGAGCGAATCGCGCTGATATTCTTTCCAGAAGAAATCATGGGTAATACCTAAATAATCGTAGGCTTCATCCACCGCCACATCGCCGTTCGATGGCTGGCCTTCGTAACGCACCTGGGTACCCGGCAGCTCCTGGGTATGCTTCGCGTCGTAAATATCGCGCTCCAGCTGTCCGGCTTTATTCACGTGCGGCGCGGCGGGTTTGCCGGGCATGTGGGCCATCAGCGTCTGGACGTGGGTTAAGGTCTGACGGGCACAGCGCTGCTGCGGCTCGGAACCGCTTTCGATAATACGACGAAGAATATAAGGTGGAATAACGCTATGAAGATGGGGCATGCTGCTCTCCTTATTAAAAAAGGGAATAGCAGCAGTATAGTAAGTAACCGGCGAGGAATTATCCGGTTTTACGCTGACGCGTTTTTTTCACCGGTTTAATTGATTTCACTTCGCTTTCTACCCAGCCGTCGGAAAGACGCGTCGTCAGCACATCGCCGGTATTCACCTGTTTGGTCTGCTTCAGCACTTTGCCGTCCGTCGCCGTCGTCACGCTATAGCCGCGCGCCAGCGTGGAGAGGGGGCTGACCGCTTCAAGATGGGTCACCGCATTGCCAAAACGTTCGCGGGTGGCGCTCAGCCGCGCCCGGATTGTCTCCGCCAGACGATACTCCAGCTGCTGGATCCGCGTTTGCGTGCGATAAATTTTCGGCTGCGGGTTCTGCTGGTTCAGGCGCTGCGTCACGCGCTGCTGGCGCGATACCGCGCGCTTAAGCTGCGCGTCCACTGCAACGTTCATGCGCTGACGCAGGCGCTCCAGCACGGTCTGCTGACGCGCCAGACGCAGCTGCGGGTGCTGCTGCTGAAGACGATGATGAAGCTGGGTAAAGCGGCGGGTACGGTTGGCAAGGAAGTAGTCCATCGCCATCTCAAGACGCTGCTGGCCGTTCTGAATCTGACGCAGCAGCTCCAGCTGGTTCCGGCTGACCACTTCCGCCGCCGCGGACGGCGTAGGCGCGCGCAGATCCGCGACAAAATCGGCTATCGTTACGTCCGTTTCGTGGCCGACGGCGCTTACCACGGGGATCAGGCTTGCAAAGATTGCCCGCGCCACGCGCTCGTCGTTAAAGCTCCACAAGTCTTCCAGCGAGCCGCCGCCGCGCCCGACGATTAATACGTCGCACTCCTGACGGGCGTTCGCCAGCTCAATGGCGCGCACAATCTGGCCCGGAGCATCGTCACCCTGAACGGCGGTCGGGTAGATGATGACGGGCAGGGAAGGATCGCGACGCTTCAGCACGTGCAAAATATCGTGCAGTGCCGCACCGGTTTTCGAGGTGATGACCCCAACGCAGTGGGCGGGGGAGGGCAGCGGTTTTTTGTACTGCTGGTCGAACAGCCCTTCGGCAGAGAGCCTGGCTTTTAGCTGTTCATACTTCTGCTGCAGCAGGCCTTCGCCCGCAGGCTGCATGCTCTCGACGATGATCTGATAGTCGCCGCGCGGCTCATACAGGGTGATATTGGCGCGAACCAGAACCTGCTGGCCGTGCTGAGGACGAAACGTCACGCGACGGTTGCTGTTGCGGAACATCGCGCAGCGCACCTGGGCGGTGTCGTCTTTTAAGGTAAAGTACCAGTGACCGGAGGACGGCTGCGTGAAGTTAGAGATCTCACCGCTGATCCAGACCTGCCCCATTTCCTGCTCAAGCAGCAAGCGCACCGTCTGATTCAGGCGGCTGACGGTATAAATTGAGGGGGATTGAGAGGATAACATGTGAGCGGGATCAAATTCTAAATCAGCAAGTTATTCAGTCGATAGTAACCTGCTGAGAGGCAATCGCAAGCTTTTTTATAAAAAAGTGTAGATGCAATCGGTTACGCTCTGTATAATGCCACGGCAATATTTAACCACCCAGGTCAGAGATATTGCCCATGCTACGTATCGCTAAAGAAGCACTGACGTTTGACGACGTCCTCCTCGTTCCCGCTCACTCCACTGTTCTGCCGAATACTGCCGATCTCAGCACGCAGTTGACGAAAACCATTCGCCTGAACATTCCTATGCTCTCTGCGGCAATGGACACCGTGACTGAAGCGCGCCTGGCTATCGCTCTGGCACAGGAAGGTGGCATTGGCTTTATTCACAAAAACATGTCTATCGAACGTCAGGCGGAAGAAGTTCGCCGCGTGAAGAAACATGAATCCGGCATCGTGTCTGACCCACAGACCGTTCTGCCAACCACCACGCTGCACGAAGTGAAAGCCCTGACCGAACGTAACGGCTTTGCCGGTTACCCGGTGGTGACCGAAGAGAACGAACTGGTCGGTATCATCACCGGTCGTGACGTGCGTTTCGTGACTGACCTGAACCAGCCTGTCAGCGTCTACATGACGCCAAAAGAGCGTCTGGTTACCGTTCGCGAAGGTGAAACCCGCGACGTGGTGCTGGCAAAAATGCACGAAAAACGCGTTGAAAAAGCGCTGGTTGTTGACAGCAGCTTCCACCTGCGCGGCATGATCACCGTTAAAGATTTCCAGAAAGCAGAACGTAAGCCTAACGCCTGTAAAGACGAGCATGGCCGTCTGCGCGTCGGCGCTGCGGTTGGCGCTGGCGCCGGTAACGAAGAGCGCGTTGACGCGCTGGTTGCTGCGGGCGTTGACGTCCTGCTGATTGACTCCTCTCACGGCCACTCCGAAGGCGTTCTGCAACGTATTCGCGACACCCGTGCCAAATACCCTGATCTGCAGATCATCGGCGGTAACGTGGCCACTGGCGCAGGCGCTCGCGCGCTGGCTGACGCTGGCTGCAGCGCGGTGAAAGTGGGTATCGGCCCTGGCTCTATCTGTACCACACGTATCGTGACCGGCGTGGGCGTTCCGCAGATCACCGCCGTGTCTGACGCGGTTGAAGCGCTGGAAGGCACAGGTATTCCGGTTATCGCTGACGGCGGTATCCGCTTCTCAGGCGACATCGCCAAAGCGATCGCCGCGGGCGCAGCTGCCGTAATGGTAGGCTCCATGCTGGCCGGTACCGAAGAATCCCCGGGTGAAATCGAACTCTACCAGGGCCGTTCTTACAAATCTTACCGCGGTATGGGCTCCCTGGGCGCGATGTCCAAAGGCTCCTCTGACCGTTACTTCCAGACCGATAACGCCGCTGACAAACTGGTACCGGAAGGTATCGAAGGTCGCGTTGCCTATAAAGGCCGTCTGAAAGAGATCATTCACCAGCAGATGGGCGGCCTGCGCTCCTGTATGGGTCTGACCGGCTGTGGTACCATTGACCTGCTGCGTACTAAAGCGGAATTCGTACGCATCAGCGGTGCGGGTATCCAGGAGAGCCACGTTCACGACGTGACGATCACCAAAGAGTCCCCGAACTACCGTCTGGGCTCCTGATAAGTTTCCGCGCCCGGCTTCTGCCGGGCGCTCTGTTTTTGTTTCACTTGCCTCGGAATTAGCGTCAATGACGGAAAACATTCATAAACATCGCATTCTCATCCTGGACTTCGGTTCTCAGTACACTCAGCTGGTGGCGCGTCGCGTACGTGAACTGGGCGTTTACTGTGAGCTGTGGGCGTGGGATGTCACGGAAGCACAGATTCGCGAATTCAATCCAAGCGGCATCATCCTGTCCGGCGGCCCGGAAAGTACCACTGAAGAGAACAGCCCGCGCGCGCCGCAGTACGTGTTCGAAGCTGGCGTGCCGGTATTCGGCGTTTGCTACGGCATGCAGACCATGGCAATGCAGCTGGGCGGCCACGTAGAAGGCTCTAACGAGCGCGAGTTTGGCTACGCACAGGTAGAAGTCGTCACCGACAGCGCGCTGGTGCGCGGTATCGAAGACTCCCTGACCGCAGACGGCAAACCGCTGCTGGACGTGTGGATGAGCCACGGCGACAAAGTCACCGCCATCCCGTCTGACTTCGTGACCGTTGCCAGCACCGAAAGCTGCCCGTTTGCCATCATGGCGAACGAAGAAAAACGCTTCTACGGCGTGCAGTTCCACCCGGAAGTGACCCACACCCGTCAGGGTATGCGCATGCTGGAGCGCTTCGTGCGTGACATCTGCCAGTGTGAAGCCCTGTGGACTCCGGCAAAAATCATCGACGACGCCGTTGAGCGTATCCGCCAGCAGGTTGGCGATGACAAAGTGATCCTCGGCCTCTCCGGCGGCGTGGACTCCTCCGTGACCGCGATGCTGCTGCACCGCGCCATCGGCAAAAACCTGACCTGCGTCTTCGTGGACAACGGTCTGCTGCGTCTGAACGAAGCCCAGCAGGTCATGGACATGTTCGGCGACCACTTCGGTCTGAACATCGTTCACGTGGAAGGCGAGCAGCGCTTCCTGGACGCGCTGAAAGGCGAGAACGATCCGGAAGCCAAACGTAAAATCATCGGCCGCGTGTTCGTGGAAGTGTTCGACGAAGAGGCGCTGAAGCTGGAAGACGTGAAGTGGCTGGCGCAGGGCACCATCTACCCTGACGTGATCGAGTCTGCGGCCTCCGCAACCGGTAAAGCACACGTCATCAAATCTCACCACAACGTGGGCGGCCTGCCGAAAGAGATGAAGATGGGCCTGGTTGAACCGCTGCGCGAGCTGTTCAAAGACGAAGTGCGTAAGATCGGTCTGGAACTGGGTCTGCCGTACGACATGCTCTACCGTCACCCGTTCCCGGGTCCGGGTCTGGGCGTGCGCGTGCTGGGCGAAGTGAAGAAAGAGTACTGCGACCTGCTGCGTCGCGCGGACGCGATCTTCATCGAAGAGCTGCACAAAGCTGACCTGTACAACAAGGTAAGCCAGGCGTTCACCGTGTTCCTGCCGGTTCGCTCCGTCGGCGTGATGGGCGATGGCCGTAAGTACGACTGGGTTGTTTCCCTGCGTGCGGTGGAAACCATCGACTTCATGACCGCGCACTGGGCGCACCTGCCGTATGACTTCTTAGGCCGCGTGTCTAACAGAATAATCAATGAAGTCAATGGGATATCGCGAGTCGTATATGACATCAGCGGTAAGCCACCGGCTACGATTGAGTGGGAATGATTTAACGACTGGCAATAGCCAGCGCGTAAAAACAGTAAAGTACTCTTAGCCCGCGTAACTGCGGGCTTTTTTGTACATATAGTTGGACATTTACATTTTGAATAATGATAGCTGACCCGAAGAGCCAGTTCGGTTTTTGTGCGCTGGCTAAAATGATCACGGTTTCGTGCCATTTCGTCTCATCATCTTTACTTATTTTACTTGCACCGTATTAGGAGGGCGTTTTATTTCTTTGCAGAAAGTTTTTTACGCAGAGTGGTTGCCCGGCGCAATACACCCACTTTAGGATTCATTGCAAGTGCCTGTTCATAGGCTTCCAAAGCGTCAGATAACTGCCCAAGCGATTCAAACGACTCCCCTCTGATCCTGTGAGCTAGCGCTCCCCAGTCATATCGTTCTCGGGCTCCCTGCGTAAGAGCTGTATCAGCGACGCTCAGAGCTTTCCTGGCGCTTTCCTCGGTGGTATCCGTCTTAAGCAACTCCTGCGCGGCCATAATCTTTGTGGTGTAATCACCTTTGTCCAACTGGGCTATTTGTAGTGATTCAGCATCAAGGAACTCACCAGCGGTGGAATAACGGAAGTATCCAAGATCACGCAGATTGACGCGTAGTTGGCATAACTCTCCGTCAGCGTTTGTATCGAATAAATAGCAATCTGCCCAGGTCCCGACGGGGCGAACTGTAAACATTTGCTGTCTTTTTTGAAGATCGAGAACCTCCAAAATATTACTGTCTTTATTATCTGCATTTGCTGTCTGGACAGCTGCGTACCGGCCACATTGGGACAAACCAATATTAAAGATATTGGCGCAGTAATGCCGACGGTAGATTTCATCACCGTTGGTGTTGATAGCGATGACATCCCCGCTAAGTGCACTACCGAAACCACAATCGTGGACTATGAAACTACCGGAATCAGAAACAGCGGCATCGACAGGGCGTGCAAAACATTTTAGCTCATACACAATCCTGTCAGAGGGGTAATCGACAAGAATGACACGGCCATTGCCCTTCATCCTGTGGCCTCCAAGGCTGCCACCATCCGAATCATCGCAGCCCACTACCCAGCGCTTATCCGGCGAAATATTTGCGTGACCGAAGAAGTAAGGGTGATCCACGGTAAGCCATTTACCCTCCAGTTCCGTGTTGCGTTCATACGTAGATGAAGGTTCTCTCTTGCCAGATTGATGTCCTAAAATACTGCGTAGTTTTCTAATTAAACCCATCGCCCTGTTTCCTGTTAGCCCTGCCTGGTAGCAATATAAGCCAGGTTTGTAATAATCGTAACGGACTAACCAGAATTTATTTGACGCGCCTCGAATTCCATCATAAAAAATTCACAAGAGATATGTTTAAAAAATAAAATATTCGTGTCATGAATATTTTACCGAAATATTTAGACCATGCTCCTATTTGCGGTTGATATCACCACAAATAAAGGAGTAGCTTGTAGTAGTGAAAAAGTTATATCCAATGGAGAATGACCATGAGCACATATGAACTTGTACGCAAAACAAAAATCGATGGTGATTTCGAAGGGTTTGATGACGAGGTTTTATTCAGGTTTGTTGACGGGACATACTGGATACAGGCGCAATACATGTACTGGTATCATTATGCCTATCGACCTGATGTCAATCTCTTACGAGCGAATGGGCGGTTTTATCTGCAGATAGATGGGAAAGACAAAGTTGTACCCGTCAGACAAATCACTGATGTCATCCAATCACGAATTGATGGCGAATTTAAAGGATGGGAAGGCGAAACCGTTTACACTCTCACTAACGGGCAGGTGTGGAAGCAATGCACCTACCACTATGAATACAAGTATTCATACAGACCGGAGGCATTAATTTACAATAGCGGAACAGGTTACAAAATGCAGGTTGAAGGTACTACAGCAGATGTGCGAAGAGTTAAGTAAAGCAATCACTGTGCACAGAGCCAGCTTATGCAAATAATAAATGTCCAGCGGCATTTAACGCCTCTGTCGCTATTCCTGGCAGAGCGAATAATCAGCCACCGTTAACAACAAGGTTAATCTAATGTTTCAGTACAAAATGGTCCAGGTTCCACCCAACATTTCAGTCAGGGCTAAAGACAACAAAATCGGTATTGCTGCGCAATACCTTGAGGACGTGGTCAACGAGTGGGCAGCGCAGGGCTGGGAATTTCAGCGAGTTGATACTATCGGTATTGAAGAACGACCGGGCTGTTTTGGCGGCAGTAAGGTCAAATTTATGCAGTACTATGTTATTACCTTCAGGAAAGAGGTGTAACTGTGCTGCGTAGTCTGAGCTTCTGGCTGATACTGCTTTACCGCAAACATGCACCAGACAGCGTCAGACGGCGCTGTCGCTATCATCCTTCATGTTCAAAATATACGTTTGTCAGCATCAAGCGCTTTGGTTTCTGCCGGGGATGGAAAATTGCATTCAAGCGTTTTCAGCGCTGCAGGCCGCCGAACGGTGGAATCGATTATCCACCACACCGTTGTCACTGAGTGAGCTAGCTTTCGGATGTCCTGCTAAGCGTCACGCTCTGGTCACAATGAATAATGCTGTACCAGAACGATTAAGAATAAAATAAGTTCTCCCGCAGCCTTATGGCGCTGGCGGTGATTACTTAGACGGATGATTTATCTACCTCATGAGTGCTGCCATTGCATTCACCGGTAATCAACAAAGCCGGGCTAAAGTGGATAGGCAATATGCAAAGTTATTTAGATACAGGAATGCATTTCCTGCGCCTCCTGCGTAAAGTAGAGCAGAGTTCCTAGATAAGAATTCAGCCAAACATTATTGTGGCCTGATGCATCTGGTTCCCCAATAACATGGAGTCTCTATGGAATATTTTGAAGCTAAATTATATTTATTAGGAAAGTGGCGAATTATTGCATTATTACTTAATGCTATGCTTTTCCTTGGTAGTTGCTACGGGTTGTACCTCACGGGGATCTTTACAAGGTCATGGTATAATGAAGGTAATGCTGCGGTGTGCTTATTGATTATGTTTACCTCGGCATTAAGCATCATGTCTATCAATCAGCCAGTCATTATGGATAAGACTGATGACGAGGCATCTTCATTGCTATCTTTATGGTGGAAACGAAAGAAGCTCGAACATTTATCAAAAATAAAAGAATATAAAAAATAACGTAAAGGCGGCGGCCCGGCGGGCGGGGCCGGAGGCGTGAACTATTTTCCGCTATTATCCCGGCGATACGCCAGCGCCACAACCAGCGACTGCACCAGGCACAGCGTTGCCGACTGGGAGCGAAACGCGTCCACCTGCGCCTCTTTCACCACAAAGCAGAGATCGCTGAACGTCGCCAGGGGGCTTATCTGGCTGTCCGTAATCACGATCTGCCGCGCGCCGACGCTGGCGGCGGTTTCGCTGACCATCACCGTCTCTTCCGCGTACGGCGAGAAGCTGATCGACACTACAATGTCGCGCGCCTTAATGCGGCTGATCTGCTCGCGCAGCATCCCGCCCATGCCGTCGAGCAGGATAGGGCGGCACTCCAGATGGCTCAGGGCGTAGGTGAGGTAGGCCGCGACGCTGAAGGAGCGGCGCAGTCCGGCGATGTAGATGGTGTCGGCGTCGGCCAATAGCTGCACCGCGCGCTCCAGCATTTCCGGCTCGGCGCGGGCGGCCAGCTGCTGCAGCGCCTGCGCGTTCGAGCGGGCGAACTCCTGCAGAATATCGAGCGGCGTTTCCGGCACTGCCTCGCTCTCCATCTCGCGGAACAGCCGGGCGCGGTCGCTGTAGCTGGCGGTCTCCTCCACCAGGTTCATGCGAAACAGCTGTTTCATTTCGTTGAAGCCGGTGAAGTCAAAGGCGTTGGCAAAGCGGATCAGCGTCGAGGGCGGCACGTCGGCGCGCTCGGCAATGACGGCAACCGTATCAAAGGCCACGCTGTTGGTGTTATCCAGCACGTAGCGGGAGACCTGCTGCAGCCTCTTGCTCAGGCTATCGTAGCGATCGCGGATTTGCTGCTGCAGTTCGTTCAGGCTGGTTGCTGTCGTCATCTTATCCCCCAAATACAGTCTTATGATTCTAAACGCAAAACCGCGTCTTTTAAATGTCGGCCATCCATCTGGCAGCAAAAATGAAACAGAAACTTCAGTCATTTCCTCGCCCGAAATCCCTTAATAGCGCACGCTGCGTCAGTGTTGTTGGCTGTTAACATAAAAATCCATCCTTGATCACAATAATCATCATTTATTTTATTTCAACTTAAAATGGAATATTTGTTTCATATATAGTGTTCAGTACACAGTGTTCAGTTAACAGTCACGTATCAACAGCGAGAGGTTAAGGATGGAGACGGTAGCGAATTTTATTCACGGCGAATGTGTCACCGGTTCAGGCCAGCGCGTTCAGGCGATCTTCAACCCAGCCACCGGCGAGCAGATCCGCCAGGTGGTGATGAGTACGGCGCAGGAAACGGAGCAGGCGATTGCCGCCGCGCAGCAGGCGTTTCCGGCGTGGGCGCGCCATGCTCCGCTTAAGCGCGCGCGCGTGATGTTCCGCTTCAAGGCGCTGCTGGAAGAGAACATGGAGCGACTGGCCCGCATCATCAGCGAAGAGCACGGCAAGGTCTTCTCCGATGCGGTGGGCGAACTGACCCGCGGCCTGGAAGTAGTAGAATTTGCCTGCGGCATCCCACATCTGCAAAAGGGTGAACACTCGGCGAACGTCGGTACCGGCGTCGACAGCCACTCGCTGATGCAGCCGCTCGGCGTCTGCGCCGGGATCACCCCGTTTAACTTCCCGGCGATGGTGCCGATGTGGATGTTCCCGATCGCGCTGGCGACCGGCAACACCTTCGTGCTGAAGCCGTCGGAAAAAGATCCTTCTCTGGCGCTGGCGCTGGCGCAGCTGCTGAAAGAGGCCGGCCTGCCGGACGGCGTGTTCAACGTGGTGCAGGGCGATAAGGAGTCCGTTGACGTGCTCCTGACAGACCCACGCGTGCAGGCGGTGAGCTTTGTCGGCTCCACGCCAATTGCGGAATACATTTACCAGACCGCGTCCGCCCACGGAAAGCGCTGCCAGGCGCTGGGCGGCGCGAAAAACCACTGCATTCTCATGCCGGATGCCGACATGGAGATGGCTACCAACGCCATCATGGGCGCGGCCTACGGCGCGGCGGGCGAACGCTGCATGGCGCTCTCGGTGGTGCTGGCGGTGGGGGATAAAACTGCCGATGACCTCTGCGCCCGGCTGGAGAAACAGATTGCCGCGCTGCGCGTGGGGCCGGGCCTGGACCAGTCGCCGGAAAACGAAATGGGGCCGCTCATCTCCTCCGCACACCGCAGCAAGGTGCTGGGCTACATCGACAGCGGGGAAGCGCAGGGAGCGAAACTTCGCGTGGACGGTCGCGGCTTCAGCGTGAAGGGCCACGAGCAGGGCTACTTCGTCGGGCCGACGCTGTTCGATAACGTCACTCCGGAGATGACCATCTATAAAGAAGAGATTTTTGGCCCGGTGCTTTCTGTGGTGCGCGTAGCAGATTACGCCAGCGCGGTGGATCTGATTAACCGCCATGAATATGGTAATGGTTCGGCGATCTTCACCCGCGACGGCGGTTGCGCGCGCCGCTTCTGCGAAGAGGTGCAGGCGGGCATGGTGGGGGTCAACGTGCCGATCCCGGTGCCGATGGCGTTCCACAGCTTCGGCGGCTGGAAGCGTTCCATCTTTGGCGCGCTCAACGTTCACGGCAGCGACGGCGTGCGCTTCTACACCCGAATGAAAACTATCACCGCGCGCTGGCCGGAAATGCAGCAGGAGACAGGCGCTGCGTTCTCAATGCCGACGCTGGGCTGACAGGAGGTTTTATGCAAACCGAACGTATGACCATGGCCCAGGCGCTGGTCCGGTTCCTTAATCAACAGTACGTCAGCGTAGACGGCAACGAAACGCCCTTCGTGGAGGGCGTGGCGACCATCTTTGGGCACGGCAACGTGCTCGGTATCGGCCAGGCGCTGGAGCAGGACCCGGGCCATCTGCAGGTGATGCAGGGCTGCAACGAGCAGGGTATCGCCCATATGGCGACGGGATTCGCCAAACAGCACCGCCGTCAGCGCATTTTTGCCGTCACCTCCTCCGTCGGGCCGGGCGCCGCCAATATGGTCACAGCGGCGGCCACCGCTACGGCGAACCGCATCCCGCTCCTGCTGTTGCCGGGCGATATCTACGCCAGCCGCCAGCCGGATCCGGTGCTGCAGCAGATCGAGCAGTATCACGATCTCAGCATCAGCACCAACGACTGCTTCCGTCCGGTCTCCCGCTACTGGGACCGCATCAACCGTCCCGAGCAGCTGATGAGCGCCATGCTAAGCGCGATGCGAACGCTTACTGACCCCGCCAATACCGGCGCGGTGACCATCTGCCTGCCGCAGGACGTGCAGGGAGAGGCCTGGGACTACCCGCTGAGCTTCTTCGCGCGTCGCGTGCACCACATTGAGCGCCGTCCGCCCGATCCGCAGCGTCTGGCGCAGGCGCGGGCGCTGATCGCCCGCAAGCGTCGTCCGCTGGTGGTGTGCGGCGGCGGCGTGCGCTATTCCGGCGCGCATGAGGCGTTTCGCGAATTTGTCGAGACGCTGCGGCTGCCGTTTGCCGAAACCCAGGCCGGAAAGGGATCGCTGGTAAGTGACCACCCACTTAACCTGGGCGGCATAGGGGTGACGGGGGGAATGGCTGCCAACCAGCTCGCGCCGCAGGCCGATTTAGTGATTGGCGTCGGCACGCGCCTGACCGACTTTACTACCGGCTCCAAGGCGCTCTTTTCCCACCCGGACGTTGAGTTTCTGCTGCTGAACGTGGCCGAGTTTGACGCCCTGAAGCTGGACGCCACCGCGCTGGTTGCCGATGCCCAAACCGGGCTCCAGGCATTGACCCACGCGCTCGGGGATTATCGCAGTGGCTGGGGAGAGGCGATCGCTCAGGCGAAGGCCGCCTGGCGCGACGAGTGCCGCCGCCTGTGGGATCGCCAGTGGCGTCCTGACGATGCGCCCGAAGTGGCGGGGCACCTGGATGCGCAGCTGGCGGAATACGGCGAGGCGCTCAACACCCGCCTGACCCAGACGCGGGTGCTGGGGCTGATCAACCAGCATGTTGAAGATAACGCCATCGTGGTGGGCGCGGCCGGTTCGCTGCCAGGGGATTTACAGCGCCTTTGGCAGGTCAAAACGCCGGACAGCTATCACCTGGAGTACGGCTACTCCTGCATGGGCTACGAGATTGCGGCGGCCATCGGCGCGAAGCTCGCCAGACCCGAACTGCCGGTGTACGCCATGGTGGGGGATGGCTCCTACATGATGCTGCACTCCGAGCTGCAAACCGCCGTTCAGGAGGGCATTAAGGTCACCGTTCTGCTGTTTGATAACGCCAGCTTCGGCTGCATTAATAACCTGCAGATGGGGCACGGCATGGGCAGCTTTGGCACCGAAAACCGCCACCGCAACCCGGAAACCGGGCGTCTCGACGGGCCGCTGGTGAAGGTCGACTTTGCGCAAAACGCGGAGAGCTACGGCTGCCGCGCGTGGCGGGTGAACGATGAGCAAAGCCTGCTGGCGGCGCTGGAGGCGTCGCGGGCGCATCCCGGCCCGACGCTGCTGGACATCAAGGTATTGCCGAAGACCATGACTCACGACTACGCCTCCTGGTGGCGAACCGGTGATGCGCAGGTGGCGGCGTCGTCTGCCGTGCGCGAAGCCGCTGAGCAAACGCAGGCGCAGTTGAAAAAAGCCCGTCAGTATTAAGTTTTCCTGCCGTAACGAAATTTTCATTTCATTTTTGTTTTCCCCTCACCCTAACCCTCTCCCACAGGGAGAGGGGACGGATCGGTGCGGTTTTTTACTCCCTCTCCCGGAGGGAGAGGGCCGGGGTGAGGGGGGTTGCCGCACGCTCACTCATGTTGTGAGATTGATAACAAAATTTATCTCATTCATCTCAAAAGTGTTAACCCGCACTCAAAAACATAATTTTCACTATTTATAAAAATGAAATAAATGTTTTATTTATAGAGTCGTTAGTTCACAGCATTCACCAACACCGGGAGCCGTTATGTTTAACATTGCTTTACTGGGCGCTGGCCGAATTGGCCAGGTACATGCAGCTAACATCGCCAGCCACGGCGCGACCACGCTCTGGTCCGTGGTTGACCCGAATCAGGAATTTGCCACCCGTCTCGCCGCGCAGTATCAGGCCCGCCAGCAGAGCCTGAACGAGGCGATGACCGACCCTAACGTTCACGCCGTGCTGATCGCCTCCGCCACCGACACCCACGCGGATCTGATTGAAATGGCCGCCCGCCACGGCAAGGCCATCTTCTGCGAAAAGCCGGTACACCTTGACCTCGCCCGCGTGCGCGACTGCCTGAAGGTGGTCAAAGAGTACGACGTGCCGCTGTTCATCGGCTTTAACCGCCGCTTTGACCCGCAGTTTCGCCGCGTGAAAACCGACGCGCAGGCCGGGCGCATCGGCAAACCGGAATCGCTGCTCATCATCTCCCGCGACCCGTCTCCGCCGCCTGCGGAGTACGTGCGCGTCTCCGGCGGCATGTTCCGCGATATGACCATTCATGACTTTGACATGGCCCGCTTCATCATGGGCGAAGAGCCGGTGTCGGTGTATGCCCAGGGCAGTAACCTGGTGGATCCGGCGATTGGCGAGGCGGGGGATATCGATACCGCGTTTATCGTTCTGAAATATGCCTCCGGCGCGATGGCGACCATCGTCAACAGCCGCCGTTCATCTTACGGCTACGACCAGCGCCTGGAGCTGCACGGCTCCGAAGGGCTGCTGTGCGCGGGCAACATTCTGGAAAACCAGGTGCAGCACTACGGCAAACAGGGCTGCACCAGCGCGCTGCCGGAACACTTCTTCCTGCAGCGCTACAAATCCGCTTACGCCGCGGAATGGGAACACTTTGTTGCGGTCCTGCGCGGCGAAGCGGTGCCTGACTGCAGCGGCGATGATGGTGAACGTGCGCTGTACCTTGCGGATAAAGCGCTGGAGTCACTGCGCAGCCAGCGCGAGATCGTCCTCTAAACACAACAACCCTACACAGAGAGACATAATAATGAAAAAACTGATCGTAGCCGCCCTCATCGCCATGACGTCCGGGGCCGCCCTCGCCGAAAACGAGCAAATCGTTTTCAGTACGCCAAACCTGGCCATGCCGTTTGAAGTTCACATGCAGCGCACGGCGGTGAAAGCCGCAAAAGAGATGGGCGTGAAGCTTCAGGTGCTGGACGGGCAGGGCAGCTCGCCGAAGCAGGTAGCTGACCTGGAAAACGCCATCACCCGCGGGGCGCAGGGATTTATCGTCTCCCCGAACGACGTCAACGCGGTCTCCAGCGCGGTGGAGGAAATTCAGGATGCGAAGCTGCCGATCGTCACCCTTGACCGCTCCGTCGACAGCCAGAAGAAAGTGCCGCACTTCGGCGCCAACAACTACAAGGGCGGCCAGGCGGTTGGCGACTTCGTTAAAACCAAATTCCCCGACGGCGCGGACATTATTCTCCTCACCGGTCAGCCGGGCTCCTCTTCCAACATTGAACGCACCAAAGGGATCCGCGACAGCCTGAAGGCGGGCGGGGATAAGTACAAGATCGTCGCCGATCAGACCGGCAACTGGATGCGTTCTGAAGGGATGCGCATTGTTGAGAGCGTTCTGCCTTCGCTGCCGAAACGTCCGCAGGTGATCCTCTCCGCCAACGACGATATGGCGCTGGGCGCGATTGAAGCGCTGCAGAGCCAGGGCGTGAAGCCGGGCGAAATCCTCGTGACCGGGTTTGATGCGGTGCCGGAAGCGCTGGCCCGCGTGCGCGACGGCTGGCTGGCGGTAACGGCGGATCAGCGCCCGGGCTTTGCGGTGCAGACGGCGATGAGCCAGCTGGTGGCCAACGTGCGCGAGAAGAAAGCCATCACCGGCGCCGACTACCCGCCGACGCTGATCACCAAAGAGAACCTGCAGCAGGCTGAGCGTATCGGTGAGGCCGGTAACTAATATGTCCCGAGCCGCCTCTGGCGGCTCATCATGAGGAGGAGCAGACTGATGTCGCAACCCTTACTGAAAGTGACCGACCTGGCAAAAAGCTTTTCCGGCGTCTGGGCGCTGAGCAGCGCTCAGCTGACCGTTGGCAGCGGCGAAATTCACGCCCTGCTGGGGGAAAACGGGGCGGGAAAATCCACGCTGCTGAAGGCGCTCGCGGGCGCGCAGCCGCAAACGCGCGGGGATATCTGGTTCAACGGCGAAACGCTGCCGGTGGACGACTCCCCGGTGGAACGCCAGAACAAGGGCATTATCACCATCTATCAGGAATTCAACCTGCTGCCCAACATGACCGTCGCGGAAAACATGTTTCTCGGACGCGAGCCGCGCAGGCGTAACCTGATCGTCGACGAAAGGGCGGTCAACCAGGAGGCGCAGGTCATTCTCGATTACCTCCAGCTGAACGTTGCGCCGACCACGCCGGTCGCCCGCCTGAGCGTCGCCCAGCAGCAGATGGTGGAGATCGCCCGGGCGCTGACCCTCAACGCCCGGTTAATCATTATGGACGAACCTTCCGCCGCGCTGAGCGACAGCGAGGTGGAAAGCCTGCACCGCGTGGTGCGGGAGCTTAAAAACCGCGGCGTGAGCATTATTTACGTTACCCACCGTCTGCACGAAGTTTTCCAGCTCTGCGATCGCTTCACCGTTTTCCAGGACGGCCGCTTTACCGGCACCGGCGCGGTGGCGGAGACCAATGTCGAACAGCTGATCCGCCTGATGGTCGGGCGCGACGTGGCCTTTAACCGCCGTCCGGCCAGCGAAACGCATCATGAAGACAAACCCGTCCGCCTGGCGGTGAAGGGGCTGAGCCGCGAAAAGCCGCCGCTGGATCCGCACGGCATCGCCTTGCACGACATCAGCTTCCACGTCCACGCCGGGGAAGTTCTGGGCATTGCCGGGCTGGTGGGCGCGGGACGTACCGAGGTGGCGCGCTGTCTGTTTGGCGCAGACGCCTTTACCTCCGGGAGCTTTGAGCTGGACGGCGTGCCGTACCAGCCGCGCGACCCGCTGTATGCCCTCGATCAGGGCGTGGCGCTGGTGCCGGAAGACCGCAAAAAAGAGGGGGCGGTGCTGGGGCTGTCGATTCGCGACAACCTGTCGCTCTCCAGCCTCTCCTCGCTGCTGCAGTGGCGCTGGTTCGTAAACACCCGAAAAGAGGACGATCTGATTGAGTCCTACCGCAAGGCGCTGCAGATCAAAATGGTCAACAGCGCGCAGGAGGTGCGCAAGCTCTCCGGCGGCAACCAGCAAAAAGTGATCCTCGCACGCTGCATGGCGCTCAACCCGCGGGTGCTGATCGTCGATGAGCCGACGCGCGGCATCGACGTGGGGACCAAATCGGAAGTGCACCAGGTGCTGTTTGACATGGCGAAAAAGGGCGTGGCGGTGATCGTGATCTCCTCCGATCTGCCTGAAGTAATGGCGGTGTCTGACCGGATCATCACCCTCAGCGAAGGCCGGGTGACCGGCGAGATCCACGGCGACGACGCTAACGAAGAACGGCTGATGACGATGATGGCCATCAACCACAACGCCCTGAACGCGGCATAACGGAGTTTCTCATGACGCAGATGATTTCTAAAACGCAGGCCCCGGTCAAACGCGCCGGACGCATCGATCCCATCGCCTTCTTCGAGCGCTTCGGGGTGCTGATTTTCATGATCCTGCTGCTGATCTTCTTCCAGTCGCAGAACAGCAACTTTTTCTCTGAACGCAATATTTTCAACATCCTGACCGAAGTGTCCATCTACGGGATCATGGCCGTGGGGATGACCTTCGTCATTCTGACCGCCGGGATCGACCTCTCCGTGGGCTCCATTCTCGCGGTGTGCGCCATGACCGCGGCGTACGTCATTAAGGGCGACAACTTCACCACCGTCGACCCGAACGCCTGGGGCGGCATGAGCTGGCTGATTGGGCTGGGGATTTGTCTGGCGATGGGCACGGCGATTGGCTTCCTGCACGGCCTGGGCGTCACCCGCCTGCGCCTGCCGCCGTTCATCGTCACCCTCGGCGGGATGACCATCTGGCGCGGCCTGACGCTGGTGATTAACGACGGCGCGCCGATCGCCGGTTTCGATCAGGGCTACCGCTGGTGGGGACGCGGGGAGCTGCTCGGCATCTCTATTCCTATCTGGATCTTCGCCATCGTCGCCGTCGGCGGCTATCTGGCGCTGCATAAAACCCGCTGGGGACGCTTCGTCTACGCCATCGGCGGCAACCCGGAGGCGGCGCGGCTGGCGGGGGTCAACGTCAAGCGCGTGCTGGTCAGCGTCTACGTGCTGATCGGCTGTCTGGCCGGGCTGGCGGGCTTCATCCTGAGCGCGCGTCTGGGGAGCGCCGAGGCGGTAGCCGGGATCTCCTTTGAGCTGCGCGTCATCGCCTCGGTGGTGATCGGCGGCACCTCGCTGATGGGCGGCTACGGGCGCATCGGCGGCACCATTATCGGCTCCATCATCATGGGCATTCTGATTAACGGCCTGGTGCTGATGAACGTCTCGGCCTACTACCAGCAGATTATCACCGGATTAATTATCGTTCTGGCGGTGGCATTCGATACCTATGCCAAAAGCCGTCGCGGCGCACTGTGAGGATCACGATGAAAGAGGTTCGTATTGGATTAATTGGCACCGGGTATATCGGCAAGGCGCACGCCATTGCCTATGCCCAGGCCCCGACGGTCTTCAACCTGCGCGGCAGGCTGGTTCGCGAGATGGTGGCGGAAGTCACGCCGGAGCTGGCGGCAGCGCGCGCGCAGGCGTTTGGCTTCAACCGCTCCACCGGGGACTGGCGGGCGCTGGTGGCCGACCCGGCCATTGACGTGGTGGATATTTGTTCCCCCAACCATCTGCATAAGGAGATGGCGCTGGAGGCGATCCGCCACGGCAAGCATGTGTACTCGGAAAAGCCGCTGGCGCTGAACGCCCACGACGCGCGTGAAATGGTTGAGGCTGCACAGCGGGCAGGAGTGAAAACGCTGGTGGGGTTCAACTACATGAAAAACCCGACGGCGCAGCTGGCGAAGGAGATTATCGCGCGAGGCGAGATTGGCGAGGTGATCCACTTCTACGGCACCCACAACGAAGACTATATGGCCGACCCGCTCTCGCCCATTCACTGGCACTGCTTCAAAGAGACCGCCGGGCTGGGGGCGCTGGGCGACCTCGCGGCGCATATCGTCAACATGGCTCAGTACCTGGTGGGGGATATCGAGCAGGTCTGCGGCGACCTGAAGATCGTGGTCCCGGCGCGACCGGCGAAGGCCGGATCGTCTGAGATGATTGCCGTTGAAAACGAGGATCAGGCCCACGCGATGGTGCGTTTCGCGGGCGGGGCGCAGGGCGTGATTGAAACCTCCCGCGTTGCCTGCGGACGCAAGATGGGGCTGTCGTACGTCATCACCGGAACGAAAGGCGCCATCAGCTTCACCCAGGAGCGCATGGCCGAGCTGAAGCTCTATCTGCATGACGATCCGGTGAACCGCCAGGGGTTCCGCACGCTGCTCGTCGGCCCGGCGCACCCGGACTACGCCGCGTTCTGCATGGGCGCGGGACACGGGATTGGCTTTAACGATCAAAAAACGGTGGAGGTGCGCGACCTGGTGGACGGGATTGCCGCCGATGCGCCGATGTGGCCGGACTTCGAAGAGGGCTGGAAGGTGTCGCGCGTGCTGGACGCGATTGCGCTCTCGCACCGGGAAGGCCGCTGGCTGAACGTGAACGACATTGTCTGATGAGGTATCAACGTGGAAAAGCAGTTTGATGTGATATGCATGGGCCGCGTGGCGGTAGACCTCTACAGCCAGCAGATTGGTGCGCGTCTGGAGGATGTATCGAGCTTCGCCAAATACCTCGGCGGGTCGTCGGGCAACGTGGCGTATGGCACCGCGCGTCAGGGTTTACGTTCGTCGATGCTGGCGCGCGTCGGCGATGAACATATGGGCCGCTTCCTGCGGGAAGAGCTCAACCAGGTGGGCTGCGATACCAGCCATCTGATTACCGATAAACAACGCCTCACGGCGCTGGTGCTCCTCGGCATTAAAGACCGGGACACCTTTCCACTGATTTTTTATCGCGATAACTGCGCGGATATGGCGATTACCGCCAGCGATGTGGACGAAAGCTACATTGCCTCCGCACGTTGTCTTGCCATCACCGGGACTCACCTTTCTCATCCGCAGACCCGCGAGGCGGTGCTGACGGCGCTGGGCTATGCCCGCCGTCACGGCGTGCGCACGGTGCTGGACATCGACTATCGTCCGGTGCTGTGGGGGCTCACCGCCTTAGGCGACGGCGAAACGCGTTTTATCGCCGCCGAGAAGGTCACCCGCGAGCTGCATGAGGTGCTGCACCTCTTCGACGTCATTGTCGGCACCGAAGAGGAGTTTCACATTGCGGGCGGCAGCACGGATACCCTCCAGGCTCTGGGGCAGGTGCGTGCGGTCAGTGACGCTGCGCTGGTCTGCAAACGCGGCGCGCACGGCTGCTCGGTCTATACCGACGCCATTCCGCCCCGGCTGGACGACGGCCTGACGGTGACCGGCGTGCGCGTGGAGGTGCTGAACGTCCTCGGGGCGGGGGATGCGTTTATGTCCGGCCTGCTGCGCGGCTACCTGAACGACGAAGGCTGGGAGCAGGCGTGCCGGTACGCCAACGCCTGCGGCGCGCTGGTGGTTTCGCGCCACGGCTGCGCCCCGGCGATGCCGAGCAAAATCGAGCTGGATGACTATCTTTCCCGCGCCGCGAACGTGCCGCGCCCGGATCTCGACCCGCGTCTTAACCATCTCCACCGGGTGACCACCCGCCGCCGCGAATGGCCGGAGCTGTGTGTGATGGCCTTCGACCACCGCAGCCAGCTTGAGGATATGGCGATGCAGTGCGGCGCGTCGCTTAAGCGCATTCCGGCGCTGAAGCAGCTGATCCTGCAGGCCAGCCGCGAGGCGGCGAGCCGCGCCGGGCTGGAGGGCAAAGCCGGTCTTCTGTGCGACGGCACCTTTGGTCAGGACGCGCTGAACGCGATCACTGGGGAAGGGTGGTGGATTGGTCGTCCCATTGAGCTGCCGGGATCCCGGCCGCTGGAGATGGAGCACGGCAACATCGGCACCCAGCTTATCAGCTGGCCGCAGGAGCACGTGGTGAAGTGCCTGGTCTTCTTCCACCCGGAAGATGCCCACGGCCTGCGCCTGGAGCAGGAGCAGAAAATCGCCGAGGTGTACCACGCCTGCTGCCGTTCCGGGCACGAGCTGCTGCTGGAGGTGATCCTGCCTGCGACCATGCCGCGCAGCGACGAGCTCTACCTGCGCGCCATCTCCCGCTTCTACAACCTCGGCATTTACCCGGACTGGTGGAAGCTGCCGCCGCTCTCCGCCGACGGCTGGACGGCGCTGAGCGAGATTATCGAACGCCGGGACCCGCACTGCCGCGGGGTGGTGATCCTCGGCCTGGACGCCCCGGCGGAACAGCTGCGCGCCGACTTCAAAGCCGCAGCGGGGCAGACGGTAGTGAAAGGCTTCGCCGTGGGGCGCACGCTGTTTGGCGATGCCTCCCGCGCGTGGCTGAAGCACGATATTGACGATGCGCAGCTGGTGGCGCGCATCCGGGACAACTACCTGCAGCTTATCGCCTGGTGGCGCGAGCGCGGACACGCATAATGGAGACGACAATGAGTGTGCAATTAGGCATTAACCCGCTGACGTGGACGAACGACGATCTGCCTTCTCTCGGCGCGGAAACCTCGCTGGAAACCTGTCTGAGCGAAGGTAAAGAGGCCGGTTTTGCCGGCTTCGAGCTGGGCAATAAATTCCCGCGCGAAGCGCGCCTGCTTGGCCCCATCCTGCAGCGTCACGACCTGCAGCTGGTCTCAGGCTGGTACTCTGGCCGCCTGCTGGAGCGCAGCGTGGAGGAGGAGATCGCCGCCGTGCAGCCGCACCTGACGCTGCTGCGCGAGCTGGGGGCGAAGGTGCTGGTGTTTGCGGAAGTGAGCGGCTGCATTCACGGCGAGCAGCAGACCCCGGTGCATCTGCGCCCGCGCTTCCCGCAGGAGCGCTGGAAGGAGTACGGCGAGAAGCTCACCGAATTTGCCCGCTATACGCAGCAGCAGGGCGTGCAGATTGCCTACCATCACCATATGGGCACGGTGATTGAGTCTTCCGAAGACTTGGACAACCTGATGACTCACACCGGGGAGGCGGTCGGACTGCTGCTGGATACCGGCCATCTCACCTTTGCCGGGGCCGATCCGCTGGCGGTGGCGCAGCGCTGGGCGTCGCGCATCAATCACGTTCACTGCAAAGACGTGCGCGCCGACGTGCTGGCGGACGTCAAAAACCGCAAAACCAGCTTCCTCGATGCGGTGCTGAGCGGCGTGTTTACCGTGCCGGGCGACGGCTGCGTCGATTACCCACCTATTATGCGGCTGCTGAAGGCGCAGGATTATCACGGCTGGCTGGTGGTCGAGGCCGAGCAGGATCCGGCGATTGCCCATCCGCTGACCTACGCCCGTCTGGGGTATAACAACCTGAGCCGCCTGGCGCGCGACGCCGGACTGATTTGAGGAGGGAACATGTCACGTCTGTTATCACGCTGGCAACAGCCGAACGCGGAGGGGCGCACCCAGTGTGTTACACCGGAAAGCGCAGGGTGGGGCTACGTCGGCTTTGAGGCGTATGAGCTGCAGGAGGGGCAGACGCTGACGCTGCCCGCCGTCAGCGAAGAGCGCTGCCTGGTGCTGGTCGCCGGGCGGGCCTCCATCAGCACGCCTTCCGCGCAGTTTAACGATATCGGCGAGCGGATGAGCCCCTTCGAGCGCATTAAGCCGTGGGCGGTGTACGTCACCCCGCAGGAGACGGTGCAGGTAAAGGCGCTGACGACGCTGGAGCTGGCGGTCTGCGCCGCGCCGGGCAAAGGCACGTATCCGACGCGGCTGATTGCGCCGCAGGATATCGACGGTGAAGCGCGCGGCAAAGGTCGCAACCAGCGCTACGTGCATAACATTTTGCCGGAAGACAGGCCCGCCGACAGCCTGCTGGTGGTGGAGGTGTGGACCAATGAAGGCTGCACCAGCTCGTACCCGAGCCACAAGCACGACACGGATAACCCGCCGCAGGAGACCTATCTGGAGGAGACCTACTACCATCGCCTCAACCCGGAGCAGGGGTTCTGCATGCAGCGCGTCTACACCGATGACAGAACGCTGGATGAGTGTATGGCGGTCTATGACCGTGACGTGGTGATGGTGCCGAAGGGCTACCACCCGGTCGCGACAATGGCCGGGTATGACAGCTACTACCTCAACGTGATGGCCGGCCCGGTGCGCAAATGGATGTTCACCTGGGAAGAGGACCACGCGTGGATTAATCGGGATTATCCCGCGGACAGCGGTGTCTAGCGCGGGTTAGCCACCAGAACACCAGCGCCAGCAGGCTGACCGAGGCGCCAAGCAGGCAGACGCCCGGCCAGCCGGCACAGGCATACGTCATCGTTGTGCCGAGCGCGCCGAGCCCGCTGCCGACGGCATAAAACAGCATGTAAAGCCCGACCAGCCGGCTGTGCGCCTCGGGACGGGTGCGGAAAATCATGCTCTGATTAGTGACGTGCAGCGCCTGACCACCCAAATCGAGCAGTATGATGCCGATAAGCAAAATCCCGATTGAACGGTCCATCAGCGACAAGGGCCACCAGGCTAACAGTAAGATACTCAGCGCCGCCGCGCTGGTGCGTTGGGCATATCCCCGATCGGCCCAGCGTCCTGCCCGGCCAGCAGCCAGCGCGCCCACCGCGCCAGCCAGTCCAAACGCGCCAATCGCTGTATGCGAAAAGTTAAACGGCGGTGCGCTCAGCGGCAGCACCAGCGCGCTCCAGAAAATGTTAAACGATGCAAACATCAGCAGCGCCAGCACGCCGCGTATCTGCAGCACTTTTTCCTGCCGCAGCAGCGTGAGCATTGAGCCAATCAGCCGCGGATAGCTCATCGTGGCAGTGACGGCTGGCAGGGCGGGGAGTCGCCACCACAGAGGTAACGCAATCATGAGCATCAGCGCGGCAGCACAAAGATAAACCCCGCGCCAGCCCGCGATATCGCTGATGCCACCGGCAAAGACGCGAGCGAGCAGCAAACCTGTGAACACGCCGCCCTGTGCCGCGCCGACAACGCGTCCCTGTTCATGGGGCGACGCGGCGCTGGCGGCGTAGGCGATCAGCCCCTGCGTCATGGCCGTGCCCAACATACCTGTCGCAAGCATACCGATAAGCAGCGCTGAAGAGGACTGTGCCATGCTGACGGAAACCAGCGCCACCACCAGAGCAATCAGCTGTACTGCCATGAGTCGTCGACGATCCACTTTGTCACCCAGAGGAACGACGAGCAAAAGAGCCAGCGCGCAGCCAATTTGTGTCGCGGTCACCACGCTCCCCACGGCCGCATGGCTGATGCCGAAATCGTTCGCCAGCGCGTCAAGCAAAGGCTGGGCGTAATAGACGTTTGCCACGCTTAGGCCGCTGGCGGTGGCGAACAGCCAGACCATGCTGCGCGGCATGTCGGCTGAAGGAAGGGCTGACGTCAGTGACATATTCAAAATCCTCGCCTGTGATAACCTGGTTTTAAAAAGAAACTGGTTGAATGCTAGGCTATGCAGTTTTAAAATGCAACTAGTTATAGGGTGGCCTTTGCGAGGAAAACAGGTGATGTCCCGAAATACGGTAAAAGAGGAATATTGTCCCGTTGCCCGCAGCGTTGACCTGCTCGGGGATCGCTGGTCGCTTCTCATTGTGCGTAATGCGTTTGACGGCATGACGCGCTTCGGGGATTTTCAGCGCAGCCTTGGGGTGGCGCGCAACATCCTTTCTGACCGGCTTCGCAAGCTGGTTGAGGCGGACATCCTGACGTTACAGGGGGCATCGGACGGCACGGCTTATCAGGAATATGTTCTGACCGACAAAGGCGAACGTCTTTTCCCCGTGATCGTGGCGCTGCGTCAGTGGGGAGAGCAAAATCTGTTTGCGCAGGGCGAGCGTCACTCGCTGCTGGTCGACAGGCGGACGGGCAGGCCGGTTCCCTTTATGGCGCCAGCAGCGCATGACGGCACTGCGCTGCTGCCGGTGGATACGGAAGTGCAGAAGATCGAATGAGTCACTCCGGTTAATTACCGCTTATCGCCTGCTCAATCGTCCGGGCAACGATTTGCGGCTGGCTGACCATCGACACGTGGCTTGCCGCCACCTCGGCGGTTTTCGCATGGATCGTCTTCGCCATCGCCCGTTCAAGATCGGGGTTGATCATTCGGTCATTCTTGCTGACCACATACCAGCTCGGTTTATTATGCCACGCCGCGTGGGCGACCTTTTCACCAAACGCCTCGGCCTTAATTGGCCCCTGCGTGGCTGCAATGGTGTTTTGAATGTCTGGCTTCACGTCAGGCGCGAAGTCCTTTCTGACGGCTCCTGTCGGCAGGTATAAATAGCCGTCCGCCGTTTTAGCAATGCCCGCGCTGCCCGGCGGGGCAGGATAGCTTCCTGCCAGATCCGCCGTCGACTGGCCGGAATCCGGCGCGAACGCCGCCACGTACACCAGCGATTTTACCCGCGCATCGTTGCCCGCCTCGCTAATCACGGTGCCGCCCCAGGAGTGGCCCACCAGCACCACGTCACCCTCGGCGCGGGCGATGGCCCGCCGCGTGGCCGCAACGTCATCCTTAAGCGACGTGAGCGGGAGCTGGACGGCAATGACCTCGGCGTGCTGCTTCTGCAACAGGGTAATCACCTTATTCCAGCTGCTGCCGTCGGCAAACGCGCCGTGCACCAGCACGACGCTGGTTTTACTCTGCGCAAAGGCGCTGGCGGAAACTGCTAGCAGGCCTGCCGTCATTACAGACAGTGCTTTCATCTTCTGACTCCTTAAAAATGGTGGACCGCCGCGTGGGGCGGGACGGTGAATTCAACGGTTTTGTGGTCGAGCGGCTTGTGCGTCGGGTCGGCCAGAATAATCGTCACCTTGTGTTTACCGGCGGGTAGCCCTACAAGGATCACCGGCTCTCCGCTGGCGTCAGCCCAGTGCCACGGCGCGTCATCCACCACCACGTGAATGTGCCCGATGCGCGGCGTGACCTTGAGCGCCTCGGGGCCGAATACCGGCTCGATGCGCAGGTTTTCGGCACGGTACTGGATAAACACCGCGCCTTTGCTCAGCGGCCCGGCAAGCGGCGGATCGACTATCAGCTTTGCGGGCGGCTGCGGCTGCGCCAGCGGCGCAACGGCGGCGGGGCCGTTAACGTCCTCGGCGCTCAGGTTTTCCAGCGGCATGGTCCGGGCATGGGCTACAGATGCCAGGACTAGCAGGGGGAAAAGTGCATAGCGACGAATCATGGGTTCTCTCCTTATCGGTTGTGAATGACGACAGGGAAAGAAAACCATTTTTATGTATCGGAGATATTTGCCGGAGGCGGCGTTTTGTACCCGTTTGTCAGCGTGGCGCTCTGGATACAGTGCGATACAGTTTGCCTGCCTGGACGACGCACAATCGCTATCGCCAGCCCGGCAATCACCAGCGTCAGCCCCGTTGATACCCACATTGCACCTGCGATCCCCAGCGTTTTATTCAGCCACGCATAGGCAAACGGTGAGGCTGCCGCCATCAGCTGGCCGGGGATAAGCAGCATGCCGGTGCGGCGGGCATAGCTTTCGGGGCTAAACAGCTCCAGCGGCAGGGTGGCTTTCACGATGGTGACCAGCCCGTTGATGGCGCCGTAGCCCAGCACGAACCCGGCCGCACACCACATAAACAGGGCGCTGCTCATCCCCAGTAGAAAGCAGAGCGGCATGGCGAGCGCGGTAAAAAGCGTCAGTTTGAAGGGGGTTAAGCGGGCACCCGCCAGCACTTCAAGCGAGCGGGCACCCGTCTGGCCGACTCCCCACAGCATCCCGATGGCGACCGGCAGGCCGAAGTGGGCAATAAACTCCGGCAGATGGGTGGACGTGCCGTTAGAGACAAAGGTGATGAGGGCAATGAAGGCGGCATAAAGCCAGCCGTTACGCCGCTCGTTGTTAAGAGGCGGCGCGGTAACCTTTGTCGTCACCGTCAGCCGCTGCCGGGGAAGCGTTCGAATCAGCATCGCGCTCAGCAGGCCGAAGAGCGCGTAGACGCGCAGCGCCTCCTGCCAGCTCATGACCTGAAGCAGAGCATCGCCCAGCGGCCAGAAAACGGCGGAGGCCAGCCCGCCCGCCAGCGTGACGCGTGAGATTGTTCTTCGCGCCTGCTGCCCGTAGAGGTTTACCAGCGCGGCGAACAGCGCGTCGTACAGCGACAGGCGCATCCCTACGCCGCCGATCAGCCAGCCGCAGTACCAGCCAAAAAGCGTCTGGGTATACGCCATCCCTGCGCAGCTTGCGGCGATCAGCAACGTGCCGCTCATCACCACTTTCTGACCGCCAAAGCGTGCCAGCAGGCGGGCGACAAACGGGGAAACCGCCGCCATCACCAGCATCGCCAGCGTCAGGCCGAGGTAAATCTGCGGTGATGACCATCCCCGGTCGGCTGAAATCGCCATTGCAAAGGTGCCGGGCATATAAAACGAGATCCCCCAGTTGATAAGCTGATTACATCCCGCCGTGAGGGCGAGGCGGCGTGGCAGGGCGGGTGTTTCCATTGTTTTTCATTCCGTTATGCAGTTGTCCTGAGCATAACTCGCGCGCTATTGTGCTGGCAGGGCAGCAACCTTATGCGCGGTATAAGAGAAACTTTGAATGACAACGCTTAATCTGGGCTATCTCGCCACCTTCCGTCTGGTGATCCAGCGCGGCAGCTTTTCAGCGGCAGCGGATGCGCTGGGTATTTCCCAGCCCGCCGTCAGCCTGCAAATACGTCAGCTGGAGCAGTTTCTGCAAACGCGGCTGGTGGAGCGTACCGGGCGAGGGATTAAGGCTACGGCTGCCGGGCAGGCGTTGCTGGCGCATGGGGAGCGTATTCAGCTGGCGGTGGATGACGCCATCCGGTCCGTGAGCGCATTCAGCCACGATGTGAGCGGCACCATTACGCTTGGCACGGGGGCAACGGCCTGCATCCATCTTCTGCCGCCGCTGCTGGAGAAGCTGCGTCGAGACTATCCGCTCCTGAGCGTGGGGGTGACGACGGGCAACACCCTCGACATCGTCAGGGCCATCGAAGAGAACCGGCTCGATATGGGGCTGGTGACGCTGCCGGTGAGCGGCAGAGCGCTGGACGTCATGCCGGTAATGGACGAAGAGTTTGTTTTTATCGCGTCGCGGGAGCAGCAGGATGCTTTCAGGGGTTTTACCCCGGAGGCGCTGCACGCTCAGCCGCTGATTGCCTTTGAATCAGGCAGCGGTACCCGGGCGCTGATCGATGGCTGGTTTGCGGCGAATGGATTAGCGATCGCACCGGTGATGCAGCTTGGCAGCATCGAGGCGATCAAACGCATGGTTCGTGCGGGTCTGGGCTACAGTATTGTGCCGCGAATGGCGGTCGAACAGGATGCCGATCGCGAAGGGCTATGTGTGATGTCGCTTACGCCCATGCTGCAGCGGCAGCTGGCGATCGTAATGCGGCAGGATAAAATCCTCAGCAAAGGGATCGCGGCCATTATTCGGCTCGTGCAACATCCTGCGGCTGTTTAGCGATCGGCGGTGTCGACGGTCAGGCTGGATTGCTGCGACTGGGTTTTGTCCTGATGGTGGTACCAGGCGCCAATTGAAGAGTAAACGAAGCGGCCAAAGAAAAACAGGAAGCTGATGAGCAGTATGATGCGGGTCATTCGGGTATTAAATTGATGTCGTTTGCGCATACGCGTGACCTGACTCACTCTGTTTTTCCTGGATAAGCCCTTTTGGGCGACAAGGATATTAAGGCACAGCGGGAAGGCGGGGTCAATTCTGCTGTGTGTAAATAACCGTCAATGTTTACATTGATTAATGTTATTGAAATTAATTAATGCATTTACCATATTGATAATATGAAGAAAATAATTTCAAAAAAACGCCGCAAAAAGTTATTTGCGTAAAGTAGCTTGATTTAAGTCAACGGCTTCCCGGCCCTGATATTTAAAATCCTTCCTCCATACAGTTCGCCCCTCACCTTGCCGGGCGGCGCGTACGTCAGGTTGGATGCCTGTCTTTATTTTCCCTCTGGAGCGAAAGGGGTTTAACCGGGCATCTATGAACATTCTGGCTTTCCTGAAAAAAAATGAAAACCGCTGGTGGGCATTACCGCTTATTTTGCCTGTGGTTTTACTTCCCGTGCTGAGCATTGCGAATACGTTCACGCAGCTGGGCGACGGCATTGCGGCACTCTATTATTTACCCCTCTCATTTTTGCTTTCGCTGATGATGTTCTTTGGTCTGGAAGCGCTGCCCGGGATCGTATTGTCGCTGTTTATCCGCTATTACCCGTCGGTCGGTATGTTTGAAACCGTCGCGGGGATCCTCCATTTTGTCGTCCCTTTAGTGCTCAGCTGGGGTGGCTACCGGGTGTTTGCGCCCAGACGGAATATGACCGCATACGGCGACGTGCGGCTGATGGCGCAGCGCATCTTCTGGCAGGCGTTCTGCCCCGCGACGCTATTGCTGGTGCTGTTCCAGTTTGCGGTGTATTTAGGCGTGTATGAGAGCCGTCAGAGCCTTGCGGGATTAAATCCCCTCAATATTCGCACGCTCATCAACTATCAGACGCTGCTGGTCAGCGGGCTAACGGGCGTGCCGCTGAGCTATCTGCTGATCCGCCTGCTTCGACATCCGCGCTATATCAAAAGCCTTCTCTCGCAGATCCGTTCCGAGATAGACAAAAAGGTGACGGTCGTTGAGTTGCTGGTGTGGGCTATCGCGCTTGGCGGGCTGCTTTCGCTGCTGCTGATTCCGATGAATGAGAACAGCTCCATTTTCACCACCAACTACACTCTTTCCCTGCTGATGCCGGTGATGCTCTGGGGCGCGATGCGTTTTGGCTATAAGCTGATTTCGCTTATCTGGACGCCGATACTGCTGGTGTCTATTCACTATTTTTACCGCTATATCCCGGTGAACCCGGGGTATGACATTCAGCTGGCGATCACCTCTTCCAGTTACCTGGTCTTCTCCTTCGTGGTGATTTATATGTCGATGCTGGCGACCCGGCAGCGCGCGGCGAACAAACGCTCCCGCAGGCTGGCGCTGCTCGACCCGGTCGTCCATATGCCTAATCTGCGGGCGCTGTCGCGCGATCTGGCGAAAAACCCGTGGTCGGCGCTCTGCCTGCTGCGCATTCCGGAGCTGGAAATTCTGGGCCGAAATTACGGCGTGTTGCTGAGGATTCAGTACAAGCAGCAGCTGGCGCAGTGGGTGAATGGCATTCTCCAGCCCAATGAGCTGGTGTATCACCTGACCGGGTATGACCTGGCGGTACGGCTCAACGCGGAATCGCACCAGCAGCGGATTGAAGCCCTGGACGAGCACATCAAGCAGTTCCGCTTTGTCTGGGACGGCATGCCGCTGCAGCCGCAGGTGGGCGTGAGCTATTGCTATGTCCGGTCCCCGGTTAACCATCTTTATCTGGTGCTGGGCGAGCTGGGCGTGGTTGCCGACCTGTCGCTCTCCTCCAACCATCCGGAAAACCTTCAGCAGCGTGGGGCCGTCCATTTGCAGCGCAACCTGAAGGATAAAGTCGCGATGATGAGCCGCCTGCAAAAGGCGCTTGATAACGACGAATTCACCCTGCTGGTTCAACCCGTTCGCGGCATGCGTGGCGATTGCTATCACGAAGTCCTGCTCCGGATGCCGGATATAAACGGGCTATTGATCTCCCCCGACCAGTTCCTGCCCGTCGCGCAGGAGTTTGGTCTCTCCTCGCGGGTAGATTTATGGGTGCTCGAGCACACCCTGCGCTTTCTCGCCGCGCATCGCGAAAGACTGCCCGGCCAGCGCTTTGCCATTAATCTTGCCCCGTCGACCGTGTGTCGGGTGCAGTTTCCGCTTGAGGTGAATCGCCTGCTGGCGAAATACGCCATTGAGCCGTGGCAGCTGATCTTTGAAGTGACGGAGTGCAGCACTTTTTGCAACGCGGAGCAGGGGCTACACATCCTCCGGCAGCTGCAGAAAATGGGGGTACGTATTGCAATTGATGATTTTGGCACCGGCTATGCGAGCTATGCGCGGCTGAAAAGCGTGGACGCGGATATTCTCAAGATTGACGGCAGCTTTATTCGCAATATCGTCAACAACAGCCTGGATTATCAGATTGTGGCGTCTATCTGCCATCTGGCGCGCATGAAAAAGATGCTGGTGGTGGCGGAGTATGTCGAAAGCGAAGAGATACGTAGCGCGGTTCACGCGCTAGGCATCGATTATGTGCAGGGTTATCTGATTGGCAGGCCGGCACCGCTTGAGTCACTGCTGGAAGCAGAGGCGTCCACCGCGGACGCCTGAGCCGTTACGCGGCGACGTCGGCGCTCTCTTCTTCAATTTTGAGCAGCCAGCCGGTGACCGCTTCCCAGTACTGCTGCTCTTTTTCCAGGTCCAGCAGGACCAGTGCGTTCTGGCTGAACCAGTCGTGCGGGAAGCTCAGCGTCCAGTGGTGGTCGTCGGTTTTAAGCTTCAGCGTGGGCGGCGTGGTGGTGGCCTGACGCTGGTTATTGAGCAGCACGCCCAGACGCAGCAGCTGAATAAGCGGCAGAAACTGTTTTTTCTTGAACAGCGTAAAGCGCGGCAGGTCGTCGAGCTTGATGGCCTTGCGGTGATAACGCACCAGGGTCGCCATCATGGTTTGCTGCTCCTGGTTGAAGCCAGGCAGATCGCTGTTTTGCAGAATGTAGGCCGAATGGCGGTGCATCCCGCTGTGGTTGATGTTCAGCCCCACCTCGTGCAGCATCGCGGCCCATTTCAACAGCGCGGCAAGCTGCGGGTGCGCAAGCTTCGGATTCTGCTCCTGCCACTGTTCGTACATCTGCACCGTGGTGTCCAGCACGCGCTTCGCCTGTTCACGGTCGATGTTGTACTGGTTGGCCAGGCTTTGCGCGGTGCGGCTGCGAATATCCTGATGGCGGAAACGGCCTTCCATCTCATACAGCACGCCTTCACGCAGCGCGCCGTCCGACAGACGCAGCTCTTTTATGGCGAGGGCATCAAACACGCCGCAGAGAATAGCCAGCCCCGGCACGAATACCGCTTTACGCTCGTCGGAAAGACCCGGCAGGCTTAAGGCGTCAAAACTTTTATGCTTCAGCACTTCTTCGGTCAGCAACGTCAGGCGTTCGGGCGTGATAAACCCGTCTTTTTCACCCATCGCCAGCAGCACTTCATGCGCCGCCTTGATGGTGCCCGACGCGCCCAGCGCCACGTTCCAGCCCTGAATACGGTACTGCCAGGCCAGGTTTTCCAGCTTCTGGACAGCCGCCATACGCGCGCGCTGGAAGTTCTCGCGGGTGATGGTGCCACCCGGGAAATACATCTGCGCGAAGCTGACGCAGCCCATACGGCGGCTTTCCACCAGGCGCGGCTCAAAGTCTTCGCCGATCACCAGCTCCGTTGAGCCACCGCCGATATCGATAACCAGCTTGCGTCCTTTTTCCGGCTGGGTGTGCTCAACGCCCATGAAAATCAGACGCGCTTCCTCGTTGCCGGAGATGATCTCAATCGGGTAGGGGATCACTTTTTCGGCCCGCTTGAGGAACTCCGGGGCGTTCAGGGCCTGGCGCAGGGTGTGGGTACCCACGATGCACACGCTGGAGGGCGAGAAGCCCTGCAGGCGTTCAGCAAACAGCGACAGGCAGTTTAACCCGCGCTCCATCGCCTCTTCGCTGAGCATGCTGCGTTCATCAAGACCATCCGCCAGGTGTACGCGCTGCTTCAGACGACCGATGATCTGCAGCGCGCCATCCACCTCACGGGCGATGACCATGTGGAAACTGTTAGAGCCAAGGTCGACCGCGGCGAATTCCTGCGGGCGTGGGGTCTTATCATTTATCGGCATAGGTTAATCGGGTTGCTCGAGTGATTTGATATAGTCGTAAATCGCCAGTTGCGACCGCACTTTGCGGCGGTTGCCGCGCGGTACATAGCGGTTACTGAGTTCTTTGTCGATATAGCGTGCTTTCACGGTATCGCTGAACAGAATCTCGATGATGTCGAGGATCTGCTGCTTCAGACGCGGATCCAGCAGCGGTGCCGCGACTTCAATACGGTAGTCAATATTGCGCGTCATCCAGTCTGCCGAAGAGAGATAGACCTGTTTATCACCCGCATTATCAAAAATATAGATCCGATCGTGTTCCAGGTAACGGTCAACGATGCTGATCACGCGAATATTGTCGCTGATGCCTTCCAGTTCCGGGATCAGCGAGCACATGCCGCGGATTAGCAGGTTAACCGGCACGCCGGAGCTGGACGCTGCATACAGCCTGTCCACCAGCCCTTTGTCGACCAGGTTGTTAAGCTTCAGCGTGATGCCGGACGACAGCCCTTTCTGGGCATTGGCGATCTCTTTGTCGATCATATCGTACAGCAGGCGGCGCGAGTTCTGCGGCGAGACCAGCAGATAGTCAAAGCTCACCGGACGATACGGGTTTTCGATAAAGTTAAAGACCCGGCGCACTTCGTTAGTGATGCGGGCATCGGCGGTTAAGAGCGAGTAGTCGGTATAAATTCGCGCCGTTTTCTCGTTAAAGTTCCCGGTACCGATGTGGGCATAACGCACTACATCGTCGCCCTCTTTACGGGAAATCAGGAACAGCTTGGCGTGAATTTTCAGCCCCGGCGCGGAGAAGATGACGTGCACACCGGCTTCCGTCAGACGGCGCGCCCAGTGGATGTTGGCCTCTTCGTCGAAGCGCGCCTGCAGCTCAACCACCACGGTGACCTTTTTGGCGTTGTGCGCCGCGTGGATCATCGCGTCGATGATGCGGGAATCTTTTGCCACGCGGTAGATGTTGATTTTGATCGCCAGCACGCTCGGATCGAACGAGGCCTGACGCAGCAGTTCGAGCACGTGCTCAAACGTGTGATACGGATAGTAGAGCAGCACATCGCGTTCGCGAATGGCGTCGAATCCGTTGCGGAATTTATCGAACCACAGATGGCGCAGGCGCGGCAGCGGCTTGTTCACAAGATTGGCTTTGCCGACGTTCGGGAAGCCAATAAAGTCTTTAAAGTTGTGGTAACGGCCACCCGGCACGATGGAGTCATAGCGCGAAATGGTCAGCTTTTCGCGCAGCATTTCCACCATGGCGTCCGGCATATCGCGCTGATAAACAAAACGTACCGGTTCGGCCGTCAGGCGCTGTTTCAGGCTGGAGGACATCAGCTCCATCAGGCTGGCTTCCATCTCGTGCACCAGGTCATATTCGGCGTCACGGGTCATTTTCATCGAGTAGGCGTTTAACGCATCGTAATCGAAGAAGCCTTTGAAGATGTCGTCCAGGCAGTAGCGCAGGATGTTATCGAGCAGGATCATCGGCTTGCGTCTGCGCGGGGTTTCCGGCGGCAGGTTCACAAAGCGCGGCACCTTGTCGGACGGGATCTCCAGCAGCGCGTAACGGATAGACTCACCGCGAATAATTTCCACCGCCAGGTAGGTGTAATCATCCTTCAGGAACTGAACCAGATCGGTTTCGCGGTTGATCAGAATCGGGGTAATGTGCTGGCGCAGATAGTGTTTGAAGTAGTGGCGCAGCCAGTTTTGTTGGTTAACGGAAAGCTGGCGTTCGTTAATCAGGAAGATTTGATTGCGCGCCATCTCCAGCAGCAGTTCGTTATACAGGCCGTCAAATTCCTGATCGGCTTTCAGTACGCGGGACTGGATTTTGCCCAGCAGATGCCGCGAGTGCGAGTTTAAGCCCTGTTCTTCGCTGATGATGATGCGTCTTTTCAGCTCGGCAAAGCGAACCTTGTAGAACTCATCCAGGTTGTTGGAATAAATGCCCAAAAAACGCATGCGCTCGATCAGCGGGTTACTTTTGTCTGCCGCTTCCTGGAGTACACGTTCGTTAAATGCTAACCAGCTTAGCTCTTTCTCGATATATAACTTTTCCTGACCCATTACAGCTCACACTCCAGTTCAATCACAGGACGTGGTAAATCCGTCTCGCCCTTATTATGGCGAGCATTTCCACGATATGTCCAACAGTGCCAGAAAAGTATGACAGTTATTTTTTTTGTTGGGGATTTTAGAAGGTTGGAGAAGGGAATATCGGGTAATGCAATGAACAGGTCGGGTAAGCGCAGCAGCGCCACCCGACGTAACAAACTACTCTTCCGCCGCATAACCCTGCGGGGGTAACTTCACGCCGTCCAGCCAGGCTGCGCCGTCGCGCATCTCGAGACGCCCGTCGACAAACCAGCTGACCACCAGCGGGTAAATGGCGTGTTCCTGGGTCTGCACGCGTTCGGTCACGTCTTCTTCGCTGTCGCCGTCAAAGACCGGAACTTTCGCCTGCAGGATCACCGGACCGCCGTCCAGCTCGTCGGTAACGAAATGCACGGAGGTACCGTGCTCCTCATCGCCGTTTTCCAGAACCTGACGATGGGTATGCAGGCCGGGATATTTTGGCAGCAGGGAAGGGTGGATATTCAGCAGACGACCGGCGAAGTGTTCGACGAAGGCCGGGCTCAGAATACGCATATAGCCCGCCAGCACGACCACGTCCGGCGCGTAGGCATCAATCTCATGCACCAGCTCGCGGTCAAAGGCTTCACGCCCGGCGAACTGGCTGGCTTCCAGCGCGTGCGCGGGAATGTTCGCATCCCGCGCGCGCTCAAGGCCGAACGCGTCGGCCTTGTTGCTGAAAACTGCCCGAATGGTGCCATTGATTTTCTTCTGCTTGCAGGCGTCTATGATGGCCTGCAAATTGCTTCCGTTGCCGGAAATGAGCACCACGATGTTTTTCATTCAATGACCACACGCTGTTCGGAATCGGAAGCTTTAATCGTACCGATTTTCCACGCGTTTTCACCTTTTTCAGTCAGCAGCTTAACCGCTTTATCCGCTTCGCTTGCCGGCAGGGCGATAACCATGCCCACGCCACAGTTAAAGGTGCGGTACATTTCGTGAGAGCTCACGTTGCCCGCGGTCTGCAGCCAGTTAAACACGGCCGGCCACTGCCATGAGGATTCGTCGATCACCGCCTGGGTGTTATCCGGCAGGACGCGCGGGATGTTTTCCCAGAAGCCGCCGCCGGTCAGGTGAGCGATAGCGTGAACGTCGACGTTCTCGATAAGCTCAAGCACGTTTTTCACGTAGATGCGGGTCGGCGCCAGCAGATGGTCGGCCAGCGGTTTACCGTCCAGCTCGGTGGTCAGCGGATCACAGCCGCTCACTTCGAGGATTTTACGCACCAGGGAGTAGCCGTTGGAGTGCGGGCCGCTGGAGGCGAGCGCGATCAGCACATCGCCATCGGCCACTTTGCTGCCGTCGATAATTTCTGATTTTTCTACTACGCCGACGCAGAAGCCCGCGACGTCATAATCTTCGCCGTGATACATGCCCGGCATTTCTGCGGTTTCACCACCGACCAGCGCACAGCCGGACTGCAGGCAGCCTTCGGCGATACCGTTAATCACGCTGGCAGCGGTATCCACGTCCAGTTTGCCGGTTGCGTAGTAATCGAGGAAGAACAGCGGCTCTGCGCCCTGTACCACCAGGTCATTCACGCACATCGCGACCAGATCGATACCGATCGTGTCGTGACGTTTTAAATCCATCGCCAGGCGCAGTTTAGTGCCTACACCGTCAGTACCCGAGACCAGAACAGGTTCACGATATTTTTGCGGCAGCGCGCACAGTGCGCCGAAGCCACCCAGACCACCCATCACTTCCGGGCGGCGGGTTTTTTTCACCACACCTTTGATTCGGTCAACCAGCGCATTACCTGCGTCAATATCAACACCGGCATCTTTGTAGCTGAGAGAAGTTTTGTTGGTCACGGCTTAAATCCCCACGCGATTGCATAGCTAGTAAGAAAAATCGGCGCAATTCTAACAGTCCAGGCAAACGTTTGCGAGCCTATTCTGGACGTGGGGATCTTTTTTTCTGTGTACCTCGTGAATGCAGCCAAACTTGACTCTGTTCACGAAAATGAAACCGGTTTCTGAGAACTGCTTGCAACGATTATTCCCTTTGCACATCATCGAACTGAAACCGGTTTCTGTAATTGTTTTTGCAGAAAATAACGCAGAATGAGGGAAAGCGAATGTCGGGATTTAAAGCAGATTTTCTGTGGGGCGGGGCCGTTGCGGCGCACCAGCTGGAAGGCGGCTGGAAAGAGGGCGGCAAGGGCGTGAGCGTCGCCGATGTGATGACCGCGGGGGCGCACGGCGTGCCGCGTGAAATCACCAACGGCGTGCTGGAGGGGAAAAATTATCCTAACCATGAAGCCATCGATTTCTACCACCGCTATAAAGAAGACATCAGACTCTTTGCCGGGATGGGGTTCAAATGCTTCCGCACCTCTATTGCCTGGACGCGGATCTTCCCGAAAGGTGACGAGCTTGAGCCTAACGAGGCTGGCCTGAAATTCTATGACGATCTGTTCGACGAATGCCTGAAGTACGGCATCGAACCGGTTATCACCCTGTCTCACTTCGAGATGCCTTTCCATCTGGTTACGGAATACGGCGGCTGGCGCAACCGTAAGCTGATCGACTTCTTCGTTCGTTTTGCAAAAGCGGTGTTCCAGCGCTACCAGCATAAGGTGAAGTACTGGATGACCTTCAACGAGATCAACAACCAGGCTAACTTCCACGAAGACTTTGCGCCGTTCACGAACTCCGGGCTGAAGTACGCGCCGGGTGAAGACCGTGAGCCGGTGATGTTCCAGGCGGCGCACTACGAGCTCGTGGCCAGCGCCCTGGCGGTGAAGGCGGGGCGCGAGATTAACCCGTCGCTGCAGATTGGCTGCATGATTGCCATGTGTCCTATCTACCCGCTGACCTGCGCGCCGGACGATATGATGATGGCGATGAACGCCATGCACCGCCGCTACTGGTTCACCGACGTACACGTGCGCGGCAGGTACCCGCAGCACCTGCTCAACTACTTCGAACGTCGCGGCTTCGCGCTGGATATCACCGAAGAAGATAAAGCCGCGCTGAAGCAGGGCTGCGTGGACTATATCGGGTTCAGCTACTATATGTCCTTTGCCACCAAAGCGACGGCGGACAACCCGCAGCTGGATTACGACGAAAGCAAGAGCCTGGTCTCTAACCCGTACGTGCAGAAATCCGACTGGGGCTGGCAGATTGACCCGGTCGGGCTGCGCTACTCCCTGAACTGGTTCTGGGATCACTACCAGCTGCCGCTGTTTATCGTTGAGAACGGCTTTGGCGCGATCGACGTGCAGGAGAGCGACGGCACGGTGAACGACCAGTACCGTATTGATTATCTGGCCGCCCATATCCGCGAGATGAAAAAAGCGGTGGTGGAAGATGGCGTGGATCTGATGGGCTACACCCCGTGGGGCTGCATCGACCTGGTGTCTGCCGGCACGGGCGAAATGAAAAAACGCTACGGCTTTATCTTTGTGGATAAAGACAATGATGGAAACGGCACGCTGAACCGCAGTAAGAAAAAATCGTTCGACTGGTATAAGCAGGTGATTGCGAGCAACGGCGAGAACCTGTAATTGTCGGGTGGCGCTAACGCTTACCCGACCTACACTACACGTAGGCCGCGTAAGCGCAGTGCCACCGGGCAGAACCCCGCACCCAAGCCGGAGTCTCGCCTCCGGTTTTTTTGTCTCTAAATCACTTTGCTTGATATACGTCAAGCAACATGGGTATGGCCTAATCCGAAAAAAGCGGTATAATCCCGCGATTTTTTTGCGGACGCCACCTCAGAGGAGAAAGAGAATGAAGATTGTGGAAGTGAAACACCCACTCGTTAAACACAAGTTGGGCCTGATGCGTGAGCATGACATCAGCACGAAGCGTTTTCGCGAACTGGCATCTGAAGTCGGCAGCCTGCTGACCTACGAAGCGACCTCTGATCTGGAAACAGAAAAAGTCACCATCGAAGGCTGGAACGGCCCGGTGCAGGTTGAGCAGATCAAAGGTAAGAAAATTACCGTGGTGCCAATTCTGCGTGCCGGTCTCGGCATGATGGAAGGCGTGCTGGAGCACGTGCCAAGCGCGCGTATCAGCGTGGTCGGGATCTACCGTAACGAAGAAACCCTTGAGCCGGTTCCTTACTTCCAGAAGCTGGTCTCTAACATCGACGAGCGCATGGCGCTGGTGGTTGACCCAATGCTCGCGACCGGTGGCTCTATGATCGCCACCATCGACCTGCTGAAAAACGCGGGCTGTAACAGCATTAAGGTGCTGGTACTGGTTGCCGCTCCGGAAGGGATCGCGGCGCTGGAAAAAGCGCACCCGGACGTTGAGCTGTATACCGCCTCTATCGACCAGGGCCTGAACGAGCACGGGTACATCATCCCGGGGCTCGGCGATGCCGGCGATAAGATCTTTGGTACGAAATAATCGAATAACGATAAATAAGCCGACTTTGATAGTCGGCTTTTTTTTGAATAAAACACCAACAATACTACACAGAGGAAAACACTATGACGCGCCGTGCTATCGGGGTGAGTGAAAGACCGCCGCTTTTACAGACTATCCCGCTTAGTTTGCAGCACCTGTTCGCCATGTTTGGCGCAACCGTGCTGGTGCCAATCCTGTTCCACATTAACCCGGCCACCGTGCTGCTGTTCAACGGCATCGGTACGCTGCTGTACCTCTTTATCTGTAAAGGCAAAATCCCGGCGTATCTCGGGTCGAGCTTCGCCTTTATCTCGCCGGTGTTGCTGCTGCTGCCGCTGGGTTATGAAGTCGCGCTGGGCGGCTTTATCATGTGTGGCGTCCTGTTCTGCGTGGTGTCCTTCATTGTGAAGAAAGCCGGTACCGGCTGGCTGGACGTGATGTTCCCCCCTGCGGCGATGGGCGCCATCGTTGCCGTCATCGGTCTTGAGCTGGCGGGCGTCGCGGCGAATATGGCCGGTCTGCTGCCTGCTGACGGCCAGTCACCGGATTCCAAAACCATTATCATCTCGCTGGTAACCCTGGGCGTGACGGTGTTTGGCTCCGTGCTGTTCCGCGGCTTCATGGCGATTATCCCGATCCTGATCGGCGTGCTGGCGGGCTATGCGCTCTCCTTCGCGATGGGCGTGGTGGACACCACCCCGATCGCACAGGCCCACTGGTTCGCCCTGCCAACCTTCTATACGCCACGCTTCGAATGGTTTGCTATTTTCACCATTCTGCCTGCGGCGCTGGTGGTGATTGCAGAGCACGTCGGCCACCTGGTGGTGACAGCGAACATCGTTAAGCGCGATTTAATCCGCGACCCGGGTCTGCACCGTTCCATGTTTGCGAACGGTTTCTCCACCATCATCTCCGGTTTCTTCGGTTCGACGCCAAACACCACCTACGGTGAGAACATCGGCGTGATGGCGATTACCCGCGTCTACAGTACCTGGGTTATCGGCGGCGCGGCGATTATCGCCATTCTGCTCTCCTGCGTCGGTAAACTTGCGGCAGCGATTCAGATCATTCCGGTGCCGGTAATGGGCGGCGTTTCTCTGCTGCTGTACGGCGTGATCGGCGCCTCCGGTATTCGCGTGCTGATTGAATCCAAAGTGGATTACAGCAAGGCGCAAAACCTGATCCTGACCTCCGTTATCCTGATCATCGGCGTGAGCGGCGCGAAGGTGCACATCGGTGCGGCCGAGCTGAAGGGCATGGCGCTGGCGACCATCGTCGGCGTGGGCCTGAGCCTGATCTTCAAGCTGATCTCGGTCATCCGCCCGGAAGAAGAAATTCTGGACGCGGACGACAGCGAAAAAGCGTCACATTGATCGTATTACCGGGCGAGGGATCGCCCGGTTCTCTCCTTGCAGGTTCCGTGTTAAACTCCATTCCGATTTTACGTAGGATCTCTGGTTGAGGTATTTCTGAACGGACCGGCACAGCTCTCTCTGCCACTCTATCTCCCTGACGACGAAACTTTCGCGAGTTTCTGGCCGGGTGATAACCCCTCTTTACTGGCTGCACTGCAAAACGTGCTGCGCCAGGATCACAGCGGATACATCTATATCTGGTCACGCGAAGGCGCGGGGCGCAGCCATCTGCTGCATGCCGCCTGCGCGGAGCTTTCGGCGCGCGGTGATGCGGTAGGCTACGTGCCGCTGGATAAACGCACCTGGTTCGTGCCTGAGGTGCTGGAGGGAATGGAACATCTCTCGCTGGTCTGCATCGATAATATCGAATGCGTGGCGGGGGACGAGCCGTGGGAAATGGCGATCTTTAACCTCTACAACCGCATTCTGGAATCGGGTAAAACCCGGCTGCTGATCACCGGCGATCGTCCGCCGAGACAGCTCAATCTGGGGCTGCCGGATCTGGCATCTCGTCTGGACTGGGGGCAAATCTACAAGCTCCAGCCGCTGTCGGATGAAGATAAGCTTCAGGCCTTACAGCTGCGCGCAAAGCAGCGCGGGTTTGAGCTGCCGGAGGACGTGGGGCGCTTCCTGCTTAAACGACTGGATCGCGAAATGCGCACGCTGTTTGACACGCTCGATCAGCTCGATCGCGCCTCTATTACCGCCCAGCGCAAGCTGACCATTCCGTTTGTGAAAGATATTCTCAAGCTTTGAGCTTTTTGCCCGGTGGCGGCTGCGCCTTACCAGGCCTACGAAAACCTGCCGCCCTTTGTAGGCCGGGTAAGGCGTAGCCGCCACCCGGCTAAAGATCTCCCATCAGGTGTTCCACCAGCATCGGGATCGGTCTTCCCGATGCCACGCTCTTTCCGCTCTCTCGCCACAGCGCCGTACCGCTAATATCCAGATGCGCCCACGGAATGGTCGGCGGGCAAAAGTGGTGCAGCAGCCACGCCGCCGACGCACTGATTGCCGCATTGTTGGTCGGCGTGTTGCACAGATCGGCAATGGCGCTGTCGGTCTGTTTTTTCAGCCGCGCATCCAGCGGCAGGGACCACACTTCATCGCCACTCTGCTTACCTGCCAGCGTCAGCGCCGCGCGCAGCGGTTCATCCTGCGTCATCAGCCCGCTCAGCTCATACCCCAGCGCTTTGACGACTGCACCGGTTAAGGTCGCCATATCAATAATATAGCGCGCCTGCGGATGGCGCTGGCTGGCCCAGGCGATGGCGTCCGCCAGCACCAGCCGGCCTTCGGCATCGGTGTTGTTGATTTCAACCGTGGTGCCGTTGCAGGCCGTCGCCACCGTCCCGGGCTGCATGGCGTCCGGGCCAATGGCGTTTTCCGCCAGCGCCAGCACGCCCATGATGCGTACGGGCAGCGCCAGCTCTGCGACGGTCAGCATCAGGCCCAGCACGTTAGCCGCACCGCACATGTCGTATTTCATGGTGTACATGCCCGCGCCTTCCTTCAGCCACAGGCCGCCGGTATCGAAGGTTATGCCTTTTCCCACATAGCAGCGCACCGGGCCGTCGTTGACGCCGTTATAATGGATCGCCAGCAGGCGCGGCGGACAGGTCGCCCCTTTGCCAACGGCGTGCAGCAGCCCCAGACCCTGCTCAGCAATAGCCTTTTCGTTCAGCACTTCGCAGCGCAGAGCGGGGAAGGCGGCACAGAGCCTTTGCGCCTCTTCCACTACAAACTGCGGCGTGCAGCGGTCGGACGGCATATCCGCCAGACGTCGCGCCGCGACCATGCCGCGGGCGATGGCCTGCTGCTGGCGGAAGACACCCTCCAGTTTTGCCTGCTGTTCCGGCAGGCAGAGGGCGGTGATGTGCGTAAGGCGCACCGCCGATTCATCCGTTTTCTTCAGCTTCAGGTCGCTCAGCCTGTGCGCCTGATTAAAGAGAAAACGCAGCACCTGCGCCTGCACCACATCGTTGATATCGGTAACGTCCAGTATCAGCTCGGGGCTGACGGGCGAGGCCAGCAGCGGGCGCAGCGCCGTCAGCAATCCTTCGGTCAGGCTATCCTGCCAGAGGGCATCCGGCAGCAGAGTGATCCGGGCAAACGGGGCGCAGCCAAAGCGGGTGTCAGCGATGCTGGCAGACTCGCGCATTTCCGCGACAAGCGCCGTTTCGGGCAAATGCGTACAGGAGGCGGACGCAATCAAATGGCTTTGCGGAGCCGCGTCAGAAAGCGCGGTGATAAACTGATACGTAATCATCATGACTCCTCAATCGGCGCGCGGATCCGCGCGGCGTAGGCCTGCATCCATTCATCGTCTACGGCGTAATAATGCGTTTTCTCCCGCAGGCGTTCGGTACGAAAAACGGTGAGGGGCTGGCGAGCCGTCGCCACCACAAACGAGAAGGTTTTGATGTTGGTGGCGGCCCCGAATTCGCCCCTGTTGTTCATGCACACCACGGAAAGATCGCCCGCGCGGCCAAAGCGCGACATCAGCTTATCTTCCAGCTCGAACACCACCGAATCCGCCGCCTGCTGGGGCGTCATACCCTGCGCCATGCGGCGGACAATTTCGTAGCTGGTGCAGCCTTTCATCAGATCTTCACCGACGCCCGTTGCGGTGGCCGCGCCGGTTTCACTGTCGCAGTAAAAGCCGGAACCAATAATGGGTGAATCCCCGAGTCGACCGCGTTTTTTCATGAACAGGCCGCTGGTGGAGGTGGCGACGCTCATTGACCCTTGTTTATCAAGGCCGATAATGCCGACGGTGTCATGCCCGTCGTAAGGGCTTAAGCCCTTATCCAGCGTTTCGCGGCAGCGTTTGCGGTAGTGCTGCATGGCGCGGTCAGTGAGCATAGTTTTGTCGGCAAAGCCCTGGCTCAGCGCCCATTCCCGCGCGCCCTGGCCGACCAGCAGGCTGTTGTAGCGCTGGCGGCTTAACGCATGCGCCACGCGCACCGGGTTGGCGATATCCACCAGGTTGCCCACGGCACCAAACGCCAGCGTATCGCCGTCCATGTAGGCGGCGTCCAGCTCCACTTCGCCATTTTCGGTGGGCAGCCCGCCGTAGCCGACGGATTTATAAAACGGAAAGTCTTCGACGGCGGCGACGGCATCCACAACCGCTGCAAAGACCGGTTTACCCGCAGCCAGCGCAGACGCAGACTCCGTAACGCCTTCAAGCGCCATTCTCCAGGTCGCGATAATTCCCCACATGCTTTACTCCTGTTTTGCAAGGGTAGTGTCGGTTTGCGTAACGGTGGACATTTCCGCCGCGCGGTACTGTTTGTCCACGATACGCATAAAAGGCAGGTACAGCATGGCGCCAATCAGCAGGTTGATAAGCTGCATCACGCTGCCGCTCAGGTGTCCGGTAACGATAAAGCCACTGATAACGGGCGGCAGCGTCCAGGGAATAAACACCCCGGTGGTGACGGCAACCGCGCCAATCTTCATCGCTACATACTGCACGGTGACCAGCACCAGCGGCACCAGGTTGAACGGGATAAGCATGATCGGGTTCATGATCACCGGCAGGCCAAACAGGATCGGTTCGTTGATGTTAAACACCGATGCCCCGGCGCCGAGGCGCGCCACTTCACGCATGTTTTTGCTGCGGGCGAAAATCAGCATCGCAATCACCAGCGACAGCGTGGCCCCCGCGCCGCCCATCCAGATCATGTCAAAAAACTGTTCGGTGATAATGTGCGGCGGCGTCGTGCCTGCCTGAATCGCGGCGATGTTGTCGGTCTGGTTCTCCATCCACAGCGGGCGAATGATGCCGTTGATCATCGAGCCGGAGTTAATGCCCACTGACCACAGAATGGTGATGCTGAACACCGTCATCAGCGCGCCAAAGTAAGAGGTGCCGTAGTGGCGCACCGGCGTGGCAACCACTTCGTAAATAAACTGGTGGATGGTGTTGTAGTGGGTGTTTTCAAACACGATGCGGATACCCAGCACCAGAATCATCACCAGCAGGGCCGGGATCAGCGCGGCGAACGACTCCTGCACCGCCGGAGGCACGCCGTCCGGCATTTTGATCACCAGTTTTTTGCGCTTGAGCCAGCAGAACAGTTCCGTCCACAGCAGGGAACCGATCATCGCCACGAACAGCCCTTTGCTGCCAATCCACTCCACCGGAATGACGGTAATACCGCCGTTTTCCGCCACTTTGATAAAGGGCGTCAGGATGAGAAAGGCGACCAGCGCCAGGATACCGCAGGAGATGCGGTCTTCACCGTAGTGTTCCGCCAGGCGGAAGGCGACCAGGAAGCTGATGAACAGCGACATGGTGGAGAACACCGCGTTGAACGGGATTTCGATAATGGCGCTCCAGCTCTCACCAAAGGCCTGAGACATAAACTGCTGATAGGCTTGATTCGGGAACGACGAGATCACCAGCAGAATAGAGCCGACGATGATAAACGGCATGAAGGAGACGTAGGCGCCGCGAATGGCCCCGAGATGACGCTGCTGGGCCGTTTTGGCCGCCAGCGGCATCAGTTTTGCTTCGAGAAATCCCAGAACATTGTTCATTGTGAACTCCGTACAAGATTGAGGGGTGTTGTTTGTGTTATGTCTGGGGATTATCAGTGAAGCGCGGCGAGCGAAAGGTGAAATCGGTCACAAAGCAATCGCTGGTGTAATATAAATCTCATAAGATTAGTTCCGAGGATTCTGCGATGGAAATTAAACTGCATGCTAATGCCACCACGACGCCGCGCATCCGTCGCTATCTACAGCAGTCAGATAAAAGCGACAGGGAGCTGGCTACCGAGCTGGGTATTTCGGTCACTACCGTCAGGCGCTGGCGCAACCGCGAGCAGGTTTCGGATAATCACACGACGCCAAAAGTGATACACAAAGCATTGAGACAGGAGCAGGTTGCGCTGGTCAATGCCCTGCGGGATATCACTGGCGCCCCGCTGGACGAACTGCTGCAGATGGTCAATAGCGAACTCGGGATCGCCGTGTCCCGCGCGACCCTGAACCGCTACCTCAAACCGGCTTCGATAAAGCAGAAGGGCGCGACGTTGCAGGGAAAAAAGGCGCTGAAGGCTGGTATCGTGCCGCAAAAACTCCTGTTACATCATCAGCCTCTGTCGCTGCATATGGACGATGGCGGGGAACAGCATCTGCTGTGGGCGCGTGAACCCGTGAGCGGCTGGTGCTACGCCCGGCTGTACGCGGGCATTTCTCCGCAGCTGCTGGCCCACTGGACGAATGACGCTCTGGAAGCCTGTCCGGCTGATATTCAATCTGTTGAGACTTTTGGTTTCGAGGTGAAGCTTGAGGAGCGTAATATCACCGTGACAGCGCATCCACAGCAATACCGCGCCGTTCAGGTTGATCTACCGCTATGTGAAATCATCCCACGTCTGAACAGTGAACCGGCAGGCGAGCTGTTGATCCAGCTGTGCGAATTTTACAACCGGGGAAAAGCGCAGAAAAAGCTGGGAGAGAGTACGCCGCAGGCCTTTCTGGAAGCGCTGCGGCATAAGGACTAGAGGATCTCGAGCACGTCTTCCGGCGGGCGTCCAATGCGCGCCTGGCCGTTCGCCACCACTATCGGGCGCTCAATCAGCTTTGGATTTTCAACCATCGCCTGGATCAGCTCAGCCTCGGTGAGACGGCTGTCATCCAGGTTAAGCGACTTATACAGATCTTCTTTCTGACGCATCAGCTCTCTTGCACTGCCCATTCCCAGCATGTGCAGCAGCTGGCGGAGGGTTTGCGCGTCAGGTGGGGTGTCGAGGTACAGCACGACTTCCGGCTCAACGCCGTTAGACTTCAGCAGGCTCAGGGTATCGCGGCTCTTGGAGCAGCGAGGGTTGTGATAAATTTTTACGGCGTCTGTCATGACGTGAATTCTCCTTTATTACATCTTCTCGTACGGCTTAAAGCGCTGCTGCAGGCCGCGCAGCTGATCGATACGCGCGTCGTAACGGGCCTGCTGGAGGCTGCCGAGTTTGACCTGCGCGCTGGCGCTGCTGAGCGTGGAAATCGCCTGATCGAGGCGGCCCACCAGGGCAAAACCTTCGGCACGCGCCGCCAGCTCCTGATCGCGGTTGCCGAGCTGGGCTTCCGCCTGAGCGAGCAGATCCCAGCCGTTTTGATCGTCTTTATTGTTAAAGGTATAGCGGTTCAGAATGGTCGCCGCTTCGCCAGGCTGACCGCCCTGTAAGTAAGCGTTCGCCAGGTTAAGCTGCAGCACCGGGTTGGTACGGACGTCTTTCGCCCCCTTCAGACGGTTGATCGCATCGGCCGTTTTCTTCTGGCCCAGATCGATATCCGTCGACAGATCGAGGTACCACGGGTTGTTCGGGTCTGCAGCCAGAAGCGGTTGCAGCGCTTTGCGCGCCTCGTCGTATTTGCTGGCTTCCATCGCCTGGAGCGCCTGACCATAGTGCGCGGCGTTTTTCTCACGCACGTTGCCTTTCGCCAGGGTATCCAGCAGATCGCTGGTGAGCTGGTTACGCCCGGAGTTGTACATCCCAAGCGTTCTCACCTTCGCCATGTAGAAATCCTGCGAAGACTGGACCACCACCGGACGCATCTGGTTGGCACGGTTACGCGCGTCCGACAGGCGACTTTCCGGCAGCGGGTGGGTCAGCAGAATTTCCGGCGGACGGGAAGAGTAACGCGCCTGATCGAGCAGTTTTTCGAGGAAGCTCGGCATGGCCTGCGGGTCAAAGCCCGAACGCTGCAGCACCTGAATCCCGATGCGGTCCGCTTCCTGTTCGTTTTGCTGGGTAAAGCTGATCATCCCCTGGCGCGTTCCCGCCAGCGTACCGGTCAGGGCCGCCATCCCGGCCTGCGGGCTGGCCATCGCCAGCAGAATGGAGCCCAGCGCGCCCACCCAGGTGAGGGGGGCGTTACGTTTCTGGTCTTCCATGGCGCGCGCCAGGTGACGCTGGGTGACGTGCGAAATTTCGTGCGCCATTACCGAGGCCAGCTGGCTTTCGTTGTCGGAATAACGGAATAACGCCGAATGCAGCACCACGTTTCCGCCAAAGAAGGCGAAGGCGTTGATTTCGTCATTATTGATTAAATAGAAATGGAAGGGCGTTTTTACCGAGTCGGCGTGCGAAACCAGACGCATCCCCAGCCCGTTAATGTACTGTACCAGCAAAGGATCGTTGATCAGCGGGGCGCTACCGCGCAGCTGGCGAACATAGTAATCCCCCATTTGCATCTCTTGCCCAATAGAGAGCGTGCTTCCTGCTGTGGTGCCCATGTCCGGCAATGAATCGGACGAGTCAGCAAAAGCGGGCAACACCTGACCGACCGTCACCGCGGCAATCAGTGTTGCAACCAGTGTTTTTCTCAACTGCCTGAACATAACCACTTTCCTGTATGTTGGATGTGCTAATTTGACCGATGAACCGGCATAACGTTCATCTCTGCTGCTCTGCGAGTGTAGCCGTGTTACAGCATGAAGAAAATCCCATTCATCAGGCTTTTGCGGATTGCGATCGGGATACAAAAAGCGAAAGTCTTTTTTGTGACAGTTAGATACAATTCACCGTCTCACTCCCGCCATTCGATTCAGGGAAGGGTTGTATGCTCGAAATGTTAATGCAGTGGTACCGGCGTCGGTTCAGCGACCCGGAAGCCATTGCTTTGTTGGTTATTCTGGTTGCCGGGTTCGGTATTCTGTTCTTCTTCAGCGGCCTGCTCGCGCCACTGCTGGTTGCGATTGTGCTGGCATACCTGCTGGAGTGGCCGACGGCGCGCCTGGAACACATCGGCTGTTCCCGCCGCTGGGCGACCAGCATCGTGCTGGTGCTGTTTGTCGGCATCCTGCTGCTAATGGCCTTTGTGGTGATGCCGGTCGCCTGGCAGCAGGGAATTAACCTGATCCGCGACATGCCCGGCATGTTGAACAAGCTGTCTGATTTTGCCGCCACGCTGCCGCGCCGTTACCCGGCCCTGATGGATGCCGGGATTATTGACGCGATGGCCGAAAATATGCGCGCACGCATCATGACGATGGGCGATTCGGTGGTGAAGTACTCTCTGGCCTCGCTGGTTGGACTGCTGACGCTGGCGGTTTACCTTGTGCTCGTGCCGCTGATGGTTTTCTTCCTGGTGAAAGATAAAGACCAGATGCTCAACGCCGTGCGCCGTATTCTGCCGCGCAACCGCGGGCTGGCAGGGCAGGTCTGGGAAGAGATGAACCAGCAGATCACAAACTACATTCGCGGCAAGGTGCTGGAGATGATTGTCGTGGGGGTAGCCACCTGGATTGGCTTTCTGATTTTCGGCCTGAACTACTCGCTGCTGCTGGCGGTGCTGGTGGGGCTGTCGGTCCTGATTCCGTATATCGGCGCGTTTGTGGTGACCATTCCGGTTGTTGGGGTCGCGCTGTTCCAGTTTGGGCTGGGGACAGAGTTCTGGAGCTGCTTTGCGGTGTACCTGATTATTCAGGGCCTGGACGGTAACCTGCTGGTACCGGTGCTGTTCTCCGAAGCGGTGAACCTGCATCCGCTGGTGATTATCTTGTCCGTGGTGATTTTCGGCGGGCTGTGGGGATTCTGGGGCGTGTTCTTTGCGATTCCGCTGGCGACGCTGATTAAGGCCGTGGTCCACGCGTGGCCGGATGTGCCGGCGGTGGAAGAGAAGTAGTTTTTGTGCGGCCTGATGCCCTCACTCCGCTCCTCTCCCACGGGGAGAAGGGGAAAACACTAAAAACGGCAACCTGGGTTGCCGTTTTGCTGTTTATCAGGCGCTTGCTTTCAGCCAGTTCAACACCACGTCGTGGTGGTTGCTGGTTTTAAAGTCGTCAAACACATGTTCAACTTTACCGTCAGCGTCAATCAGGAAGCTGATGCGGTGAATGCCGTCGTAAGTTTTACCCATAAACGTCTTCTCGCCCCAGACGCCGAACTGCTCGCACACCTGATGATCTTCATCAGAAAGCAGCGTGAAGTTCAGCAGCTCTTTTTCAGCAAATCGTGACAGCTTTTCTGGTTTATCCGTGCTGATACCCAGCACTTCCACACCGACTTTTTTCAACTCGTCCATGTTGTCGCGTAAGCCGCAGGCCTGTACGGTGCAGCCGGGGGTCATGGCTTTCGGGTAGAAATAGACCAGAACACGCTGTCCCTGGAAGTCGGTCAAATTTACTTGCTCGCCGTCTTGATCCGGTAAGCTAAATTTCGGTGCGATGTCACCGGCTTTCAGTGGGTTCATTACTCAACTCCATCCTGTTCGTGCTGCGAATAATTGACGACGCTTATACTGCCCTGCGCGTTTAATTCTGTACAGAGGGCTTTGAACGCTTGCTCGATATTTGACGCATCCTGTGAGGCAGGGCTGTGCGCGGTAATTTGAATAAACAGCACCGGAAGACCCTGGTCATCGCTTGTCTGCGTACGGGAAACCAGTTCGGCAATATTCATCTGATGATTGTCAAAAAGCGCGGTGAAACGCTCAATCAGATGGGGTGAATCAGGCACTTCAACCTGTACCCAGACGGTAGAAGGCAGTGCCGGACGCGGACGTGCAGTGGTGCGCTTCATGACAATCAGCAAATCCAGTTCGGCCCCCTTCAGCGGCAGGGTCGATTCAATCAACGTAATGGCGTTCCATGTCCCGGAAAGCAACATAATAAATGTGAACTCTTCGCCAAGCATCGCCAGACGGCTGTCTTCGATATTACAGCCGCAGCTGCTTACGTGACGGGTGATGGTGTTCACGATACCCGGCCTGTCGGCACCCAGCGCAGTGATAACCAGGTAATGTTGTGATGAGGTTGTCAAACCTGTTCTTCCTTTGCATGGTTAAGTCTTCCTAAGGAAAGCATAAAAAAAACATGCATACAACCGCCTGCGAGCCTCAGGTCGCTTGCTTTTATTACAGTTCCAAACGTAACATTGAGGCTCTTGTTCGCACAGAGGATGGCTCATGTTCACGGGAAGTATTGTCGCGCTTGTTACACCGATGGATGAAAAAGGTAATGTCTGCCGGTCAAGCATGAAGAAGCTCATTGATTACCATGTCGCCAACGGAACCTCGGCGATCGTTTCGGTAGGGACTACCGGTGAATCCGCAACGCTGAGCCACGACGAGCACGGCGATGTGGTGATGCTGACCCTGGAACTGGCGGACGGACGTATTCCGGTCATCGCGGGGACAGGGGCTAATGCAACCGCAGAAGCTATCAGCCTGACCAAACGTTTTAACGACAGCGGCATCGTGGGCTGTCTGACGGTGACCCCTTATTACAACCGTCCTACTCAGGAAGGTTTGTTCCAGCACTTCAAAGCCATCGCTGAACATACTGACTTGCCACAAATTCTGTATAATGTGCCGTCCCGTACCGGTTGCGATATGCTGCCGGAAACCGTTGGTCGTCTCTCGGAAGTAAAAAATATTATCGGTATTAAAGAGGCGACAGGGAACTTAAGCCGCGTTCATCAGATCAAAGAGCTGGTTTCAGACGACTTTATCCTGTTGAGTGGTGATGATGCGACCGCGCTGGACTTTATGCAGCTCGGTGGTCATGGCGTGATCTCCGTAACGTCAAACGTTGCGGCGCGCGATATGGCTGAAATGTGCAAACTGGCCGCAGCCGGTCACTTTGATGAAGCGCGCGTCATTAATCAGCGTCTGATGCCGCTGCACAATAAATTATTTGTCGAACCCAATCCGATCCCAGTGAAATGGGCATGTAAGGAGTTGGGGCTTGTAGCAACCGATACGCTGCGTCTGCCAATGACACCGATTACCGACCACGGTCGTGACATCGTCAGGGCGGCGCTGAAGCATGCCGGTTTGCTGTAGAGTTTAGGGAGATTTGATGGCTTATTCAGTACAGAAGTCGCGCCTGGCGAAGGTTGCGAGTGTTTCGCTTGTTATGCTGCTCGCTGCCTGTAGTTCAGATTCGCGCTACAAGCGCCAGGTGAGCGGTGATGAATCCTATCTGGATGCGACCCCGCTTGCTGAACTTCACGCACCGGCTGGTATGATCCTGCCGATTCAGAACGGCGATTATAATATTCCCGTGACCAACGGCAGCGGCCTGGTCGGTAAAGCGCTTGATATTCGTCCGCCAGCACAGCCTCTGGCGCTGGTCAGCGGGGCGCGTACCCAGTTCACCGGTGATACGGCGTCTCTGATGGTTGAGAGCGCGCGCGGTAGCACGCTGTGGCCGCAGGTTGTCAGCGTCATTCAGTCGAAGAACTACACCATCGATAAACGCGATGACGCCAGCCAGACGTTAACCACCGACTGGATCGAATGGAACCGCCTGGATGAAGACCAGCAGTACCGCGGTCGTTATCAAGTCTCCGTTAAACCACAGGGTTACCAGCAGGCGGTTAACGTTAAGTTGTTGAACCTGGAGCAGGCGGGTAAACCGGTTGCGGATGCCGCGTCCCTGCAGCGTTACAGCACCGAAATGCTGAACGTGATTGCCGCGGGTCTGGATAAGACCGCTACCGATGCCGCCAACGCCGCGCAGAGCCGCAACGGCGCGACCTTCGATGTGCAAAGCGGTGCGGATGATACCGGCCTGCCAATGCTGGTGGTGCGTGCACCGTTTAACCAGACCTGGCAGCGTCTGCCAGCGACGCTGGAAAAAGTGGGCATGAAAGTGACCGACAGCACGCGTTCAACCGGCAGCATGACGGCAACGTATAAGCCGCTCTCCGACAGCGCATGGCAGGAACTGGGCGCGAAAGATCCTCAGCTTGCCTCCGGTGACTACAAGATTCAGGTAGGCGACCTTGATAACCGCAGCAGTCTGCAGTTTATCGATCCAAAAGGTCATACGCTGACCCAGTCGCAGAACGATGCGCTGGTCGCTGTCTTCCAGGCAGCATTCAGCAAATAAATACGAGGGCTGGTGAATCCAGCCCTTTTTATTTTAGTGCTACGCAAACGTGTGCGTGGCATAATATCCCAGTTTTGAACACAAATCATCACACCAGGAGTAATGAAGATGCAGAAGCAAGCTGAGTTGTATCGTGGCAAAGCGAAGACCGTATACAGCACGGAAAACCCGGATCTGTTGGTGCTCGAGTTCCGCAATGATACGTCAGCAGGGGATGGCGCACGCATTGAGCAGTTCGATCGTAAAGGCATGGTGAACAACAAGTTCAACCACTTCATTATGACCAAACTGGCCGAAGCGGGCATCCCGACCCAGATGGAAGCGTTACTGTCCGATACGGAATGTCTGGTGAAAAAACTGGATATGGTTCCGGTTGAGTGCGTTATTCGTAACCGTGCGGCGGGCTCCCTGGTGAAGCGTCTGGGCATTGAAGAAGGTATCGAACTGAATCCACCGCTGTTCGACCTGTTCCTGAAAAACGATGCCATGCACGACCCGATGGTCAACGAATCCTACTGCGAAACCTTCGGCTGGGTTAGCAAAGAGAACCTGGCGCGTATGCAGGAGCTGACCTACAAAGCCAACGACGTGCTGAAAAAACTGTTTGATGACGCGGGCCTGATTCTCGTCGACTTCAAGCTGGAGTTTGGTCTGTTCAAAGGCGAAGTGGTGCTGGGCGATGAGTTCTCACCAGACGGTAGCCGCCTGTGGGATAAAGAAACCCTGGATAAAATGGACAAAGACCGTTTCCGTCAGAGCCTGGGTGGCCTGATTGAAGCGTACGAAGCGGTTGCTCACCGTTTAGGCGTTAAGCTCGACTAACTCCCTCACTTGCCAAAGGATGTTCCCATCCTTTGGCGTCTTACCTTTGTTTCCTATGGTAATCTTGCCGTTAACCGCCTACGATCATAGCTATTATAAATGGAATAGTTCGAGGTGGTTATGCGCTGGCAAGGGCGTCGTGAAAGTGACAATGTAGAAGACAGACGCAGTGATGGCGGCGGCGGTCCTTCAATGGGTGGGCCCGGCTTCCGGTTACCCAGCGGCAAGGGCGGTATCATCCTGCTGATTGTGGTTTTAGTCGCGGGTTACTACGGCGTTGACCTTACCGGGTTGATGACCGGTCAGCCGCTGCAGCAGCAGGAGCATTCTCAGCGCTCCATCAGCCCGAATGAAGATGAAGCGGCCAAATTTACCTCCGTTATTCTCGCCACAACAGAAGACACCTGGGGTCAGCTGTTCGAGAAGATGGGGCGTACCTACCAGCAGCCGAAGCTGGTGATGTACCGGGGGGCAACCCGCACCGGATGCGGTACCGGGCAATCTGTGATGGGGCCGTTCTACTGCCCGGCAGACGGCACCGTCTATATCGATCTCTCTTTTTACGATGACATGAAACGCAAGCTTGGCGCTGACGGTGATTTTGCCCAGGGCTACGTGATCGCGCATGAAGTCGGTCATCACGTGCAAAAGCTGCTGGGGATTGAGCCAAAAGTGCGCCAGCTTCAGCAAAATGCGTCTCAGGCTGACGTGAACCGCCTTTCCGTTAAAATGGAACTGCAGGCGGACTGCTTCGCGGGGGTCTGGGGCCACAGCATGCAGCAGCAGGGCGTGCTGGAATCCGGCGATCTTGAAGAGGCGTTAAATGCCGCTCAGGCTATCGGTGACGACCGCCTTCAGCAGCAAAGCCAGGGGCGCGTCGTGCCGGACAGCTTCACTCACGGTACTTCACAGCAGCGCTATAGCTGGTTCAAACGCGGCTTCGACAGCGGCGATCCGGCGCAGTGTAATACCTTCGGCAAAGCGATGTAATGTTGCAGTTTGAACAGCTGATAAGCGAGCTTGAGCGCACAGGCCATCGTCGGCTGGTGGTGCTCAGCGGTGAGGCGCAGTGGACGTTAACCCAGGCGCTGACCCTGCGTGACGCCTTGCCCGGAGACTGGGTAAGGCTTGACGAACACCCTTCAAAAGCCATCGGCGGCCTGCTGGGACGCGAGTACCGGCACGCCGTTTTTGACGCCAGCGCCGGGTTTGATGTCGCCGCATTTGCCGCCCTGAGCGGAACGCTGAGCGCCGGAAGCCTTCTGGTGCTGCGGGTTCCGCCGCTCGATGCGTGGCCCGGGTTGCCTGACAGCGATTCACTGCGCTGGAGCGACAGCGCCGAAGCGATAGCCACGCCGCATTTTGTCCACCATTTCTGCCGGACGATTGCCGCCGATCCCGACGCGATTGTCTGGCTTCAGGGCTGCGGGTTATCCCTTCCGCCTTTACCCGACGCGCCAGACTGGCAGCCTGCCAGCGGCGCCCCGCAGCGCGAGCAGGCTGAGATCCTGGATGTGCTGCTGGGGATGCCGGAGGGCATCGTGGCCGTCACCGCCGCGCGCGGGCGCGGAAAATCAGCCCTGGCGGGAATGCTGCTGAACCGCATTGCCGGCAGCGCCGTGGTTACCGCACCGTCGAAGGGGGCGACGGATATCATCGCCCGCTTTGCCGGAGAGCGTTTTCATTTTATGGCCCCGGACGCGCTGCTTGCCTCTTCATACCAGGCTGACTGGCTAATTGTCGATGAAGCCGCTGCGATCCCCGGACCTCTGCTGGAAAAGCTAGTTGCCCGTTTCCCTCGCGTGCTGTTGACCACCACGGTGCAGGGATATGAAGGGACGGGTCGGGGATTCTTGCTTAAATTCTGCGGTCGGTTTACCGGGCTGCAGCGCTACAGCTTATCTACACCGGTACGCTGGGCGGCGGGCTGCCCGCTTGAGCGGGTTGTTGCCAGCGCGCTGCTGTTTGACGATACGCTGATTGACCGACGCCCAGAAGGGGAGGTGCGTTTAACGTCTCTGACGCCGACGGCATGGGAAAGCCGCCCGGCGCTTGCAGCGAGCGTATACGAGCTTCTCTGCGCGGCGCATTATCGCACCTCGCCGCTCGATTTACGCCGCATGATGGACGCGCCCGGGCAGCAGTTTGCCGTTGCCGAAACGAATCCGGTTATCGCCGGGGCGCTCTGGCTGGTGGAGGAGGGCGGGCTCTCCCCTGAGCTTAGCCGCGCCGTGTGGGCAGGATACCGGCGTCCGCGCGGTAACCTGGTGGCGCAGTCTCTTGCGGCGCACGGCGGCTCTCCGCTGGCGGCGACGCTCAGAGGACGACGGGTGACCCGCATTGCCGTACATCCTCACCGTCAGCGGGAAGGGATTGGCCAGGCGCTTGTTCGCGGCGCCAGCGGCGAAGACTATCTGTCGGTGAGCTTTGGTTATACCGATGAGCTGTGGCGTTTCTGGCAGCAATGTGGGTTTGAGCTGGTGCGGATGGGCAGCCATCGTGAAGCCAGCAGCGGCTGCTTCACCGCGATGGCCTTGCTGCCGCAGAGCGAGGCCGGGCGTCAGCTGTGTGAACAGGCGCAGCGTCGTCTGAAGCGCGATGCGCGGGTGCTATCGGCCTGGAACGGTGAAAAGATCCCCGTGGAAGACGGCTGGGAAGCTACCCTTAATAATGACGACTGGCTGGAGCTGGCGGGGTTTGCTTTTGCTCATCGGGCGTTTTCAACCTCGGTTGCCGCACTGACGCGGCTGTTGTTAACCGTGGATATGCCGCTTCCGGCCCTGCGCGGGAAAATGGACGGAAAAACGGAAGACGTCGGGCGAAAAGCGTTGCTGGCAACGTTGCGAAATGAAACCGCGCAAGCGATTGAAAGTCTTGATTATCCGCGCTGCCAGCAGCTGAAAGAAGATATTTTGCAATGGCAATTTTTTCAATGACTTCTTCAGTAAAGTGGCATGGTCATTCACGTCGGGAGGCGTAGAATCCAGGTCATCTATTAAGGAGACCACCATGAAACACGACCATTTTGTTGTTCAAGGCCCTGACAAACCGGCTAAACAGTTACTGCTTCTGTTTCATGGCGTTGGCGATAATGCCGTCAATATGGGTCAGATTGGCAGCTGGTTTGCGCCCGTTTTTCCGGAGGCATTAATTGTCAGCATCGGTGGCGTAGAGCCATGTGGTCCGAACGGGCGCCAGTGGTTCTCTGTTCAGGGCGTGACGGAAGAGAATCGTCAGGCTCGCATCGACGCCATCATGCCGACCTTTATCGACATCGTCCGCTACTGGCAGCAGCAGAGCGGCGTAGGTGCTGACGCGACCGCGCTGATTGGCTTCTCGCAGGGGTCAATCATGTCGCTGGAAAGCGTAAAAGCGCAGCCGGGTCTGGCGTCACGCGTCATTGCGTTTAACGGCCGTTTTGCGACGTTACCGACAAGCGCGACCACGCAGACCACGATCCACCTGATCCACGGTGGTGAAGACCGGGTGATTGAGCTATCGCATGCGGTTGCCGCTCAGGAAGCGCTGATTCGCGAAGGTGGGGACGTGACGCTGGATATCGTTGACGAGCTGGGCCACGCGATTGACGACCGTAGCATGCAGTTCGCGCTCGATCGTTTGCGCTATACCGTACCGAAGCACTACTTTGATGAAGCGCTCAGCGGCGGCAAGCCGGATAACGATGATATTGTAGAGTTTATGTGAGGTTTCCCCTCTCCCGGGGAGAGGGGAAACTTAACGATTACTTCTTCTGGTCCTTCTTCGGCCAGTCGTCGTCATCGTCCCACTTGTCGTTAAAATCACGGTGCGGGGGAAGATCCGGTTTATTGGCGAGAAATTTTTTATGGTCAACGCGCTTAAGATCTTTAATCACGTTCAGCAGTACGCCGACCAGAAAAACTAACACCAGAATCCACCAGTACTTTGAAAGCCAATCCATTCGCTATTCCTCTCAGAGCGTTCGTCAGGCGACGAGTTGCTCCATAATACGTTGATACATACGGGCCAGCAGTTGCAAATCTGCCGCATTGACACACTCATTGATTTTATGAATGGTTGCGTTCACTGGACCCAGTTCGACAACCTGGGCACCCATACGGGCGATAAAGCGCCCGTCTGAGGTGCCACCCGTTGTCAGCAGCTGTGGCTTAATTTCATTATAGTGCTCGATGGCGTTCACCACCGCATCCACCAGCTTACCGCGCTGCGTCAGGAACGGCTGGCCGGAAAGCCACCACTCCACGGTGTAGCGCAGGTGATATTTTTCCAGCAGCGCGATAACGCGCGCCTTGATCATCTCATCGGTCAGTTCGGTGCTGAAGCGGAAGTTAAACTGGACGAAGTAATCACCCGGGATCACGTTGTTGCTGCCGGTCCCGGCCTTGACGTTCGCGATCTGCATGCTGGTTGGCGGGAAGAATTCGTTGCCTTTATCCCACTCGATGCCCACCAGCTCGCTCAGCATCGGCGCAGCGCGATGGACCGGGTTATCGGCCAGATGCGGGTAAGCCACGTGCCCCTGAACGCCGTGAATGGTCAGGTTACAGGTCAGCGAGCCGCGGCGCCCATTTTTGACAACATCACCCACCACTTCGGTACTGGACGGCTCACCGACCAGGCAGTAGTCGAGACGCTCGTTACGCGCCATCAGCGCTTCAACAACCTTCACGGTGCCGTTATGGGCGCTGGCTTCTTCGTCGGAGGTGATTAAAAACGCCAGACGGTTTTTGTGGTTTGGATGCTGAGCCACAAAGCGCTCTGCCGCCACGACCATCGCCGCCAGGGAGCCTTTCATGTCTGCCGCGCCGCGACCAAACAGCATGCCGTCGCGGATGGTCGGTTCAAACGGCGGGTTGATCCAGCGATCCGCGTCACCGGCGGGAACGACGTCAGTATGCCCGGCAAAGGCCAGCGTTTCGCCCTGTCCGCGCCACGCCCAGAAGTTCTGGGTATCGCCAAAATCCATGCGTTCAACGGTAAAACCGATGGCACGCAGGCGCTCAATCATAAGTGCCTGACAACCTGCGTCGTCCGGGCTAAGGGAAGGACGGCGAATAAGCTGCTGAGTCAGCTCAATGACCGGGCATGACATAAACTACACCTCAACGAAAAAAGTCGGAATAAAGGGTTTCACTGAAACCCAGCAGCATAGGCTGCCCTGGCGCGCAGAGCAATGGGCGTTTGATAATTGCCGGCATGTCGAGCATCAGTTTTGCCGCGCTGTCGGCGTTGTTAATGCTGGCACGCAGAGATTCATCCAGCTTACGCCAGGTGGTGCCGCGCGTGTTCAGCAGGGCTTCCCACCCCAGTTCGCCGATCGCGCTATGCAGAAATTCTGCATCAAGCCCGTCGGCTCGGTAATCGTGGAAACGGTACTCCACGCCGTTTGCTTCCAGCCAGCGGCGGGCTTTTTTGATGGTGTCGCAATTTTTAATGCCGTACATCACAACCATGGTGAATCCTTTTGACCTAATGATGATTAAATGTTCAGTAAATTCGAAGATATATCCTTAAGTAGAATATAACACATTCAGGAATCGTCTGGATTTACGCTTCTTCTTAATTCAACTCACATCTGTACGCTGAATATTCTTTCACCCTTTAAGCATAGATGTCCATAAAGTTTAAATTTCGAATAAACTCAGCGGGTAAAATAAAACTCACCCGTTCGGAGGGTTATTTCAAAATATTGCTAGCCGTCACAAAAAATTGAGGCCTCTCCGTTCATATTTATCATAAATCCCCGCAGGACGTGGGGTACAATCACAGCAATTGGTTAAATAGTCTTCACAATGATGGTCCGTTTTTGTAGAATGCGCATAATAATAAGAGAGGTTGTTATGATTGAACGTGAACTGGGGAACTGGAAAGATTTTATCGAAGGCATGCTTCGTAAATGACATTCAGTAAGAATTGCAAGAGCACTAAAATAAGTAAAATAACCATAGTGTGAATTAATCACACAATAAAAAGGCGGCCGATAAAGCCGCCTTTTTTTATTTCAATCACTTACTCAGCCCGTTCCTTTAGCGGGAAGCGACGACGCACCAGCACAAAGAACAACGGCACGAAGTAAATGGCCAGGATGGTTGCCGAAATCATGCCGCCCATCACCCCCGTCCCGACGGCATGCTGGCTGCTGGAGCCTGCACCCGTACTGGTTGCCATCGGCAGTACGCCAAAGACAAACGCCAGCGACGTCATCAGGATCGGGCGTAAGCGCTGACGGCAGGCGTGCAGCGTGGCGGCCATCAGCTCGTGGCCTTTGGCATTCATCTCGTTGGCAAATTCAACGATCAGAATGGCGTTTTTCGCCGATAGCCCAATCACGGTGAGCAGACCCACCTGGAAGTAAACATCGTTCTCGAGGCCGCGCATCCAGGTCGCCAGCAGCGCACCGATGACGCCAAGCGGCACGACCAGCATGACCGAGAACGGCACCGACCAGCTTTCATACAGTGCGGCTAGGCAGAGGAAGACCACCAGCAGAGAGAGCGCGTAAAGCGCGGGAGCCTGTGCCCCGGAGAGACGCTCCTGGTAGGACATGGCCGTCCACTCCAGACCAAAACCGGCGGGCAGCTGCTGGACCAGTTTTTCCATGGTATCCATAGCGGTACCGGTACTGACGCCCGGCGCGGCTTCCCCGACGATTTCAACCGCAGAGTAGCCGTTATAGCGCTCCAGACGCGGCGAACCGCTCTCCCAGTGCGAGGTGGCAAACGCCGAAAACGGCACCATGCCGCCAGCGTTATTCCTGACAAACCAGCGGTTTATATCATCCGGCAGCATGCGGAACGGCGCGGCGGACTGGACATACACTTTTTTCACGCGGCCGCGATCCATAAAGTCATTCACATAGCTCGAGCCCCACGCCGTCTGCAGGGTATCGTTGATATCGTTGATCGACACGCCAAGCGCCTGCGCCTTACGCTGATCGATATCCACCTGGAGCTGCGGGCTGTCGTCAAGACCGTTATGGCGAACGCGGGTCAGGCCAGGATCGTTGCCCGCCAGCGCTAACAGCTTATCGCGTGCCGCCATCAGCGCCGTGTGGCCCGCGCCGGCGTGATCCTGCAGCTCCATATCAAACCCGGCGGAACTGCCCAGACCGCTTATCGCCGGCGGGCTGCTGGCGAAGACGCGCGCCTCTTTAATGTGCGCAAAGGCTTTGGTCGCACGTTCAATAATGGCAAATGACGTTCCCGTTCGGGTATCGCGCTCGTCCCAGTCCTTCAGGCGGACGAACATGCGGGCGACGTTCTGCCCGTTTCCGCCCGGGCCAGAGCCCACGGTGGAGAAGACCGACACAACGTTATCTTTCTCTTTGGTGAAGAAGTACTGCTCCACTTTCTGGACCACTTTCAGCGTCTGCTGCTGCGTTGCGCCGCTCGGGAGCTGCACCGAGGTGGTGAACATGCCCCGGTCTTCCATAGGCAGGAACGAGGTGGGGAGATGCATAAACAGCCAGACCATGCCGCCCAGCAGCACAACGTAAATCATCATCCAGCGCAGGCTGCGATGGAGCACGCCACCGACGGCAGATTCATACCGCGCGGCATTGCGGTTGAACATCCGGTTAAACCAGCCGAAGAACCCTTTTTGCCCGTGCTGCTCCCCTTTGTGCAGCGGTTTCAGAATGGTGGCGCACAGCGCAGGGGTGAGGATCAGCGCCACCAGCACGGAGAGCACCATCGCCGAGACGATGGTTATTGAGAACTGACGGTAAATCGCCCCGGTTGTGCCGCCAAAGAAGGCCATCGGGATAAAGACGGCCGACAGCACCATCGCAATACCGACCAGCGCCCCCTGAATTTGCCCCATGGATTTTCGCGTCGCCTGGCGCGGGGAGAGTCCTTCTTCGCTCATGATGCGCTCGACGTTTTCAACCACCACGATGGCATCATCCACCAGAAGGCCAATCGCCAGCACCATCGCAAACATCGTCAGGGTATTAATGCTGTACCCGAAGGCGTAAAGCACCGCAAAGGTCCCCAGCAGCACCACGGGAACGGCAATGGTAGGGATCAGCGTCGCGCGGAAGTTTTGCAGGAACAGGTACATCACCAGGAATACCAGCGCGATGGCTTCCAGCAGGGTCTTCACCACGTCCTCGATCGACGCTTTAACGAAGGAGGTGGTTTCGTAGGCGACTTTGTACTCCAGCCCGTGCGGGAAATACTGTGAAAGCTCGTCCAGACGGTCTAACACCAGTTTTGCCGTGGCCATTTCGTTTGCGCCGGAGGCAAGCTTTATCCCCAGACCGGAGGCCTGGTTGCCGTTAAAGCGGCTCAGGTAGTCATATTTTTCCGCCCCCATTTCCACCGTGGCGACATCGCCCAGACGCACTTCCGACCCATCCTGATTCACGCGCAGGGTGATGTTGCGGAACTGGTCCGGCGTCTGCAGCAGGGATTGCGAATTGATGGTGGCGTTCAGGGCCTGCTTATCGACGGACGGCGTTCCCCCCAGCTGCCCCACCGCAATCTGGGCGTTCTGGGCCTTGATGGCATTCGTCACGTCGGTTGCCGTCATCTGGACGCTGTTCAGCTTGTTGGGGTCGAGCCAGATGCGCATAGAGTATTGTGAGCCATAGGCGTCGATATCCCCGACGCCGTTGATACGGCTGATGGGATCCTGAATATTACTGGCGACGTAGTCCGCAATGTCCTGTTTATCCATCGAGCCATCTGTCGAGACAAACGCGATGGTTAAAATGTTGGTATCACCGGTTTTACGCACGGTCACGCCCTGATTCTGCACCGCCTGGGGCAGCTTGCGCATGGCCGACTGCAGCTGGTTTTGCACCTGCTGCACCGCTTCGTCCGGGTCCGTGCCCGCCTTAAAGCTCAGGGTAACCGTCGCCTGGCCCGTGGCGCTACTTTGTGAGGACATGTACATCAGGTTATCCAGACCCGTCATGTTCTGCTCGATAATCTGCGTCACGGTGTTTTCCAGCGTTTGTGCGGAGGCGCCGGGGTAGTTTGCCGTTACGCGCACGTTAGGCGGTGCCAGATCGGGGTATTGCTCAACAGGAAGTGAAGTAATCGCCAGGACACCTGTCAGACACAACAGGATGGCAAGCACCCAGGCAAAAATGGGGCGATCGATGAAAAAATTCGCCATGAAAGAGTGACCTCGTTTTGCTGCACGTCATTATTGTTTATTGCCCGCATAACTTTAGCGGTAAGGCTCAGGTCAAACGTGGAGAAATAAAGGAGATAATGTAAATTATCATGCGCTTTTTCCTGCGCGTCCTCCTTTACCGTTATTTACCCGTTAACGGCGCGGGCGCCGGGAACGTCACGCTGACCAGCGTGCCGCCGTTTTGCGGCTGCGAGAAGTGCAGCATTCCTCCGAGCCGTTGCGCGCGTTCGCGCATAATGTTCAGGCCGTAGTGTCCCGGCGGCTCGCTGGCTTCGCCAATCCCGATGCCGTTATCGCGAATGCTGACGCTGTGCGTACCGTCCACGGCGGTCACGCAGCTGACGGTGATCTCGCTGGCCTGCGCGTGCTTAATGGCGTTCAGCACGGCCTCACGCACGATCTGCAGCAAATGCACCTGCTTTTGCGCGTCCAGCGCCAGCGAGGAGAGGCGGCAGTCTAAATGCAGCTTCGCCTGCGTCTGGCTCTGCAGGACGTCGAGGGACTCCTGCAGCGCCGCGGGTAAGTTCGCGTGGTTCAGCGTCAGGCGGAAGGTGGTAAGCAGCTCGCGAAGCTGCTGCCAGGCATTGTTCAGCTCGCGGGAGAAGTCGGTGATGATGGTCTGCGCCGGGGTATTTTCCTCGGGCACGGCGCGTTTGAGCAGCGCAAGCTGAATGCGCAGATACGACAGGACCTGCGCCAGCGAATCGTGCAGCTCGCGGGCAATGGTGGCGCGCTCTTCCATCAGCAGCAGCTGCTGGTAATGTTTTTGCGCCTGGTTAAAGTACAGCCCGCGCCCGAGCATGGTCGCCACGCTTCTCATCAGCGGAAGGGGAACGCTGTCCGTCTCGCTTTGCCAGCGCAGCTCGCCGTAAAGGGTGTCCTGCATCAGTACCGGCAGGTGCTGCAGAGGAATGCCATGTGACTCCGTCCCTTCAGACAGCCGCCAGTCGTCGCTGGTGCGCAGTTCGAGATAATTCATCTGCGTATAGTCATGGACAATCTGCAGGATATGCCGGAAGCAGTGGCTGTCTATCTGGCCGGTATTCAGCGCCTGAGAGCATTTGAACAGCATGTCGAGCTGCTGGTGGGCTTCATGCAGATGCCGAGTCTTTTCCGCGACCGAGGCTTCGAGCGAACGGTAGAGCGTAGCCAGCTCGGCGGACATGTGGTTGAAGGCGCGGGAGAGTTGGCCCAGCTCGTTCGGCAGGGCGGTATCGGGCGCCGGGGTTGCAAATTCCCCTCGCTCAACCCGTTCGCTGGCCGCCACCAGATTGTTAAGCGGCAACACCACCTGGCGACGGATGCCTCGCAGGGTAAATAGCGTCAGCAGCAGGATCCCGAGAGCGCCCGCCAGCGAGAGCAGGGTCACCGTCTGGATTTTATGTTCGGTGTAGTGCTGAAGGGCGAGCACAAAGGCATCAATACGGCCGACAAAATCCTCAATGTGGGTTTGATACCACGCGCTGTCGCCGCGGGCGATGCGCGCATCCATCTCCAGCCAGGCCACGTGCAGCTGCTGGTAGCGCGCTTTAACATTGTCCGGGACGTACCAGCGGTTCAGCTTCTGCAGGGCAGGCGCGCTCAGCGTCCGTTGCCAGCTGTCGCGATGCGCGGCAAGGGCAGGGCTGTTGCGCTGCATCTCGTAGCCCAGACGATAGCTCTGCATGCGCAGCGAACCCGCGATATTAATGGCTTCGGCGTCACGCTGGCTGCTTGCAAGCGTCAGCAGCGCGACGGTGCTGGTCAGCACGGATAAGGCAATTATCGAAAAGAAAGCCCAGGCAAGGCTTCCGGAAACGGGTCGTTTAACGGTCACAGAACGGCTCTCTGAATAAAATTGATCTGCTACAGGTTCACTGTAAATAATTCGGCATTCCGGGCATTTGAACATTGCCCGATCGCGCCGTGATGCGTAAATACCATATTCATACAAAGAATAAGGTTATTGAACCAAAAACAGGTGTGGTTATGAATCGTTTTATTATGGCTAACAGCCAGCAGTGCATCGGGTGTCGCGCCTGCGAAGTGGCCTGCGTGATGGCGCACAACGATGAGCAGCACGTCCTGAGCGAGCGCCATTTTCATCCCCGCATTACGGTCCTGAGGTCCGGCGAGAAGAGTAGCCCCGTCACCTGCCATCACTGTGAAAATGCGCCCTGCGCGCAAAGCTGTCCGAACGGCGCCATCAGCAAATGCGATGACAGCGTACAGGTGAATCAACAAAAATGCATCGGCTGTAAGGCCTGCGTGGTGGCCTGCCCGTTTGGCACGATGGAGATTATCGTCACCCCGCTCGACAGCGGCGACGTGAAGGCCTCGGCGAATAAATGCGATCTCTGTCTGACGCGGCTACACGGCCCGGCCTGTATCGAAAATTGCCCGGCAGATGTCCTCTCACTGGCGACGCCTGCTGTCCTTGATACTCTGGCAAAATCGCGCCGCCAGCGCACGGCCTGCCTGGAGGCGCAGCCCTGGCACGCGGAAGCCGTCAGAGAAGACGCTTCGCGCACCAAACTGCATCAGATGCAAACAACCCCGCCACGCGGCGAGCCCGACAAGCTGGCTGCCGCAGAACGCGTGAGCCATTTTAACGAAATTTACCTGCCGTTCCGGGACGAGCAGGCCGCCCGCGAGGCGTCGCGCTGCCTGAAATGCGGCGAGCACAGCATTTGCGAATGGACCTGCCCGCTGCATAACCATATCCCGCAGTGGATCGAGCGCCTCAACGCGGGGGATATCGCCGGCGCGGTCGAGCTTTCACATCAGACCAACTGTTTACCTGAAATTACCGGCCGCGTCTGTCCGCAGGACCGATTATGCGAAGGTGCCTGCACAATACGTGAAGAGGCGGGATCCGTGACCATCGGTAACATCGAGCGCTATATCTCCGATCGGGCGCTGGCGATGGGCTGGCGGCCGGATATGTCCGCCGTCACGCCGACAGGTAAACGTGTTGCGATCGTCGGCGCGGGCCCCGCCGGGCTGGCGTGCGCCGACGTGCTGGCGCGCAGCGGCGCGAGTGTGACGGTCTATGACCGGCATCCGGAAATTGGCGGATTGCTGACCTTTGGCATCCCGGCATTCAAGCTGGACAAATCGCTGCTCGCGCGGCGCAGAGAGATATTTACCGCGATGGGGATCCGCTTCGAGCTGAACTGCGAGGTGGGCCAGGACGTGTCGATGTCGCAGTTAAAGAACGAGTACGACGCCCTGTTTATTGGCGTGGGAACCTACCGCTCGATGAAGGCGGGTATCCCGCATGAAGACGCGCCTGGGGTCTATGACGCGCTGCCTTTCCTTGTAGGTAACACGCGCCATGTTATGGGGCTGGAGTCGACGGCCAGCGAACCGTTTATCGATACCCAGGGCTTAAACGTGGTGGTGCTTGGCGGGGGCGATACCGCGATGGACTGCGTCCGCACCGCGTTACGCCACGGCGCGGCAAAGGTGACCTGCGCCTATCGTCGGGATGAGGCCAATATGCCTGGCTCGAAGAAAGAGGTGAAGAACGCCCGAGAAGAGGGCGCGGCGTTTGAATTTAACGTCCAGCCGGTTGAGCTGACGCTGGATCCGAACGGTAAGATCAACGGTATCCGGATGCTGCGTACCGAGCTCGGTGAACCGGACGCGCAGGGACGGCGTCGACCGGTTCCCGTGGCGGGCAGCGAGTTCGTGATGGCCGCTGATGCGGTCATCATGGCGTTTGGTTTTAACCCGCACGCGATGCCGTGGCTGCAGGCGCAGGGTGTCGAAACGGATGACCGGGGGCGGATCGTTGCCTCCGTCGAGAGCCGCTACCGTTACCAGACGACTAACCCACAGATCTTCGCCGGGGGCGATGCGGTTCGCGGCGCGGATCTGGTGGTGACCGCAATGGCGGAAGGGCGTCATGCGGCGCAGGGGATACTCGACTGGCTTGGGGTTAACGCCCCAAAACATCATTAAACCGGCGGGCGACAAAGCGGGATTCACGGCGTAGTATAGGACGACTCATTGTGTTGTGGAGCCCGTATGACCCTGAAAATTGACGTTATCAAAGACAAAATTCTCTCTGAAAACTACTTTGTCCTGCGTAACATCACCTATGATCTTACGCGTAACAACGGTGAGGTGATCCGGCACAAACGCGAGGTCTACGACCGCGGCAACGGGGCAACCATTCTGCTCTATAACCGTGAAAAGCAGAGCGTGGTGCTGATCCGTCAGTTCAGGGTGGCGACATGGGTTAATGGCAACCCTGACGGACGTCTGATTGAAACCTGCGCGGGCCTGCTCGATGATGATGAGCCGGAAGTTTGTATCCGCAAAGAGGCCGTGGAAGAGACCGGCTTCGAAGTGGGCGAGGTCAAAAAGGTCTTCGAGCTGTTTATGTCGCCGGGCGGCGTAACGGAAATTGTGCATTTCTTCATTGCGGAATACAGCGACGCGCAGCGCACTCACCGGGGCGGTGGCGTGGAGGATGAAGATATCGAAGTGCTGGAGCTTCCCTTTACCCGGGCGCTGGAGATGGTGCGTTCAGGCGAAATCAGGGATGGTAAAGCGGTGATATTACTGCAGTATTTACAGACAACCGGGCTGATGAACACCACTTTCGAACGGATATAGCCTGTTTTTCGGGTATATCTGATAAATCCGATTGAGCAACCCCGGCGGGAACACGAAGATACTGCCCAGTTAAGCGTTTTCGTTCCGGGATTGTGTCATTCATGCGCTACAGCGTCTTTTTGTTTTACCTGTTTTGTGTGCTCCTCGCGCCGCAGGTGCGGGCTGCACCTGCCCAGCAAGCCTTCTCCGACTGGCAGGTAACCTGCAATAACCAGAATTTTTGCCTCGCACGCAACACGGGTGAACACCGTGGTCTGGTCATGACGCTCACCCGTAGCGCCGGGGCGAAAACGGACGCCACGCTGCGTATCGATCTCGGCGGCCTTGATACGCCCTCGGTAAAAGAGCCAGAGATTGCCCCCCGGCTGCTGCTGGATAACGTTCCCCTGAAGCTGGACAAACAGCGCTGGCAGCTCACGCCCTGGCATCTTAAAACGGACGATGCGGCTACCATCACCGCCTTTCTGAAAAACATCCAGGAAGGGAAGGCCCTGACCCTGCGCGACGGTAAGCAGGTTATTTCGCTGAGCGGTCTGAAAGCCGCGCTGCTGTTCATTGATGCGCAGCAAAAGCGCGTCGGCAGTGAAACCGCGTGGATCAAGAAAGGTGACGATCCGCCGTTAAGCGTTCCGCCTGCTCCTGCCCTTAAAAAGGTGGCGGTCGTCAACCCGACCCCGACGCCGCTCTCCCACGCCGAACTGAACGACCTGCTGGATTATGGCACCGGGCGGATGAACGCCAGCCAGTGCTCGCTGGATCCTAACCGTCGGGAAGTGCGCGTCACCGCGTTAACCGATGACAAAGCGCTGCTGATCGTCAGCTGCGAGGCGGGGGCCTATAACACGGTCGATCTGGCGTGGCTGGTATCACGTAAAAAACCGTTCACTGCGCGCAGCGTCAGGCTGCGTCTGCCGTTTACGCCGTCAGGCGACGGGAGCGAAATGGAGTTGATGAACGCCAGCTTTGATGAAAAGACGCGCGAGCTGACAACGCTCGCGCTGGGGCGCGGTTTGGGTGATTGCGGGATCCAGACGCGCTGGCGTTTTGACGGCCAGCGCTTCCGCCTGGTGCGCTACGCCGAGGAGCCCAGCTGCGACAACTGGAACGGGCCAGATGCCTGGCCCACGCTGTGGATCACGCGGTAAAACACTACAGTACGCTCAGCGCCTTCTCCACCACGTTCTCAACGGTAAAGCCGAAGTACGGGAACAGCTTATCGGCAGGGGCGGACTCGCCGTAGCCCCGCATGCCGACAATCGCCCCTTTGAGCCCGACATATTTGTACCAGTAGTCGGCAATACCGGCTTCCACCGCTACGCGAGCCGCGACGCTGGACGGCAGGACCGATTCCCGGTACGCCTCGTCCTGGGCGTCAAAAATATCCGTTGAGGGCAGGGACACCACGCGCACCGCGTGTCCTTCGGCAGTCAGTTTCTCCGCCGCTTTCACCGTGATTTCCACCTCGGACCCGGTCGCAATCAGGATCACGTCCGGCTTGCCGCCGCTGTCCTTCAGGATGTAGCCGCCGCGGGCGATGTTTTTCACCTGCTCCGGGGTTCGCTCAATCTGCGCCAGGTTCTGGCGTGACAGAATCAGTGCCGTTGGGCCATTGTGGCGTTCCACCGCCAGCTTCCAGCCCACCGCCGCTTCGACCTGATCGCACGGACGCCAGGTGCTGAAGTTGGGCGTCAGGCGCAGGCTCGCCAGCTGTTCAACCGCCTGGTGCGTAGGCCCGTCTTCCCCGAGCCCGATGGAGTCATGGGTGTAAACCATAATCTGCCGCGCCTTCATTAAGGCCGCCATGCGCGCCGCGTTACGGGCGTACTCGACGAACATCAGGAAGGTGGCGGTGTACGGCACAAACCCGCCGTGATGGGCGATGCCGTTGGCAATGGCGGTCATCCCAAACTCGCGCACGCCGTAGTGGATGTAGTTCCCGGCAATGTCCTCTTTCAGCGATTTTGAGCCCGACCAGATAGTCAGGTTACTGGGCGCCAGATCCGCCGAGCCGCCGAGCAGTTCGGGCAGAAGAGGGCCGATTGCGTTCAGGGTATTTTGCGACGCCTTGCGGGTGGCGATTTTCGCCGGGTTGGACTGCAGGTTTTCAATCAGCGCCTGGGTTCTATCGTCCCAGTCCTCCGGCAGGCCACCGCTCATGCGGCGGGAAAACTCGGCGGCGAGATCCGGGTGCGCTTTTTTGTAGGCGGCAAACTTCTCGTTCCAGGACTGCTGGGCCTTTTCACCCGTCTCACGGGCATCCCAGGCTCTGTAGATCTCTTTCGGGATCTCAAACGGTGGATGTTTCCACCCCAGCTTTTGCCGGGTCAGCGCGACTTCCTCCTCGCCCAGCGCCGCGCCGTGCGCCTCCTCTTTGCCCGCCTTATTCGGCGAGCCGAAGCCGATGACCGTACGGCAGATAATCAGGGACGGTTTATCCTTCACGCTCTGCGCTTCCTGAATCGCTTTTTTCACCGCTTCAGGGTCGTGGCCGTCGATCTCGTGCACCACGTGCCAGTGGTAGGCTTCAAAGCGTTTTGCCGTGTCGTCGGTAAACCAGCCTTCGGTCTCCCCGTCGATGGAGATGCCGTTGTGATCGTAGAAGCCAATCAGCTTGCCGAGCCCCAGCGTGCCCGCCAGGGAGCAGACCTCATGGGAAATCCCCTCCATCAGGCAGCCGTCACCCATAAACACGTAGGTGTAGTGGTCGACAATCTCGTGGTCCGGCTGGTTAAACTGTGCCGCCAGCGTGCGTTCAGCAATCGCCAGCCCGACCGCATTGGCCAGCCCCTGACCGAGTGGTCCGGTCGTCGTTTCCACCCCCGGGGTATAGCCAATTTCCGGGTGCCCCGGCGTTTTGGAGTGCAGCTGGCGGAAGTTTTTCAGCTCCTCAAGCGGCAGATCGTAGCCGGAAAGGTGCAGCAGGCTGTAGAGCAGCATTGAGGCGTGACCGTTGGAGAGAATAAAGCGGTCGCGATCGTACCAGGTCGGGTCATTGGGGTTGTGCTTCAGAAAGTCGTTCCACAGCACTTCGGCAATATCAGCCATGCCCATCGGCGCGCCGGGGTGGCCGGAATTGGCTTTTTGCACGGCATCCATGCTGAGGGCGCGAATGGCATTGGCTAGCTCTTTACGGGACATAGTTCACTCCGTGGCAAGGTTAAAGTTTGGCGGCGAGAAGATCTTCAAGTTTGCGCTGGTCGACGGCGAACTGGCGGATGCCGTCCGCCAGTTTTTCCACGGCCATGGCGTCCTGATTGTGCTCCCAGCGGAACTCCGCTTCGGTCATGGCTTTCGGTTTTGGCAGAACGGTGGAGGTCGGCACCAGCTTGCGGATCACCGTTTCTTCTTTGTCCTGTAGCTCCTGGAGCAGGTTAGGGGAGATGGTCAGACGGTCGCAGCCTGCCAGGGCGAGGATCTGCTCGGTACGGCGGAAGCTGGCCCCCATCACGATGGTTTCATAGCGGTGCTGTTTGTAGTAGTCGTAGATATTACGGACCGATTTCACGCCCGGATCCTCATCCACCACGTACGGATCCATCGGCTGTTTCGCCTGATACCAGTCGTAGATGCGCCCGACAAACGGCGAGACGAGGAACACGCCCGCTTCAGCGCAGGCGCGCGCCTGGGCAAACGAGAACAGCAGCGTCAGGTTGCAGTGGATGCCCTCTTTTTCCAGCACCTCTGCCGCGCGGATGCCTTCCCAGGTGGAGGCCAGCTTGATCAGAATGCGTGATTTATCGATCCCCTGCTCCTCGTACAGTTCCACCAGGCGACGCGCCTTATTAATGCTCTTTTCTTTATCGAACGAGAGGCGGGCGTCGACTTCGGTCGAGACGCGGCCCGGGATGCTTTTAAGAATTTCCGCACCAAAATTAACCGCCAACTTATCGCTGGCTTCGGCAACCTGCTGCTCCTGCGTTTTCCCGCGCTGTTTACCGTAGGCAATGGCGTCATCAATCAGATGGCTAAAATGGGCAAGCCCTGCAGCTTTGAGCAGTAGCGAAGGGTTAGTGGTCGCGTCCTCCGGCTGATAGTGGCGAATCGACTCGATATCGCCGCTGTCTGCAACCACGGTGGTGAATTTTTTGATGCCGTCTAGCTGGTTCATAAATAATTACTCCTTGGAAATAAAAGAGTTAGATGAGTGCGTTAGTTCACACTTCTGGAAAAATCATGATGGACTTAACAAAAAAGCATAGCAGACGGGGGAGGCATTGCTTTTGAGACGGGTAACATGGCTGTTATAAATTGATAACAATTTTTAATGTGTGATGGTGAGAGTTTGGCTGCCTTCAAAGTTTAGGAGGCGGCCTGAGGCGATACTAGGCGGCACACCAGGGTGTGCATCAGGATCGCTTACGTCACCCTTTTGACCGATACGTGAAAGGAAAAATAAGATGGATGAGCAGTTGAAACAGAGTGCCCTCGATTTTCACGAGTTCCCTGTCCCGGGCAAAATCCAGGTCTCCCCAACCAAGCCGCTGGCAACCCAGCGCGATCTGGCGCTGGCCTATTCGCCGGGCGTCGCAGCCCCGTGTCTGGAAATCGAAAAAGACCCGCTGGCGGCCTACAAATACACCGCGCGCGGCAACCTTGTCGCCGTGATCTCTAACGGCACGGCGGTGCTGGGGCTGGGCAACATCGGCGCGCTGGCCGGTAAGCCGGTGATGGAAGGGAAGGGGGTACTGTTCAAGAAATTCGCCGGTATCGACGTGTTCGATATCGAGGTGGATGAACTCGATCCTGACAAATTCATCAACGTGGTGGCCGCGCTGGAGCCGACCTTCGGCGGGATCAACCTGGAAGACATCAAAGCGCCGGAATGTTTCTATATCGAGCAGAAGCTGCGCGAGCGTATGAACATTCCCGTGTTCCATGATGACCAGCACGGAACCGCGATTATCAGCACCGCCGCAATTCTCAACGGCCTGCGCGTGGTAGAGAAAAATCTCTCCGACGTGCGCATGGTCGTCTCTGGCGCAGGCGCCGCGGCCATCGCCTGTATGAACCTGCTGGTGGCGCTGGGTATGCAGAAACACAACATTGTGGTCTGCGACTCCAAGGGCGTTATCTATAAAGACCGCGAGCCGAACATGGCGGAAACCAAAGCGGCGTACGCGGTCGACGACGACGGTAAGCGCACCCTGGACGACGTGATCGACGGCGCGGATATCTTCCTCGGCTGCTCGGGTCCGAAAGTACTGACCCAGGAGATGGTGAAGAAGATGGCGCGTGCGCCAATGATCCTGGCCCTGGCGAACCCTGAGCCGGAAATCCTGCCGCCGCTGGCGAAAGCGGTGCGCGAAGACGCCATCATCTGTACCGGCCGTTCGGACTACCCGAACCAGGTCAACAACGTGCTCTGCTTCCCGTTCATCTTCCGCGGCGCGCTGGACGTCGGCGCAACGGCGATCAACGAAGAGATGAAGCTTGCCGCCGTTCACGCCATCGCCGAGCTGGCGCACGCCGAGCAGAGCGAAGTGGTTGCGTCCGCCTACGGCGATCAGGATCTGAGCTTTGGTCCGGACTACATCATTCCAAAACCGTTCGACCCGCGTCTGATTGTTAAAATTGCCCCTGCGGTGGCCAAAGCGGCGATGGACTCCGGCGTAGCGACGCGTCCGATTCACGATTTCGACGCTTACGTCGATAAGCTCACCGAGTTTGTCTATAAAACGAACCTGTTCATGAAGCCGATCTTCTCCCAGGCGCGCGCCGACGCGAAGCGCGTGGTGCTGGCGGAAGGGGAAGAGGCGCGCGTGCTGCACGCCACCCAGGAGCTGATCACCTTAGGCCTGGCGAAGCCGATCCTGATTGGTCGTCCGAGCGTGATTGAAATGCGTATCCAGAAGCTGGGCCTGCAGATTAAGCCGGGCGTCGACTTCGAGATCGTTAACAACGAATCCGATCCGCGCTTCAAAGAGTACTGGAGCGAATACTACGCGATCATGAAGCGCCGGGGGATCACCCAGGAGCAGGCTCAGAAAGCGGTCATCAGCAACACAACGGTGATCGGCGCGATCATGGTGCATCGCGGCGAGGCGGACGCGCTGATCTGCGGCACCATCGGCGACTACCACGAGCACTTTAGCGTGGTGCAGGAGATCTTCGGCTATCGCGACGGCGTCCATACCGCCGGGGCGATGAACGCGCTGCTGCTGCCGAGCGGCAACACCTTTATTGCGGACACCTACGTTAACGACGATCCGACCCCGGACGAGCTGGCGGAAATCACGGTGATGGCCGCCGAGACCGTGCGTCGCTTTGGTATTGAGCCGAAGGTGGCGCTGCTGTCGCACTCTAACTTTGGTTCGTCTAAATCCGCGGCGGCCTGCAAAATGCGTCAGACGCTGGAGCTGGTGCGCGAGCGTGCGCCGGAGCTGATGATTGACGGGGAAATGCACGGCGATGCCGCGCTGGTGGAAAGCATCCGTAACGAACGTATGCCGGACAGCCCGCTGAAGGGATCGGCCAACATACTGATTATGCCGAACGTGGAAGCGGCGCGTATCAGCTATAACCTGCTGCGCGTCTCCAGCTCTGAAGGGGTGACCGTAGGACCGGTACTGATGGGCGTGGCGAAACCGGTGCACGTGTTAACGCCGATTGCCTCTGTGCGTCGTATCGTGAATATGGTGGCGCTGGCGGTGGTTGAGGCGCAGACGCAGCCGCTGTAATTTTTACCCTCTCCCAAAGGGAGAGGGCATAAGGGCTACACCCAGTCCCGAACCTGAATAAACTCACGCAAGGCAGCCTCCGGGCTGCCTTCTTTTGGTTCGTAGCAGTACTCCCAGCGCACCAGCGGCGGCATCGACATCAGAATCGACTCCGTGCGCCCCCCGGTCTGCAGACCGAACAGCGTCCCGCGATCCCACACCAGGTTGAACTCCACGTAGCGCCCGCGGCGGTAAAGCTGGAACTCTCGCTCGCGCACGCCGTAGTCGGTATTTTTACGGCGCTCGACGATGGGCAGATAGGCGTCGGTATAGCCTTCGCCTACCGCGCGCATAAAGCTGAACGCGGTATCAAAATCAGGCGTGTTGAGATCGTCAAAGAACAGCCCGCCGATGCCGCGCTGCTCATCGCGGTGCTTCAGGTAAAAATAGTCGTCGCACCACTTTTTAAATTTCGGGTAGACGTCTTCGCCAAACGGCAGGCAAAGATCCCGCGCGGTGGTGTGCCAGTGCACGGCATCTTCTTCGAAGCCGTAGTAGGGCGTTAAATCGAAACCGCCGCCGAACCACCAGACCGGGTCGGCGCCTGGTTTTTCCGCAATGAAAAAGCGCACGTTGGCGTGGCTGGTGGGCACGAACGGGTTGTGCGGGTGCACTACCAGCGAGACGCCCATCGCCTCGAAGCTGCGGCCCGCCAGTTCAGGACGATGCGCCGTCGCAGATGCGGGCATGGCGTCGCCGTGAACGTGGGAAAAATTCACGCCTGCCTGTTCGAAGATGCCGCCGTTTCGCAGCACGCGGCTGCGCCCGCCGCCTCCGGCCTCGCGCTGCCAGTTATCTTCCTGAAATTCACCGCCGTCTGCGGCAGCCAGTTTCTGGCAGATCTCATCCTGCAGCTGCAGCAGGAAGGTTTTGACCAGTTGAGCATCGGGTTTCATCAACGTTTCCTGGAGTGCGCTTTTTGGTTATCGAACCAGTTGAAGTAACTGATAATGCCGGAGGCGATAGCGTTGGCGATCTTCTGACGAAACGCCGTGGTGCCGAGGAGCCGCTCTTCTTCCGGGTTGGTAATAAAGGACGTTTCCACCAGCACGGACGGGATGGACGGCGACTTCAGCACCACGAATGCCGCCTGCTCGGTGCCTTTGCTGTGCAGACGATGCACCGGCTTAATTTTCTTCAGAATATGCGAGCCGAGCGTCAGGCTATTTTTAATCGTATCCGTCTGCACGAGGTCGAACAGCACCTGCTGAAGCAGGTGATCTTTGTCGGTGGCTTTTTTCCCGGCGACTTCATCCGCGCGGTTTTCGCGGTCGGAAAGGTATTTTGCCATGGCGCTACTGGCGCCACGGTTAGAGAGTGCAAACACCGAGGCGCCGGCCGCAGAAGGGTTGGTAAAGCCGTCGGCGTGAATCGACATAAAGAGATCCGCACCGTGCTGGTGGGCGATCTCAACGCGGTCATACAGCGGAATAAAGGTGTCGCCAGAGCGCGTCAGACGGGCGTCAATGCCGTTGCTGCGTAAAATTGCGCGCACATTTTTTGCAATTGCCAGCACGACGTGTTTTTCTTTCGACCCGTTTTTGCCGATGGCGCCGGTATCAATACCGCCGTGGCCCGGGTCGAGCATTACCAGACGCTTCGCGCCCGGCTTTTTGGTTTTCGGTTTGCTGTGTCCGTTACTGGTTTTGAGCGTGCTCTCGTCTTTTGCCTGAGCCTGCTTTGCGATGCCCGTTAACGTTAAGGCCGCCAGCCCCGCTTTGAGAACCTGACGACGCGATGTGAGTGCTTTTAATGGTTTGAATGTGCTCATGCGGCCTGAATACTAAAAAATGGGGTCCTGGTGTTATATCGTATCGTGTTTCCCGTTACGACAGTCCATGTTGAGAATTGTTTTACTTTTCATTTCAATACGTGACAAAGTGACATTATGCCAAATTTTGGCGAGATTTTCCCCGGTTATTGGCGAAAGGCGAGCTTCGCGCCATAATCACTGTTTTTAAACCCGAAAAGGCGGTTAATACCATGGAGATACGCGTTTTTCGCCAGGAAGATTTCGAAGAGGTGATCACCCTTTGGGAGCGCTGCGATCTGCTGCGTCCGTGGAACGATCCGGAAATGGATATCGAACGTAAGGTGAATCACGACGTCAGTCTGTTTCTGGTCGCGGAAGTCAATGGCGAGGTTGTGGGGACGGTCATGGGCGGTTACGACGGCCACCGCGGCTCGGCCTATTATCTTGGCGTCCACCCGGAATACCGTGGCCGCGGCATCGCCAATGCGCTGCTGAACCGGCTCGAGAAGAAGCTGATCGCCCGCGGCTGCCCGAAAATCCAGATCATGGTGCGGGAAGATAACGACGTGGTGCTCGGCATGTATGAGCGTCTGGGCTATGAGCATTCCGACGTGCTGAGTTTAGGAAAGCGTCTGATCGAAGATGAAGAGTACTGAGATCCATCCGGCAGACTATGACGCGCAGGGCCGCGTCAGGCTGCCCTTTTTATTCTGGTGCGTTCTGCTGCTCCAGGCCCGAACCTGGGTGCTGTTTGTGATGGCCGCCGCGTCGCGCGGGCAGGGTGACACGCTGCTGAATCTCTTTTATCCCGATCACGACGCCTTCTGGCTCGGCTTGCTGCCGGGCGTACCGGCGGTGGTCGCTTTTTTGTGCAGCGGACGACGGCATGCGATCCCACGTTTCTGGCGCGCGCTTCGCTGGCTGCTGATCCTCGCCCAGGTTGCGCTGCTCTTCTGGCAGCCGGTACTCTGGTGGTACGGTGAACCGCTGACGGGCACCGGCGTTGCGCTGGTGGTTGCCGATATTGTGGCGCTGCTGTGGCTGCTGACCAACCCGCGTCTTCGCGCCTGTTTTGCCGATCAGGATGATTAATCCGGCACTTTTTGCCGATGTCGCACTCCAACAAGCGTTGATTTAACAAGAAAGGACGTTTCAATGAAATCGCTGCGTTTACTTTTATGCGCTCTCCCGCTGGCGTTGACCGGCTGTTCGACGCTCTCCTCCATTAACTGGTCCGCCGCGTATCCGTGGAACTGGTTTGGCTCATCAACGGAAGTGACCGAGCAGGGCGTGGGGAAAATTACCGCCGCGACGTCGCTGGATCAGGACGCCATTCAGGATGCGCTCAGCGGCGATTACCGCCTGCGCAGCGGCATGAAAACGGAGAATGGCAATATTGTTCGCTATTACGAAGCGCTGAAGGGCGACAAGCTGGCGCTGGTGATTAACGGTGACAAAGGCACCGTAAACCGTATCGCTGTGATGGATGAGGATATTCCGACGGCGAGCGGTGTGAAGGTGGGGACGGCGTTCAGCGACCTTTATAAGCAGGCCTTTGGCAACTGCACCAGCCTGCCGTCTGACGACAAGGTCGCGGTGGAATGTAAGGCTGAAGGCAGCCAGCACATCAGCTATGTCTTCACCGGAACCTGGAGCGGCCCGGAAGGTCTGATGCCGTCTGACGACACGCTCAGGAGCTGGAAAGTGAGCAAAATACTCTGGAAGCAGTAATTTGCGCCTGAACAAACCGCCTCGCTGAAATCCGGGTATAATAGCCGCCATCAATGCCACGCTGACGTGGCATCTTTATTTCAGGAGGAGCGATGTCTCAGGTTCAGAGTGGCATTTTGCCAGAACATTGCCGCGCGGCGATTTGGATTGAAGCCAATGTTAAAGGGGACGTGGATGCCCTGCGTGCGGCCAGTAAAGCGTTTGTTGATAAGCTGGCCACCTTCCAGGCCAAATTCCCTGAAGCCCACCTCGGCGCGGTTGTTGCCTTTGGCAATAACGTCTGGCGTCAGCTGAGCGGTGGCGAAGGGGCGGAAGAGCTGAAAGACTTCATCCCTTACGGCAAAGGTCTGGCTCCGGCAACCCAGTACGACGTGCTGATCCACATTCTCTCCCTGCGTCACGACGTGAACTTCTCCGTTGCCCAGGCGGCAGTAGCGGCCTTTGGCGACAGCATTGAGGTGCAGGAAGAGGTTCACGGCTTCCGCTGGGTGGAAGAGCGCGATCTGAGCGGCTTCGTCGACGGGACCGAAAACCCGGCAGGCGAAGAGACGCGTCGTGAAGTCGCGGTAATCAAAGACGGCGTGGACGCAGGCGGCAGCTACGTGTTCGTGCAGCGCTGGGAGCACAACCTTAAGCAGCTTAACCGCATGAGCGTGCACGACCAGGAGATGATGATTGGCCGTACTAAAGAAGCCAACGAAGAGATCGACGGCGACGACCGTCCTGTAACATCTCACCTGACCCGCGTTGACCTCAAAGAAGACGGCAAAGGGCTGAAGATTGTTCGCCAGAGCCTGCCGTACGGCACGGCAAGCGGCACGCACGGCCTCTACTTCTGCGCGTACTGCGCGCGGCTGTATAACATTGAGCAGCAGCTGCTGAGCATGTTCGGCGATACCGACGGCAAGCGCGACGCCATGCTGCGCTTCACCAAACCGGTGACCGGCGGCTACTACTTTGCGCCGTCCGTTGAGCGTCTGCTGGCGCTGTAATGGCCTTTCTCCCTCTCCCTGTGGGAGAGGGCCGGGGTGAGGGCATCAGGCCTCACCCTTATTCCCTTTTCTGCTTCTAAATCACCAAACGGTATATAAAACCGTTACTCCTTTCATCCCCGTTATAAATATTATGACTATAAGATAGTCATCACATTTATAAGGGTGCGCAATGGCCGTTACTGTACTGAAAAAAGGAACTCTGGCGCTGGCAGGTTTACTGCTGGTGGCACAGGCGCAGGCGACTGAACTGTTGAACAGTTCGTATGACGTCTCCCGCGAGCTGTTTGCCGCCCTTAATCCACCGTTTGAACAGCAGTGGGCGAAAGATAATAACGGCGACAAGCTGACCATTAAGCAGTCCCACGCCGGGTCGTCCAAGCAGGCGCTGGCGATTTTGCAGGGCCTGAAAGCGGATGTGGTGACTTACAACCAGGTGACTGACGTGCAGATCCTGCACGACAAAGGCAAGCTGATCCCGGCAGACTGGCAGAGCCGACTGCCGAACAATAGTTCCCCGTTCTATTCCACCATGGGCTTCCTGGTGCGTAAGGGCAACCCGAAGAATATCCACGACTGGAGCGACCTGGTGCGTTCCGACGTGAAGCTGATTTTCCCGAATCCAAAAACTTCCGGTAACGCGCGTTATACCTATTTAGCCGCGTGGGGCGCGGCGGACAAGGCTGACGGTAATGATAAAGCCAAAACCGAGCAGTTCATGACCCAGTTCCTGAAAAACGTCGAAGTGTTTGATACCGGCGGCCGCGGGGCGACAACGACCTTCGCGGAACGCGGTCTCGGCGATGTTCTGATCAGCTTTGAATCGGAAGTGAATAACATCCGCAAACAGTACGAAGCGCAGGGCTTCGAGGTCGTTATCCCGAAAACCAACATCCTGGCCGAGTTCCCGGTGGCATGGGTGGATAAAAACGTGCAGGCGAACGGTACCGAGAAAGCGGCAAAAGCCTATCTCAACTACCTGTACAGCCCGCAGGCGCAGACCATCATTACCGATTACTACTACCGCGTGAATAACCCGGACGTAATGAACAAGCTGAAAGATAAGTTCCCGCAGACCGATTTGTTCCGCGTGGAAGATCATTTCGGCTCCTGGCCTGATGTGATGAAAACGCATTTTGCCAGCGGCGGTGAGTTAGACAAACTGCTGGCGGCGGGGCATAAGTAATGTTTGCAGTTTCGACAAAACGCGTGCTGCCGGGTTTTACCTTAAGCCTCGGGACCAGCCTGCTGTTCGTCTGCCTGATCCTGCTGTTGCCGCTCAGCGCGCTGGTGATGCAGCTTGCTCAGATGAGCTGGGCGCAATACTGGGACGTGGTCACCAACCCGCAGGTGGTGGCGGCCTATAAGGTGACGCTGCTGTCGGCGTTTGTCGCCTCCATTTTTAACGGTGTGTTTGGCCTGCTGATGGCGTGGATTTTAACCCGCTATCGCTTCCCGGGCCGCACGCTGCTTGACGCCCTGATGGATCTGCCGTTTGCGCTGCCGACTGCAGTGGCGGGCTTAACCCTCGCGTCGCTCTTCTCCGTGAACGGGCTGTACGGCGAGTGGCTGGCGAAATTTGACATCAAAGTGACCTACACCTGGCTCGGTATCGCGGTGGCGATGGCCTTTACCAGCATCCCGTTTGTGGTCCGTACCGTGCAGCCTGTGCTGGAAGAGTTGGGGCCGGAATACGAAGAAGCGGCGGAAACGCTGGGTGCCACGCGCTGGCAGAGCTTCCGCAAGGTGGTTCTGCCGGAGCTCTCTCCGGCGCTGATGGCGGGCGTCGCGCTGTCGTTTACCCGCAGCCTCGGTGAGTTCGGCGCGGTGATTTTTATCGCCGGGAACATCGCCTGGAAAACAGAAGTCACCTCGCTGATGATTTTCATCCGTTTGCAGGAGTTTGATTATCCGGCGGCGAGCGCGATTGCCTCGGTGATCCTGGCGGCGTCGCTGCTGCTGCTGTACTCAATTAACACTCTGCAAAGTCGCTTTGGTCGACGTGTGGTAGGTCACTGATGGCGGAAGTTACGCAATTGAAGCGATACGATGCACCCCGCATCAACTGGGGTAAATGGTTTCTGATTGGGGCGGGCGTGCTGGTTTCCGCCCTCATTCTCGTCGTGCCGACGGTTTATATCTTCGTTCAGGCGTTCAGCAAGGGGCTGATGCCCGCGCTGGAAAACCTGGCGAACCCGGATATGCTGCATGCCATCTGGCTGACCGTGCTGATTGCGCTGATCACCGTGCCGGTGAACCTCGTGTTCGGGACCCTGCTGGCCTGGCTGGTAACCCGCTTTAACTTCCCGGGACGTCAGCTGCTGCTGACCCTGCTGGACATTCCTTTCGCCGTATCGCCGGTGGTGGCGGGTCTGGTGTACCTGCTCTTTTACGGCTCCAACGGTCCGTTGGGCGGCTGGCTGGACGAGCATAACCTGCAGATCATGTTCGCCTGGCCGGGCATGGTGCTGGTCACCATCTTCGTGACCTGTCCGTTTGTGGTGCGTGAGCTGGTGCCGGTGATGTTAAGCCAGGGGAGCAACGAAGACGAAGCGGCGGTGCTGCTGGGCGCTTCCGGCTGGCAGATGTTCCGTCGCGTGACGCTGCCGAATATCCGCTGGGCGCTGCTTTACGGCGTGGTGCTGACCAACGCCCGCGCGATTGGCGAGTTCGGTGCCGTTTCCGTCGTCTCCGGCTCCATCCGGGGTGAAACCCTGTCGCTGCCGCTCCAGATTGAGCTGCTGCAGCAGGACTACAACACCATCGGCTCGTTTACTGCCGCAGCGTTGCTGACGCTGATGGCCATCTTGACCCTGTTTTTGAAGAGTGTGGTGCAGTGGCGTTTAGAAAATCAGGAAAAACGTCAGCATCAGGAGGGAAATCATGAGCATTGAGATTGCCAATATTAAGAAGTCTTTTGGTCGCACCCAGGTGCTGAATGATATCTCGCTGGATATCCCTTCCGGACAAATGGTGGCGCTGCTGGGGCCGTCCGGCTCGGGCAAAACCACGCTGCTGCGTATTATCGCCGGGCTTGAGCATCAGACCAGCGGGCACATCCGCTTTCACGGCACCGACGTGAGCCGCCTGCACGCCCGCGATCGTAAAGTAGGCTTTGTGTTCCAGCACTACGCGCTGTTCCGCCACATGACCGTGTTCGACAACATCGCGTTTGGCCTGACCGTGCTGCCGCGTCGCGAACGTCCGGATGCGGCAACTATTAAGGCGAAAGTGACCAAACTGCTGGAGATGGTGCAGCTGGCTCACCTGGCGGATCGTTTCCCGGCCCAGCTGTCCGGCGGGCAGAAACAGCGCGTGGCGCTGGCGCGCGCGCTGGCCGTTGAGCCGCAAATTCTGCTGCTGGATGAACCCTTCGGCGCGCTGGATGCGCAGGTGCGTAAAGAGCTGCGCCGCTGGCTGCGTCAGCTCCATGAAGAGCTGAAATTCACCAGCGTCTTCGTGACCCACGATCAGGAAGAGGCGATGGAAGTTGCGGATCGCGTGGTGGTCATGAGCCAGGGCAACATTGAGCAGGTTGACGAGCCGGAGCAGCTCTGGCGTGAACCGGCGACCCGCTTCGTGCTGGAGTTTATGGGCGAGGTAAACCGTCTGCAGGGCACTATTCGCGGCGGACAGTTCCACGTTGGCGCGCATCGCTGGCCGCTGGGCTATACCTCCGCGCATCAGGGGCCGGTCGATCTGTTCCTGCGTCCGTGGGAAGTGGACGTGAGCCGCCGAACCAGCCTGGATTCACCGCTGCCGGTGCAGGTGCTGGAAGCTAGCCCTAAAGGTCACTACACCCAATTAGTGGTACAGCCGCTGGGCTGGTATACCGAGCCGCTGACCGTGGTCATGCGCGACGACGTGCCGCCGCACCGGGGTGAGCGCCTGTTTGTTGGGTTGCAGCACGCCCGTATTTATCACGGGAAGGAGCGCATCGAGACGCGCGAGGATATTGCTCTGGCGGAGTCAGCCTGATAGGTTAGGATTACGTAGTTTTGCCGGGTGGCGCTGCGCTTACCCGGCCTACAATATGACGTCTGTAGGCCCGGTAAGCGAAGCGCCACCGGGCTTTTTATTGGACAGCGATCATGAATACATTAGAAAACACCATCGGCAACACTCCTTTGGTCAAGCTTCAGCGCACGGGTCCGGACAACGGCAGCGAAATCTGGGTCAAACTCGAAGGCAATAACCCGGCGGGGTCGGTGAAAGACCGCGCGGCGCTGTCGATGATTGTCCAGGCCGAAAAACGCGGAGAAATTAAGCCAGGCGACGTGCTGATTGAGGCCACCAGCGGCAACACCGGTATCGCCCTGGCGATGATCGCCGCGCTGAAAGGCTACCGCATGAAGCTGCTGATGCCGGACAACATGAGCCAGGAGCGCCGCGCCGCGATGCGTGCCTACGGGGCCGAGCTGATTCTGGTGACCAAAGAGCAGGGAATGGAAGGCGCACGCGACTTAGCGCTGGAGATGGCCGGGCGCGGTGAAGGTAAACTGCTGGATCAGTTCAACAACCCGGACAACCCGTACGCGCACTACACCACCACCGGCCCGGAAATCTGGCAGCAAACCGACGGGCGTATCACCCATTTTGTCTCCAGCATGGGCACCACAGGCACCATTACCGGGGTATCGCGTTTTCTGCGCGAGCAGGAAAAAGCCGTCACCATCGTTGGCCTCCAGCCGGAAGAGGGGAGCAGCATTCCGGGGATTCGCCGCTGGCCGGCGGAGTATATGCCCGGCATCTTTAATGCGCAGCTGGTGGATCAGGTGCTGGATCTTCACCAGCGCGAGGCGGAAAATACCATGCGTGAGCTGGCCGTGCGCGAAGGTATCTTCTGCGGCGTCAGTTCGGGCGGCGCGGTAGCGGGTGCGATTCGGGTGGCGCAGGCAAACCCGGGGGCGGTAGTAGTGGCGATTATTTGCGATCGCGGCGATCGCTATCTGTCTACCGGCGTCTTTGGTGAAGAGAGTTATTCGCAGGGGGCGGGGATTTAAGCGTCATGGAGATGATTCTATTCCGGGATAACACCCGGGCGCAGCAAACCGACATTGTCGCAGTGCAGTCGCAGGTGGTTTACGGCAGCGTGGGGAACAGCATTGCGGTACCGAATATTCGTACCCACAGGCTGAACGTCACCGCCGTGCCGACGGTTCTGTTTAGCAACACGCCGCATTACGACACGTTTTATGGTGGGGTGATCCCCGACGAGTGGTTCAGCGGCTATCTTAAGGCACTGGAAGAACGCGAGATCCTGCGCGAGCTTAAAGCGGTCACCACCGGCTATATGGGCAGCGCAAGCCAGATCGTCCTGCTGGCTCAATGGCTGAAGGCGGTCAAAGCGCAGCATCCTGACCTGCTGGTGCTGGTCGACCCGGTTATCGGAGATATCGACAGCGGTATGTACGTCAAGCCCGAGATCCCGCAGGCGTATCGGGAGCACCTGCTGCCGCTGGCGCAGGGGATTACGCCAAACGTCTATGAGCTGGAAGTGTTAAGCGGCAAACCGTGCCGTACGCCGGAAAGCGCCATCGCGGCGGCGCAGGGACTGCTCTCTGATAGCCTGAAATGGGTGGCGATCACCAGCGCGCCGGTGACCGATGACCCGGAAAACATCCACGTGGTGCTGGTGACGAATGAAGGCGTGACCGTCAGTGCGCATCCGCGCGTAGAAACCGATCTGAAAGGGACGGGCGACCTGTTCTGTTCAGAGCTGGTGAGCGGAATTGTTGAGGGGAAAACCGTTGCCGACGCCATTCGCATGGCCGGCGATCGGGTGACTGACGTGATGCTCTATACCCAGTCGAAGGGCTACGACGAGCTTATCCTACCGGCATAAACAAAAATGGCGCCCGAAGGCGCCATTTTTCTGTGCGGCAAGAATTACTTCTTGATGCGGATAACCGGAGTTTCACCTACGGTGACGCTGCCAGACAGTTTGATCAGTTCTTTGATTTCGTCCATGTTGGAGATAACAACCGGCGTCAGGGTAGACTTGGCTTTTTCTTCCAGCAGTGGCAGATCGAATTCAATTACCGGGTCGCCAACTTTAACACGCTGGCCTTCTTCCGCGATACGTTTGAAGCCTTCGCCTTTCAGTTCAACGGTGTCGATACCGAAGTGAACGAACAGTTCGATACCGCTATCAGATTCGATAGAGAACGCATGGTTGGTTTCAAAAATTTTACCGATGGTGCCGTCAACTGGAGCAACCATTTTGTTGCCAGTTGGTTTGATAGCAATGCCATCACCAACGATTTTCTCAGCAAACACTACATCCGGCACGTCTTCGATGTTGACGATCTCGCCGGAGAGCGGAGCAACAATCTCAATAGTTCCGGAGTCTTTCTTATCATCAGAAACCAGAGATTTCAGTTTATCGAACAAACCCATGATCTTCTCCTAAGCAGTAATTTGGGCCGCATCTCGTGGATTAGCAGATTGTTTTTTCTTCAATGAACTTGTTAACCAGCGTCATTAACTCGTCCGTTGTCGGTTGAGCAAGAGCCTGCTCTGCTAACACCTTCGCATCTTCGAAGTTCGTGTTACGGATAATCTTCTTAATGCGCGGGATGGAAATGGCGCTCATAGAGAATTCGTCCAGACCCATACCCAGCAACAGAAGTGTAGCACGTTCGTCGCCTGCAAGCTCACCACACATGCCAGTCCATTTACCTTCTGCATGAGAAGCATCAATAACTTGCTTGATCAAGTTCAGTACGGACGGTGACATTGGCTGGTAGAGATGTGAAATCATATCATTACCACGGTCAACTGCCAGGGTGTACTGCGTTAAATCATTGGTGCCGATACTAAAGAAATCAACTTCTTTGGCTAAATGACGCGCAATGGTCGCCGCCGCAGGTGTTTCCACCATCACGCCGATCTCGATTGACTCGTCAAACGCTTTACCTTCGTCGCGCAGTTCCTGTTTGTAGATTTCGATCTCTTTCTTCAGTGCACGCACTTCTTCAACAGAGATGATCATCGGGAACATGATGCGCAGTTTACCGAAAGCAGAGGCACGCAGGATCGCGCGAACCTGGTCACGCAGGATCTCTTTACGATCCATCGCGATACGGATTGCACGCCAGCCCAGGAACGGGTTCTCTTCTTTCGGGAAGTTCATGTACGGCAGCTCTTTGTCGCCGCCGATGTCCATGGTACGGACGATAACCGCCTGAGAACCACACGCTTCAGCCACGGCTTTATAGGCAGCAAACTGCTCTTCTTCCGTTGGCAGCGCGTCGCGGTCCATGAACAGGAATTCTGTACGATAGAGACCTACGCCTTCCGCACCGTTGCGCTCAGCGCCATCAACGTCGCGGACGGTACCGATGTTTGCGCACACTTCTACCTGATGGCCGTCCAGGGTGATGGCTGGCAGGTCTTTCAGCTTAGCGAGTTCCGCTTTTTCAGTCGCAACCTGCTCCTGAACCGCGCGCAGTTTATCGATCTCTTCATTGGTTGGGTTGACGTAAACCAGATTGTTTACGGCATCCAGAATCAGATAGTCGCCGTTTTTCACCTGAGAGGTGACGCTACCGGTACCCACGATGGCAGGCAGTTCCAGAGAGCGCGCCATGATAGAGGTGTGGGAGGTACGGCCACCCGCGTCAGTGATGAAACCGAGGACCTTTTTCAGGTTCAGCTGTGCGGTTTCAGACGGGGTGAGGTCAGCGGCAACCAGGATCACTTCATCCTGAATCGCGCTCAGGTCGATAATGGCCAGACCCAGAATGTTGCGCAGCAGGCGCTTACCGATGTCACGTACGTCAGCCGCACGCTCTTTCAGGTATTCATCATCCAGTTCTTCCAGGGCAGTTGCCTGACCTTCGATAACTTCATGCGCAGCCGCATCGGCCGTCATGCCTTTATCTTTAATCAGGGCTATGATTTCCTGCTCCAGCTCCTCATCTTCGAGCAGCATGATGTGCCCTTCGAAGATGGCTTCTTTTTCTTCACCGAAAGTTTCGCCAGCTTTAGTTTTGATTGCTTCCAGTTGCGCAGATGCCTTGGCACGACCGCTCAGAAAACGTTCAACTTCCTGATCAACCTTGTCGGCAGAAATTTTTTTCCGGTCGATGACGATCTCGTCTTCTTTCAGCAGCAGTGCTTTGCCGAAAGCGATACCCGGGGATGCTAAAATGCCTGAAATCATAACCCTACCTTACTTGTGACTGATATTTAAAAGAACCCGGAAACTTACTCGAGCTCAGCCATCAGTTTTACCAGATGCTCAACTGCTTTCTGCTCGTCTTCACCTTCTGCAGAGATGGTGACAACGGTGCCCTGAGTCAGGCCCAGAGTCTGCAGTTTGAACAGGCTTTTTGCGCTCGCGCTTTTGCCGTTGGAAGTCACAGTGATTTCAGAAGTGAAGCCTTTTGCTTCTTTAACAAACTGAGCAGCAGGGCGGGTGTGCAGACCGTTCGGAGCGGTAATGGTAACTTCTTGCTGGAACATTGTATTTCCCCAACTTATAGGTTTAGTGTTGTGGAACTAAAGTCTAGCCTGGCGACTGAACTTTAGCCTGTATTGTTAGCGCTGACGTTTCGATCGTCATTAAACATTATGCAGCGAAAGCAAGACTTGAACCAAATCATAAAATCGATTCAGCAAGGCTATTTCATTCACCGATTAATTTCACGCATCAAAATAATTGCTGGTTTAAATACCAGACCCAACGGGGTGAAGCAATGCCAGGAGGGGCAAAAGTTTGAAGCAGGCCACAAAAAAGCACCTGAAAAGGTGCTTTTTTACGCGTTATTAACATGCTGGCACTACTGTTGCAGCTCTTTTTCGGTAAACAGATCGGCAAACAGTGCGGTGCTCAAGTAACGCTCGCCCGAAGAAGGAAGGATAACCACAATATTCTTGTTGGTAAAGGCTTCATCTTCCTGAAGCTTGAGCGCTGCCGCAACGGCTGCACCGGAAGAGATACCCGCCAGAATGCCTTCTTCATCCATCAGGCGACGCGCGGTAGAAATGGCTTCTTCGTTAGTGATAGTCACCACTTTATCGATCAGCTTCAGATCCAGGTTGCCCGGAATGAAGCCTGCGCCAATACCCTGAATTTTATGCGGGCCTGGCTTAAGCTCTTCACCCGCCAGTGCCTGGGTGATAACCGGTGAGTCAGTTGGCTCAACGGCAACGGTGATCAGGTCTTTTTTACCCTTTGTGCCTTTAATATAGCGTGACACGCCGGTCAGCGTACCGCCGGTACCTACGCCGGAGATAAAGACGTCAACCTGGCCGTCGGTATCTTCCCAGATTTCCGGACCGGTGGTCTTCTCGTGAATTTCCGGGTTAGCCGGGTTGCTGAACTGCTGCAGCAGCAGATATTTCGCCGGATCGCTGGCCACAATCTCTTCAGCTTTCTGAATGGCGCCCTTCATGCCCTTCGCGCCTTCGGTCAGCACCAGGTTCGCGCCCAGCGCTTTGAGCAGCTTACGACGCTCAATGCTCATGGTTTCTGGCATGGTCAGCGTCAGCTTGTAGCCACGCGCGGCGGCCACATAGGCCAGAGCGATACCGGTGTTACCGCTGGTCGGTTCCACCAGCTCAACGCCAGGCTTCAGTACGCCACGTTTTTCAGCATCCCAAATCATGTTTGCACCGATACGGCATTTTACGCTGAAGCTCGGGTTACGTGATTCGACCTTCGCCAGAATGCGTCCATTACCGATACGGTTCAGTCGAACCAGGGGCGTATGACCGATAGTCAGCGAGTTGTCTTCATAAATCTTACTCATGGCCTGTCCTTAACTGTATGAAATTGGGATACCGACCCAGCATACCTGTTGAGCAGGTAGGGGGAAGTAAGGAATTCGCATATCTATATACTGCAAGGAAATAATGGGGATCAGTATGGAATAAGGGGCGGCATAAGCCACCCCTGCTTTACACATTTTTGCATTATTTCCATAACGCGTGCTTAGCACGGTAGCAGTCGACCCACATCGCCGTCGCGCCGCAGACGGCGACGGGCATGATGAACAGATTCAGGAAGGGAATCATGGTGAACAGGCTGGTCAGCGCGCCAAACTGCATGTTGGCGACCTTCTGGCTTCGCAGGGCAGTGCGCATCTCTTTAAACGGCACCTTGTGGTTATCGAACGGATAGTCGCAGTACTGGATGGCCAGCATCCAGGCGCTGAACAGGAACCACAGCACCGGCGCCACCGTCTGGCCAATGCCTGGCACAAAATAGAGGGTAAGCAGCACGACCGCGCGGGGCAGGTACCAGGCAAACTTCTGCCACTCGCGCTTCATGATGCGTGGCAGGTCTTTCATGATCCCCAGCACGCCCGTGTCCGGTGGCGTCGCACCGGTAAGCCGCGCTTCCAGCTGTTCCGCCAGCAGACCGTTAAACGGTGCGGCTATCCAGTTGGCAATTGTCGAAAAGAAGTACCCAAACACCAGCAGCACAGAGATCACCGCCACCGGCCAGAGCAGGTAGTTAAGCCACTGCAGCCAGTCCGGAACGTAACTCATCAGCGACGGGATCCAGCTCTCCAGCTTTGTGAATAGCCACCAGAACGCGCCGCCCATCAGAATAATGTTGATCAACAACGGCAGAATCACGAAGCGTCGAATCCCCGGCAGGGAGACCAGTTTCCAGCCCTGAGAAAAATACCAGACGCCGCTTCGCGGGGGAGAAGAAGATGTTGAAACCATAGCCAGGCTGTACTCCTTTTTACACAACCAGTGGAATTGCCCGCCTATATTATCCACTTACGGAGCAATGACCAGTTCGGAAATGTTCGAAAAACCAGCAAAAAGCACGATTTCCTTCATCTTTATGCTGTGAATGCTCTGCACACACTTGCACTTGACGTAAACGGCAAATACTCTTAGTGAGTAAATGTTTGCCGTGGTGGCAAGGTGTTAGAACAACAGAGAATATAATGATGCAGGATTTGCGTCTGATATTAATCATTGTTGGCGCGATCGCCATAATCGCTTTACTGGTACATGGTTTCTGGACCAGCCGTAAAGAGCGTTCCTCGATGTTTCGCGATCGCCCACTGAAGCGCATGAAGTCCAGTCGTGACGACGATGACAGTGAAGATGACATCGACGGCAGCGATGACGACGGCGTGGGTGAAGTTCGTGTTCATCGGGTCAATACTGCGCCCGGCGCAGGCCATGGGGAGCATGAAGCGCCTCGTCCTTCGCAGCACCAGTATCAACCGCCGTATGCTTCTGCACAGCCGCGCCAGCCAGCGCCGCAGCCTGTGGAAGAACCGGTGCGCCAGCCGCCGCAACAGCCTGTCTATCAGCAGCCTGCTGCGCCACAGCCGGTTCAACAGCAACCGTTGCAGCAGCCCGTGCAGCAACAGCCTGCTCAGCCGGTACAACAACCGCAGCAGCCTGTTCACGTACAGCCTGCGCCTCAGCCTGCTCCGGCTCCACACGTTGAGCCTGAGCCCGTTGTAGAACCAGAGCCGGTTGTTGAAAAACCGCAGCGTAAAGAAGCGGTGATCATCATGAACGTGGCCGCGCATCACGGCAGCCATCTTAACGGTGACGTGCTGCTCAACAGTATTCAACAGGCAGGATTCAAGTTTGGCGATATGAACATTTTCCATCGTCACCTGAGCCCTGACGGTAGCGGCCCGGCGCTGTTCAGCCTGGCCAATATGGTTAACCCTGGCACCTTTGATCCGGAAATGACCGGTGATTTCGTGACCCCGGGCGTCACTATCTTTATGCAGGTGCCTTCTTACGGCGACGAACTGCAAAACTTTAAGCTGATGCTGCAGTCCGCTCAGCACATCGCTGACGAAGTCGGCGGCGTGGTGCTCGACGATCAGCGTCGAATGATGACCCCGCAGAAGCTGCGCGAGTATCAGGACCGCATCCGCGAAGTTAAGGAAGCTAACGCGTAATCGTCGCGTTTACTTCAACTCCTCCTCAACCCCCGCCTGTCGGGGGTTTTTTCTCATTGATGGTGCGATATGGACTCAATCGAACAACAACTCACTGAACTGCGAACCACGCTTCGCCATCATGAATACCTCTATCATGTTATGGACGCGCCGGAAGTCCCGGATGCCGAATATGACCGCCTGATGCGCGAACTGCGCGAATTAGAGGCGCAGCATCCGGAGCTTATCACGCCGGATTCCCCCACCCAGCGCGTCGGCGCTGAGCCGCTGGGCGCTTTCAGCCAGGTGCGCCATGAGGTGCCGATGCTGTCGCTGGATAACGTATTTGATGAAGAGAGCTTCCTCGCGTTTAACAAGCGCGTGCAGGATCGCCTGAAAAGCAGCGACTCCCTCACCTGGTGCTGCGAGCTCAAGCTGGATGGCCTGGCGGTCAGTCTTCTCTATGAAAACGGTGTGCTGGTGCGTGCCGCAACGCGTGGCGACGGTACGACGGGCGAAGACATCACCACCAACGTGCGTACCATCCGCGCGATCCCGCTGAAGCTGCAGGGTGACAACATTCCCGCGCGTCTGGAAGTGCGCGGCGAGGTGTTCCTGCCCCAGGCGGGCTTCGAGAAAATTAACGATGAGGCGCGTCGCACCGGCGGGAAGGTGTTTGCTAACCCGCGTAATGCGGCGGCAGGCTCTCTGCGCCAGCTTGACCCGCGTATTACCGCGAAGCGACCGCTTACTTTCTTCTGCTACGGCGTCGGTATTCTGGAGGGCGGCGAGCTGCCGGATACGCACCTCGGACGCCTGCTGCAGTTTAAAGCGTGGGGCCTGCCGGTGAGCAACCGCGTTCAGCTCTGCGACTCGCCGGAAGCGGTGCTGGCGTTCTACCACAAGGTGGAAGAGGACCGTCCGACGCTCGGGTTTGATATTGATGGCGTTGTCATCAAGGTGAATTCACTGGCGCAGCAGGAGCAGCTGGGCTTTGTGGCGCGCGCGCCGCGCTGGGCGGTGGCGTTTAAGTTCCCTGCTCAGGAGCAGATGACCGTCGTTCGCGACGTGGAGTTCCAGGTTGGCCGTACGGGGGCGATTACCCCGGTCGCCCGTCTGGAGCCCGTTCAGGTTGCGGGCGTGCTGGTGAGTAACGCTACGCTGCATAACGCCGATGAAATCGAACGCCTCGGCCTGCGCATTGGTGACAAAGTGGTGATTCGCCGCGCGGGCGACGTTATCCCGCAGGTGGTTAACGTCGTGGAGTCAGAACGTCCTGCCGATACGCGCGAGATCGTCTTCCCGACCCACTGCCCGGTGTGCGGCTCCGACGTTGAGCGTGTGGAAGGTGAAGCGGTGGCGCGCTGTACGGGGGGGTTAATCTGTGGTGCGCAGCGTAAAGAATCGCTGAAGCACTTCGTCTCCCGTCGGGCGATGGACGTCGACGGCATGGGCGACAAGATTATCGATCAGCTGGTTGAGAAAGAGTATGTCCATACGCCAGCGGATCTCTTCAGGCTGACGGCAGGTAAACTGACCGGTCTGGATCGCATGGGGCCAAAGTCAGCCCAGAATGTGGTTAACGCGCTGGAAGCCGCCAAAGAGACGACCTTTGCCCGCTTCCTGTACGCGCTGGGCATTCGTGAAGTGGGTGAGGCGACGGCAGCGGGCCTGGCGGCGTACTTTGGTACGCTGGAGGCGCTGGAAAAGGCAAGCATCGACGAGCTGCAGAAAGTCCCTGACGTTGGCATTGTGGTCGCCACGCACGTCTTTAACTTCTTCGCCGAAGAGAGCAACCGTGAAGTTATCGGCAAGCTGCTGGAAGAGGGCATCAGGTGGCCCGCGCCGGTGGTGGTTAACGCCGAAGAGATCGACAGCCCGTTCGCCGGTAAAACGGTAGTCCTGACCGGCAGCCTGAGCCAGCTTTCACGCGACGATGCGAAAGCGCGCCTGGTGGCGCTGGGGGCCAAAGTGGCGGGCAGCGTGTCGAAGAAAACCGACCTGGTGATCGCCGGGGAAGCGGCGGGTTCGAAGCTGGCAAAAGCCCAGGAGCTCGGCATTGCGGTTATCGATGAAGCGGAAATGATGCGTCTGTTAGGAGAGTAACGTGGAGAAAGAACAGCTCGTTGAAATAGCCAATACGGAGATGCCGTTCGGTAAATACAAGGGCCGCAGGCTGATTGATTTGCCGGAGGAGTATCTGCTGTGGTTTGCCCGTAAGGATGAATTCCCGGCAGGGCGGCTGGGCGAGCTGATGGCTATCACGTTACTGATCAAAACTGAGGGGCTGACCCCGCTGGTTCAGCCCCTGAAACGTCCTTAAGCCTTCGCGGCGCGGGTATCTTCCTGCGCCAGCTTTTCGGTCTGGCGCTTGTAGCGACGCGCCAGCACCGCGCAGACCATCAGCTGGATCTGGTGGAAAATCATCAGCGGCAGCACCATCATCCCAATCACCGAGGTCGGGAACAGAATATTGGCCATCGGGATACCGTTCGCCAGGCTCTTTTTGGAACCGCAGAAGACAATGGTGATTTCATCCGCTTTGCTGAAGCCGCACCTGCGTGCCACAAAGACGTTTACCGCAATCACAATCGCCAGCAGAACGAGGCTGACCACCACGATAAACAGCAGCGAGCCTGCGCCCACCTTATGCCAGATCCCGTTCACAACCGCTTCGCTGAAGGCGGAATAGACCACCAGCAGAATCGACGACTGGTCGGTTTTTGAGATCCATTTCTTGTGCTTTGCCACGAACGCCCCGGTCCATGGACGGGATAGATGCCCCAGGACAAACGGCAGCAGCAGCTGCAGGCAGATTTTTCCAACCTGCTCGAGATTGCCTTCCGCGCCGTGCATGTTCATCAGCAGGCCCACCAGCAGCGGGGAAACGAAAATCCCTAACAGGCTGGATGCCGATGCCGAGCAAACCGCGGCCGCAACGTTTCCTCCGGCGAGAGAGGTAAAGGCAATGGCGGACTGCACGGTAGCCGGCAGAATACAGAGATACAGGAAACCGGTGTAGAGCGCCGGGTCGACGTTAACCGGCGCCCACCAGGCAAACAGCACCCCGAGGATTGGGAACAGAATGAACGTGCTGCACATCACCCAGAGGTGCAGACGCCAGTGGCTACCGCCGGCAATAATCGCTTCGCGCGAGAGCTTTGCGCCGTGCATAAAGAACAGCAGCGCGATGGCGGCCGTCGTCAGCCCTTCAAAAAACGGGACGAAGCCCCCGCGGGCGGGGAAGAACGAGGCCAGTAAAACGGTAACCACCAGGGTGAGCGTAAACGGATCAACAATACGAAATAGTTTCATAATGACTCCTGAAAACAGATGTCGCTATTGTGCTTTTTTCCATTTGAGAAATAAAATTGATTTATTGCATCCATTCATGAATGAAATAGATGAATTACTCCTTACGCCAGCTTCGTATTTTCGTCACCGTCGCTCACGCCCGCAGCTTTAGCCGGGCAGGGGAGATGATTGGCCTGAGCCAGTCGGCGGTCAGCCACAGCGTGAAAGAGCTTGAGAATCAGTCCGGGGTGAAGTTGCTTGACCGCACAACCCGTGAAGTGGTGCTGACCGAAGCAGGGCAGCAGCTCGCCCTGCGTCTTGAACGATTGCTGGATGAGCTGAACAGCACGCTCAGAGACGTGGGGAGGCTGGGGCAGCAGCTTTCGGGGACCGTGCGCGTCGCGGCCAGTCAGACAATCTCTGCACACCTTATCCCGCATTGTATTGCCGAGGGAAGTCATCGCTACCCGGACATTGATTTTGTCCTGCATGACAGGCCGCAGCAGTGGGTGCTGGAGAGCATCCGTCAGGGTGATGTGGATTTTGGTATCGTTATCGATCCTGGCCAGGCTAGCGATCTGGCGTGCGAAAGCGTACTTTCCGAGCCCTTTTTGTTGCTCTGCCGTGACGACGACCCGCTGGCCACGTTGCCGGAAATCAGCTGGCAGTCTCTGACGGGCGCGAACCTGGTTTTACAGGATTATGCCTCGGGCAGTCGTCCGCTGATTGATTCCGCGCTGGTGAATCAGGGTGTAAAGGCAACGATCGTGCAGGAGATTGGTCACCCGGCGACGCTGTTTCCCATGGTGGAAGCCGGCATTGGCATCAGCGTGTTGCCCGCCCTGGCGCTTCCCCTGCCGCAGGGAAGCCGGCTGGCCGTCAAGCGATTAACGCCCGTTGTTGAGCGAAAGCTGATGCTGGTGCGGCGAAAAAATCGCTCACTCTCAGGGGCGGCGCAGGCTATCTGGGAAGTGGTGCGTATCCAGGCACAACGATTAACCGAAGCCCGCATACGCGACCCACTGTTTAACGCATCAGAAGATTAGATGTAAATATCAATCTGATTATTGTCTGAAGGGGTATTCACACCTTCCACTTTGCCCAGCTTTTGATCCTGCTTCTTTTGGGCCTCTTCTGCCTGCTGGCGCTGCAGCGCGGCGAGCTGTGCCTGCAGCACTTTGAGCTGGGTCTGAATAAGTTCCTGCTGCTTTTTCTTCTCATCGGTGCTGACGGGACTGTTTGCCAGCTCTTTTAACTGCTGAGTCAGCTTTTTGATCTTGTCGAGAATGCGGGTGATTTGCGCAGCAATATCGTTACTGCTCGAAGTTCCACTCGCGCCGCTGGTTTGAATCTGTTGGGTTGAAGCCTGAATGGTCGTCATACTTTTTCCTCGCGTTATAAAACAGAGGTATCGGCACCAACGGGATTAGCTTGAGCAAAACTGCCATATCTGGCAGGGAGTTACATTGATACACAATCAGTATTGATGATGCGGTGAAAGTGTACTGGAAGGCGGAAGTAGACAAACTGCAGATAGCAAAAAGGCGCCTTTAGGGCGCCTTTCTACATTGGTGGGTCGTGCAGGATTCGAACCTGCGACCAATTGATTAAAAGTCAACTGCTCTACCAACTGAGCTAACGACCCGAAATGGTGGGCGATGACGGGCTCGAACCGCCGACCCCCTCCGTGTAAAGGAGATGCTCTACCAACTGAGCTAATCGCCCATTTCGGAACTGCTGCGATAAGGTGAGAATGGTGGGCGATGACGGGCTCGAACCGCCGACCCCCTCCGTGTAAAGGAGATGCTCTACCAACTGAGCTAATCGCCCAATCTCAATTCTTATCTACACTGCGGGTCTACCGAAGTAGATGGTGGGTGATGACGGGCTCGAACCGCCGACCCCCTCCGTGTAAAGGAGATGCTCTACCAACTGAGCTAATCACCCCCGCTGTGTGGAGTCGCATTATAGGGAGAGTTGAAAATGAGTCAACGCATTTTCTAAAGTTTTTATTCGTTCGTCGTAAAATTAAACAAAACGATCGCGAAACGGGCAATGACGCATGATTTCTAAACAAAAATCGCAAACTCGGTCACGATAAAGGGATCAACATTGAGGAATCCCCCCACAGTGATAGAATATTGCCCATCGTTTTTTCCCCAGGATTTGCCGATTGCCGGCATCTTTATAACGTAAGGCCATTTCATGAAAATCAAAACTCGCTTCGCGCCGAGCCCGACAGGCTATCTGCACGTCGGTGGTGCACGTACCGCTCTCTATTCCTGGCTTTTCGCACGCCACAACAAAGGTGAGTTCGTGCTGCGTATTGAAGACACCGATCTTGAGCGCTCCACGCCGGAAGCAATTGAAGCCATTATGGATGGGATGAACTGGCTGAATCTGGAATGGGATGAAGGTCCTTACTTCCAGACCAAACGCTTTGACCGCTATAACGCTGTCATTGATGAGATGCTGGTCGCGGGCACGGCGTATAAGTGCTACTGCTCTAAAGAGCGTCTGGATGAACTGCGTGAAGCGCAGATGGCGAACGGTGAAAAGCCGCGTTATGACGGCCGCTGCCGCCACGACCATAGCGAGCATGCTGCAGATGAGCCTTGCGTGGTGCGTTTTGCTAACCCGCAAGAGGGCTCGGTGATCTTTGACGACCAGATCCGTGGCCCAATTGAATTCAGCAACCAGGAGCTGGACGATCTGATCATCCGTCGTACCGACGGTTCTCCAACCTACAACTTCTGCGTTGTGGTTGACGACTGGGATATGGAAATTACCCACGTTGTCCGTGGTGAAGACCATATCAACAATACGCCACGTCAGATCAACATCCTGAAGGCGCTGAACGCCCCTGTGCCAGTTTATGCGCACGTCTCCATGATCAACGGCGATGACGGGAAAAAACTGTCTAAACGTCACGGTGCGGTAAGCGTTATGCAGTATCGCGACGACGGTTATCTGCCTGAAGCACTGCTGAACTATCTGGTGCGTCTGGGCTGGGCCCACGGTGACCAGGAGATCTTCAGTCGCGAAGAGATGATCGAACTGTTCTCTCTGAGCTCTGTAAGCAAATCAGCGAGCGCCTTTAATACCGACAAGCTCCTGTGGCTGAACCATCACTACATCAACACCATGCAGCCAGAATATGTGGCGACGTATCTGCAGTGGCATATTGAGCAGGCAAATATTGATACCCGCACTGGCCCTGAGCTGGCGGACCTGGTGAAACTCCTCGGCGAGCGCTGCAAAACGCTGAAAGAGATTGCCGAAAGCTGCCGCTACTTCTATGAAGAGTTTGAAGAGTTCGACGCGGACGCCGCGAAGAAACACCTCCGTCCGGTTGCGCGTCAGCCGCTGGAAGTGGTGCGCGACAAGCTGGTGGCCCTTACCGAGTGGACCGCTGAGAATGTGCATCACGCCATTCAGGCGACGGCAGACGAGCTGGAAGTCGGTATGGGTAAAGTCGGCATGCCATTGCGCGTTGCGGTGACCGGGGCGGGTCAGTCTCCGGCACTGGATGTGACGGTTCACGCCATCGGCAAGTCACGCAGCGTAGCGCGTATTAACAAGGCGCTGGACTTTATCGCTGAACGTGAAAATCAGCAGTAATTAGGCCTCAGATAAAAAACGGCAGGTTACCCTGCCGTTTTTTTTATGCCTTCTATTCCGTGAGACCGAGCCGCGTCAGAAAGCCGTGTATGCCTTCGCGTTTCAATAAGGCGTCCAGACGCCTCTGCTCTGGCTGAGTCATACTCTCCAGCGTCTCAATAATGCCCGGAGACAGGTTTGAAGAGGGTTCACTGTATGAAGCGGTGACCTCAGCGAGATGGTAAACCGCCTGACGGTTACGGATCGCCGGAAGGCTCATAATATGTTCCTTCACGCGCGCATCAATATGAATGAGCCGTGCGCGACCCCCCTTCACGCCGTTGAGGCCTTCGGTTTTCCATCCCTGCTGGCGTATCCAGCGATTAACCGTTTGTCTGGCAACGCCCAAACTCTCCGCCAGCTCTTCCGTGGTCATTTTGCTACGTAATTTTTTCATATCAGTTCTGATCGCGAATCCCTAAACGTTGCAACAATCCGGTAATCCCTTCCCGCATTAACAGCGATGTCATCTGCTTCTGCTCTTCCGGCGTCATTTCATTGGCCAGCGTCAGGAGCAGCGTGTGAAGCGAACTATCATGACTGATGCCTTCTGGCAGTTCGGACGTTTCAGTTGCCCGACGTGCGCTGCGGATAAAGTCACGGACTTTTTCGTTCACATGTACCAGGCGAGCTTTCCCGCCCTGGACGCCTGGTTTTGGTGATGTAATCCAACCCTCTTTGCGTACCCATTTATTGATGGTCTGGCGGCTATAGCCAGTGAGGAGGGCTAACTCTTCTGGCGTCATTCGTTCCTTGATCATGCAATTTCCTGAATATCAGTGGGGTTAATTAACGGCTCATTTTATAGCACCGTTTTACGTGAAAACGTGACAGGCTTAACTCCTGACTGCGAGCAGGCTCGCAAAGTGATTCATTTGCATGATTTTTCGGCGATTGAATGGCTGGGATTGATTTTGCCGTTGACACTCCGCGGCGGAATTCATATTATGCCGCCCGTCAACATGACAGCTTTACGATGGGGCTATAGCTCAGCTGGGAGAGCGCTTGCATGGCATGCAAGAGGTCAGCGGTTCGATCCCGCTTAGCTCCACCAAACTCTGAACCCAACAGAGTGCGGTCAGTAAAGTCACATGTGGGGCTATAGCTCAGCTGGGAGAGCGCTTGCATGGCATGCAAGAGGTCAGCGGTTCGATCCCGCTTAGCTCCACCAAAATTGTAAACCCTCGTCAAAAGACGAGGGTTTTTTTTATGTGTTTGTAACACCCGCCACCGTATTTTGTTATCAAAAAGAAGGTATTCCCGTACCTCACCTCAATCGACATCAATAAACCAGTCTAAAAATAGACTTGAACTTGATTCGCGCAATTAATAAACCTATTATCCATCCGGTCAATAATTCTCTCGGAAAATAACGCCCAGGTTAATGAATAGAAAAACTTACAATAATGTAAAGATATTTATGATTGCTCTGGCTTTATGCCTGATTGCGGTACCTGTCTCCCGTTATCTCTCTCCCCGCGCAATTGTTAATGGTCACGACGTTTATTTAGCATGGTTACCTTTAAGCGTAATGCTGGCGGTAATTCTGCTATTTGGGCGCAGGGCTATTCTTCCCATTTTGTTAGGTTTTACTGTCACTAATTTATTCTATGTAAATTTAGCACCGCTACAATATTCAGTATTACTGTTCTGTCAGACCTTTGCGTTGTTCGCGGCGTGCGGCCTTCTGCGCATCATGCTGGGTAAGCGTTGGCGCTACTCCATCCCTAACAAGCACATCGGATTGCGGATATTCTGGCTCGGTTTTATGGTGCCAATAGGGATTAAGCTGTCGATGTATTTGGCGGGCTATTTGTTTGATTTTCCGGTGACAATTTCGACCTTTTTCGGCGAAGGGACGGTAATTTATAACGTTGTGGATATACAAAGCCTGATATGTGCGGCATTGATTTTTACCATGATGTTCTATTACCCGTTAAGAATGATAATTAATCCTCGTTATGCAATAAGTTTCTGGCGACGAAGCGTGAAGCCCGTGTTTTTTCACAAGAATTCATTATATATTTTTGCCTGGCTGGTGCTATTAAGTTTCATTCTCGTCATTTTATGTGGTCCTTTTGAATCTCCCGTCATTGCGGGCTATTTGATGCCGCTGATTTTTATTCTTTTTACCTTAGCGATAAGCCGACTGACCTATGCGTTGATTTCTCTGCTGTGGGCTGTATCTGCGCTCCTGCTGTTGACCTACAACTACAACTTCCTTAACGGGGTGGAATCGGGCCATTCGCTCTCTTTTATTCTGTCCGTGCTTATCTCATTCGCGATCTGTCTGCTTTACATGTCGCGCATTTATCAGCGCAGCGAGTGGCTTAAGCGGGGCTGGCAGGGGAGGGCGCTCACCGATCCGCTGACCGGATTGCCCAATATTCGTGCGCTGGAGGATTATCTTGAGATTCACCCGGATGCAAAAGTGAGCATTCTGCGTATGGATAACCTGGAATTTTTGAGCCGCCATTATGGGATCCTGATGCGGGTCCATTGCAAACGTACGATCGCCACGTCGCTGCAGCCTCTCCTGCAAAAAGATGAGACGCTCTTCCAGCTTCCCGGAAGCGAGCTTGTGCTGGTATTACTGGGCCCGGGAACCGCTGAGCGCCTCCAGCATATGGTTGATCGACTGAACAGCCGTAAGATTTTTTGGAACAACACCGGGCTGGATATTGAATTCGGTGCGTCCTGGGGAATGGTCGAAAACGGCGAAAAACTGCACCACACGCTGGGGCAGCTGAGCTGGCTGGCCGAGCAATCCTGCGGAGCAGCAAACAACGTGCTTGCGCTCACGAATAGCCTCGAGGCGGCATCAGGGCAAACGACAGAGCGAGTCCTGATGCTGGCGCGGATTAAGCATGCTCTGGAGGCGGGCCAGTTCCATTTATACGCGCAACCGATCCAGAAGGCGGACGGGAGCGGCTACTACGAAATTCTGGCGCGTATGGAGAGCGAGGGCGAGATCTTCACTCCTGACCGCTTTATTCCGTTGATTGCCCAGTTCAACCTCAGCCACCGGTTTGATATGTGCGTCATGGAGAAATTACTGCTGTGGCTGCGCGATCACCCTTCAACGCAGGCTGGCGCTCGTTTCTCCGTTAATCTGATGCCGCTTACGCTGATGCAAAAAGAGGTGGCGTCCGAGATTTGTGCGCTCTTTGAACGCTACGGCGTTGCGCCTCAGTCCGTCGTGATTGAGATTACCGAAGAGCAGGCCTTCTCAAATTCAGGCAGCAGCATCCACAATATTCAGCAACTGCGGGATTACGGTTTCCGGATTGCTATAGATGATTTTGGTACCGGCTACGCCAACTACGAGCGCCTCAGACGCCTGCAGGCAGACATCATTAAAATTGACGGCTGCTTTATTAAAGACATTTGTACCGATGATATGGATGCGATGATCGTGCAGTCGATGTGTAATCTGGCGAAGACGAAATCGCTGTGCGTCGTAGCGGAATACGTCGAAACACCGGCGCAGCGCGAGATGCTGCTTCGCTTCGGCGTGGATTACCTGCAGGGCTACCTGATAGGCAAACCCAAACCGCTGGAAGAATTGCGGGCATAAAAAAACCGGGAGCCAGGCTCCCGGTTTTTGTTTAACGCTAAACGTTAGAGTACCAGTGCCGCGATAGAAGCAGACAGGACGCTCACCAGCGTAGAGCCGTAAACCAGCTTCAGGCCAAAGCGAGAAACCACGTTGCCCTGTTCTTCGTTCAGACCTTTAATCGCGCCCGCGATAATCCCGATGGACGAGAAGTTCGCGAAGGAGACCAGGAACACGGACAGAATGCCTTCCGCGCGCGGAGAAAGCGTGCTGGCAATTTTCTGCAGATCCATCATCGCAACGAATTCGTTAGAAACCAGTTTGGTTGCCATGATACTGCCCACCTGCAGCGCTTCGTGAGCCGGAACACCCATCACCCAGGCAACCGGGTAGAAGATGTAGCCCAGAATACCCTGGAAGGAGATACCCAGCACCGCGGCGAACAGGGCGTTCAGCGCAGAAATCAGCGCAATGAAGCCGATCAGCATGGCGGCAACGATAATCGCCACTTTGAAACCCGCCAGAATGTACTCACCCAGCATTTCGAAGAAGCTCTGGCCTTCGTGCAGGTTTGACATCTGAATGTTCTCTTCGCTTGCGTCAACGCGGTACGGGTTGATCAGCGACAGAACGATAAAGGTGCTGAACATGTTCAGAACCAGCGCCGCAACAACATACTTTGGCTCCAGCATGGTCATATACGCGCCCACAATAGACATGGAAACGGTAGACATTGCGGTTGCCGCCATGGTGTACATGCGGTTGCGGGACATTTTGCCGAGAATATCTTTATACGCGATGAAGTTCTCAGACTGACCGAGGATCAGGGAACTGACGGCGTTGAAGGATTCCAGCTTGCCCATGCCGTTCACTTTGGATAACAGGAAGCCAATTCCACGAATAACGAACGGCAGAACGCGGATGTGCTGCAGAATACCGATCAGCGCGGAGATGAAGACGATAGGGCAGAGAACCTTCAGGAAGAAGAACGCCAGACCTTCATCGTTCATTTTACCGAAGACAAAGTTGGTCCCTTCATTGGCGAATCCGAGCAGTTTTTCGAACATTTCGGAGAAGCCTTTCACGAAGCCGAGGCCTACATTGGAGTTCAGGAAGAACCACGCAAGTAAAACTTCAATGACCAGCAGCTGGACAACATAACGGATACGAATTTTTTTGCGGTCTGTGCTGACCAGCAATGCAAGTGCAGTAACGACAACAAGTGCCAGGACAAAATGAAGGACGCGGTCCATATTTGCTCCAAATATGAGGCAGGTTTAATTTTCGTGCACATTCTATGTAACAAGCGAAAAGAAAACGAGATCGAGGACACACTATAGTTACATCCTGTGACGAGTCTCAAAAATAGTGATCCACAATACATTTTTGTTATGTTAGGTAAATGAGTGAAAAGTTAAGTTTGTGTGCTAGTCTTCACAAAAGCGCGCGCGATTTTAGTTTCTGTTAGATCGCCCCACTTACCCGCCCGTCTATCGTTCAAAGCTATCAGAGAAATCACTGTAAACAGCATAAATGATCTTGATAATCATTCTCATTTTGATAGCATTAAACATAGCAAAGGCTATATTTCAGAGGCAGAAATGACAAACAGTCGCGTAGAGGGTAGCAGTGGCAGAGCCGCGCGCAAGTTGCGGTTCGCATTAATGGGACCTGCGTTCATCGCTGCCATTGGCTATATCGATCCAGGTAACTTTGCGACCAATATTCAGGCCGGGGCCAGCTTCGGCTATAAGCTGCTGTGGGTGGTCGTCTGGGCTAACCTGATGGCGATGCTGATTCAGATGCTCTCCGCAAAGCTGGGGATTGCCACGGGTAAAAACCTGGCGGAGCAAATTCGCGACCATTATCCGCGTCCGGCCGTCTGGCTCTACTGGGTTCAGGCGGAAATCATCGCCATGGCCACTGACCTCGCTGAATTTATCGGTGCAGCGATCGGCTTTAAGCTGATTCTGGGCGTGTCGCTGTTGCAGGGGGCGGTACTGACCGGGATTGCCACTTTCCTGATCCTGATGCTGCAGCGTCGGGGTCAAAAGCCGCTGGAGAAGGTTATCGGCGGTCTGCTTCTGTTTGTCGCGGCGGCCTATATCGTCGAGCTGATTTTCTCACAGCCGAATCTGGTGCAGCTCGGTAAAGGTATGGCAATACCAAGCCTGCCAACCTCGGAAGCGGTGTTCCTGGCCGCCGGGGTATTGGGGGCGACCATCATGCCGCATGTGATTTACCTGCACTCCTCGCTGACCCAGCATCTCCATGGTGGAACGCGCAAAGAGCGTTACTCCGCCACCAAATGGGACGTGGCGATTGCCATGACCATCGCGGGGTTTGTCAATCTGGCGATGATGGCTACCGCAGCCGCCGCTTTCCACTTTAACGGCCACACCGGTATTGCCGATCTCGACCAGGCCTATCTCACGCTGGAGCCCTTACTGAGCCATGCTGCCGCCACGATATTTGGTCTCAGCCTGGTGGCTGCCGGTCTCTCTTCTACGGTAGTGGGCACGCTGGCAGGCCAGGTGGTGATGCAGGGGTTTGTCCGCTTCCATATTCCGCTGTGGGTTCGTCGCTCCGTCACCATGCTCCCGTCATTTATCGTGATTCTGATGGGGCTTGATCCTACGAGAATTCTGGTCATGAGCCAGGTGCTGCTGAGCTTTGGTATCGCGCTGGCGCTGGTGCCGCTGCTGATCTTTACCAGCAACAAAACCCTGATGGGCGAACTGGTTAACTCAACGCTGGTGAAACGGACCGGGTGGGCCATCGTGGTGGTGGTGGTGGCACTAAACCTGTGGCTGCTTATTGGCACCGCATTGGGGCTCTAAAAGAAAAAGGAGCCGGGAGGCTCCTTTTTGTATTAATGGTGACCGTGGCCATGACCGTGGCCGCGTCCTTTCCCGCCGCGATCCCAGCCGCCGCGACGGTCGTCACGATCGTTCCAGCCTTCACGGTAGCCGCGCTCATACGCGTTGTCTTTATACCAGCCGCGGTGTCTGCCGTTATCATGTTTCCACCAGCGGTCTCCGCGCCACTCATAGTGACGGTTCCAGTAGTCACGGTCGCGCCAGTAGCCACCGTCCCAGTATCTGCCGTAGTCGTCACGATCGCCAATTTGTAATTTTACTGATGGCAACAGGGTGATTTCGCCCGCATTGGCGATCAGCGGGGCTGAAGCCAGTAATACCGCTGCAAGAATCAGTGACCTGAACATACTCTTTCTCCTTCACGATCGGGGCCCTTGTGGGGCCTGTTAACGCAATATTACGAGTTGGTAAAGCCTCGTTTCATCGCCTCAACTCCGAATTCCTGAGCGAGAGCACTTTTTGCTAAAAGTGATTCTATTTTGAGCTGTTCAGAATCGTGTCAATACGGACAAGTTCTTCCGCAGAGAAATGGCGGTTTTCCAGCATCCCCACGGCATCATCAATCTGGGCCGTTTTACTTGCCCCAATCAGCACTGACGTCACGTTCTCATGGCGTAATACCCAGGCCAGCGCCATCTGGGACAGCTTCTGACCGCGCTCTTCCGCAATGGCGTTCAGCTTTCTTACCTTCTCCAGCTTCTCTTCGGTGATCTGGTCAGGGTTCAGGAACTGACTGCCGCTTGCCGCGCGTGAGTCTGCCGGAATGCCGTTGAGATAGCGGTTGGTCAGTTGTCCACCGGCCAGCGGTGAGAAGGGAATGCAGCCGACCCCTTTTTCCTGCAGCACGTTTAGCAGTCCCTCTTCCGGCGCACGTTCAAAAAGGGAGTATTTCGGCTGGTGGATCAGGCAGGGCGTACCGAGATCGTCAAGGATATCAATCGCCTTGCGGGCCAGCTCCGCAGGGTAGTTGGATAACCCGACATACAGGGCTTTTCCCTGGCGCACCGCATGGTCAAGCGCTTTCATGGTTTCCAGCAGCGGCGTTTGTGGGTCAGGACGGTGATGATAGAAGATATCCACATACTCCAGCCCCATGCGCTTCAGGCTCTGATCCAGGCTTGCCAGCAGATATTTGCGTGACCCCCAGTCGCCGTAAGGGCCATCCCACATGGTATAACCTGCTTTGGTAGAGATGAGCAGCTCGTCGCGCCAGGGCAGGAAATCCTCCTGCAAAATACGGCCGAAATTACGTTCGGCCGATCCCGGCGGCGGGCCATAGTTGTTGGCAAGGTCGAAATGCGTAATGCCCAGATCGAACGCGCGCTGTAAAAGTTGACGGCTGTTTTCGATAAGCGTGGTGTCGCCAAAGTTATGCCACAGCCCAAGCGAGATGGCGGGCAACCTGAGTCCGCTTTGCCCGCAGCGACGATACTCCATTGTCCGATAACGATTTTTGTCCGGCTGATAACCCATTCTCATCACCTCTGGCGCTGAAGAAAAAATCAGTGTATGCGTTTACATTAACGCGAAAAAAAGCAGCATAGCGCAGCCTTTTTTGTAAAGCATTCTTTCCATGATCTTCTTATCGCCAATTCTGGACAGTCATCACGCTTATTTAATACTCAAGGTGAGGTCAACATTAGAAGGATACCTGTTCATGCGTACCCCATACTGCGTCGCCGATTACCTGCTGGACCGTCTTACGGATTGTGGAGCCGATCATCTGTTTGGCGTGCCGGGCGACTATAACCTGCAGTTTCTCGACCATGTGATAGACAGCCCGGATATCTGTTGGGTGGGCTGTGCCAACGAGTTAAACGCCTCCTATGCCGCGGACGGATATGCCCGATGTAAGGGCTTTGCCGCGCTGCTGACGACATTTGGCGTAGGAGAGTTAAGTGCGATGAATGGCATTGCGGGCAGCTACGCTGAGCACGTTCCGGTACTGCATATTGTGGGCGCGCCGGGTACGGCGTCACAGCAAAGAGGGGAGCTGCTGCACCATACGCTGGGCGACGGTGAGTTTCGTCATTTTTACCATATGAGCGAACCGATCACCGTTGCACAGGCGATCCTGACCGAACAAAACGCCTGTTATGAGATTGACCGGGTATTAACTACCATGCTCCGGGAGCGTCGCCCCGGCTATCTGATGCTGCCTGCGGATGTGGCAAAAAAAGCCGCCACGCCTCCTGTAAACGCTCTCACTCTCAAACACGCGCATGCCGATAGCGCCTGCCTGAAAGCGTTCCGGGATGCCGCTGAGAACAGGCTGGCCATGAGCAAGCGTACTGCGCTGCTGGCCGATTTCCTTGTCCTTCGCCACGGCCTGAAGCATGCCCTACAGAAGTGGGTCAAGGACGTGCCGATGGCACACGCCACCATGCTGATGGGTAAAGGCATATTTGACGAGCGTCACGCCGGTTTTTACGGCACCTACAGCGGTTCGGCGAGCGCCGGTGCGGTAAAAGAGGCGATTGAAGGGGCAGACACGGTGCTGTGCATCGGGACGCGATTTACCGATACCCTGACCGCCGGCTTCACGCATCAGCTAACCCCGTCACAAACAATTGAAGTTCAGCCTCATGCCTCACGCGTCGGTGACGTCTGGTTTACCGGCATCCCCATGCTTCAGGCAATCGAAACGCTGGTAGAGCTGTGTAAACAGCACGTGCACGATGCGCCGGCACCGTCGTCTCAAAGCACGATTGAATATCCGCAGCCGGATGGCTCGCTGACGCAGGAGAATTTCTGGAAAACGTTGCAGACGTTTATCCGCCCTGGAGACATCATCCTTGCGGATCAAGGCACCTCGGCCTTCGGCGCGATCGACCTTCGTCTTCCGGCTGATGTGAATTTTATCGTCCAGCCGCTGTGGGGATCGATCGGCTACACCCTGGCCGCAGCGTTTGGCGCGCAAACCGCCTGCCCAAACCGGCGCGTGATTGTGCTGACTGGGGATGGCGCAGCGCAGCTCACCATCCAGGAGCTTGGCTCTATGCTGCGGGATAAACAACACCCGATTATTCTGGTCCTTAACAACGAAGGGTACACGGTGGAAAGAGCGATCCACGGGCCGGAACAGCGATATAACGACATTGCGCTATGGAACTGGACGCAAATCCCGCAGGCCCTGAGCCTTGATCCTCAGGCCCAGTGCTGGCGGGTCAGTGAAGTGGAGCAGCTGGCGGATGTCCTTGAGAAAGTGGCGCACCACGAGCGGCTCTCGCTAATTGAGGTGATGCTGCCGAAAGCCGATATCCCGCCGCTGCTGGGGGCGATTACTAAAGCGCTGGAAGCGCGCAATAGCGCCTGATTACTTGTCGTTTCGCCAGGCCATCATCATCGGTTTGCCCGCCAGCAGGAGCCAGGCGGGCAACATCACGATACAGAGCAGGGGGAAAAGCGTCGAATCGGGTACCACTACCGCCGCCATAAACAGGCTGAGCCAGGCGTCACGCGTGACCACCAGAACCAGCCCCAGAATAGAGCAGGAGACGGTAATGGCCGCAGGCACCGCATCGACGTGTTCGTGCAGCATCAGCCCCAGCGCTACGCCGACAAAGACCACCGGGAAGATGCGTCCACCGCGAAAACCGCAGGCTGCAGCCACCACCAGCGCGGCCAGCTTAATCACGGCAAACAGCAGATAGTCGGAGACGCTAAACACCTGGCTGAAGGCCAGCTGCTGCATCTCGTCCAGACCTTTGAACAACGTCACCGTCCCGCCGATTGCCCCTAAAATACCGAGGATCAAACCACCGGCCCCCAGAACTAACACCGGATGTTTGAGTTTATGCATCAGGCGGTGCAGGCGAGGAAGACACCATACCGCTACCATTCCCAGCGCGATGGCGATCGCGACGACGATGGCGCCGCTGAAAATATCGGCTATCTGCATCTGGCCGTAGTGGGGGAGAGAGAGTGAGAAGTGGGGATGGAAAAACAGGCTGGTCGTCAGCGCGCCAGCGGCTGCTGCCATCAGCGGAGCAAAGAGTTTATCCCACAGCGGGACGTCGTTATTGCTGCTGAGCGTCTGAGAAAAGATCAGTGCGGCAGCGACAGGCGTGCCGAAAAGTGCCCCGATGGTGCCTGCGGAGGCGAGGATGGTCCAGTCCAGCGCGCCGACGCGGGGCAAAATGCGTGAACCGAGGAAAACCGCCAGGCCAATATTCACCGCCATAATCGGATGCTCCGGCCCCAGGCTGACGCCGCCGGCCAGACCGATAATCAACGCAATGAGCAGTCCGGGCAGTGCCGAAGGGGGAACCGGGGCGCCAATCAGCGGTTCCTGCGCCGGATCGGGGCCGGCATGGCCGGGACTGAAACGGATCACCAGGCCTACCGCAATACCGGTTAACGTCAGCATCACAACGATCCAGGCAGGAGAATCAGCATTGACGCCCAGTTTTGTCGGAAGCGCTGTCCATAACATGGCTTGCAGCACCGACGCGACTTTCATCACGACAATGAGCACCAGACTTGAGGCCACGCCAATAATTAGCGCCGGAATTGCCAGCAACAGCATGGTTCTGGCTCGCGGGTGGAGCATGATGATTTCCTTGTACAAAACGGTATTACGTTACTTTGCACATTAAGCTTTATGGCAATAGTGCAAAAGGTGCTGAAACGGTAAAGTTATTCTGTGACGAAGATCGATAATCCATGGGCATTCACCTTATGGCCGTTGTTGTTATCACGCCTTGAATTTACAGTGTCCCAAAGATTTATTTTGACTTTAGCGGAGCAGTAGAAGAATGACAAAGTATGCTTTGGTAGGTGATGTGGGCGGCACGAACGCGCGCCTCGCATTGTGCGATGTTAGTAGCGGTGAGATTTCCCGGGCGAAAACCTATTCCGGGCTGGATTATCCAAGCCTTGAGGCCGTTGTCCGCGTCTATCTGGAAGAGCATCAGGTGAGCGTTGAAGACGGCTGCATCGCGATTGCCTGCCCGATAACCGGCGACTGGGTCGCAATGACCAACCATACCTGGGCATTCTCCATCGCCGAGATGAAAAAAAACCTCGGTTTTTCGCATCTTGAAATCATCAACGATTTCACCGCGGTGTCCATGGCGATCCCAATGCTGAAGCCAGAGCATCTGATCCAGTTTGGCGGCGCTGAACCGGTCGAAGGCAAGCCGATTGCGGTTTACGGGGCCGGTACCGGCCTCGGCGTCTCGCATCTGGTGCATGTTGCTCAGCGCTGGGTGAGCCTGCCGGGTGAAGGCGGCCACGTAGACTTTGCGCCAAACAGCGAAGAAGAGGGCATTATCCTCGAAGAGTTACGCGCTGAGATCGGCCATGTCTCCGCCGAGCGCGTCCTTTCAGGTCCGGGGCTGGTGAATCTGTACCGCGCGATTGTGAAATCAGACGGTCGTCTGCCGGAAAACCTGCAGCCGAAAGACGTCACCGAACGCGCGCTGGCGGACAGCTGCATTGACTGTCGTCGTGCCCTGTCGCTGTTTTGCGTGATCATGGGACGTTTCGGCGGCAACCTGGCGCTGACGCTGGGCACCTTCGGTGGGGTCTACATTGCGGGCGGGATTGTACCGCGCTTCCTCGACTTCTTTAAAGCCTCGGGCTTCCGCGGCGGGTTTGAAGATAAAGGGCGTTTCAGAAGTTACGTGCAGGACATTCCGGTTTATCTGATCGTGCATGACAACCCGGGGCTGCTGGGTTCCGGGGCCCATCTGCGTCAGGTTCTCGGTCAAATCCTCTGATGCAGAGCCCTCTCCCGCGGGAGAGGGCCTTTTCTTTACAGGTGCATCAGCTGACGAAACTCTTTCACCTTGCTGCGGCTTACCGGCACCTGAAAATCCAGATCCTTCAGACGCAAAATGTAGGTGTTGTTAAACCACGGTTCGATCTCGCGGATCTTATTTAAATTCACGCAAAACGACCGGTGGCAGCGGAAAAAGTGGGCAGTCGGCAGCTTGCTGCAAAACTCGGTGATGTTCATCGCCATCACGTACGATTCCCGCCGCGTATAGACAAACGTCATCTTTTCGTGTGCTTCGGCGTAATAGATATCGTTAACCGGCGTCACGATGATGCGCTCGTCTTTGACCAGATTAATGGTGTCGTTTTCCCGTACAGTCGGGGTGGCGCTAGCGGGAGCGGTCTGCTGCTGCCATGCGGCCTCCAGCTTTTGCAGCATGCTGACAATCCGCGACTCCTGATAAGGCTTAAGAATATAGTCAAACGCCTCCAGCTCGAAGGCCTCTACGGCGTGCTCTTTCCAGGCGGTAACGAACACAATAAACGGCTTATGGGCAAACTGATTGATGTTTTGCGCCAGCAATACGCCATCCAGCGACGGGATATTGATATCCAGGAAAATCGCATCGACCCGGTTATGCTGCAAAAATTTCAGCACGTCCAGACCATCATCAAACGTGCCCACAATCTCCATCTGGCTGTGGGTTTTGATAAGCCAGGTGAGCTCCTGCTGAGCCAGGAATTCATCTTCTACGATGATAACTTTCATGGGTTACTCCACCTGGGGCAACAGTGATGTCGTTGTATGCGCGAGAGAGCGCTCATTCGGGACGTAAAAAGCAATTTCGGTGCCCGGCTCAAGACGTTGAATATGCAGCCCGTCGCCGTAAAGCAGCTTGACCCGGTGGTGCACGTTCAGCAGACCGATTTTATTCCCCGGCATCTCGTTAGACTCCACGCGCTCAATGACTTTTGGATCAATCCCGTGGCCGGTATCGCGCACGGCAATCCGCACCCGGTTGCCGCTTTCGGTGACGCTAATGGTGACGACGCCTTTGCCTTTACAGGGCTGAATACCGTGAACAATCGCGTTTTCGACCAGCGGCTGAATAAGCAGGCTCGGGATCACGCAGTTGACCTCTTCATCAATATCGTAAATGACCGTGAGCTTGTCGCCAAAGCGGGCCTGCTCAATAGCGATGTAGTCCTTGATCTGATACAGCTCTTTTTTGATGTCGATATGCTCGTCATCTTTCAGCTCGATGTTGTAGCGCAGATAGCGCGACAGGTTAAAAATCAGCTGGCGCGCGGTGTCCGGATTAAGGCGAATGGACGAGGAGATAGCGTTCAGCGCGTTAAACAGGAAATGGGGATTGATTTTACTCTGCAGCGCGCGCAGTTCTGCCTTATTTGCCATCTCGCGCAGCTGTTCCGCCCGCGAAACCTCAAGCTGGGTGGAGATTATCTGCGACAGGCCGATGGCCATCTCCTGCAGCGTCGAGGTGATCTGATGCGCGTGGCAGTAATAAATTTTCAGCGTGCCCGTCACGACGCCTTTCTCCCACAGCGGGATGACCAGCATCGAGTGAATTTCCGGCGTTCGGTGGGCTTCATCATTGTTTTTAATAATGATTTTACCGTAGTTAATCGCCTGTCTGGTGGTCGGGCTTATGGTGTCATCGTTGTCGCGATAGTTGTGCTCCCCGACGCCAACGTAGGCCAGCACGTGATCAATATTGGTGATGGCGACGGCGTCAGCGTGGATGTCATGGCGAATGATCTCGCAGACCTGACGCAACGATTCCGCGTTCACGTGGCGGAAAAGCGGCAGCGTTTTGTTGGCGATATCCAGCGCCAGCTTGGCCTGACGGGCGGCGCTGGCCTCTTTTTCCCCTTCAACGCTTTGCACCAGCAGCACGATAAAACCGATGCACACGCTGCCCAGGATCATCGGAATACCGATTTTCGAGACGATATCCAGCCCCAGCTCGGTGGTGGGAGCCCAGACGACGACCAGGATCATGGTCAGCGTTTCGCACACCATGCCTGCGACGATCCCGGCGCGCCAGCGCTGTTTTTTCGGGATTTTGCGGCTGATCCAGCCGGAAAGCACCCCGGCGATAATGCTGGTGATAAAGCACGGCACCGCCGTTACGCCACCGATATCAATCAGATAGCGGTGCGTCCCGGCAATCAGGCCGGTGATAACGCCCACCCACGGACCAAACAAAATCCCGCCGGACATGACGGCGATAATGCGCACGTTAACCAGCGAACCCTCTACCGGCACGCCGGACCAGGTGCTGAACAGGGCGAACAGCGAAAAGATGGCGGTAACGGCCAGCAGCTCTTTTGGCGAGTGGGCTGATTTGTGCAGCAGCTCGCGAAACAGGCGAATGCGAATGAGGAAGAACAGGCAAATCAGCATTAATGCCGCACGGTCAAAAACCGCCAGCAGCATAGTGAATATTTCGTGCACGAGTAGACCTGGGAAAACGGGAAAGAACCATGATAAAAAACCTGGCGCGTATTGACCAGCTATCCGTCAGGTTTATCAAATGAGGAAAAACCATAATTTTGAAAGGGGATTATCTGGCGATGACCGAGGCGTCCTGTTTTTTACTTACCGGCGCATCGTCAGGTAACTGGTTTGATATCATCCTGTTAAATAACAGCTATCAGACAGCCGTTCCCGAAACAGGGGCTTCCGCTTTTAGGCGCAGCCGAGTTCCGGTTTTCAGACGATCGCTTTTTTTTCATTTCCCTCTCGACAGCATGATTTTTTTCAGGTTATTTTCTAAACATGCCACATCGGTGGCAGCGTCGCTCGGACGGTCCGGGCGCTAACGTTAATCTGAGGAATCTATGGCTGAATTCAGTCCTGAACGCCGTTTTACGCGTATCGATCGTCTCCCCCCTTATGTTTTCAATATCACTGCTGAACTGAAAATGGCTGCGCGTCGGCGCGGCGAAGATATTATCGATTTCAGCATGGGTAACCCTGACGGCCCAACGCCACCGCATATCGTTGAAAAGCTCTGCACGGTTGCCCAGCGCCCGGATACGCACGGCTACTCGACCTCTCGCGGTATTCCCAGGTTACGTCGCGCGATCTCGCGCTGGTATCAGGAGCGCTATCAGGTTGATATCGATCCGGAAAGTGAAGCGATTGTCACCATCGGCTCGAAAGAGGGGCTGGCACACCTGATGCTGGCCACGCTGGATCATGGCGACACGGTGCTGGTGCCTAATCCAAGCTACCCGATCCATATCTACGGCGCGGTGATTGCCGGTGCGCAGGTCCGTTCTGTGCCTCTGGTGGAAGGTGTCGATTTCTTTAACGAACTGGAACGTGCGATTCGCGAAAGCTATCCGAAACCTAAGATGATGATCCTCGGTTTCCCGTCGAACCCAACGGCGCAGTGCGTGGAGCTTGATTTCTTCGAGAAAGTTGTCGCCCTGGCCAAGCGTTATGACGTGCTGGTGGTTCACGATTTAGCCTATGCAGATATCGTCTATGACGGCTGGAAAGCCCCGTCGATTATGCAGGTCCCGGGCGCGCGTGATGTGGCGGTAGAGTTCTTTACCCTGTCGAAAAGCTACAACATGGCGGGCTGGCGTATTGGCTTTATGGTGGGTAACAATACGCTGGTGAGTGCCCTGGCGCGCATTAAGAGTTATCACGACTACGGTACCTTCACGCCGCTGCAGGTCGCGGCTATCGCTGCCCTGGAAGGCGACCAGCAGTGCGTTCACGAGATTGCCGCCCAGTATAAGCGCCGCCGCGACGTGCTGGTAAAGGGGTTGCATGAAGCGGGCTGGATGGTGGAAATGCCGAAGGCGTCCATGTACGTCTGGGCGAAAATTCCGGAGCCGTATGCGGCGATGGGATCGCTGGAGTTTGCCAAAAAACTGCTGCAGGATGCGAAGGTGTGTGTGTCACCGGGCATTGGCTTTGGTGATTATGGCGACACCCATGTGCGATTTGCCCTGATTGAAAACAGCGACCGTATTCGTCAGGCGGTGAGGGGCATCAAGAGTATGTTCCGGGCCGACGGTCTTCTGACCTCAAAGAGCGTCGCTGAACATCCCGCGTCGTCATGACATAAAAAAACAGGAGCCGATGGCTCCTGTTTTTTTGACTGCATATTCTTCACTAGATCATCAGGGCAAAGGTTCCGGCCCAGACTAAAACAATCACCGAAATGCCCATAAAGAAATATTTCACGTTTCATCGCTCCGCGTATCTTGTGGTACGCATTTAAAAACAGAGTCCACCTGATTATAGAGAACTGAAATCCGGTCAAAACGGAAATGAGAATTTTCCCGTTATGCCGTTAACTCCAGCTCAGAATTCTGTGCTTTCCTGTTGCCAGACGGCGCTAATGTACGCTTAAAAATGAGGGGTGACAAGAGGGATTTTTTTAAATAATTTCCGTCACTTACGAGTGTCGTGGAACGGCGACAGTTTGATTTCACTTCGCAATAAATTCACTTTGGGCGACGCATTAAAAGACAGTTACTCAGCGGGAAGACAGGTGATTGAAAAGGTTAGTTTCTTAGCGAAACTAACCTTCATGAAGGGCTAAATATAGAGCGAGGCTTCGCCAAGAGGGCGGGTTTTGAAACGACGATGCATCCACAGATACTGCTCTGGCGCGCGCATGATTTCAGTTTCGATGACTTTATTGATAAACGCTGCCGCTTCGCACTCGTTTTCCGGATAGTTAGCCATTTCAGGGGAGATGTGCAGGCGGTAGCCTGACTTATCTGCTTTTCTCACCATCGTCACGGTCAGCATGGAGGCACCAGACAGACGCGAAATGACAAAGGTGCCGTTAGTCGTCGCAACGTCTTTCACCGCAAAGAAAGGCGCAAAGCTGCTGCCTTTACGTCCATAATCCTGATCGGGTGCAAACCAGACGGCTTCTCCTTTCTTGAGAGCACCGACCATACCGCGCAGGTTATTACGGCTGATCATCGCCTTATTGGAACGCATACGACCTCGCGTCTGCACCCATTCCATAAGCGCACTGTTGTGCGGTCTGTAGGTTGCCATCATTGGCTGGCAAAGCCCCATCACGCGGCCGCCCAGCTCCAGCGACATAAAGTGAACGCCGACGACCATCACGCCGCGTTTTTGCATCTGCGCGCGTTTAAGGTTATCCAGGCCTTCCACGTCAAACCATTTGCGGACACGTTCATCTGGCCAGAACCATGCCATGCCGGTTTCAAGCAGCGCCATACCGATAGACTTGAAGTTTTCAGCGATGAGTTTCTCACGCTCCTCTGCATTGTACTGCGGAAAACAAAGCTCAATATTTTTACGCGCGATGGATTCGCGACGTTTCAGGAAAACGCGGGAAGCGCTGCCCAGTTTTGACCCCAGCAAGCGCAGGACAGGGTACGGAAGTTGAACCAGCAACCAGAGTACGCCAAGGCCAAACCATGTAAACCAGTAACGCGGGTGTAAAAACGCACGTTGAAATTTGGATTGAGACAAAATAGTAGAACCTATGTGAAGCCTGTAAAGGTAGCGCAGAGTTTGCGATACGACGTGCCGATAAGACCGTTCTTCAAGGTGATGGTTGCAGGCTTTACCGAACTTTACGGCGGCGTTGCCTGGCCACTGCTGATTTGGGCGGGCGGCGTAATGTAGCACCGTTATACGATATGTGCTATTACTCGTTTTTGATTAAAAAGGCGGCGATCCGGGAGGTGTTTGATTTTACACTGTATAAACTCCAGAAGGGAGAGCAGTTCTCATGCCTGAGAGGAGAACTGAAGTCTTTGCGCAAGGAGGAGTGGGCCGACAAAAGAGCAGCAGTGTTTATTTTCGGACCCGCATCTACATTTTATTTTCCTTCGAATAATAAATAAGAATTTTCTTTGTGAAAATTCTTATTTATTATTCATATCATCAATCAATTCGTCACTCTTCTTCATTCATTAACCTCTGTCATTTATCTGCTTGCAATAACCTGTTGCCGTTCCTTCATTTTTTTTTAATAACATGTTGTGATGCAAATCAAAACAAGATTGTTTTATTAGCATCTCTCTGGCTGCGATCTTTCTTACGGTACAAATATTCGCTTTGTATGAAAAAAGCAGTGTCTTTCCCTGAGCTGAACGGATAATCCGTAATAATATCTTAGTGTAAAATTCTTAAGAAATTTCTCATTGCGGATAAATGATCTGTGTATTTGATTTTGCATCGATCATTATTCTAATATTGCGCATCCAGAACGATACCGTGAAGTTGGCGTAGCAAAAACAAAGAGGGATGATGAGATGGCTGACAGTTTTCAGAATGAGGTGCCTAAGGCACGTATTAACCTGAAGCTTGACCTGCATACAGGCGGGGCAAGCAAGAAAATGGAATTACCGCTGAAATTACTGGTTGCGGGTGATTTCAGTAATGGACAAGAGTCTGCTCAAATATCTGAGCGTGAGAAAGTTAACATCACGAAAAATAATTTCGACAGTGTTCTTTCTGAATACTCCCCAAAACTTAATCTAACCGTTAAAAATACGCTCTCTGATGATGGTGGTGAGGAAAATGTTCAGCTGACTTTCCAGAGCATGAAAGATTTCACGCCAGAGCAGGTGGCTGCTCAGATACCGCAGCTGAAGGCGATGCTGGCGATGCGCAACTTGCTTCGCGATCTGAAGGCCAATTTGCTGGATAACCAGACTTTCCGAAAAGAGCTGGAAAAAATCCTTCTGGACCAGTCCCTTAGTGCTGAACTGCGAAATGAACTATCCGCACTGGCATCAAGAAAATCGTAACCATCACGCTGTTTTAACGGATTAAACAAGGAATGCTCATGTCTGTACAAAATAATATTGCCGGTAGTGAAAGCGTGGTGCTGGAACGTCCTGCTGCGGGTGGGGTTTACGCCTCCCTGTTTGAGAAAATCAATCTGAATCCTGTCTCTGAGTTGAGCGCATTAGACCTCTGGCAAGATGCGCAGGCGATGTCAGATGCAACCGCTGATGAGCGTCTGACTGCAGGTATGCAAGTCTTTCTGGAATGTCTGACCAAAGCAGGCGCGAAGGTCGAAAAACTGGATAAAAGCCTTATCGATCATCACATCGCTGAGCTCGATTACCAGATCAGCCGCCAGCTGGACGCGGTTATGCACCATGACGAGTTTCAGGCGGTCGAAAGCCTGTGGCGTGGGGTGAAATCACTGATTGATAAAACAGATTTTCGCCAGAACGTGAAAATTGAGCTTCTGAGTATGTCCAAAGAAGACCTGCGGCAGGACTTTGAAGATACCCCGGAAATCATCCAGAGTGGTCTGTATAAACACACCTACATTGATGAATATGATACTCCAGGCGGCGAGCCGATTGCGGCACTGATTTCCGCTTACGAGTTTGATGCTTCAGCGCAGGATATCGCTCTGCTTCGCAACATCTCTAAGGTATCCGCTGCTGCACATATGCCGTTTATCGGCTCAGCAGGCCCGAAATTTTTCCTTAAAGAGTCCATGGAAGACGTCGCGGCGATTAAAGATATTGGTAATTATTTTGACCGCGCAGAGTACATCAAGTGGAAATCGTTCCGCGATACTGATGATGCTCGCTACATCGGCCTGGTCATGCCGCGCGTATTGGGACGTTTACCGTATGGCCCGGACACCGTTCCGGTTCGCAGCTTCAACTATGTCGAAGAAGTCAAAGGTCCCGATCACGACAAATACCTGTGGACCAATGCATCGTTTGCCTTCGCGTCCAACATGGTGCGCAGCTTTATCAATAATGGCTGGTGTGTACAAATCCGTGGCCCGCAGGCTGGTGGTGCGGTTCAGGACCTGCCTATCCATCTGTACGATCTCGGTACCGGCAATCAGGTAAAAATCCCGAGCGAAGTGATGATTCCCGAAACCCGCGAATTCGAATTCGCGAATCTGGGCTTCATTCCTTTGTCCTACTACAAAAACCGCGACTACGCGTGCTTCTTCTCAGCCAACTCCACTCAGAAACCGGCGCTGTACGACACCGCTGATGCGACGGCGAACAGCCGCATCAACGCCCGTCTTCCGTACATCTTCCTGCTGTCACGTATCGCCCACTACCTGAAGCTGATTCAGCGCGAGAACATTGGTACCACGAAGGACCGCCGACTGCTTGAACTGGAGCTGAACACGTGGGTCCGCAGTCTGGTGACCGAAATGACCGATCCGGGCGACGAGTTGCAGGCTTCTCACCCGCTGCGCGACGCGAAGGTGGTAGTGGAAGACATTGAAGACAACCCGGGCTTCTTCCGCGTGAAGCTGTACGCCGTGCCGCACTTCCAGGTGGAGGGCATGGACGTCAATCTGTCGCTGGTTTCCCAGATGCCGAAAGCGAAATCGTAAAAACAGGCAGGAAGCCGATGAAAACGGAACAACCGTTATGGGGTAGGGGCATTATGGTCTCTCCCCAGCATTTTCAGCAACAGGTCGCGTATGCGGCCTGGTCTGCCGAATGTATTGCCCGGCTGGGCCTCTCCTGTCCATGGGGGGTAATTAATGCCACCTTCGAACCGGAAGCTCTCAGGCTTGGACGTCTGCAGGCCCATCATCTGCATGTCCGTTTTCAGGACGGTACGCTGATTGATACAGATAATGCCAATACTCTGCCTCCGGTCCTGTCGCTTGAAAGCGAATCGCAGGAGGTGACGGTGGTACTGGCACTACCTCTGCTGCGGTCGAACGGCGGCAACTGTCTGAAACCCGAAGAAGTGGCCGAGCGTCCGGTGCGATATCGTCAGCGCTGGCGGGATGTGCGCAATGCCTATGGAGATGACACCCGTCAGATTGCCGTAATGCAGCCCGAACTGACCCTGCGTTTTGCGCATCAGAACAACAGCGATTACCTGATTTGTCCGGTCGCCCGACTGCAGCAAGACTCGCAGGGTACATGGCAATTAGATGAGACGTTTCTTCCTCCACTGTTGACTCTCCAGGGCAGCCGTTGGCTGGTTACCCAGCTTGAACAACTCATGACTCAACTGCGGGCCCGTCTGTGCCGTCTGATGGCGATGCGGCGTGAAAGCAATGAGCGCATGGCAGACTTCGCCGTGGCCGATGTATCACTGTTCTGGCTGCTCAACGCGCTGAACAGCGCTGAGCCCGTGCTTGGCCAGTTCCAGCGTAACCTGCAAAGCCCGCCGGAGCGTTTGTATCCGGAACTTTCTCGACTGGCAGGGAGCCTGCTGACTTTCTCTCTGGAACATCAGGTGAGCGCTATACCGATCTGGCACCACGAGCAACTCAATACGGTGTTTCCGCCGCTGTTTGATTTGCTTGGCGATCTGCTTGAAGCCAGCCTGCCATCCCGCGTGGTGGCCCTGTCACTCGACTATGACCCACGGCTGCACTTCTGGCAGGCTCGACTGCATGACCCGCGTCTGCGCGAAGGGGCTGATTACTATCTTTCTGTGCGCTCGCCGATCCCAGTAGCGCAACTGCAGGAACAGTTCCCGCGTCAGTGTAAGGTGGGCAGTCCTGACCATGTGCGGGGGATCGTCAACTCTTCCCGCGTGGGCGTGCCGTTGATGCCATTGCGCCATGTACCAGCCGCCATTCCGCTGCGCCTGGAAAATCAGTATTTCAGTCTCGATCTCTCCCATCCTCTGGCGACTGAGATGCTCCAGAGTGGGACGTGTATGTTTTACGTCCCGGGCATGCTGGGCGAGCCTGAACTTGAACTCTTTGCGGTACTGAGAACATGAGTGAACGTAAACACGGCGCTGCCGTATCTGTTGATATTGACGCACTGCTGCAGGATACCTGGCTGCAGGTCATTAGCCTTCGCCATGGACCGCAGTTTCAGGAAGGTGAAGGTCGGATTTTGTGGGAGCGCTGTATTGCTGACGTGGAGCGCGTTCAGCGCGAACTGAAAGCGAGTGAACTCGACGAAGCCAGCTGTGAGCATATCCTCACTGCACAATGTGCATTGCTTGACGAGGCGGTCAAAGGACGAGGTGTGGAGGATGACGCCTGTGTGCAGTGGTATGACATTCCCCTGCAGGGACACTTCCTCGGCACGATGGACGCGGGTGACACCCTGTGTGACAGGATGCGCGATGTGCTGCGCGAACCAGCACCAGACATTGCCGTACTGACCTGCTTCCAGCGGGTAATGATGCTCGGATTTCTGGGGGGCTATCGCGCGCTGAACGATCCTGAACGCCAGAAGCTGGTCAGCGCGCTCAGTGAACATGTCGCGCCGTTCAGCTATCCGCAGACCCACCCTGTTCTGGCAGAAAGCCGTGCCGGGTGGGGAATGGGCGGATGGCTCGCATCATGGCCTGCACGTATTGGACTAAGCGTGATTGTTCTTGCCGCGCTCTGGTGGGGACTGGATCGTTGGCTCGATCAGATGCTGCTGACCCTGCTGCCGGGAGCCATAAAATGAGTCCTGCACAACAGCGCGGGCTTGCGCTGTGGGCAGCCCTGCTGAGTGCGGTGGTCTGTCTGGCTTTTCTGCCGGTATCCCGGCTGGCTTCAGTGCTCGTTCTGCTGGCGATGCTCGGGGTTATCTTCGTGTTCTGGTATATCACCAAACCTCGTGCGGAGCATGACGTCACCCTGCTTCTGGATGACCTTCCTGAAGCCACTTACCGTCAGCCCGTGGTGCTGGTTTGTGGCGATCTGCCGCTGACCTGGCCGCAGCAGTCATCAGTACTCATCGTCACGCAGGGATGCTGGATCCGTGTTGAGGATCATCAGGATCTGGAGCAGGTTGCCCGTCAGGTACTGTGGCAGCGTCCGGACTGGGGACGTCAGCTGTCGGTGATGGTCAGTGTCTGCCCGCAGAAACACGTTGACAGTGAAGCCCTGACAAGTCGTCTGCTGACTCTGCGCTGGCAAATCAGCCAGTTGCGTAAAGAAACGGGACATTCTGTGCCATTGATTTTGAATGGTCAGATCGGCAGCGCGATGACGGATGACATGCTCTGGCAGGCCGCTATTCCGGGTGAAGGGTGGACTGTCTGGCGTGAGTCGAGTGCGCCTTGTTCAATTGCCGCGTGGGTCTCCACTGGCGGTGCGCCTGTGATGCAGCAGCAGGTGCTGATGAACAGCCTGATGAGCTGGTTCCATCAGCATGTCCAGGCGGTATTCATCGATGATAATCCTGATGTTCCGGCCATTGCACCTGCAGCGCTGCTGTGGGGAATGGGACCGATTCTTGCCGGAAGCCTTGCATCATCAGCCTGGACGTCGTGGTTATCGCGTCATACTGCCATGCAGCAGGTGACCGGCTGGCAGCCCAGGGGGACGGACAGTACGGTGATCTCACCCTTACCGGATTTCATCCTGCCGCTGCTACCGAAGAGAAGTGGACTCACTCCCGGGGCCCGCACCTGGCGCTGTGCCCTTGGCTTTTTCACACTGGCGACCATCGCCGCGCTGCTCAGCAGTGGCTGGAACAATCGCCAGCTGCTGCATCGCGTGAGCTGCGATATAGCCCGTTATGACAGCCTCTCCATGGATGACTACGGCCCGAAGGCTAGCGCCGTAGCGGCCCTTCGTGAGAATGCGGCGCTGCTGGATGACTATGCACGTAACGGCGTACCGGCCCGACTGGGTCTGGGGCTTTATCAGGGGGAACGTCTACGGATGCCCCTTCTGGAAGCGATCCGCTCGTATGTGCCGCCGCCTCCTAAACCGCAGCCAACCCCAAAACCGGTGCCGAAAATTGTGAGGCTCGACAGCATGTCACTGTTCGATTCCGGCAAGTTCGAGCTGAAGGCGGGTTCCACCAAAATGCTGGTGAATTCACTGGTTGGCATCAAAGCGAAGCCCGGCTGGCTGATTGTCGTGTCAGGGCATACCGATGACACCGGCAATCCGCGACTAAACCAGACGTTGTCTCTGAAACGTGCCGAAGCGGTGCGCAGCTGGATGCGTGACACCGGCGACGTGCCGGAAAGCTGTTTCGCGGTGCAGGGCTATGGCGAAAGCCGCCCTGTCGCAACCAACGACACCCCGGAAGGGCGTGCGCTTAACCGCCGTGTCGAAATCAGTCTGGTACCGCAGGCAAGTGCCTGTCAGATACCCGGCAAACACATGGCGCCATCGCAGGATGATGGCGTCTCAGAAAATAAAACGGAGTAATTAACATGGCAATTCCTGTTTATCTTTGGCTGAAGGACGACGGCGGCGCGGACATCAAAGGGTCTGTTGACGTTCAGGATCGTGAAGGCAGCATCGAAGTGGTTGCACAGGAGCATAACCTGTACATCCCGACCGACAACAATACCGGCAAGCTGACCGGCACCCGCATCCACACGCCGTTCCTGTTCACGAAGGAAATCGATTCCTCCAGCCCGTACCTGTACAAGGCGGTGACCACGGGTCAGACCCTAAAATCCGCTGAGTTCAAGTGGTACAAAATCAACGACGCGGGCCAGGAAGTGGAGTACTTCAACACCAAACTGGAAAACGTGAAGGTAGTGAAAGTGAATCCTGAAATGTATGACATCAAGGATCCTTCTAAAGAGAAGCACAACCACCTTGAACGCGTTGAACTGCGTTACGAAAAAATCACCTGGACCTACAAAGACGGCAACATCATTCATTCCGACTCCTGGAACGAACGCGCCACGGCGTAATCCTGATGCGGGCAGGTTTTCCTGTCCGCAGTTTTTTGCTGAATGCCTGAAATGCGGGCACTCAGCAAAGAAAAAACAATCTGCCTGCCTGACCTTATGCGCTTTGGTGAACAGCGAGGGGCGGTAGCGTGCCCAGGAACCGACAAAGAGAGAATCTCATGGAAAATCCAGCCATCCTGTTACGTCGTCTGAACCCTTACTGTGCCCGTGCGATGGAAGGCGCGGCGTCGCTCTGCCAGACCCGCGCCCATGCGGAAATTTTGCCGGAGCACTGGCTGCTAAAACTGCTGGAGCAGGGGGAAGGTGACCTGACGGTGTTGGCGCGTCGCTATGAATGGGATATGGATGGCATCTGGCAGGATTTGCTTGGCTGGCTCGACAGACAACCTCGCTCCGTGCGCCATCGCCCCCAGCTGTCTGATGCCATTCAGACGCTGATGCAGGAAGCCTGGATGATTGCCTCCCTTAACAGCGAAGAGCACATTCGCAGCGTCCATCTGCTGATGGCCCTGGTGGAAAAACCAAAACTGGCACGTTGTGACGGCCTTTGGCCGTTGTTAACGCTTGCTCAAAGCCAGCTGGAGCGCCTGCGGCCTTTGCTGGATACACAATCAGATGAACGTCTGGAGATGCAGCGCGAAGCAGAACTGGCGCAGAGCCACGGTGGTGAGGTGGAATTTGTCGGGCGTCCGGCTGGTGTGGAAATGAAAGAGGGGGAACTGAGCCCTGCGCTGCAGAACGCACTGGATAAATTCACCCTCGATGTCACTGCCAAAGCGAAGGAAGGGAAGATCGATCCTGTGTTTGGCCGCGACACAGAAATCCGCCAGATGGTGGACATCCTTTCTCGTCGCCGCAAAAACAACCCGATTATGATCGGCGAGCCGGGCGTGGGGAAAACCGCACTGGTTGAAGGCCTGGCGTTGCGTATAGCCGAGGGTAATGTGCCTGAATCCCTGAAAACGGTCACTCTCCGCACCCTTGACCTGGGCCTGCTGCAGGCTGGCGCGGGCGTGAAAGGTGAGTTCGAACAGCGACTGAAAAACGTCATCGACGCGGTGCAGCAATCGCCTGTACCTGTTCTGCTTTTTATTGATGAAGCGCATACTATCATCGGCGCGGGCAACCAGGCGGGTGGTGCAGATGCGGCCAACCTGCTGAAACCGGCGCTGGCGCGTGGCGAACTGCGTACTATTGCGGCCACCACATGGTCTGAATATAAACAATACTTCGAGCGTGACGCCGCGCTGGAGCGCCGTTTCCAGATGGTAAAAGTGGATGAGCCGGACGATGACACCGCCTGCCTGATGCTACGTGGCCTGAAATCCCGCTATGCCGAACACCATAATGTGCATATTACCGACGATGCGGTTCGCGCGGCAGTTACTCTTTCGCGTCGTTATCTGACCGGACGTCAGCTTCCTGACAAAGCGGTCGATCTGCTGGACACCGCTGCCGCTCGCGTGCGTATGAGCCTCGACACCGTACCTGAACAGCTAATCCGCCTTCGCGCGAGTATCGCTGCGCTCGACATGGAGAAGCAGGCGTTACTGGAAGATATCGCCATTGGCAATCAGTGTCATGCCGAGCGTTTGAGCGAGATTGAGCAGGAAGAGGTGCGCCAGATAGTGACACTCGACGAACTGGAAACCCAGTACGGTCAGGAGATAAAACTCACCGAGCAGCTACGCGGAAGCCGTCAGGATATATCACGCCAGCGTGAGACTCACAGGCTGCAACAGGAGCTTAACGAGATGCAGCGCAGCAACCCGCTGCTCTCCCTGGATGTGGATGTCCGCACCGTTGCCAACGTGATTGCCGACTGGACAGGCGTGCCGTTGTCATCACTGATGAAGGACGAGCAGACCGAACTGCTGACTCTGGAAAATGAAATCGGTAAACGTGTGGTTGGGCAGGATGTGGCGCTTGAGGCTATCGCCCGGCGTCTGCGTGCGGCAAAAACAGGACTTACGTCCGAGAACGGTCCGTTGGGCGTATTCCTGTTGGTAGGACCGAGCGGCGTGGGGAAAACCGAAACAGCGCTTGCGCTGGCCGATGTCATGTACGGCGGTGAGAAGTCACTCATTACGATTAACCTTTCTGAATACCAGGAAGCGCACACGGTTTCCCAGCTGAAAGGCTCGCCGCCGGGCTACGTGGGTTACGGCCAGGGCGGTATCCTCACCGAAGCTGTGCGCAAGCGTCCGTACAGCGTGGTGCTGCTGGATGAAGTGGAAAAAGCGCACCGTGACGTGATGAACCTCTTCTATCAGGTCTTCGACCGCGGATTTATGCGCGACGGCGAAGGGCGCGAAATCGACTTTCGCAATACCGTAATCCTCATGACCTCCAACCTTGGCAGCGACTACCTGATGCAGCTGCTCGATGAAAAGCCGAATGCCACCGAAGGGGACCTCCATGAACTGCTGCGCCCAATCCTGCGAGATCATTTCCAGCCCGCGTTACTCGCCCGCTTCCAGACGGTCATTTACCGTCCGCTGGCTGAAGCAGCCATGCGTACCATTGTGGAAATGAAACTGTCACAGGTCAGCAAGCGCTTGCACCGCCACTACGGGCTGACCACGCAAATTGACGAGAGTCTCTATGACGCGCTGACCACAGCCTGCTTGCTGCCGGATACGGGGGCGCGTAACGTTGACAGTCTGCTGAATCAACAAATTCTGCCGGTGCTGAGTCAGCAATTGCTCACCCACATGGTCGCAAAACAGAAACCAGCGTCGTTACGCCTTGGCTGGGATGATGAAGAAGGGATCGGCCTGGAATTTGAATGGAGTCAGGGGGTAACGTATGAGCACTAATCCTCCGATCAGATACAGCCACAACCACCACCTGCTCGTGGTGAAAGGCTGTGAAGCCGAACCCGATGTGCTGGCTTTTGTTGGCGACGAAGCCCTGAGCCGACCGTTCAGCTACCGTGTTGAGTTCACCAGCCGCGACCACGGCATCAGCAAAGAGATGATGCTGATGAAGCCCGGCTCGCTGACGCTGCAGGCCCCGGTTGACCAGGGGTACGGCATCAAAATCCAGCAGCCGCTGCGGGTGATTCAGGGGGTGGTGACCGGTTTTGAACGTCTCGGCACCTCAAAAGATGAAACGCATTACGCCCTGACGCTCCGGCCCCGTCTGGCACTGCTTGACCGTTCGCACCAGAACGCGATTTACCAGGACATGTCGGTCCCGCAAATTGTGGAGAAAATCCTGCGCGAGCGTCACGGCATGCGCGGTCAGGATTTTCTGTTCTCGCTCACAAAAGAGTATCCGCGCCGTGAGCAGGTGATGCAGTACGGCGAGGACGATCTGCACTTCATCACCCGCCTGCTGGGCGAAGTGGGCATCTGGTTTCGCTTCACCACCGACACGCGCCTGAATATTGATGTGGTGGAGTTTTACGACAGCCAGCAGGGTTACGAGAAAGGCCTGACGCTGCCGTCGGTGCCGCCGTCCGGGCAGCACTCGCAGGGTGTGGACTCGGTGTGGGGGATGGAAAGCCATCACAGCGTGGTGCAGAAGCAGGTCAGCACCCGCGACTACAACTACCGTCAGGCCACGGAGAACATGAATACTCTGGTTGACGTCACCCGGGGGGACGCGACCACGTACGGGGAAGCGTACCACTATGCCGATAATTATCTGACGCCGGGCAGCGCGTATGACCTCAATCCGGCGCCCGAGTCCGGTGCGTTTTATGCCCGCATCCGGCATGAGCGTTACCTGAATGGCCAGACGCAGACCCGGGCCTTCACCAGCAGTCCGGCGCTCTCTCCGGGGATGCTGCTGAAAGTCACCGGCGGGTATGAAGTGGCTGACGTGTTTGCGCATGGCGTGGTCATCACGGCGATGCACGCATATGCCCGCCGTGATAAGGACTTTGCGGTTGATTTTTACGGCATTCCGGACAGCACCGATTTTGGTTTCCGCCCGGAACCTGGCTCACGCCCGGTGATGGCCGGGACGCTGCCGGCACGCGTCACCAGCACCACCGAAAATGACACCTATGGCCACATCGATAAGGACGGTCGTTACCGCGTCAATATGCTGTTTGACAGGGACAGCTGGGAGACCGGGTTCGAGAGCCTGTGGGTGCGCCAGTCCCGCCCGTATGCCGGCGACACCTACGGCCTGCACCTGCCGCTGCTGGCGGGCACCGAAGTGGCGATTGGCTTTGAGGACGGTAACCCGGACAGGCCGTACATCTCCGGCGTGCTGCACGACTCGGCCCACGGCGACCACGTCACCATCCGCAACTACAAACGCAACGTCCTGCGCACCCCGGCGAACAACAAAATCCGCCTTGATGACGAGCGCGGGAAAGAGCATATCAAGGTCTCGACGGAGTATGGCGGCAAGAGCCAGCTGAATCTCGGGCACCTGGTCGACAGCGAGAAACAGCAGCGAGGCGAGGGTTTTGAGCTCCGGACAGACAGCTGGGGTGCCATCCGTGCGCAGAAAGGGCTGTTTATCAGTGCGGACGGGCAGGCCAGGGCGCAGGGGCAGGTGCTGGAGATGCAGGCAGCGATGAGCCAGCTGGAGCAGGCGCGGTCCCTGGCTGAATCGTTACGCAGCGCGGCAGAAGCGGCGAGAGCTGAACTGGCAGATGTGCAGATGCAGAAGGCGCTGCTGTCAGACGCGCTGACGGATTTAAAGAAAGCGGCGCTGCTGGTCTCGGCGCCGGAAGGGATAGCGCAGGTGACGGGGAAAAGCCTGCAGCAGTCGGCGGGAGACAACATCATCAGCACCAGCGGCGGGCACACAGACTTCAGTGCACTGAAAAGATTCACGGTGGCGGCCGGGGAGCGGGTAAGTCTGTATGCGCAAAAGCTGGGCATCAAAATGTTTGCCGGCAAAGGGAAGGTGGAGATCCAGGCGCAGGGGGATGAGATGACGCTGGATGCGCTGAAGGATATCCGCATCAGCAGCAGTGAGGGAAAACTCATCATCAGCGCGAAGCAGGAAATCATTCTCACCAGCGGAGGCGGTTATATCCGGATAGCGGACGGAACGGTGGAGTGTGCGGCGCCGGACAAAATTATCCAGCGGGCTGCGGTGTGGCAGAAGTTTGGTGGACAGAGTATAAGCCAGGCAATGCAGAGCTGGGAAAACACTGATTTTGCCATAACGCCTGAAGTCAGAAGGTTATCGGATGACTCGCCGGTGGCCGGTCTGAAGCTGGGTTTAACAGGCGGGGATGGCACGCAGCAAAGTTTAGCGACCTTCGCTTCAGGGACCACAGCGGTGCAGAATAATGTAAATGTCGATTCTCTCAACGCCTCTTTGCTGGATAAAACATAAGGCGCTCTGTTATTTCGGAATATATCTTCAGGGAAAGCACAAGGTTGATTGCCCCGAATGTCTTTCTGAAAAGTATTTTCCTGAACGGAAAAAGGACGGAATTTATGGCGAATGAAAATACCACAGGTAATAACAGCAGCCTCTCTATGACCCGTATAAAACCAGAATGGGATGACAGTGGAAAGGTCTACTGGCCCGGCATACAGAATCAAAAAAAATCAGAGAATGCTAAAGCCGTTTTGCTTCAGCCGCCTGTCAAAGCGATCCCCGTTATCTTCCTGCCTGGGGTGATGGGGACTAATTTGATGGGTACTGACGAAGGAAAGGAAAATGATATCTGGCGTGGCGATAGTTTGGGAGGAGTATTTCTTAAATGGGCACGCAAGGATGGTACTTAACGAAGATAGTTGCTTAATCCCGACACCACAAAGGTGGATGACCGTGGGGATATTAACCAGACCATCTATTCTCCGATTTCCGATGATGGGAAATTATTTACAACCCGCCGGGAGCGGGGCTGGGGGGAGGTTTTATCCTTCAGCTACGGTAAGTTTTTAAGTGTTTTACAAGGTGCGCTGTTGGATGACTGGCAGCAGGATCTTGTTAACTACGGCAAATCAGCGCCTGATAAAAAGGGGGTACTAAGCCAGCTGGTCGGCAAAGCTCTGTCTGGGGGAAAAGATGCCGAAATTACCGGTGAATCTGTCCTGACCCAGGAAGAACTGAACCATTTTCAGAACTTTTTATTCCCGGTTCACGTTTATGGCTATAACTGGCTGCAGGATAATAAAACCTCGGCGGAAGGGCTGGTCGCCTTTATCGACAGGACGATAAGGCTCTATAAAAATCACTGCGGCCACGGCATGCCTTTTCCTCCCGGGCAGGAAAAAGTTATTATCGTCACCCATTCCATGGGCGGGCTGGTGGCGCGCTACGCGTCCCAGGTCAGCGGAGCAAAAGATAAAATTTTGGGGATAGTGCATGGGGTGATCCCCGACCTTGGCTCACCGGCGGCGTACCGCCGCATGAAGGTTGGCGCGAAACAGGAAGTCATGGCCGGGGCCGTGCTGGGCAATACGGCAGAAGAGCTGATGCCGGTCCTGGCCAGGGCTCCCGCACCGCTTCAGCTCTTGCCCTCGGCGAAATACCTTGCCGGGGCTCCCTGGCTGACCGTGGAAGGGGCTGGCGAAGACGGTTGTGATGTAAAACTGCCGCAGACCCGCGATCCTTTCGGTGAAATATATCTGAATAAAACTCTCTGGTACCGTCTGTATGAATCCGACATTATCGATAAGGATGAGGCAGTTAATCAGAGTAACTGGACTAACTATGTACGTTTAGTTGATAAGCTTGTCCGCAAGTTTATTTCTCTAATGGATAGTAAAGGCTATCACCCTAATACTTACGCTTTTTACGGCCATAAAATCGACTCCGACGGTACTTTAGCGTGGCGGAAAACCTCTATCACCTATCCGAAAAATATGCATGAAAATGACAATAGGCTACCCAACAACTATCGGGACATCCCCCTGCCATTTAATCGTTCCCAGCTTTATGTGGTCACCTCGTCAAAAACGCCGGGTGATGGCACGGTGCCAGTGGAGTCGCTGAGTGCCATATGCCGCAACAGCGAAATCAAAAGTGTTATGGCAACCGGCGTTGACCATCAGGGAGCCTACGACGTCAGCAGCCTGAAGGATATTAAAGACAGGCCAGCCCTGCAGTTTACCCTAAGGGCCATTGTGAAAATGGTTCAGGAGATCCCTATCCCATGAATGCGATTCGGCAGCTTACAGCGCTATCTCTTATGGCGGGCAGTATATTTTTCATTGCCCAGGCTACGGCAACCACGCCAATGCAGAAGGACAGTCCAGTGATAAATACTTTGTTTGCGCAAACCAAACCACAGTGCATCGGGCGCTATGTGATTGACGTTCCCGAGTCGTTTAACAACCGGCTTCACGATATGATTTTTATCGATGATTTTAAAATTGAAAGTAAACCTCTCTATCCGCCTGCATTTAAACAGCGGGTGCAATTAAGAGAGCAGGAGCTGCGTGATGCTGTAAATAAGCCTGAAAATGAGTCTGTAAATGCACCGTTTATAAAAGAAAAAATTGAGTTGCCTGATGGTAAGGGGGTTATTTTTGACAGAAATATTTCAGGGGAAGATGACCTCGGAAGAGTTTTAGAGGTACATGTATTTGTAAATGCAACAGCTTTTATTATTACGACGGAAATACTTGATTTATCCAGTCCTAAATATAGTGAAAGAAAAAAACATACACTAAAGCTGGTTTTACCGAGGCTCAAATGAATGAGAAGCCAGCCAAGCTGGCGGCCATGCAGTCTTTGATATCACGGTTAAGCGGCAGAAAAGATGAGGATATTCCATCTCCTAAAGGTGTGTGTATACCGAATGGGTTTATCCGGGATGATGGCGGAAAGCATAAAGAAAGTCTCACATTTCGGTATGAAAATAATGATTTTGTTTTTGGTGTCGATATGGATAACACAATTAAGGGTTCGGGAGACACCCTGTTTAACCGTGGTGCGCAAATTAATGAGGCACTTAAAACATCAAATCAGTACACCATAAAGAAAGTGGCACTCTCACCGAACGGTATTCCGGCGGAGTCATGGCTATTTGGTGGTGCCCAAATCATCATAAATCCGGCAACGGGAAAAGATGAAAAGAACACATTCTATAATTTTATGCTTTATGCTAATGAGCGCGATGCCACACCGGATAAGCCGAATCTTAACATTGGGTTCGGCAGTGAGTATAAAAAAACGCGCTACAGCGAAGCGCAGATGATTGAAATCTGGGACAGGCTAGTGAATTCCCTTCGTTATAAGTAGCGCTGGTAAAATTAGTCATGCTTTCCGTATACATTCACAATATTTGAAAATAGAGGATGCGCAATGAGTGTCGGTTACTTTTTACGAGTCGGTGATAGCACCACCTGTGGTGGGAAGATCCTTACCGGCGATCCAACATTTCAATGGTATGGCGTTTCTGCTGCAAGAGAAGGAGATATGGTTAACTGCGGTAAGCACCCGGGAACATACAAAATCTTAGGCGGAGTTGCAGATACATTCGATGGAGGCTCGGTTCTGGCGGGGTCACTCGATAGCTTTAGTTCCTGCCCATGTCACGCGAAATTTATCCCTGGTATTCCGGATAGCTATTCTAAGGCCTAAGGAAGGTATGGGGAATTAGAAAAAAACATCGCCACTGAAAAAATTAAAACAATGCATCCCTCTAAGGTAGAAGATAAAAAGGAATGATTAATGAAGGATAAATCTCAATGTGGCTTATTGCTTGCCGGCCTGATGTCTCTGATTTTCATTACTGCTTGTCAAACGAAAGCGGTCACCGTTGAACGTAATAAAAACATTCAGATAGTTAATCCATTCTCGGGTTCAAGCCCTGATGGGCAATGCTATAAAATAACTGCTGAAAATAAAGATTATTATGGACGTCTGGATAAAGATGGTCATCCATTACGAATTTCCGAAATTGAAAATAAGGATATCAAAATTAGCCTGAAATTATTAAACGATAGAGATTGCAAAGAAAAAGGAATCTAATGTTCACTGGCAGTCAAGTAATGAGCAGGGCAGAGAACCGTACTGAGCGGCAGGCAGTCCGTTGAAGGAAAATGAGAAGTTTACAACGTGGAATATAAACTAGTTTACTTCGATTTATGTGGCGCACTATCAGGTACATTTTTAGATAACAAAGTTGATTTCAAATACATTTCCTCAATGGCGAAAAATTTCCCTGTTACTATAATTGAAGAGCTTTTATTTGAATAAGTTGCCCCATTTTCTTCACGAATCTTATGATCCCAGCACCTTCGGTATGGAGTGGGTTTGATAAAAAAGCGTTATGGATTGATATTTGCGACTATAGAAATAAAACGGTTTTGCCGAAAAGTGTAAGCATAAGGTTCTCGTGTATATTCTTAAAATAACTTACAGAAAAGAATGGCTTACTCTGAAAAATGAAACGCTACAGCGCTAGCTCTAAAATAACGTATGGTTAATATTTTATTTGATTTTTTAATGAATGGCATGACATTCAGTTAATCTGGATCGTTGTGCATGATTTTTTAATTTCTTTTTTAGTCTTTAATAAAACATACAAATATCGAGTTTTACTATGGCATGGCCTATACCTGATATTCCTGATAAAAAATCTCTTCCACCACCAAAGTTCTGGTTCTGGATAATAGTATTGGTACTGATGTTGATAGTGGGGGCTATTTCCAGCTTATGGATCTGGAATAAGGCAACTTATGCTGAAGTTCTCTTCTACGGTGCTCTCCCCGCATTGTTGATTTGGTTATGCTTATTCGGGGTGCTGTTTAATCGCTACGAGCAGTCTGTCGAAGCTAGTCGGGCCTGGGATTTCGAAAGAGAACAAACCAAAGCTGAATGGCGCAACTGGAGTCGACAGCAGCTTGCCGTGGTTGGTAATGTTTTGTTTTCTCCGGAAGAGAAAGGAATGGAGGCACTACTGGACGAGTTAGAAAAGGTTCCTGCATTTCCTAAAAAAGCTCGCCCATTATTCAACTCTCAGCATAGCTTTCAAGATTTTATGAAGGAAACAGACAGAAAGCTGGAGTTACAACATCCCGGATATCGTTATTCCCTGCACTCTGTTTATGTTTACCAGTCGCCAGATAGGATTGATGAAAAACGCATTGAGTTAATTTCTCAACAATGGGATCTCATTCCCAATTTAATCTATTCCATGAAGACTCTAGATTCTTTCTATGATGAAAAGAATTTTGATGGGCTGGTATTAATGATTTGTCTTCAGGACTGGCCTCATCGGCGCAGCGGGCAGTCAAGTGAGTTTATTTCTGCTCAGCTCCTTACGTCATCTGCTTATGCTCATCAGCATTCATTGCCTGTTATCGCTGGCATAACTCGTACGATGCCACTGGAAGAGGGTAAGCTTAATAATGAGTTAGATATGTTATTCGAATATGTTCAGCCCGATAAGCAGAGTCTGGAATACGTTTGGCTGTTGGGAGCGGCTCAAAAAGCTGCTACAGAAATAATGCAATATGCAACTCTTCATCACTGGCCGCTGCCGGAGAAAAGACCTCTGCATTCTATCGATCTCTCCTTTGGACCTCCCGGAGAGATGGCCTTGCCACTTTCCCTCGCGATGCTGGCCGAGGCCGCCAATAAAACGGGTAAGGATCAACTGCTGGTAAATCAGACGCCGCAGAAAACAGGGACACTTTGCTTGATTGCCAGGGAGCTTTACGCATGACCGAACAAAAAATAATGCCAAATGCACGCTATGGCTCATGGGGGTACTTCCTTCTGATTGTCGGTCTGGCGGGGATAATCGCATTTTTAATTTTTATCAATCAGGAGAGTTTGAACGAACTTGGGATTTCAGCTCAAAAAATCTGGACGATTTGGGGAGTTGCGTTTGCTGTTTTGCTCTTTGGCCTGATTGGTTCACCTGTTTGGTGGCGATGGAAGCAGAGAAGAAATCAGGCTGTCTATAAGCCGCAGATGTCAGGGGAAAAGCTCGCTCCTTCCTCAGTTGTGAGCGGTGACAGTGGTCAATTATTCTCCAGTCTTAAAAATTATCTTCGAATTCGTTACAGATTTTTCTGGCGCAACAAAGTCCGTCTCCTGCTCGTTACCGGCGACGAAACTGCCATCAATCAGTTAGTACCCAACCTGCAGGCCAGCCAGTGGCTGGAAGGTAACCGTACGGTCTTGATTTACGGCGGCAGCCTTGCGGCAGATATTGATGCGGAAAAATATGCCTCACTTCGCAAATTGCGTCGTTGTCGTCCTCTGGACGGTATCGTCCGGGTAATAGGCGAAGGCCAGAACCTTACCCCGCAAATGAGCGACAACGATCTTCGCGGTCTGGAGAAAATCAGCGAGGCGCTGCGCTATTCCGCACCGGTTTATCTCTGGCAACTGTGCGACAGCGCATGGTCGCAGGCGGCGCGTCAGCCTCAGGCTGTCGGCGTGATGCTGCCGCTGCGGGCGATACCGGAAGAGGTGACGGCTCAGCTCAACAGCCTGCTGCCGCAGCTGCGTGAGCAGGGGCTGTCACAAATTGCGGATAACAACCGCTACGATTTTTTACTGTGTCTGGCGCAGCAGTTTGAGCAAGGGTCCAGCACAGGGTGGGCCGCCCGGCTGACGTCGTGGCTGTTCAGTTCGCAGCAGCGGGTGCCACTGCGTGGACTAGTATTCAGCCTGGACGGGAAAGAAGATCCTTCAGCCGAAGTCCTTAAAGTAGCATCGCTTCCTTCGCACAAACATGCGCTGACGTTCCCGGCCAGCTGGCAGGGCGTTATCGACGATTGCACTTGCGTGCGTGGTCGTCGCGTGGGCATGGCGTGGGAACAGACCCTCGCCTGGACGCTGATGACCATTATCGGGATTTGGGGAGTCGGGCTGTTGCTCTCTTTTGCCCTGAACTACAGTCAGATTTCCTCTGTGGCAGATCAGGCCCACAATCTGGTGGAGCATCCCTCGGTCTCGGATTATCAGTTGGCAGCTCTGCATGCCCTGCACAATGACGCGAGTCGCCTGCAGCATCATGTTCGTGACGGTGCTCCGTGGTATCAGCGCTTCGGTCTTGACCATAATCAGCAGTTGCTCAACGCAATGCTGCCCTGGTACGGCGTGGCGAATAACCGGCTAATACGCGACCCGGCAAATGCTGCCCTGGCGCAAAAGCTCACCGCCCTGATCAACTCAGCGCCAAACAGCGACCAGCGTGCACAGCTGGCGAAACCAGGTTATGACCAGCTTAAAGCCTGGCTGATGATGGCCCGTCCGGATAAAGTCGACGGCGCGTTTTATGCACAAGCTATGAAAACCGTGCAGCCGACACGAATGGGTGTTTCCACCAGTTTGTGGCAAAGCCTGTCGCCGGATTTATGGTCCTTCTATATCTCTGAACTGCCAAAGCAGCCACAGTGGAAAATCAAGCCGGATGAACAGCTGGTCAGCCAGAGCCGCCAGGTGCTGTTACAGCAGATTGGCCGCCGGAATGCAGAAAGCACGCTGTACGAGAATATGCTCAAATCCGTGCGTCGTAACTTTGCCGATGTGTCCCTTGAAGACATGACCAGCGGGACCGATGCGCGGCGACTGTTCACCACCGAGAAAGTGGTGCCGGGCATGTTCACCCGTCAGGCATGGGAAGGTGGGATTCAGCAGGCCATCGAAAAGGCCGCAAATTCCCGACGGGATGAAATCGACTGGGTGCTGAGCGATTCCCGTAAAGCCGTATCGGCGGACATGTCGCCGGAAGCGCTCAAAGCACGCCTGACAGAGCGTTACTTCACTGACTTTGCCGGCAGCTGGCTGAACCTCCTTAACAGTCTGCGCTGGAATTCTGCGAACAATATTGCCGATGTGACCGACCAGTTGACGCTAATGAGTGATATCCGCCAGTCTCCACTGATTGCCCTGATGAACACCATCGCCTGGCAGGGGCAGACCGGCCAGCAAAGCGAAGGCCTTTCGGACTCCATTATCAAATCGGCAAAAGATCTGGTTGGTGGAAAAGACAAACCCGCAATTGACCAGTCTGCGACAGGTCCACAGGGACCACTGGATGAAACTTTCGGTCCGCTGCTTCAGCTTCTCGGCAAAAACACGGGCAGCAACGTCATGTCGGCTGACAACTCACTGAGCCTGCAGACCTATCTGACCCGTATTACCCGCGTGCGTCTTCGCTTGCAGCAGGTGGCCAGCGCTTCTGACCCGCAGGAGATGATGCAAACCCTGGCGCAGACCGTATTTCAGGGAAAAAGTGTGGATCTGACCGACACCCAGCAATATGGCAGTCTGATTTCGGCAAGCCTTGGTGAAGAGTGGAGTGGTTTTGGTAGCACGATGTTTGTGCAGCCGCTGACCCAAGCCTGGGAGACCGTACTCCAGCCGTCGGCGGCGAGCCTGAATGACAAATGGAGCCGCTCCGTGGTGGCAAACTGGCGCACCGCCTTTGACGGGCGCTTCCCGTTCGCTGCGAGCAAGAGTGACGCCTCTTTGCCGATGCTGGCAGAGTTCATCCGTAAAGACAGTGGGCGCATAGATCGATTCCTGACCACAGAACTCAATGGAGTGCTTCACAAAGAAGGCAGCCAGTGGGTACCGGATAAGGTCAACAGCCAGGGGCTGAGCTTTAACCCGGCCTTCCTGCGGGCCATTAACCAGCTGAGCGAGTTGTCAGACATTCTGTTTACCGATGGCAGTCAGGGTATCAGCTTTGATCTGCAGGCGCGTCCTGTGCCGCAGGTAGTGGAGACGCAGCTAACAATTGATGGACAAAAACTGCACTACTTCAACCAGATGGCCGACTGGCAAAGCTTCCGCTGGCCGGGAGACACTTACAAACCAGGAACGATGCTGACATGGACCTCCGTCAATGCAGGCGCGCGTCTGTTCGGGGATTACCGAGGGACCTGGGGCTTTATTCGCTGGCTGGATCAGGGCAAACGGCAGCAGCTTGACCGCAGTCAGTGGATAGTGAGTTTCACCGCCCCGGATGATAGTACGCTGCAATGGGTATTGCGTTCACAGCTGGGCAACGGGCCGCTGGCATTACTGGCACTGCGCGGCTTCACGCTGCCGGACCAGATTTTCAGCGTTGACAGCGCGGCCACGGCCCAGGCTCTGATGGCCAATACGGAAATCAGTGACATGGATGGAATCGAATAATGAGCACTCTTCAGAATCTGGTTGCCGCTTGTCAGGCGGACGAAACTGAGCTGCGGCAGCAGGCGCAGGCGCGCACGGAACGCTGGCATCTCTGGCTTTCCCCTATCAGCGATACCCGTCCTGCTGGGGACGAGCCGGGATATGACGATGATTTCCAGCGTATAAGAGAGGAGGTCAATAAACTCTCCGGCATCGATACCGGGCTGATTTGTACGCTTGCCGAAAAACTGCTGACCACCACCGCCAAAGATATTCGTATTGCGACCTATTACTGCTGGGCCCGTCTGCACCAGGACGGAGAAGCTGGCTTTGCCGAAGGGCTTGAACTGCTGGCGGGATTACTGCAACGCTACGGAGCGCAGCTTTATCCGCAGCGGGAGCGAAGCCGTAAGCCGGCGCTGGAGTGGCTTGCAGGCTCTCGTCTGCTTGATAGCCTGTCCCTGTGGCCTGAAGTGGTACGCGACGATGCTATGCGCACTACCGGTGCGCTGCTGCTCATCCACAGCAGTCTGGACGCTGAGCCAGAAGCGTCCTGTCCGGAACTGAATGCGCTTTACAGCGCGCTGGAGTCCCGCCTGATGAAGGCCGGTGGCGTGGATGCTTTGGTTCCACAGAACGCCAGTAACACCCCTCAGTCACAGACCTCTGCACACACGACAGAGCATGACGCTCCAGCCCTGAGCCGCATCACGTCCGGTCAGGATTTGTTGACTCAGGCCCGTACCCTTGCGGGGTATTTGCGTGAACAACCCGATGGATGGCTTTCCGCACACCGGCTGATGAAAAGCCTGCGTCATGACACGCTGAGAGCGATCCCCGCACCTGATGCCGAGGGGAAAACGCGCATTGAACCGCCGCGTGCTGACCAAAGGGCCATGCTCAAACGGTTGTACCTGCAGCAGAGCTGGCTGGAGATACTGGAACATGCGGACAGCACCTTCTCGCGTGGCGCCAACCACCTCTGGCTGGATTTGCAGTGGTATATCCATCAGGCTCTGGTGAAGTTGGGGCAAGATGTGCTGGCCGACATTATCATCGCCGACCTGAAAGGGCTGCTGCGACGCCTCACCGGGCTTGAAACGCTGGCCTTTAATGACGGTACGCCGTTTGCTGATGAGGTCACGCTAAACTGGATAAATCAGAGCGTGCTGGACGATATGTCCGGCTGGCGTGATGAGCAGGTCAGTGCTGTCAGTGAGACGGGCAACGACATTCTGGCCCTCGAGCCGGAAGCGCTGGAAAAAGCGGACACTGACGGTCTGGACGCCACACTCCACTGGCTGCAGACACGCCCGGGTACGGACTCCACGAAAGACAAATGGCTGCTGCGTCTGCTGATAGCCCGCGTGGCCGAGCAGAAGGGCAGGAATGAACTGGCGCTGCATCTGCTGGGTGAACTTGATGGTGCTGCGGAATCAATCACCCTTACGCAATGGACACCGGCGCTGCTGTTTGAAGTGAAATCGCGTCGCCTCAGACTGTTGCGTATAAAAGCCACCCGCAGTGAAACCGACAAAGCACGGCTTCAGCCAGAGATGGATTTGCTTCTGGCTGGTCTTATCGTACTTGATCCTGCCAGTGCTGCGGTGCTGTGTGGTTAGCGTGAACTGAATTTTGCAAGGAGGATGACAAATGGCGAAAGGTTACTATCTGGTGCAGGGGGATAAAACCACCTGTGGAGGGAAGATCCTCGAGGGCGATCCAACTAACACGATTGAGGGGATCCCAGTTACACGCGAACAGGACAGTGTGACGTGTGGGAAACATGCCGGCACTTATAAAATTATTGGCGCTATTCCACAAAACTTAGTGAATGGTCGGAAGTTTGCGGGCACGTTACACAGTAAAAGTGGATGCCCGTGCGCGGCGACGTTAATACCCTCCCATCGGGAACGCACCTACGAAGCTTAAAGCCTTCACTCTTCACCGGCACGCTTAGCCGGATGGTCACACAACACTCAGGTTCTTATGGACGATTTAACCCTGCGTTATTATGACGCTGAAATGCGCTACCTGCTCGAAGCCGGTGAAGAGTTTGCCCGTGCTCACCCCGAGCAGGCAGCAATGCTCAATCTCGATAAAGCCGGCGCGCGCGATCCTTACGTCGAGCGCCTGTTCGAAGGCTTTGCCTTCCTGATGGGGCGGCTTCGAGAGAAGCTTGATGATGACCTTCCTGAACTGACCGAAGGGCTGGTCAGTCTATTGTGGCCGCATTACCTGCGCACCATACCGTCGATGTCGGTGGTGGAGTTCACCCCTGACTGGCGAGAAATGAAAGAGCAGATGCGTATTGTCAAAGGTTTCGAGATTAACTCGCGGCCGATCGGTGAAAAGGGTACGCGCTGTCGGTACACCACAACTAAAGAGATAACTCTCCAGCCGCTGTCGCTGGAACACGCTCGCCTGTCTACTGACCCTGACGGGCGTTCGGTCATCAACCTGCGCTTTAGCTGCAGCCATCTGGCGGACTGGAGCCGTGTCGATCTCAGCCAGATCCCGTTCTACTTCAATGCTGACGCACCTCTCGCCTGCGCCATGCACGAAGCCTTCACCATGAATGTTGCTCGCCTGTGGCTGCGGATGCCGGGTGAAATGGACAGAAGACCGCTCGACGGGTACTTCGCCGCGCTGGGATTTGGCGATGACGATGACCTGTGGCCGAAGGGCAGCAGCAGCTTTAGCGGATATCAGCTGTTGCTGGAGTACTTCACCTTCCGCGAAAAATTCATGTTCACTGGCCTGCGTGGACTGGAGAGCGTCAACTTCCCGGCTGAGCTTCCCTGGTTTGAAATCGACGTGGTGCTGGCAGAACGCTGGGAGCATGACTTTAACTTTACCGAAAAACACCTGCGCCTGAACTGCGTGCCGGTGATTAACCTGTTCCCGCTGGAATCTGACCCGCTGACGCTTAACTCTCTGCAGACCGAATACATGCTGCGCCCGATGCGCGTGCAGGATGGTCACACCGAAATATATGCGGTGGATTCGGTGATGTCATCGAGCCAGCATACCTACGTACCGTTTTCAAGCTTTCGCCACAAAGGCGGAATGATGCGCCATGAAGCCCCGGAATATTACTACCACACCCGGGTGCGGCGAGGTTCGTCAGGGCTGTACAATACCTGGCTTATTCTGGGTGGCGAAGCATTTGATAATCACACCGTTCCTGAAGATGAAAGCTTGTCGTTGACGCTCACCGGTACCAACGGCCAGCTGCCGCGACGGGCGTTGCAAAGTACCGTGCTCGATACGGTGATGAAAACTACGTCGGCCAGCATCGTCGTGCGTAACCTGTGTGCGCCGACACTGCCCTGTTATCCACCTGCGCAAGACCGTTTCCACTGGCGCGTGCTGAGTCACCTCGGCAGCGGGTTCCTGTCGATGATGGATAACGCCGATGTGCTGCGCGGTACCCTCGCGCTGTACGAGTGGACCGACAGCGAGATGAACCGCCGTCGTCTGGAAGCCATCATCGACGTGAAGCACAGTGAAACTGAGCGATTTGAGCAGGGATACCTGGTGCGCGGCGTGCAGATTGAAGTGACGCTAGACAGCTACGGCTTTGCCGGGCGCGGCGACATCTGCCTGTTCGGCGAGATGCTAAGCCGCTTCTTCGCGCTCTACACCGACATCTATCTGTTTAACCGCCTGATTATTATCCTGCAACCAACCGGAGAGCGCCTGGAATGGGAAGAGAAGCACAACCGTCGCATTCCCGGCTGACACTGCGGCTGGAAGCCGACCTTCACCGCATTAACTTCTATCGATTATGTCAGCTGCTGGAGAAAAACAATCCTGGCAGGCCGCTGATGGGATCGACCAGCCACCCCGCAGATGACCCGGTACGCTTTGCACCGCACCCTGGAATGGGGTTTCCGGTCAGTGAACTGAAGGCTGTCGAATATGATGAAGAGGATGACAGCAAGCCGCCGGTTATCCGTACGACCTTTATGGGGATGTACGGGGTCGATTCCCCATTACCAACGGCGTATCTCGATGACATCACCCAGCGTCGCGAAGGGCATGAGGCGCTGCAGGGCTTTCTGGATATTTTCAGTCATCGCATCCTGACGCAGTTTTACCGCGTCTGGCGTAAATACTCCTATCCGGCCACGTTTGAGCCCGGCGGAACCGACAGCATTTCGCAGTCGTTATTGGGTCTGGTGGGGCTTGGAATACCGGGCACGGCAAATCACATTGCCACGCCAGTGTCGCGCTTTCTGGCCCTGTTGGGAGTTCTGCAACAACCGGGCAAAACTCAGGAAGGGATGCAGGCACTGGTGAGCCTGCTTGCCCCCGATACGACGGTGCAGGTGAGTCCGTATTGTCTGCGGCCTGTAGAGATCGACAGGCCGCTGGGTTTTTACGGTGACGAAGATTTTCTGCTTGATGGCAATACGCCGCTGGGTGACGAAGCGATGGATGCCGGCAGCCAGCTGCTGATTGCGCTTGCGACGGACAACGAACATGAGGCGCAAGGCTGGAAACCGGATGGCCAGTTATACATGGATTTCCTGGTGATGCTGCGGGTGTATCTGGGCTGGCGGTTTAAGGCCAGAATAACCCTGACGACGTCTGTTCGACTGCTGGCCGTACCTCCGCTGGGTGAGAACCCTTTCTGGCTGGGAATGAACGGCGTGCTGGGAGCAGAAGATGATAGCCATCCTGATGACATTCCTGAAACCTTTACGACAGAACTGGGCTATTACAGCGGGCTGGAGCCCGCGAAACCACAACAAGGAAACCGACGTGTCACGTACAAGTTTAACTAAAACCGCGCGCTGGATGATGACTCTCACGGCGCTTATTCTGACCGGTTGCGGGGTGACGCAGAGCGTTACTGACGGTACCAAATCGGCGTTTAATTCTGTGTTCTATAAAAAAATTAAAATCCTGCATCTGGATTTCACCGCGCGCGAAGCTCTGAACACCGACTCTCGCGAAAATAACTCGCTGTCTGAGCCTGTCGTGGTCAGGGTTTACCAGCTCAAAGACCGCAAAACCTTTGATAAGACGGTTTATCAGCAATTGCTTCAGGATGATGTCAGCATTCTGAAAGACGACATGCTGGCCAGTCGTAATATCGTGGTAAAACCGGGGGGGGATGCAAGCCTTGATATGCCGATGGAAGAAGAGGCGCAGTTTGTCGCGGTGGTAGGGCTGTTCCGCCATCCGGACATGACCAACGACACCTGGAAGCAGGTTATCAAGCGCAGCGATCTGGATCCCGATAAACCGCGCATTCTGGAAGCCGGCGAGAACCATCTGACGCTGCAACCGCTTAAGGACGACTGATGCCCCAGGGACATAACACGCCTTCGCTGTATGAAATGCTAACCGGAAATTTTAGCGGTGGCCTCGACCTTAAACAGGTCAGTGAAGAAAATCAGGTCATTCTTTCGGTTCTGGACAACATGCAGCGCGTTCTCAACTGTCGCGCCGGCACGCTGGCGCATCTGCCTGATTACGGGCTGCCCGACATGACGAAAATCCTGCAGGGCATGCCGGGAACGGCCCATGAGCTCATGGGCACATTGTCTGCCGTTCTGCTCAAGTATGAACCGCGCCTGAAAAAGATAGACGTTGTTCTGCTTGAGCAGAACATTCCCGGCGAGCTGCGCTATGCCATTGACGCTGAACTTAAAGGGATTGGCCTGGTGCGCTACGGGACTGAGTTTATGCCCGAAGGACGGGTCCTGTTGCGGCATCTCAGGCAGCAACAGTATCTCGACACAACACTTCGTATATAAGGTCAGTTAACACCATGTCAGTAAAATCACAGTTCCTGAAGAAGTTGCAGGCGCGACAACCTTCACCTGTTCCCGCAGCTAGCAAGAGCCAGGCCGATATTGCAGAGTTTCGCATGCGAATGGCTCAGCTTCAGGAGCAAATGGACGCCTGGCTGTCAGATACCGGACTGAATGCAGAGCCACTGACGGTATACGTTCCGGACCTGCTGGTGGAGGGCGGGGCTTTTGATATTTCCTGTATCGTCCTGCGTTATGGTAACCGGGCGGTTAAGTTTATGCCGATATTTCTGTATGGACAGGGAGTTGCAGGCTGTGTCGAGGTGACTTTTTTTTCCGGGTACAGCGCGATTTCTCAAGGACGCCTGTTCATGCGGGTGGGGAGCGTAAATGACTGGATCTTTACTCCCCCTGATAGGTCACCTCAGTCAGGAAAACTCTTTGATGAAGGTGTTTTTTTCGATCTGATTTTAGCGCTGCTGTCATAGCAATAACATTCATTCCTTTATTCGTCATTGCGTTTCTACACGCAAAACTGCCTTACACATCAACTGACGAAATTAACCGACACGGATATGCAGGCCCTGCAGAATGACCACACATATAACGTTAAAAACCGGCGGCGACCCGCGTACGCTGCCAGATTATGCCGCCCTCCGCGACGAACTCAGTAAGCTTACACATCCTGCTCGCCCTGATGTGAACTGGCAATATGTCCAAAGACTCTGTCTCTCAATGTTTGAACAGAACGGTGTGGAGTTGCAGACAGCAGCCTGGTACACCCTTGCTCGTACTCACCTGTCTGGATTAGCTGGCCTGAATGAAGGGCTGGCGATTCTGGAGGCCCTGATTAGCCACCAGTGGGACATCTTATGGCCGAAGACGCAACACGCTCGTATGGAAATCCTTAGCGGCCTTAGCCAGCGCCTGCAGCAGCGCATGCGTATGCTGCCATTCAACAGCAGCCATCTTAGTGAGCTTTATCGTGCTGAAGCGTTACTTACCAGCCTGAGCGCGGTGCTCCAGCGCCTTGAGCTTAAACACCTTAGCCAGTTCGATACGTTACGAACGTTGATACGTTCAAGTGCTGAACGGCTGGAAAGCAGTAATGACACGTCCGATTTGAATGTGAACATGAAGCCCGATAGCGAATCGACTCTGGAGAAAGCCGAACCGATCGAAGAAGTGAAATGGGTATATGTTGTGCATCAGGAAAATCAGCCGAATGGGGAGGATCGTACGACAGCCCCCGTGCCTGTCAGACAGTGGAAGCCCTTTATTACCGGGATGTGTTCCACGCTGGTGGTTTGTATCGCTGTGGCGTGGGGATGGGTTTCTTTGTCCAGACCCGACCCCCTGGCGACTCAGGCTTTTGCCTCTCTTGCTCCGTTACCTGAAGTGCTCACGCCTGTGCAGCAAGACGCGTTAACACTGCGAGGTACTTTACCGTCCACGTTTATCACAGACACGCAGCAGCAGCTTGCCCGCCTGGATAAACTGCCTCCTGACTGGAATCTTTCCTACAGCCTTCAGCTGTTGAAGCAGCTCCAGACATTATGGCCGGAGGAGGCGAAACCGCTCACAATGCAGTGGCAGCAAAAATTTAACGCGGCAGCGTTACCTGTCGACGCAATGAACAGCTGGTATCAGGGAATGATGACGCTTCAGCAACTGAGTCATCGGCTGAGTAGTTTGGATGAGCAAAAAGGAAAATACATCACGGTAAGCGAGCTTAAATCGGTAGTTTTTTCGACTATACAGTCATTTAACCAGACGATACCGGCTGAAGAACAACTCAGGCGCCTGTCACAGCATCCAGCAGGAGATGCGCTTCCTGTAGCAGAAAAGACTCAACTGGAGTTGCGTCTTAAACAGCTGGCAACGCGTTACGCTCAAATAAAACAGGATTCTTCTGCTCAGTGAATTCTGGCGGTAGACAGACGAATGTGCTGGAAAAAGCGGGAGGGTAAAGTGTCCCCTGCAGGAATCGAACCTGCAACTAGCCCTTAGGAGGGGCTCGTTATATCCATTTAACTAAGGGGACGAGGCGGCACGAGTATAGCCTTATTTACACTTTGCGTTAAGCGCATCGCCGCCTGACTGCTCAAAGAGTCACCATTCAGGTCGATTTTTTTGTCGATTTATCATCCTTTTCCCGTGCCTTAAGCTCAGCTTTGCGTTTGTTCGACATGTCGTTACGAATTTGGGCATGGCTTAACAGCGCGAAGATAAACGTTCCGCCGCAAATGTTTCCCGCCAGCGTCGGAAGGGCAAACGGCCAGAAGAAATCGCTCCAGTGAAGCGTACCGTTAAAGACCAGATACAGGATTTCAACGGTACCGACCACAATATGCGTGGTGTCCGCCAGCGCAATCAGCCAGGTCATCAATATGATCACCACAATTTTGGCGCTTCCCGCTGAAGGAAACATCCAGACCATCGTGGCGATAATCCAGCCAGAGATGATGGCGTTTGAGAACATCTCGACCGGCGTGTTTTTCATTACGTCCATGCCGATTTTCACAAACGCATCCCGGGTGGGTTCATCAAAGATCGGCATATATTCAAACGCCCATGCCGCGATGCCCGTGCCGATGATATTACCCAGCAGAACCACGCTCCAGAGCCGCATCAATAAACCGAAATTACCGAGTGTGGGGTTTTGCATCACCGGCAGAACGGCGGTCACCGTGTTCTCGGTAAACAGCTGCTGGCGGGCCATGATGACAATAATAAAGCCGAAGGTATAGCCGAGGTTTTCCAGTAAAAATCCACCGGGTACGCCTTCCAGCTGCACATGAAATATCCCTTTTGCAAGCAGAGATGCGCCCATTGAGAGTCCGGCAGCAATGGCTGACCAGAAGAGGGCCATCGCGTCGCGCTCCATCTCTTTTTCACCATCCTGGCGTATATGCTCGTGGATGGCCATTGCGCGGGAGGGGAGGCGATCTTCATCAATTTCTATCTTCTCGCCGCGCGCTTTCTCCTCGCTTTCAATTTCAAGCTCCTCAGTGCTCTCGCCAATTTTTTCTTCGCCTACATCTTTCATATCTGCTCCCGGAGGTTGATCTTTCTGTTAAGCGTAGCGGCTTTTATCGGGATGCCTGTGGGGATGCTCTTAAATTGGCGGCAATGACAACAAAGGTGATACATCTCTTTCAAAGTCATTATAAAATTGCCAGCGAAACGAATTCCAAAAGACAGGCTATGCTGAGATCAGAGTCACGGTGGTTACTGCCCGTAATTGTGCTCATAGACATCGGTAAACGTGCTGTTACAATCGCTTGCACGTTTACAGACGGAGCGTCAACGGCTCCGTTACGGATGGCAATCAACGATAGCCATACTGAACAGGGAGATATTTATGAAACTTCGGCTGTCGGCGCTTGCGCTTGGCGCGACGATGCTTGTGGGCTGCGCCAGCTCCGGTGAGCAAACGGGACGCTCCGATCCTCTCGAAGGATTTAACCGCTCAATGTATAGCTTCAACTACAACGTACTGGACCCGTATGTGGTTCGTCCGGTGGCAGTAGCATGGCGCGATTATGTTCCACAACCTGCGCGTAACGGGTTAAGTAACTTTACCAGCAACCTCGAAGAGCCTGCGGTAATGGTGAACTACTTCCTGCAGGGCGACCCGTATCAGGGGATGGTCCACTTTACCCGCTTCTTCCTGAACTCCATTCTGGGTATGGGTGGCTTTATTGATGTTGCAGGTATGGCTAACCAGAAACTGCAGCGTGAACAGCCACACCGTTTCGGCAGCACGATGGGACACTATGGAGTCGGGTATGGTCCGTACGTGCATTTACCGTTCTACGGTAGTTTCACCCTCCGTGATGATGGCGGAGATATGGTGGATACGCTGTATCCGGTCCTGTCGTGGCTGACCTGGCCGCTGTCGGTGGGTAAATGGACGGTGGAAGGGATTGAAACCCGCGCGCAACTGCTCGACTCCGATGGTCTATTGCGCCAGTCTTCTGACCCGTACATTATGGTGCGTGAAGCGTACTTCCAGAATCATGACTTTATTGCCAACGGCGGCAAGCTGAAGCCGGAAGAGAATCCAAACGCGAAGGCGATCGAAAACGAACTAAAAGATATCGATTCGGAGTAAATAAAAAAGGTGAGCAATGCTCACCTTTTTTGATTCCAGCGCGATTAGAACGCGTAGTTGAAGTTCGTACCGAACAGCCAGGCTTTACCTTCAGAGGTAAACTCGTACGGACCTTCCTTGAACGTCACTTTCTGACCGTGCATATAAGATACGCCCGCATCGATGGATGCATTCTCGTTCAACGCATAGGTCGCGCCAGCACTTAACCAGAAGCGGTCCTGATCCGGAATGGAAATGGAACGTTTATCTGCCGGAACCGGGCTGTCGTCAAATGCGATACCGGAGCGGAAAGTCCAGTTCTTATCGTAGTAGTAGGTGGTACCCAACGCTATACGATAGGCGTCGTGGAAGCTTTCGTCCTTATAGAACAGCGTTTGACCATTGGTACCGGTCGCTTTCAGCTCCTGGAACTGGCTCCAGCTGGTATAGGCCAGGCTATAGTGAATAGCCCACTGTGGCGCAACGCGGTTGTAACCGGAGACTTCCCACATTTCTGGCAAATGCAGTGACAGTGAACCTGGAACGGTCTGGTTGGACGTTCCCCAAGGAATGGTGGTGCCCGCACCTGGAACCAGATTGTTCACAGGCGTCAGGATGCCGCTCTTGTAATCGCCGTCGAAGTCAATTTTCACTTCGGAACGATAGGTCAGGCCCCAACGGTTGTTTTTGTCCAGCTCGTACAGGATACCGGCGTTCCAGCCATAGCCCCACTCATCACCTTCAAGACTGGCAATTTTATTGCTGTTTTTAGGCAGGCGAGCAGTCTGTTCCCCGGAATAACGTTCAATCTTGGCGTCGGCGTAGACGGCATCAAAGCCCAGGCCAAAACTCCAGTTATCGTTCAGGCGATACGCACCGCTCAGGTTGAGGTTCAGCGTAGTAAGGTCTGTTTTACCGCCGTATTCACCAGCCGGGTAGTTGTTATTGAACTCGGTAGCCAGGCCGTAGTTAGACGTTACGGATGCACCCCAGCCAAACTGTTCGTTGATAGGCGCAACGAAGTGCAGGTTTGGGATCCATGCTGTTGGGGCAATATTGTCCGCTTTAAGGCTCGCACCCGTGTAAGGCGACTTACCCGAAACGTTGACATCAGGATCGATATAAACCGCACCGGCAGAGAAAGTCGGACGATCGAACATCATGATCAACGCGGGGTTACGACTCGCGTTACCCGCATCATCAGCGATAGCGCCTTCCCCGGAATACGCACGGCCAAGGCCAGAGGAAGAAAATTCGTTTAACTGAAAGCCCGCTGACCAGGCGGAAGTGGAGACGAGTGCCACTGCGACTGCCAGCGCAGTCTTGTTGAACAGGGTTTTCTGGCTCATGACCATAACCTCATTGAGTTATTTTTATTCAATAATTGTTACATACCGTAACAGGAGCGCGAAGTGTAGGGTCTGAGGTATGACAGACAAATCAGACCAGTGGCCAGAGTATAGGTCTGACCAGCCGAAATGTTGCAAGTTTGTTTATTAATATTTTCAAACATGTTTCGTGAAACGAGATCTGGTTGGCAAAATTGTGACCATCGCGACTCACCCAAAAGGGTGGTTTTTGTTTTAGATCATTTTTTAGTGTGATATTGGTCACTTATCCGCTTTTGCGCCATTAACGGCTGGAGAGCGCCCGCGCCGGGGCGTAAAATAGCAGCATCGTGTTTATCTCGCGCGCTGCGCGAATACAGAGGAAATTGAGCTATGAGTAAATGCAGTGCTGATGAAACCCCGGTTTGCTGCTGTATGGATGTTGGGACCATCATGGACAACACCGATTGCACCGCCTCTTACAGCCGTGTATTCACCAACCGTGCCGAAGCGGAAGAGACCCTGACCGCGCTGAGCAAGCGTGCGCGTGACGTTGAATCCGATCCGTGTGAAATCAAGTCTACCTTTACCGAAGTGGAAGGCGGCGTGAAGCTGGACATCGACTTTGTCTTTGCCTGTGAAGCAGAAACGCTGATTTTCCAGCTGGGCCTGCGTTAATCTCTGCGGCCTGATGCCCTTCCCCCCAGCCCTCTCCCACGGGAGAGGGTGCAAACACTAAAAACGGTAACCTATGGGTTACCGTTTTGCTTTTTCCTTAGGGGTATTTTCTTTTTCTTCTCTGTGTTTTAGCTCGCACTTTTTCGTTTCCCCGATTGGCTGAATGTAAAAAAATGGTTAAGACTATTATCAGGTCAGACCACTTTATGTTTGCGAAAATTTTTTACAGGGGAGTGTTATGAGTCAGGCATTACCGCTTATTACCCGTCAGGGCGATCGCATTGCCATAGTCAGTGGATTGCGCACGCCATTTGCGCGTCAGGCAACGGCGTTTCATGGCATACCGGCCGTCGACCTGGGGAAAATGGTAGTGGGGGAGATGCTGGCTCGCAGCGAAATTCCGCCTGAGGTCATCGAGCAGCTGGTATTTGGTCAGGTCGTGCAGATGCCTGAAGCCCCCAATATTGCGCGTGAAATCGTCCTCGGTACCGGGATGAACGTGCATACCGATGCCTACAGCGTCAGCCGCGCCTGCGCAACCAGCTTCCAGGCCGTGGCTAACGTCGCCGAAAGCCTGATGGCGGGCACGATTCGCGCCGGGATTGCGGGTGGAGCGGACTCCTCTTCGGTGCTGCCAATTGGGGTCAGTAAAAAGCTGGCGCGCATCCTGGTGGATGCCAATAAAGCCCGCACGACGGGTCAGAAACTCAAACTCTTCTCGCGTTTACGCCTGCGCGACCTCATGCCTGTACCACCTGCCGTCGCGGAATACTCCACCGGCCTGCGCATGGGCGATACCGCCGAGCAGATGGCAAAAACGTACGGCATTACGCGTGAACAACAGGATGCTCTGGCGCATCGCTCGCATCAGCTTGCGGCAAAAGCCTGGTCGGAAGGCAAGCTGACCGACGAGGTCATGACCGCCTATATTCCCCCCTACCGTGAACCGCTTGTGGAAGATAACAATATTCGCGGCACCTCAACGCTGGCGGATTACGCCAAACTGCGCCCGGTGTTTGACCGCAAACACGGCTCGGTGACGGCGGCGAACAGTACGCCGCTGACGGATGGCGCCGCCGCCGTGATCCTGATGACCGAATCCCGCGCGAAGGAGCTGGGCATCACTCCCCTGGGCTATTTACGCAGCTATGCCTTCACCGCCATTGATGTCTGGCAGGACATGCTGTTAGGTCCGGCGTGGTCCACGCCGCTGGCGCTGGAGCGCGCGGGGCTGACGCTGGCTGATTTAACCCTGATTGATATGCATGAAGCGTTTGCCGCGCAAACCCTGGCAAACGTACAGCTGCTGGCAAGCGAGCGTTTCGCGCGCGATGTGCTGGGCCGCGCCCATGCCACAGGCGAAGTGGATCAAAGTAAATTCAACGTGCTGGGCGGCTCTATCGCCTACGGTCATCCATTTGCCGCCACAGGGGCGAGGATGATCACGCAAACTTTACATGAACTCCGTCGCCGTGGCGGCGGGTTTGGCCTCGTTACCGCCTGTGCGGCGGGTGGCCTTGGCGCAGCAATGGTTGTGGAGGCTGAATAATGGATATGCCATCTGCATTTAATCTGACGGTTCGCCTCGATAACGTGGCCGTTATCACTATTGATGTGCCTGATGAAAAGATGAATACCCTGAAGGCCGAATTTGGTGTTCAGGTGCGCGCGATGCTAAAGCAGATCCGCGACAACAAAGCGATTCGTGGTCTGGTCTTTATCTCTGCCAAGCCGGATAACTTTATCGCCGGCGCGGATATCAACATGATCGCCCGGGCGCAAAGCGCTCTGGAAGCCGAAGAGCTGGCGCGTCAGGGCCAGCAGGTGATGGCGGAGATCAACGGTCTGCCGATCCCGGTCATTGCCGCGATCCACGGTGCCTGTCTGGGCGGCGGGCTTGAGCTGGCGCTGGCCTGTCACAGCCGGATTTGCACCGACGATGCGAAAACGATTCTGGGTCTGCCGGAAGTGCAGCTGGGCCTGCTGCCTGGCTCCGGCGGAACGCAACGGCTGCCGCGCCTGGTCGGCGTCAGCACGGCGCTGGAGATGATATTAACCGGTAAACAGCTGCGCGCCCGTCAGGCGCTGAAAGCCGGTCTGGTCGATGACGTCGTGCCGCAGTCCATTTTGCTGGAGGCCGCCGTTGAGCTTGCGCTGAAAGGGCGTCAGGCAAAACGTCCTCTGCCGGTACGTGAGCGCGTGCTGGCCGGCCCGCTGGGAAGAACGCTCCTGTTCAACATGGTGGGCAAAAAGACCGAACAAAAAACCAAAGGCAATTACCCGGCGGCAAAGCGGATCCTCGAAGTGATCGAGACCGGGCTGTCGCAGGGAAGCAGCAGCGGCTATGCCGCGGAGGCCAAAGCCTTTGGCGAACTGGCGATGACGCCGCAGTCGCAGGCGCTGCGCAGCATCTTCTTCGCCAGCACGGACGTGAAAAAAGATCCGGGCAGCGAGGCGCAGCCTGCGCCGCTGCGTGCGATTGGCGTACTGGGTGGGGGGCTCATGGGTGGCGGAATCTCTTTTGTTACCGCCAGCAAAGGCAAATTGCCTGTACGAATCAAAGACATTAATCCTAAGGGGATCAACCACGCGCTGCAGTACAGCTGGCAGAACCTTGATCAAAAGGTCAAGCGCCGCCATATCAAGGCAAGCGAGCGCGATAAAACCCTGGCGATGATATCCGGTACGACGGATTACAGCGGTTTTGCGCACCGCGATCTGGTGATTGAAGCCGTGTTTGAAGATCTGGCGCTTAAGCAGCAGATGGTGGCAGACGTTGAGCAACATTGTGCCCCGCATACCATTTTTGCCTCCAATACGTCGTCATTACCGATTGGCGATATCGCGGCGAAAGCCGCGCGCCCGGAGCAGGTGATTGGGCTGCACTTCTTTAGCCCGGTTGAAAAAATGCCGCTGGTGGAAGTTATTCCGCACGCGACTACCAGTCCGCAAACTGTTGCCACCGTGGTGAAGCTGGCGAAAAAACAGGGCAAAACCCCGATTGTGGTAGCGGACAAAGCTGGCTTCTACGTCAACCGCATTCTGGCTCCCTACATTAATGAAGCAATGCGGTTGCTGACGGAAGGGGAGAAGATTGAGCACGTCGACGAGGCGCTGGTAAAGTTTGGTTTCCCCGTTGGCCCAATCCAACTTTTGGATGAGGTGGGAATAGACACCGGCACTAAAATTATACCAGTGCTGGAAGCTGCATATGGCGATCGTTTTAGCCCACCTGCAAATATTGTTTCTGCGATTTTGAAGGACGATCGCAAAGGCAGAAAAAATGAACGCGGTTTCTATCTTTACGGCGCGAAAGGGCGTAAAAGCAGGAAACAGGTCGACCCTTCGGTATATGGACTCATTTTGACCACAGGTCAGGGAAAACTGTCCGCCGTTCAGTGCGCTGAGCGGTGCGTGATGATGATGCTCAATGAAGCGGCGCGCTGTTTTGATGAGCAGGTGATCAAGAGTGCACGCGATGGTGACATCGGCGCGGTATTTGGCATTGGTTTCCCGCCGTTCCTTGGCGGCCCGTTCCGTTACATGGATACGCTCGGCGCGGGTGAAGTGGTTGCTATCCTGCAACGTCTGGCTTCGCAATATGGTCCACGGTTTACACCGTGTGACCAATTATTGCAGATGGCGGAACGCGGCCAGACATTTTGGCCTGCAAGGGAAACTGTCCTCGTAAGCTGAGGTCAAAGAAGGGTAAATCCTGAAGTGAATGGACCTGTTCTGGCGATTTTGTAAACAGAGATTGACTATACTTACGCCATTGAGGTAAAAAACAGCGTTTCATTCACCGAATGGATCAGGCACAATGCCCGGCCATCGGGTTTTCTACCTCATAGTATTTATCGCGGGTAGTTAACGCCGGTGATTCTGGTTAACAAAAGCGGTGCAATATGCAAGTTTTTATCATGCGTCACGGCGACGCGGCACTCGATGCCGCCAGTGACTCAGTACGTCCTTTGACCGTCTGTGGCTGCGACGAATCTCGTCTGATGGCGACCTGGCTTAACGGTCAAAAAGTGGACATCGAACGCGTTCTGGTGAGTCCGTTCCTGCGTGCAGAACAGACGCTGGATGTGGTAGGGGAGTGTATGAACCTGCCGACCAGTGTGGATGTTCTGCCTGAACTCACCCCGTGTGGCGATGTAGGCCTTGTCAGCGCTTATCTTCAGGCGCTGTGCAATGAAGGTGTCGCTTCCGCGCTGGTCATTTCCCACCTGCCACTGGTTGGCTATCTGGTATCTGAGCTGTGCCCGGGCGAGACCCCGCCGATGTTTACGACATCCGCCATTGCCAATGTTTCTCTCGACGAAACGGGCAAAGGTGTCTTCAACTGGCAAATGAGTCCGTGCAACCTGAAGATGGCAAAAGCTATCTGACGTGACGTGCGATATGGCGGGGTGCAATGTGCTTCCCGCCATTCTGTCAGGGCAACTCTGGCGGCTGCCACTCTTCCACTTCAATCAACACCAGCAACGCGGCATCTCCGCCGTACTCTTTCGGTGCCTGATGAAAAGCCATTACGTGTGGGTGTTGAGCCAGCCACAGCGGCGTTTGTTGCTTGAGGATATGTTTACCGTGGCCGTGCATCACGCAGGCGCAAAAAACATGTTCACGGCGACAGGCGGCGATCAACGCCCCCAGCTCTTGTTTCGCCTGCATCTGCGTTAAACCGTGCAGATCGAGAAACAGCTCCGGCGAATAATCCCCGCGGCGTAATTTTTTCAGCTCAAAATGGCTGACGTCTTCGCGTACGTACTTCACAGCCCCCTGCGTATTGAGCAGCGGCTGAAATTCATCTGAAAAATAGTGGCTGTTATCGGCCTGCTCCTGCAGAAGACGCTTGACCGGTACTTCGCTGATTTTTTTACGCAGCGGGCGATGGACGATGGTGTCCTGCGTGATTTTACGCGTCCCGGTCATCAGCTGACGGAAGAGCGCCTGATCCTCCTCGCTGAGCGATGTTTTCTTTTTCATTCGTCATTCTCATCTCGTATTTCCGACAGTGTACCCGACTAAACGCATTTTTTAACCTCAAGCGAGACGCGTCATTGCTGATTTATCGCCGTCTTCATGGCAAACTAGCCGCCGAAAATTATGCGAGCATGCCCTGGAGGAAAGAGTGGATAAAATTTTTGTCGATGAAGCAGTAAACGAGCTGCATACCATACAGGACATGTTGCGCTGGTCGGTTAGCCGCTTCAGCGCCGCCAATATCTGGTACGGTCACGGTACCGATAACCCGTGGGATGAAGCCGTACAGCTGGTGCTGCCGTCTCTCTACCTGCCGCTGGACATTCCGGAAGACATGCGCACCGCGCGCCTGACTTCCAGCGAAAAACACCGCATCGTTGAGCGCGTGATCCGCCGCGTGAACGAGCGCATTCCGGTCGCCTATCTGACCAACAAAGCCTGGTTCTGCGGCCACGAGTTCTATGTCGATGAACGCGTGCTGGTGCCGCGCTCGCCGATTGGCGAGCTGATCAACAACCACTTTGAAGGCCTGATCGGCCATCAGCCGCAGCACATTCTCGATATGTGTACCGGCAGCGGCTGCATCGCGATTGCCTGCGCGTACGCCTTCCCGGAAGCGGAAGTAGACGCCGTCGATATCTCCACCGACGCGCTGGCCGTGACCGAGCACAACATCGAAGAGCATGGGCTCATCCATCACGTTACGCCAATTCGCTCTGACCTGTTCCGCGATCTGCCGACGCTGCAGTACGATCTGATCGTTACCAACCCGCCGTACGTCGATGCGGAAGACATGTCCGATCTGCCGAACGAATACCGTCACGAGCCGGAGCTGGGTCTGGCGTCAGGCTCTGACGGCCTGAAGCTGACCCGCCGCATTCTGGCCTGCGCGCCGGATTATCTGACCGACGACGGCGTTCTGATTTGTGAAGTGGGCAACAGCATGGTACATCTGATAGAGCAGTACCCGGATGTGCCGTTCACCTGGCTTGAGTTCGACAACGGCGGTGACGGCGTCTTTATGCTGACCAAAGCGCAGCTGCTCGACGCGCGCGAACACTTCAGCATCTATAAAGATTAATCCAGCGGGCTTCGGCCCGTTTCACAACGCTCAAACACAAACAACAACATCGGAGCCGTGATGGCAGGAAACAGTATTGGACAGTTATTCCGCGTGACCACCTTTGGCGAGTCACACGGGCTGGCGCTGGGCTGTATCGTTGATGGCGTACCGCCAGGCATCGAACTGACCGAAGCCGATTTACAGCACGACCTCGACCGTCGTCGCCCGGGCACCTCTCGCTACACCACGCAGCGTCGCGAGCCGGACCAGGTCAAAATTCTCTCCGGCGTCTTTGAAGGCCGCACCACCGGGACCAGCATCGGTTTGCTGATCGAAAACACCGATCAGCGCTCCCAGGACTACGGCGCCATCAAAGACGTCTTCCGTCCGGGCCACGCCGACTACACCTACGAACAAAAGTATGGCTTCCGCGACTATCGCGGCGGCGGACGTTCTTCCGCGCGTGAAACCGCGATGCGCGTGGCGGCAGGGGCGATTGCTAAGAAATACCTGCAGCAGAAATTTGGCATCGTTATCCGCGGCTGTCTGACCCAGATGGGCGACATTCCGCTGGCGATCAAAGACTGGGATCAGGTTGAACAAAACCCGTTCTTCTGCGCCGATGCCGACAAGCTTGAGGCGCTGGACGAACTGATGCGTGGCCTGAAAAAAGAGGGCGACTCCATTGGCGCGAAAGTGACCGTGGTGGCCGACGGCGTCCCGGCTGGCTGGGGCGAGCCGGTATTTGACCGTCTCGACGCCGACATTGCCCACGCGCTGATGAGCATCAACGCGGTGAAGGGCGTAGAGATTGGCGACGGCTTTGACGTGGTTCAGCTTCGCGGCAGCCAAAACCGCGATGAGATTACGAAAGCGGGCTTCCAGAGCAACCATGCGGGCGGCATCCTGGGCGGTATCAGCAGCGGGCAGCAGATTGTTGCCAACATCGCGCTGAAGCCAACTTCCAGCATCACCGTGCCGGGCCACACGATTAACCGCGATGGCGAAGAAGTTGAGATGATCACCAAAGGACGTCACGATCCGTGCGTGGGGATCCGCGCGGTGCCGATCGCAGAAGCGATGCTGGCGATCGTGCTGATGGATCACTTCCTGCGCCAGCGCGCGCAGAATGCGGATGTGACGACCACCATTCCACGCTGGTAAACATGAAAAAAACCGCAATTGCTCTGCTGGCGCTGCTTGCCAGTGGAGCCAGTCTGGCCGCGACGCCATGGCAAAAAATCACCCACCCGGTGGCGGGGAGCGCGCAGTCCATTGGCGCCTTTTCCAACGGCTGTATCGTCGGTGCCCAGGAGCTTCCTCTCCAGTCTGATACCTATCAGGTGATGCGCACCGATCAGCGTCGTTATTTCGGCCACCCGGACCTGGTGCTGTTCATCCAGCGTCTGGGCAATCAGGTGCATAACCTGGGGCTGGGCACGATGCTGATTGGCGATATGGGGATGCCTGCCGGCGGGCGTTTTAACGGTGGACACGCCAGCCACCAGACCGGACTGGATGTTGATATCTTCCTGCAGTTGCCGAAAGCGCGCTGGTCGTCTGCCCAGCTGCTGAAACCGCAGGCGCTCGATCTGGTGGCGAGCGACGGTAAGCGCGTTGTGCCATCACTCTGGACGCGGGATGTTTCCAGCATGATCAAGCTGGCGGCTGAAGATAACGACGTCACGCGGATTTTCGTTAACCCGGCCATCAAGCAGCAGCTCTGCCTGGATGCCGGAACCGATCGTGACTGGCTGCGCAAAGTGCGCCCGTGGTTCCAGCATCGTGCGCACATGCACGTTCGTCTGCGCTGCCCGGCGAATAGCCTGGAATGTGAAGATCAGCCGCTACCTCCGCCAGGCGATGGCTGCGGTGCGGAACTGCAAAGCTGGTTTGAGCCGGCAAAACCTGGAACCTCTAAGCCTGAGAAGAAGACACCGCCTCCGTTGCCGCCTTCCTGCCAGGCGCTACTGGATGAGCATGTACTTTAATGGATAATTTCGTCGATCTGTTTATGGTGTCACCGCTGCTGCTGGTGGTGCTGTTCTTTGTGGCCATGCTGGCCGGTTTTATCGACGCGCTCGCGGGCGGCGGCGGGTTGTTAACCGTGCCCGCTCTGCTGGCGGCGGGCATGAGCCCGGCGCAGGCGCTTGCCACCAATAAGCTTCAGGCCTGCGGCGGCTCGCTCTCGGCGTCGCTCTATTTTATCCGCCGTAAGGTGGTGAGCCTGGCCGATCAGAAGCTCAATATCCTGATGACCTTTATCGGCTCCACGTCGGGCGCGCTGCTGGTTCAGCACGTGCAGTCCGATATTTTGCGCCAGATCCTGCCGATTCTGGTCATCTGCATCGGGCTTTACTTCCTGCTGATGCCAAAGCTCGGTGAAGAAGACCGCCAGCGTCGCCTGTACGGCCTGCCGTTTGCCCTGGTTGCCGGGGGCAGCGTGGGTTTTTACGACGGTTTCTTCGGGCCGGGGGCGGGTTCATTTTATGCGCTGGCGTTCGTGACGCTGGCCGGGTTTAACCTCGCCAAATCCACCGCCCATGCCAAAGTGCTCAACGCGACCTCAAACGTCGGCGGCCTGCTGCTGTTTATCATCGGCGGTAAGGTTATCTGGGCAACCGGATTTGTGATGATGGCAGGGCAGTTCCTGGGCGCGCGCGCGGGCTCGCGTCTGGTATTAAGCAAAGGGCAAAAACTTATTCGCCCGATGATCGTCATCGTCTCGGCCGTAATGAGCGCCAAACTTCTTTATGACAGCCATGGACAGGAGATCCTCACCTGGTTGGGGATGCACTAATGAACAGTACGCATAAATACGAACAGCTGATTGAGATTTTCGACGGCTGTTTTGCCGACGATTTTAATACCCGTCTGATTAAAGGCGACGACGAACCGATCTATCTTCCTGCTGATGCGGAGGTTCCGTATAACCGCATTGTCTTTGCCCACGGCTTTTATGCCAGCGGCTTGCACGAGATTTCGCACTGGTGCATTGCGGGTAAAGCGCGGCGCGAGCTGGTGGACTTCGGTTACTGGTACTGCCCGGACGGACGTGATGCCGCCACTCAGGGCCAGTTTGAAGATGTGGAAGTGAAGCCGCAGGCGCTGGAATGGCTATTCTGCGTCGCGGCGGGTTTCCCGTTCAACGTCAGCTGTGACAACCTCGAAGGCGACTTCGAGCCAGACCGTATCGTCTTCCAGCGCCGCGTTCACGCGCAGGTGATGGAATATCTTGAGAAAGGCATCCCGGAACGTCCGGCACGCCTGATCGAGGCCTTACAGAATTATTACCACACGCCGGTTATCACGGCGGAATGCTTCCCTTGGCCGGAAGATCTTTAACAGAGGAAAGAAGATGATCGCAGAATTTGAATCACGCATTCTGGCGTTAATTGATGACATGGTGGAACACGCCAGTGATGATGAGCTGTTCGCCAGCGGTTATCTGCGTGGTCACCTGACGCTCGCGGTAGCCGAGCTGGAAGCGGGGGACGATCACTCTGCCGACGCCGTTCACGCCGAAGTGGCCCGCAGTCTGGAGAAAGCCATTCAGGCCGGAGAGCTCTCGCCGCGCGATCAGTCTCTGGTGTTAGGCATGTGGGACACTTTGTTCCAGCAGGCGAAAGCGAAGTAAGTGTTTCACCTCCCTCTCCCTGTGGGAGAGGGACGGGGTGAGGGCACCAGACCGCACCCTACTTAACCTTCTTCCCCTTCAGCAGTTTCCGTACCCACAATCGATTCGGATTCAGCCCCGCAAGCGTAACCCTGTCCAGCGGAATCGGCTCGCCGCTCATTTGCGCGGCTAACACTTCCGCCAGCAGCGGCGCGGAACAGAGCCCGCGAGACCCTAATCCACCCAGCATAAACAGCTCCGGATACACCGGCGAGGTCACCGCCGTTTCCTTGCGTTCAGCAAGATCCTGATAGGCCTCAAGCGTCGCGTCGTAGTCCGCCACATTTCCCGCCATCGGCAAATGGTCGCGAGTGGCGCAGCGCACGCCGCAGCGCGCGTCACCCTCGCTGACGTCAACCTCTCTCGCCCACGCCGCATCCGGGAAACAGTCAATCAGGCGCTGGCGGTTCTGGGCCTGATCCGCTTCGCTGTAGCGCATATCCGCTTCGCCACGATGGTAGCTGGCCCCGATGCAGTGGTGGCCGTTAGACGGATTTTGCGGCGTCAGATAGCCGTCATAGCACAGCACCTGACGCAGTTTGCTCAGTTCGGGCGCGGAAGGAATATGGCTTACCTGGCCGCCGACCGGATAAACCGGCAATGATTCTGTCTGGATAAACTGGCTGATGTGATGCCCGTTTGCCAGCACAACGCTGGCATGACTCGCCTCTTTGCCATCGGCAAAACGCAGATTCCAGCGTTCTGTCCGGCTCAACGATTCAACCTTGTGAGCATAATGCGCCGTCAGCCCGCGCGACTGCACCAGGGCAATGACCGCCGCGGTCAGTTCAGCCGGGCACAGCCAGCCGCCGAGTGGATACTGAATGCCCCCACACCCGGTTTCCACGCCAGCGGTCTCTGCCACCTCTTGCGCACTTACCGCACGGGCAATCTCGTCAGGCAGACCCAGCGACAGCATCTGCGTGATTTTTTGCTGGCTCTTTTCATCCCAGCCGAGCTGCGTCACGCCGCACCAGTCATGGTCAAACGCCACCGGCAGGATATCGTACAGGCGACGAGCGAAGGTAAATGCCGCCGGGAAAAACCGGAACAGGGCCGGGTCGTGCGCGCTTAAAAGCGGATAGAGCGCCCCCTGGCGGTTGCCGGACGCACCGCTTGCTGGCGCGTCGTCAGCACAGTAGAGCGTGACCTGCCAGCCGCGGTGGAGAAGCGCGAGAGACAGCAGAGCGCTGGCGATCCCCCCGCCGACTATCGCCACCTCACGGGATGCGCTGGCGCCGCGTGCAAACCAGGGGGCACTTGCGGGGATGTCCAGCGTCTGCTCCATTCTGCCGACCAGCATGTCGCGCTTGCGGCCAAAACCTTTGGTTTTCTGCATGGTAAAGCCCGCCTCCTGCAGTCCGCGGCGGACAAAGCCTGCCGAGGTGAAGGTGGCAAGCGTTGCGTCCGGGCGCGCCAGCCGCGCCATCGCGCTAAACAGATGCTGGCTCCACATGTCCGGGTTTTTGGCGGGGGCAAAGCCGTCAAGGAACCAGGCGTCCACCGTCTGATTCATCGAATCATCGAGCGTATCGGTCAGGTCATTGATGTCGCCAAGCCATAAATCCAGCGTCACGCGTCCGCCGTCCAGAATCAGACGGTGACAGCCGCCAATGTGGGGTGGCCACTGCGCCTGAAGCTGCTCCGCCCAGGCTGCAAGCTCTGGCCAGCGCTGATGAGCGAGCCGCAGATCGTGCGCGGTGAGCGGGAATTTTTCGAAACTGATGAAATGTAATCTTTGTAGCGTAGCCTCAGGGTGGGCAGCGTGAAACTGGTCAAACGCCTGCCAAAGGGTCAGAAAATTGAGCCCGGTACCGAATCCGCTTTCCGCGACCACAAACAGGCTCCGCGGATGCTCCGGGAAGCGGGTGCTGAGCTGGTTTCCGTCGAGGAAAACATAGCGAGTTTCTTCGAGTCCGTTATCATTAGAAAAATAGACGTCATCAAAATCTCGGGAAACAGGTGTACCCTCAGCGTTGAATTCGAGGTTGGCGGGTTGTATAGCGTTTTGTTTCACGTAAGTTACTCGTCTGACAGGCAGTGGCACGATCTTAACGATGTGAGTCCATCGGTGCAAATTTCCGCAGAAAATGTCTGATCGGACTTGTTCGGCGTACAAGTGTACGCTATTGTGCGACTCGAAACTTACTATAGTGCGACTTACAGAGGTATTGAATGAAACGTGCAGTGATTACTGGCCTGGGCATTGTTTCCAGCATCGGTAATAACCAGCAGGAAGTCCTGGCATCTCTGCGTGAAGGACGCTCCGGGATCACTTTCTCTGAAGAGTTTAAAGATTCAGGTATGCGTAGCCACGTATGGGGTAACGTCAAACTGGACACCACCGGTTTGATTGACCGCAAAGTGGTTCGTTTCATGAACGATGCCTCTATTTATGCTTATCTCTCCATGCAGGAAGCGATCAAAGATTCCGGCCTGAGCGAAGAGGTTTATCAGAACAACCCGCGCGTGGGTCTGATCGCCGGTTCTGGCGGCTCATCAAAAGCGCAGGTATTCGGCGCTGACGCAATGCGTAGCCCGCGTGGTCTGAAAGCTGTAGGTCCGTACGTGGTCACCAAAGCCATGGGTTCTGCGGTTTCCGCGTGCCTGGCGACCCCATTCAAAATCCACGGTGTGAACTACTCCATCAGCTCCGCGTGTGCGACTTCCGCACACTGTATCGGTAATGCTGTTGAGCAGATCCAGCTGGGTAAACAGGACATCGTATTTGCTGGCGGCGGCGAAGAGCTGGGCTGGGAAATGGCCTGTGAATTCGACGCGATGGGCGCACTGTCCACCAAGTACAATGAAACCCCGGATAAAGCCTCCCGTACCTATGATGCGCACCGTGACGGTTTCGTTATCGCGGGCGGCGGCGGTATGGTTGTGGTTGAAGAGCTGGAGCATGCCCTGGCACGTGGCGCGCACATCTACGCTGAAATCGTGGGCTACGGTGCAACGTCTGACGGCGCCGACATGGTTGCGCCATCCGGCGAAGGCGCGGTGCGCTGCATGAAGATGGCGATGCACGGCGTTGACACCCCAATCGACTACCTGAACTCCCACGGTACCTCTACTCCGGTAGGCGACGTGAAAGAGCTGGGTGCGATCCGTGAAGTCTTCGGCGACAACAGCCCGGCAATCTCTGCGACCAAAGCCATGACCGGTCACTCTCTGGGTGCGGCTGGCGTGCAGGAAGCGATCTACTCTCTGCTGATGCTGGAAAACGGCTTTATCGCGCCGAGCATCAACATCGATGAGATGGACGAGCAGGCTGCTGGCCTGAACATCGTGACCAAACCAATGGACGCGACGCTGACCACCGTCATGTCAAACAGCTTCGGCTTCGGTGGCACCAACGCCACGCTGGTTATGCGTAAGCTGAAAGCATAAGTTTTACGTTTGATTCCGGAAGGGAGCCATAAGGCTCCCTTTTTTTATGCATTGACAAGCGGCTGATCTCACAGGCAAACTTCACCCCTCAACATTATCCTCACGATAATGCGTAAGCGTTTAACGTCAACCAACGCACCTTAATCCTGATAATCAGGTAGAGGGGGCGTGGCATTTCCCCGCCTTACTCTTCATTTCGGAGTAAAGCATGACTGCAGTAACTCAAACAGAAACAACCCCTTCAGCGAACGTCTCGCTGTTCCGTATCGCTTTCGCGGTATTTCTGACCTATATGACCGTCGGCCTGCCGCTGCCGGTGATCCCGCTGTTCGTTCATCAGGAGCTGGGCTATGGCAACACCATGGTCGGCATTGCCGTGGGCATTCAGTTTTTAGCCACGGTATTGACCCGCGGTTACGCCGGACGGCTGGCGGATCAGCACGGTGCAAAACGCTCGGCGCTACAGGGGATGTTTGCCTGTGGGCTGGCGGGCGGCGCATGGCTGCTGGCTTCTCTCCTGCCGGTAGACGCCGCGTATAAGTTTGCGCTGCTGGTGCTGGGCCGCTTAATCCTGGGCTTTGGTGAAAGCCAGCTGCTGACCGGCACCCTGACCTGGGGAATGGGTCTGGTGGGGCCGGCACGCTCCGGCAAGGTGATGTCCTGGAACGGCATGGCCATCTATGGCGCGCTGGCCGCAGGCGCACCGCTTGGGCTGCTGATCAATAGCCAGTTTGGGTTTGCGGCGCTGGCTGCCACCACCATGGCTTTACCCCTGCTGGCGTGGGCGTTTAACGGCTCGGTGCGTAAGGTGCCTGCGCACAAAGGCGAGCGTCCTTCCCTGTGGAGCGTGGTCGGCCAGATCTGGCAGCCGGGTCTTGGCCTGGCGCTGCAGGGCGTGGGTTTTGCGGTGATCGGTACCTTCGTCTCGCTCTATTTTATGAGCCGCGGCTGGGCGATGGCCGGTTTTACGCTCACCGCGTTTGGCGGCGCGTTTGTGCTGATGCGCGTTTTCTTCGGCTGGATGCCGGATCGCTTTGGCGGCGTGAAGGTAGCGGTGGCGTCGCTGGTGATTGAAACCATCGGTCTGCTGCTGCTGTGGAATGCACCCGTTGCATCCGTTGCGCTGCTTGGTGCGGCGCTGACTGGGTGCGGCTGTTCACTGATCTTCCCGGCGCTGGGCGTTGAAGTGGTGAAGCGCGTGGCCCCGCAGGTGCGCGGTACGGCGCTGGGCGGCTATGCGGCCTTTCAGGATATCTCATACGGGGTAACCGGACCGCTGGCCGGGGTGTTAGCCACCTCGTTTGGTTATCCGTCCGTCTTTCTGGCCGGTGCGGTTTCCGCAGTGGTGGGGATCGTGGTGACGCTGGTGGCGTTTCGCAGGACTTGAGCCGTTATTGCCGGGTGGCGGCTGTGCCTTACCCGGCCTACGGTTCGAGCCGCTTTAGGCCCGGTAAGCGCAGCGCCACCGGGCAAAATATCAGGCAACCAGCCAGAAAATCGCCAGCGCAATCAGTAGCGCAATAAACATCAACCCCGGACGCGCAGAGAGCGTTCTGAACGTCTCGACGACCGGCGCAAACAGCGGGCTGTAGATCGGCTGAATGTTTCTCACCTCCGGCACGCCGCCTTCGCGCTCGGCGCGGCGAACGAAGATTTGATTGAGCAGATCCTGCACCTGCGCGGTGGTCAGAACCGTTTGCGGCGTGGCCTGCCAGTTTTGCTGGGCGTAATCCCGGATGACTTCAAACTCGTGCGGCTCAAGCGGCTGCTTCAGTGCCGCCTGGACGGTATGCAGGGTAGGGGCATTCTGGGTGCTGAGCGTCTGGCGCGCCTGGAGCCAGGTCACCAGATGCGTAAACTGTTTGGCCGGGATCAGCTCACCCGCCTTCACGCCGGACAGCTCCAGCATGGATTGCCAGATAAGCTTCGTCGGTTCGCCGGTGGCCGCAGCCAGCTTCGTCACCATCTGCTTGAGCGTGTTGTGCTCGGCAGGCAGCAGCGGACGCTCGGTCGCCGGGCGCACCTGAGGCTGCGGGATAGACAGCTCGTTGTTCTGCAGCAGGGTCAGCACGGTTTTGAGCTGGTCGGGCGTCAGCTGGCCCAGCGCGGTCTGACCATACTGCTGGCGAATAAAATCGCTCACCGCCTGCCGGTTATTACCCTGGCCCAGCAGCTCTGTCAGCTGAGCGACAATCTGGCGCGTGGTGTGGTTCTGCTGCGCGGTATTAATACGCTGGTTCAGGTTTTGCTCGGCCGCAGGGAAATGGCGCGACTGCAGCGGTGCGTCGTTCCTCACGCCTAAATCATGCTTTACCCCGGCCCAGACTTCCGCGTTTTGCTGTGAAGTCAGCGCAATCAGGCGCGTGATCAGTCGCTCCAGCACGGTGCGCTGTTGCGTGGATAGCGGTTGTTCACCGGCAACGTTTGGCGTGACGGGGCCTTCACCCGGAGGGCGTGGCGGCGTACCTGAAATGGGCTGCATCGTCAAAAATCCTTAAAGTCAAAACTCAGCGTAAACCAGGCATACATATATGCCTGGCGGCGAGATTATGGCACACTTGGCAGGTTTTCTTCCTCTCAAACAGGTACTCAGACGTGAAAATCCTCGTTGATGAAAATATGCCTTACGCCCGTGAGCTGTTTAGCCGCCTGGGTAACGTTAAGGCTGTCCCTGGTCGCCCGATCCCGGTCAACGAACTGGATGACGCAGACGCGCTGATGGTGCGCTCGGTGACTAAAGTAAATGAGGCGTTGCTTGCCGGTAAAGCGATTAAGTTTGTCGGAACCGCAACGGCAGGGACCGATCATGTGGATGATAAATGGCTGAAGCAGGCCGGAATCGGTTTTTCCGCCGCGCCGGGCTGTAACGCCATTGCCGTTGTGGAATACGTTTTCTCCTCCCTGCTGATGCTGGCCGAGCGCGACGGGTTTGCGCTGAAGGACCGCACCGTGGGGATTGTCGGCGTGGGTAACGTCGGCGGGCGCCTGCAAAAGCGCCTTGAAGCGTTAGGGATCCGCACGCTGCTGTGCGATCCGCCGCGTAAAGATAACGGCGATGACGGGGATTTCCGCTCGCTGGATGAGCTGGTTGAACAGTGTGACGTGCTGACGTTCCACACGCCGCTGTTTAAAGAGGGGCCGTATAAGTCGCTGCATCTTGCTGACGAGGCGCTGATCCGTCGTCTGAAGGCTGGCACTATTCTGATAAATGCCTGCCGTGGTCCGGTGGTAGATAACGCCGCGCTGCTGACATGCCTGAACGAAGGACAAGACCTCAGCGTGGTGCTGGACGTCTGGGAGCCGGAGCCGGATCTCAACGTTGAGCTGCTTAACAAGGTGGATGTGGGCACGGCGCATATCGCCGGTTATACCCTGGAAGGCAAAGCCCGCGGTACCACGCAGGTCTTCGAAGCCTACAGCGCCTTTATCGGCCATCCGCAGCAGGTGGCGCTGGATACCTTACTCCCCGCGCCTGAATTTGGCCGCATTACCCTGCATGGTCCGCTCGATCAGGCAACGCTGAAAAGGCTGGTGCATTTGGTGTATGATGTGCGCCGCGATGATGCGCTGCTGCGTAAAGTGGCGGGGATCCCGGGTGAGTTTGATAAGCTGCGCAAGAACTACGTTGAGCGCCGCGAGTGGTCTTCCCTGTATGTAATATGCGACGACGCCCCGGCGGCGACGCTGCTGCATAAGCTGGGATTTAACGCCGTTCATCACCCGGCGCATTAATGTCTTCTTAATGCTCCCTGTCGGATACTCCGGCAGGGACGCTTTTTTATTTCTGGAGTAAACCACCATGTCTGAAGGCTGGAACATTGCCATTTTAGGTGCCACGGGTGCCGTGGGCGAAGCCCTGCTCGAAACCCTTGCTGAGCGTCAGTTCCCGGTGGGCGATATCTATGCGCTGGCCCGTACCGACAGCGCAGGTGAGCATCTGCGTTTTAACGGTAAATCCGTCATGGTTCAGGACGCGGCCGCGTTCGACTGGACGCAGGCGCAGCTGGCGTTTTTCGCCGCGGGCGCTGAAGCGACGGCTGCGTACGTTGAAGAGGCGACTAACGCTGGCTGCCTGGTGATCGACCTGAGCGGTCTGTTCTCAATGGAGCCGGATGTGCCGCTGGTGGTGCCGGACGTGAACCCGTTTGTGCTGGCTGACTACCGCAACCGTAACGTCATTTCGGTCCCGAACGGCCTCACCAGCCAGCTGCTGACCGCCCTGAAACCGCTGATCGACGACGGCGGCCTGTCGCGCATTACCGTCACCAGCCTGCTGTCCGCGTCCGCGAACGGCAAAAAGGCCGTTGACGCGCTGGCCGGGCAGAGCGCGAAACTGCTGAACGGTATCCCGATTGACGAAGACGATTTCTTTGGCCGCCAGCTGGCGTTCAATATGCTGCCGCTGCTGCCGGACCGCGAGGGCTCCGTGCGCGAAGAGCGCCGTATCGTCGATGAAGTGCGTAAAATTCTGCAGGACGATGGCCTGATGATTTCCGCGAACGTCGTGCAGTCCCCGGTCTTCTACGGTCACGCGCAGATGGTCGGTTTTGAAGCGCTGCGTCCGCTGGCGGCAGAAGAGGCGCGCGACGCGTTTGGCCGCGGTGAAGACATCGTGCTCTCTGAAGAGAGCGAGTTCCCGACCCAGGTTGGCGATGCCACCGGCAGCGCGCATCTTTCCGTTGGCTGCGTGCGTAACGATTACGGCATGCCGGAGCAGGTTCAGTTCTGGTCCGTTGCCGACAACGTTCGCTTTGGCGGCGCGCTGATGGCGGTCAAAATCGCTGAAAAACTGGTGCAGGAGTACCTGTACTGATGTCAGACGTGGAACAAAAGCCGGTCCATAGAATTGCCCTCGGAATTGAGTACGACGGCAGTAAATATTATGGCTGGCAGCGTCAGAACGAGGTGCGCAGCGTCCAGGAGAAGCTGGAGAAAGCGCTCTCTCAGGTGGCAAACGAGCCGATTAACGTCCTGTGCGCGGGACGTACGGACGCGGGAGTTCACGGCACGGGGCAGGTGGTGCACTTTGAAACCACCGCCGTGCGTAAGGATGCCGCCTGGACGCTGGGTGTAAATGCGAATTTGCCTGGTGACATTGCGGTGCGTTGGGTAAAAGCTGTGCCGGATGATTTTCACGCGCGCTTCAGCGCCACGGCGCGTCGCTACCGTTATGTCATCTACAACCAGCGCCTGCGTCCGGCGGTGTTAAGCCAGGGCGTGACGCATTTTTATGAACCGCTTGATGCGGAACGTATGCATCGCGCGGCGCAGTGTCTGATTGGTGAAAATGACTTTACGTCGTTTCGTGCGGTGCAGTGTCAGTCCCGCACGCCGTGGCGCAACGTCATGCACATAAACGTCAGCCGTTTTGGCGCGTATGTGGTGGTGGATATTAAAGCCAATGCCTTTGTACATCATATGGTTAGGAATATTGTGGGCAGCCTGATGGAAGTGGGTGCCGGACACCAGCCGGAGAGCTGGATTGCAGACCTGCTGGCAGCGAAGGACAGAACGCTTGCGGCAGCCACGGCGAAAGCGGAAGGATTGTATCTGGTCTCAGTAGACTATCCGGATCGATTTGACCTGCCGAAACCGCCAATGGGCCCGCTGTTTTTAGCGGACTAAACAAAGGTGCAATTAGGGCTTAGACAATATGGATGTAATACGTTTTCTGATTGATTTCATTCTGCATATTGATGTTCACCTGGCAGAGCTGGTCGCGCAGTATGGCGTCTGGGTTTACGCCATTCTGTTCCTCATTCTGTTTTGTGAAACCGGTCTGGTCGTTACCCCATTCCTGCCAGGGGATTCACTGCTGTTCGTTGCCGGGGCGCTATCGGCGTTACCCACTAACGATCTGAACGTGCATCTTATGGTTGTGCTGATGGTGATTGCCGCCATTGTCGGTGATGCGGTCAACTATACGATTGGACGGGTGTTCGGTGAGCGGCTTTTCAGCAATCCTGATTCGAAAATTTTCCGTCGCAGCTATTTAGACAAAACCCATGCGTTTTATGAACGCCATGGCGGGAAAACCATTATCCTTGCGCGTTTTGTGCCTATTGTGCGCACATTTGCACCGTTTGTGGCGGGAATGGGGCATATGTCCTATCGTCATTTTGCTGCATACAACGTGGTTGGCGCGCTGCTGTGGGTACTGCTGTTTACCTACGCAGGCTATCTTTTTGGCGATCTCCCGGTGGTGCAGGAAAACCTTAAGTTACTGATTGTAGCGATTATTGTGCTTTCCGTACTGCCTGGCGTTATCGAAATCATTCGTCACAAACGTGCGGCGGCAAAACAAGCGAAGTAAATGCACGCTGGCGGTTCGACCACTTTTTTATCCAAAGTTTCGGGCTGTTATGTTTTAATGTGCAACATTCATGGTCTGTTGGAGGCAAAAATGGCATTATTCGCCTCTTATAGCAAAACTGGCATACGACCAGGTTCAGGCAGAAAGGTTATCAATGAGCTGGATTGAACGAATTAAAAGCAACATTACCCCAACGCGCAAAGCGAGCATTCCTGAAGGGGTATGGACGAAGTGTGATAGCTGCGGTCAGGTTCTGTATCGCGCAGAGCTGGAGCGCAACCTTGAGGTGTGTCCGAAGTGTGACCACCATATGCGTATGTCGGCGCGCAACCGCCTGCATAGCCTGCTGGACGAAGGCTCTCTGGTAGAGCTGGGTAGCGAACTTGAGCCAAAAGACGTGCTGAAGTTCCGCGATTCCAAAAAATACAAAGATCGTCTGGCCTCTGCACAGAAAGAGACCGGCGAGAAAGACGCGCTGATCGTCATGAAAGGCACCCTGCATGAGATGCCGGTTGTCGCCGCTGCCTTTGAGTTCTCCTTTATGGGCGGCTCAATGGGCTCCGTGGTCGGTGCGCGCTTCGTGCGTGCCGTTGAGCAGGCGCTGGAAGACAACTGTCCGCTGATTTGCTTCTCTGCCTCCGGCGGTGCGCGTATGCAGGAAGCGCTGATGTCGCTGATGCAGATGGCGAAAACCTCTGCTGCGCTGGCGAAAATGCAGGAGCGCGGTCTACCGTACATCTCTGTGCTGACCGACCCAACCATGGGCGGCGTCTCCGCGAGCTTCGCGATGCTGGGCGACCTGAACATCGCTGAGCCAAAAGCGCTGATCGGCTTTGCGGGTCCTCGCGTTATCGAGCAAACCGTTCGTGAAAAACTGCCGCCGGGCTTCCAGCGCAGTGAGTTCCTCATTGAGAAAGGCGCTATCGATATGATCGTCCGCCGTCCGGAAATGCGCCTGAAGCTGGCGAGCATTCTGGCGAAGCTGATGAATCTGCCAGCGCCGAACCCGGATGAGCCGCGCGAAGGCGTGGTGGTACCGGATCAGGAACCCGAGGCCTGATAACTGAAAAGGGCAGGGCCGGTTGGCGCTGCCCTTTTGCTTTCTAATCTGTTAATGACAACCGGGCATTATGGAAAATAAAAGCATTCCTCAAGCCACGTCGCCCCTGGCCGCGTGGCTTTCTTATCTGGAAAACCTGCACAGTAAAACCATCGATATGGGGCTTGAGCGCGTAAGCCAGGCCGCCGCGCGTCTTGATGTGCTCAAACCGGCACCTTTTGTGTTCACCGTCGCGGGTACCAACGGTAAAGGCACCACCTGCCGCACGCTGGAATCTGTCCTGATGGCCGCGGGTTACAGGGTAGGCGTTTACAGCTCTCCACACCTGGTCCGCTACACCGAGCGGGTTCGCGTGCAGAACAGCGAGCTGCCGGAGTCGGCGCATACGGCGTCGTTCGCGGAAATTGAAGCCGCGCGCGGTGAGATCTCATTAACCTATTTTGAATACGGCACCCTGTCGGCTCTGTGGCTGTTCAAACAGGCGCAGCTGGATGTGGTGATTCTTGAGGTTGGCCTCGGCGGACGTCTTGATGCGACCAATATGGTGGATGCGGACGTGGCGGTGGTCACCAGCATCGCGCTGGACCATATCGACTGGCTGGGACCGGATCGTGAAAGCATTGGCCGCGAGAAGGCCGGTATTTTCCGGGCGAATAAACCCGCCGTGGTCGGCGAGCTGGACATGCCGCACACCATTGCTGACGTGGCAAATGAGAAGGGCGCGCGTCTGCTGCGCCGCGGCGTTGACTGGCAGTATGAGGTTCAGGATAACGGCTGGCGCTTTAGCGATGCCCAGGGCGCGCTGGACAACCTGCCGCTGCCGCAGGTGCCGCAGCCGAACGCGGCCACCGCGCTGGCGGCACTGCGCGCCAGCGGATTAGCGGTCAGCGAGCAGGCAATTCGCGACGGCATTCAGAGCGCAATTCTGCCCGGGCGCTTCCAGATTGTCAGCGAGTCACCGCGCCTGATTCTGGACGTGGCGCATAACCCGCATGCGGCGGCGTATCTCGCGGGACGTCTCAAATCGTTACCAAAAACCGGGCGCGTGCTGGCGGTTATCGGTATGCTTCATGATAAAGATATCGGCGGGACGCTGGCCTGCATGGAGACTGTGGTCGATAGCTGGTATTGTGCTCCTCTGGAGGGGCCGCGCGGCGCGACGGCTGAGCAGTTGATGGAACATCTCGGCAAAGGCGCAATCTATAGTAGCGTGGCTCAGGCCTGGCATGCCGCGATGGCGGATGCTAAACCAGAAGATACCGTGCTGGTGTGTGGTTCATTCCACACGGTGGCACATGTCATGGAAGTGATGGACGCGGGGAGAACCGGTGGCGAGTAAGTTTCAGAACCGTTTAACAGGAACCATTGTGCTGGTCGCGCTCGGGGTGATTATTCTCCCGGGTCTGCTCGACGGGCAGAAAAAGCATTATCAGGACGAGTTTGCCGCTATTCCGCTGGTGCCGAAACCGGGTGACCGCGATGAGCCGGATATGCTGCCAGCGGCGACGCAGGCGCTGCCTGCTCAGCCGCCGGAAGGCGCGGCGGAAGAGGTGCGTGCAGGCGATGCCGCCGCACCGTCGCTCGATCCGTCTCGTCTGGCGGCAGCGAGCAGCAGCGATATCGATCCGGTGCCGGTAGAGCAGCCTAAACCCGTTGAAAAACCGAAGCCGGTTGAGAAGCCGCAGCCGAAACCGCAGCGGGATAAAGCCGCAGAGCAGCTGGCTGCCGCATCAGAAACCCCACCGCCGGCAAAACAAGACGCGGCACCGACCGGAAAAGCGTACGTTGTGCAGCTCGGCGCGCTGAAAAACGCCGATAAGGTCAACGAGGTCGTGAGCAAACTGCGCAGTGCGGGATATCGTGTTTACACTTCACCTTCCACGCCGGTGCAGGGTAAAATTACCCGTATCCTCGTGGGGCCAGAAGCGTCCAAAGATAAGCTTAAGGGTTCGCTGGGCGAGCTGAAGCAGATCTCCGGCCTGAGCGGCGTGGTGATGGGCTACAGCGCGAACTGATAAGATCTACCCCTCACCCTAACCCTCTCCCCAGAGGGGCGAGGGGATGGTTTGCTCCCTCTCCCTTGAGGGAGAGGGCTGGGGTGAGGGGGAATGGCAGACGTCCAAAGAGACGTAATGAGCCAACGGCGTTGAACATTTTTTCAGCGCCTTTTTTATTTACGCGCGGGAAGGAAATCCCTACGCAAACGTTTTCTTTTTCTGTTAGAATTCGCCCCGAACTGGATGACAGGGCGTTAAATCGTGGGACACATATGGTCTGGATTGATTACGCCATCATTGCGGTGATTGGTTTTTCCTGTCTGGTTAGCCTGATCCGTGGCTTTGTTCGTGAAGCGTTATCGCTGGTAACCTGGGGTTGTGCTTTCTTTGTTGCCAGTCATTACTACACTTACCTGTCTGTCTGGTTCACGGGCTTTGAAGATGAACTGGTCCGAAACGGAATTGCCATCGCGGTGCTGTTTATCGCAACGCTGATTGTCGGCGCTATCGTGAATTACGTGATAGGTCAGCTGGTCGAGAAAACCGGTCTGTCAGGAACGGACAGGGTGCTCGGGATCTGTTTCGGGGCGTTACGAGGCGTGCTGATTGTGGCCGCGATCCTGTTCTTCCTGGATACCTTCACCGGGTTCTCCAAAAGCGAAGACTGGCAGAAATCGCAGCTCATTCCAGAGTTCAGCTTCATCATCAGATGGTTCTTTGACTATCTGCAAAGCTCGTCGAGTTTTTTGCCCAGGGCATAAACCCTGAGATGTGGCTTAACGAGGAAAAGACGAATGTGCGGTATTGTCGGTATCGCCGGTTTCATGCCGGTAAACCAGTCGATTTATGACGCGTTAACGGTGCTTCAGCACCGTGGGCAGGATGCTGCGGGTATCATCACCATTGATGCAAACAACTGCTTCCGTTTACGCAAGGCGAATGGCCTGGTAAACGATGTGTTTGAAGCCCGCCATATGCAGCGTCTGCAAGGTAATATGGGGATCGGTCACGTTCGTTATCCTACTGCTGGCAGTTCCAGCGCCTCCGAGGCACAGCCTTTCTACGTCAACTCACCGTATGGCATCACCCTTGCTCATAACGGCAACCTGACCAACGCGCATGAGCTGCGTAAAAAGCTGTTCGAAGAGAAACGTCGCCACATTAACACCACCTCTGATTCTGAAATCCTGCTCAATGTGTTCGCCAGCGAGCTGGATAACTTCCGTCACTACCCGCTGGAAGCAGACAACATCTTTGCTGCGATTGCCGCGACCAACCGCCAGATCCGCGGCGCGTACGCCTGCGTAGCGATGATTATCGGTCACGGCATGGTGGCCTTCCGCGATCCAAACGGCATTCGTCCCCTGGTGCTCGGCAAGCGCGACCTTGGCGATGGCCGTACCGAATATATGGTTGCCTCTGAGAGCGTGGCGCTGGATACCCTGGGCTTTGAGTTCCTGCGTGACGTTGCGCCGGGCGAAGCGGTCTATATCACCGAGAAGGGCCAGCTGTTTACCCGCCAGTGTGCCGATAACCCGGTCAGCAACCCGTGCCTGTTTGAATACGTTTACTTTGCCCGCCCGGATTCCTTCATCGACAAGATTTCCGTCTACAGCGCGCGCGTCAACATGGGCACCAAGCTGGGCGAGAAGATTGCCCGCGAGTGGGACGATCTCGACATCGACGTGGTTATTCCTATCCCGGAAACCTCCTGCGATATCGCGCTGGAGATCGCCCGCATCCTGGACAAGCCATACCGTCAGGGCTTCGTGAAGAACCGCTACGTTGGCCGCACCTTTATCATGCCGGGCCAGCACCTGCGCCGTAAGTCCGTGCGCCGCAAGCTGAACGCCAACCGCGCGGAATTCCGCGACAAGAACGTTCTGCTGGTGGATGACTCCATCGTTCGCGGCACCACCTCTGAGCAGATTATCGAGATGGCGCGCGAAGCGGGTGCGAAGAAAGTTTACCTGGCCTCTGCAGCGCCGGAGATTCGCTTCCCGAACGTGTACGGCATCGATATGCCAACCGCCAACGAGCTGATCGCTCACGGCCGTGAAGTGGATGAAATTCGCCAGATCATCGGTGCCGACGGCCTGATTTTCCAGGATCTAAACGATCTCATCGACGCGGTGCGTGCCGAGAACCCGGAAATCCAGCAGTTTGAATGTTCCGTGTTCAACGGTATTTACGTGACCAAAGACGTTGACCAGCAGTACCTCGACTATCTTGATTCTCTGCGCAACGACGATGCGAAAGCCGTTCAGATGCAGAACGATCTTGAAAGCTTAGAGATGCACAACGAAGGTTGATGCTCCGGCAGGTGAGGGCGAATGCCCTCACTTGCAACTCCCCGCAAAATCCTGCACAGTCTGCCCTGAAATCAGTAAGGGCGAAAATCATGAAACGACTCATTGTTGGGCTCAGCGGCGCCAGCGGCGCGATTTACGGCGTACGTCTGTTACAGGTTCTGCGTAACGTGGCGGAAGTCGAGACCCATCTGGTGATGAGCCAGGCGGCGCGGCAGACCCTCTCTCTGGAAACCGATCTCTCCCTGCGCGATGTTCAGGCACTGGCGGACGTGGTTCACGATGCCCGTGATATTGCCGCCAGCATCTCCTCAGGCTCGTTTAAAACGGCCGGCATGGTTATCCTGCCCTGTTCGATTAAAACGCTCTCCGGCATTGTGAACAGCTATACCGACACCCTGGTGACGCGCGCGGCGGATGTGGTGCTGAAGGAGCGTCGTCCTCTGGTGCTCTGCGTGCGGGAAACGCCGCTGCATCTCGGCCATCTGCGTTTAATGACCCAGGCCGCCGAGCTTGGGGCCATCATCATGCCGCCGGTTCCGGCGTTTTATCATCGCCCGACCTCGCTGGACGACGTGATTAATCAGACCGTTAACCGCGTGCTGGATCAGTTTGACATCGACCTGCCTGAAGATCTCTTCACCCGCTGGCAAGGGGCCTGATTCTGTGCACAAACAGAGTGCATGAAAAGAGACGTTGCCCTGTTTCAGGGCAATTATGCAACGGCGATCATATCCTCGACATTTAATTCGTTTTTTCCCTTTTTCTCTTTCCGGTTCGTTCGGCAGACCTGCTATCTTTCACCATTAAGGCAATATCGCAACGTTTTATTAACATATTTAACGTCGAAGTTTTGACCAGACGGCAATGTGGCATAAGACCTGCAAGATGAAGCCTGCAACACAACACACAACACAATACATAATAAAATCACGGTACTTGAGGGTAAATGTATGAAGAAGACGGTTCTGGCTCTGTCTTTGCTCGTGGGGTTAAGTGCGGCAGCAGGTAGCTACGCAGCGCTTCCACAGACGGTTCGTATCGGTACAGACGCAACCTATGCGCCATTCTCTTCCAAGGATGCGAAAGGCGATTTCGTGGGGTTTGATATCGATCTGGGAAATGAAATGTGCAAACGCATTGCGGTGAAATGCACATGGGTGGGCAGCGACTTTGACGCGTTAATCCCGTCGCTGAAAGCCAAGAAAATCGACGCCATTATCTCTTCTCTTTCCATCACCGAAAAACGCCAGCAGGAGATTGCCTTCTCTGACAAGCTCTACGCCGCGGATTCTCGCCTGATTGCGCCGAAAGGCTCCCCGATTAAGCCAACCATCGACTCGCTGAAAGGCAAGCATGTTGGCGTGCTTCAGGGGTCGACGCAGGAAGGTTATGCCAATGCGACCTGGCGTGAGAAGGGCGTAGACGTGGTGGCTTACCAGAACCAGGATCTGATTTACTCTGACCTGGCCGCAGGCCGTCTGGATGCGGCATTCCAGGATGAAGTCGCCGCGAGCGAAGGCTTCCTGAAACAGCCTGCGGGTAAAGACTATGCGTTTGCGGGCCCGTCGGTAAAAGACAAAAAATACTTTGGTGACGGCACCGGTATTGGCCTGCGTAAGGATGATACCGAGCTGAAAGCCGCCTTCGACAAAGCCTTTGCAGAGCTGCGTAAAGACGGTACTTACGACAAACTGGCGAAGAAATACTTCGACTTCAACGTATACGGTGAATAATGCCTGACGCTAACGCACCGCAAAGGTGCGTTGCGGGAGCGGTTGACCCAATGCGGTGCATTTGTTGCACCGTATTGGATCGCTTTGTGCATACTTACGCATTTATAATGCAAAAATTCCCGCCTGAAGGGCATTAGTCTTTGCCTGAAAGAGGGGATTAATGGCACATTAGCACCACCCCGTCGTCGTAAAAATCCCGTATGAAGACAGTTTGTTGAGGACAAATATGAAAAAACTCGTGTTGTCACTATCTCTGGTGCTGGCCTTTTCCAGCGCCACCGCGGCATTCGCAGCCATTCCGCAGAAAATTCGGATTGGTACCGATCCAACCTATGCGCCGTTCGAATCGAAGAATTCAAAGGGTGAACTGGTCGGTTTTGACATCGATCTGGCCAATGAGCTGTGCAAACGCATCAAAGCACAGTGTACCTACGTTGAGAACCCGCTGGATGCGCTGATCCCGTCCCTGAAAGCGAAAAAAATCGACGTAATCATGTCCTCGCTCTCCATCACCGAAAAACGCCAGCAGGAGATTGCCTTCACCGACAAACTCTACGCGGCCGATTCTCGTCTGGTGGTGGCTAAAGCTTCTGACATTCAGCCAACGCTGGAGTCCCTGAAAGGCAAACGCGTCGGCGTGCTGCAGGGCACCACGCAGGAAACCTACGGCAACGAACACTGGGCGCCGAAGGGGATTGAAATCGTCTCCTATCAGGGCCAGGAAAATATCTACGCTGACCTGACGGCAGGTCGAATTGATGCGGCATTCCAGGATGAAGTCGCGGCAAGCGAAGGCTTCCTGAAAACGCCGGTGGGTAAAGATTACAAGTTTGGCGGCCCGTCCATTAAGGACGTGAAGTTGTTTGGTGTGGGCACCGGCATGGGCCTGCGCAAAGAAGACAATGAGCTGCGTGAGGCGCTGAACAAAGCGTTTGCTGAAATGCGCGCTGACGGCACCTACGACAAGCTGGCGAAAAAGTATTTTGATTTTAATGTTTACGGCGGCTAATCGCCCCGTCAAATAACGTGCGGCCCCTCCCGGTGCGGGAGGGGAAAAGACACGGTTCCACCACTCACGATACGACAGGGCTCGCGGTATGCTGTACGGATTTTCTGGCGTTATTTTACAGGGCGCGCTTGTCACCCTTGAGCTGGCTATCAGCTCCGTGGTGCTGGCGGTGCTGATAGGTCTGGCGGGCGCAGGGGCGAAGCTTTCGGCTAATAAACCGCTGGCGCTCATATTTGAAGGCTACACCACGCTTATTCGCGGCGTTCCCGATCTGGTGCTGATGCTGCTTATCTTTTACGGTCTGCAGATTGCGCTTAACAGCGTAACGGACGCGATGGGCATGGGACAAATTGATATCGACCCGATGGTGGCCGGTATTATTACCCTCGGTTTTATCTACGGTGCCTACTTCACTGAAACCTTCCGCGGCGCTTACATGGCCGTGCCGAAAGGCCACATTGAGGCGGCAACCGCATTTGGTTTTACCTCTTCACAAACGTTTCGTCGGATTATGTTCCCGGCCATGATGCGCTATGCGCTGCCGGGCATCGGCAACAACTGGCAGGTTATCCTCAAAGCCACCGCGCTGGTCTCGCTGCTCGGTCTGGAAGACGTCGTGAAAGCGACTCAGCTGGCGGGCAAGAGCACCTGGGAGCCGTTCTACTTTGCGGTGGTCTGTGGCGTGATTTATCTGGTCTTTACGACCGTCTCCAATGGTGTGCTGCTTCTGCTCGAGCGTCGCTACTCCGTGGGTGTGAAGAGGGCTGACCTGTGATTGAGATTATTCAGGAATACTGGAAATCGCTGCTGTGGACGGATGGCTACCGCTTTACCGGCGTGGCGATTACGCTCTGGCTGCTGATCTCCTCCGTGGTGATGGGCGGCATTCTGGCGGTGTTTCTTGCTATTGGCCGCGTGTCGAACAATAAATTTATCCAGTTCCCGATCTGGTTGTTTACCTACGTGTTTCGCGGTACGCCGCTGTACGTGCAGCTGCTGGTGTTCTATTCGGGAATGTATACGCTTGAGATCGTAAAAGGCACTGAGATGCTGAATGCGTTCTTCCGCAGCGGCCTGAACTGTACGGTGCTGGCGTTGACGCTCAACACCTGCGCCTACACCACCGAGATTTTCGCCGGGGCAATTCGCTCTGTCCCTTACGGTGAGATTGAAGCGGCGCGCGCGTACGGCTTTTCCTCGGTGAAACTTTATCGCTGCATTATTCTGCCGTCGGCGCTGCGTATCGCGTTACCGGCGTACAGTAACGAAGTGATTTTGATGCTGCACTCCACCGCGCTCGCCTTTACCGCGACGGTGCCGGATCTGCTCAAAATCGCGCGCGATATTAACTCCGCGACCTATCAGCCGTTTACCGCGTTTGGCATTGCGGCGGTGCTCTATTTAATTATCTCTTATGTTCTGATTAGCCTGTTCCGTAAGGCTGAAAAACGCTGGTTGCAGCATATAAAACCTTCTTCGACGCACTGAGAAAGATGATGGCTGAGAACAAATTAAACGTTATTGATTTGCACAAACGCTACGGCGAACATGAAGTGCTGAAAGGGGTGTCGCTGCAGGCGAATGCGGGCGACGTGATCAGTATTATCGGCTCATCCGGCTCGGGTAAAAGTACCTTCCTGCGCTGCATTAACTTCCTCGAAAAACCGAGCGAAGGCTCGATTGTGGTGAGCGGGCAGAATATTAACCTGGTCCGTGACAAAGACGGCCAGCTGAAGGTCGCGGATAAGCACCAGCTGCGCCTGCTGCGTACGCGCCTGACGATGGTGTTCCAGCACTTCAACCTCTGGAGCCACATGACGGTGCTGGAGAACGTGATGGAAGCACCGATTCAGGTGCTGGGCCTGAGCAAGCAGGAAGCCCGCGAGCGCGCGGTGAAATACCTGGCGAAAGTGGGTATCGACGAGCGCCAGCAGATGAAATACCCGGTGCATCTCTCCGGCGGTCAGCAGCAGCGCGTCTCCATCGCCCGCGCGCTGGCGATGGAACCGGAGGTGCTGCTGTTCGACGAACCGACCTCCGCGCTGGACCCGGAACTCGTTGGCGAAGTGCTGCGCATCATGCAGAAGCTGGCCGAAGAGGGCAAAACGATGGTGGTGGTGACGCACGAGATGGGCTTCGCCCGTAACGTCTCGAACCACGTTATCTTCCTGCATCAGGGGAAAATTGAAGAGCAGGGCCACCCGGACGAGGTGCTGGCGAACCCGCAAAGCCCGCGTTTGCAGCAGTTCCTCAAAGGATCTCTGAAGTAAAGAGGGCATCAGACCGCAGTGCAGCCCAATCGCCCGGTGGCGCTTCGCTTACCGGGCCTACGGACTGGGTGTTCTCCCTCTCCCTGTGGGAGAGGGTTGGGGTGAGGGCATCAGCCCGCAGTGCAGCCAATCGCCCGGTGGCGCTTCGCTTACCGGGCCAACTAATTCCGATGCCGGCCGGCATACTCCAGCCGATACACCCAGTCGTCATAGCGCACGCCGTCAATTTCATACGCCTTTTCCAGCACCTGCGTACGCACAAACCCGGCTTTCTCCAGCACGCGCACCGAACCGCCGTTGTCCGCCAGCACATATGCGTTAATCGCTTTTACGCTGGTCTTGTTAAACGCGTAATCGCACACCGCGCGCAGCGCCTCGCTGGCAATCCCTTTTCCCTGCGCGGCAGGCACAACCGTGTAGCCGATATCGGCCTCTTCACGATTCTCAGGGCTGATTTGCAGGCCGATATCGCCCAGCGGCGTATCGTCCTCCAGAGAGCGGATCACAAAGACATGCTCCGCCATCAGGCGCGCGGCAAACACGCGGCGGGTCTCTTTTTCCGGCGCGATGGCGGCCATGTAGCGCATGATGCGGCGATCTTCACGCAGCGAGCGGAAGAAGGCCCAGTCAGTGGGTTCGAAAGGAGTGAGGTGAAGCCGGGGTGTGGTGATGGTTGCCATTGTTACGCCATTTCTTCGGAACATGGCCTGTCACTGTAACATATTCACCGCACCACATCCCCCAGCGCCTCTTCTAATTCATACCAGCGGAACGCAAAGCCGGCCGCTTCCAGCCGTTTTGGCAGCGCCCGCTGTCCGCCTAGTACAAGCACGGACGCTTCACCCATCATCAGGCGAATGACCGTGGCAGGCACGCGCAAAATCGCCGGGCGGTGCAGGGCATGACCCAGCGCGTGGGCGAACTGTTCGTTACGCACCGGATACGGCGCAACCATGTTAAACGGCCCGCGCAGATCGTTATCCAGCAGCCAGAGAATACCGTTGACCATATCGTCGATATGGATCCAGGCCAGATACTGACGGCCATTACCGATCGGCCCACCGAGTCCAAGCCGGAAAGGGGGAAGCATCTTCGCCAGAATGCCGCCCTTCGGCGCAAGCACGACGCCGGTCCGCAACAGGCAGACGCGGGTGCGATCGCTCTGCGCCGCGCAGGCGATACGCTCCCACTGGGCGCAGAGCTTATGGGTAAACTCGTTATGCGGCGGCTCTTCCTCGGTCACCACCACCTCGCCGAGATCGCCGTAATAGCCCACGGCTGAACCCGAAATCAGCACCGAAGGCGGCGTGTGGCTATTGCGGATCAGCTCGACCAGCTTTTCGGTGATGTTCCACCGACTGCTGCATAACAGCTGTTTTTGCTCTTCCGTCCAGCGCTTATCGGCGATGGGTTCCCCCGCGAGGTTAATGACGGCGTCGAAGCCGTCCAGATTTTGCTGCTCGGCCAGATTTTTCCAGATATCGATACCCGCCCCGAGCACCTGGCGCGCTTTCTCCGGGCTGCGCGTGACCACGGTAATGTCGTGATGCAAGGCCTGCAGACGTGCAATGAGGTGACGACCAATAAGGCCCGTGCCGCCGGTCAGCAAAATCTTCATACAACCTCCAGGGTTACGCCTGGCGTCGCCAGCTTAGCGTCATGGAGACGGAATCGGCGTAGCGCAGGGCGTGAAGTTTATCGATCTCAACTTCAGCATAAGTGACCCAGTGATGTTCGCGTGCGATATCGAGCACATCCTGAGTTAATTTTTCCAGCAGAGAGAAGCGGTTATTCTCCACGTACTGAATGATGTTTTTGGTTATTGTGCGGTAGTTCAGCGCGTCGTTGATGTCTTCGCTGGCCCGCGCTTTGTCTGCGGGATAGTGAATTACCACGTTAATGACAATATCCTGACGGTTGGCGATCTCTTCCTCTTTGATGCCGATGAAGGTGCGCAAGCGTAAATTTTTTATGCGAATAATAGCGTCTGGCTGTGACATTGCAGGTCTTCTCCGTGTCAGTATTTCCTGCTCATCATACATGAGAGGCTCGCGGGCACCCAGCCTCATAGAGGGTTAAATCTGCTGGATTTTTTGCATCGCTCGCTCGGTGGCCGGGCGGGTTCGGATGCGCTCAAACCAGTTGTTCACCGCCGGGTAAGCGGCAAGGTCAATTCGGTGTTTTTCATGCGTATTCACCCACGGCCAGCAGGCGATGTCGGCAATACTGTAATGATCGCCCCCGAGCCACGGCGTTTTCTCCAGCCGACGGTTCAGAACGTCATACAGCCGTTGAGTCTCAACCTGATAGCGTTCTATTGCATAAGGAATGGGCTGCGGGGCGTAAGCGGTAAAATGATGATTTTGCCCCAGCATGGGCCCCAGCCCGCTCGCCTGCCAGAAGAGCCATTGCAGGGTATGGTGACGCTCGCGCAGTTCGCCGCTCAGCAGTTTGCCGGTTTTCTCCGCCAGGTAGAGCAAAATCTCACCGGACTCAAACAGGCTCAGCGGCCTGCCTCCGTCCGCCGGGTGGTTATCAATAATGGCCGGGATTTTATTATTCGGCGAGATAGCCAGAAAGAGAGGGCTGAACTGATCGCCTTTGCTGATATCCACGCGAATGATCCTGTAATCCAGCTCGGTTTCTTCAAGAAAAAGGGTGATCTTATGGCCGTTTGGGGTAGGGGCGTAATAAAGGTCGATCATTCTCAACTCCTGTCCATGCGAATAGTCGTGCCATGAGAAATGAGTATAGGTGGTTGTTGTAAATCGTGAGTTTTCATCAAGTGACAGCGGGGCAAAGAGATTATATGTTGAGTAAAAACCGATCAGCCTATGAGGATGTTATGAACCAGTCCGTCATCACGTTGTGGTCCGATGCGAATTTCTTTTCTCCCTATGTTATGAGCGTATACGTTGCGCTGGCCGAAAAAGGGCTCACTTTTACGCTGAAGACCGTCGATCTTGACGGCGGTGAACATCTCAAGCCGCAGTGGCAGGGCTACGACCTGACCCGACGCGTGCCGGTGCTGGAGATCGACGGTTTTGCCCTGAGCGAATCGTCGGCGATTGATGAATATCTGGAAGATCGGTTCGCGCCGCCTGAGTGGGAGCGCATTTATCCTCACGATCTGCAAAAACGCGCGCGGGCGCGGCAGATCCAGGCGTGGCTGCGGAGCGATCTGGTGCCAATTCGCGTGGAACGCTCAACGGACGTCGTGTTTGCCGGGGTCAAAAAGCCAGCGCTCAGCGCAGAAGGCCGTGAAAGCGCGCAAAAACTGATTGAAACCGCCACCTCGCTCCTCGCACACGGCAACCCGAACCTGTTCGGCGAGTGGTGCATCGCCGACGCCGATCTGGCGTTGATGCTAAACCGCCTGATCCTCAACGGCGATGAGGTGCCGCAGCTGCTGGTGGATTATGCCGCGTTTCAGTGGCAACGCGCCTCCGTGCAGCGCTATGTGGCACTATCTGCCAGGCGCGCGGGCTGATAAGCCCTGACGCTTCAGGTATGATGGGGGCAGTCTGTTTTCCCGAGGAGTGACTGATGAAACTGATGTTTGCGTCGGATATCCATGGATCGCTGCCCGCTACCGAGCGTGTCCTTTCCCTGTTTGCACAAAGCGGCGCGCAGTGGCTGATTATTCTGGGGGATGTCCTCAACCACGGCCCGCGCAACGCGCTGCCGGAGGGCTACGCCCCGGCGCAGGTCGCGGAAAAGCTCAACCCGTACGCCTCGCGCATCATTGCCGTTCGCGGCAACTGCGACAGCGAGGTGGACCAGATGCTGCTGCATTTTCCCCTTACCGCGCCATGGCAACAGGTGCTGCTGGAACAAAGCCGCCTGTTCCTGACGCACGGGCATCTTTTTAGCCCTGATAATCTCCCGGCGCTCGCGGCTGGCGATGTCCTGGTTTACGGTCATACTCATATTCCGGTTGCTGAAAAACGCGGTGAGATTTATCACTTCAATCCGGGTTCGGTCAGCATACCGAAAGGCGGTTATCCTGCGAGCTATGGCATGCTGGATGGAAATACCCTGAGCGTTATCGCACTTAATGATCAGCAAGTTATTGCGCAGGTAGCGATTAATCCGTAAGTTACACCTCAACTGCAAACGCGCCGAAAGAGCGCTTAGAAGAGAAGGTTTCCCGATGGTGGAGCAGAGTCATTTGGCAAGTACAGAGTGGGTTGACATTGTCAGCGAAGAGAATGAAGTGATCGCGCAGGCCAGCCGCGAACAAATGCGTGCGGAGCGTCTGCGCCACCGCGCAACATACATCGTTGTGCACGACGGTATGGGCAAAATTCTGGTCCAGCGCCGCACGGACACCAAAGATTTTCTCCCGGGTATGCTGGATGCCACCGCTGGCGGTGTTGTTCAGGCAGATGAAGTGCTGCTGGATTCCGCACGTCGCGAAGCAGAAGAAGAGTTAGGCATCGCCGGTGTGCCGTTTGCCGAGCACGGTCAGTTCTATTTCGAAGACGAAAACTGCCGCGTCTGGGGCGGGCTGTTTAGCTGCGTCTCCCACGGCCCGTTCGCTCTGCAGGAAGAAGAGGTGAGTGAAGTCAGCTGGATGACGCCGGAAGAGATCACCGCGCGCTGCGACGAGTTCACGCCGGATTCGTTAAAAGCGCTGGCGCTGTGGATGACCCGCAACGCCAAAAACGAATCGACCAAATCAGAGAAAGAGGAAGAGGCTGAGTAAGCGTCAGCAACTCTCTCTCAGACACAGACTGGACGCGATGGGCTTTTGATCGCGCCAGTCCCCGTCATTCAGACGCTCCAGTAGCGCTTTCCCGGCTTCAATTCCAATCTTACGATGCGGCACCGCCATCGTCGTCAGCGGCGGCTGACAGACGCGGCTCACGTCGCTATCGCCAAAGCCGACCACCGCCAGATCGTCCGGCACCTTGATTCGCCTGCGCTGACACTCGTACAGCGCCCCGCAGGCCAGCTCGTCTGAGACGCATACCAGCGCATCCAGCTCCGGCCACGCCAGCAGGAATTCTGGCAGCTGTGCCGCGCCGGTCGAGAAGCTCGGCGGCATCGCCGCGTTAATCACCCGGTTCGGCGACATATGGTGGCGAAGCATGGCTTTGTACCAGCCCTGCAAATGCTGCTGGAAAATCCACTGCTCCTGGTTGGCGCAAAGCAGGCCAATATTTTGGTAGCCGCGCTTAATCACCATTTCCGTAAGTTCATACATGGCCGCTACGTTATCAATCCCGATATTCATATCAATCGGGTCGGCGCGCATGGCACCCATTTCCATCACCGGAATAGAGGCGTTTTTCAGCCAGTGGCGAACGGTATCGGTATGTTCAACGCTGAGCAGGATAGCGGCGGCAATATTCGACGCCAGCAGCGTCTCTAGCAATTTCTCCTCCTGCTCAAGACGATGCTGGGATTCAGCCAGCATGATCTGATACCCGGCAGGCTGTAGCACCTGCTGTAGTCCGGCGAACATCTCCGAGCATCCGGCTTCGGAGAGGTTAGGCACCACCATGGCTATCGTCCATGACGATGCCGAGGCCAGCGCGCTGGCGGCAAGATTAGGCATATAACCCAGCTCCTGCACGGCAGCTTCAATTTTTTCTCGTAGTTTATCGGAAACCTGTTCGGGCGTGCGGAGTGCACGGGACACGGTCATCGTGCCCACACCGGCAAGCTGTGCGACATCGGCGAGTGTCACTTTACCGGTACTGCGCCGTTTTCGGGTTAGAGACATACACCTTCCTGCTGACCAGACGCGTTCTTCATTTCCTTCGCTTCACGTGACAGGCAGTATACCCCTTAAATCCCTTTTTTTGCTGTGATTTAGCGCCGTGATTGCAATTTGATAGCGCTATCACATTTCTGCATGTAAACGATTGGTAGCGCTATCTTTGTGATCGCGATCGCAGTCATTCAGCGATGTGTTGAATAAAGTTTGCTCATCTTTAGCGTGTAGCGGGAGTGAAAAGTGCTCAAAAAATGGATATATGATACAACCATCACGCTGCAGGATAGCGTGGAAAACTGGCCGCAGGCGCTGGAGCTGTGCGCGACGCCGCTTCTGGATATGCAGGTGATTGAGCCTGAATACGTCACGGCCATCATCCAGCAGCACCACACGTTAGGACCCTATTATGTGCTGGCACCAGGGCTGGCGATGCCGCATGCGCGGCCGGAGGAAGGCGCCAAAGGACTGGGGTTGTCTTTATTAAAACTAAAACAGGGCGTCTCGTTTGGTGCCGGTGAGTTTGACCCTGTCGATGTCATTATTATGCTCGCGGCACCGGATAAACATAGCCATATCGAAATGATATCCGCACTCGCAGAATTATTTTCCAGCGACGAGGATATGGAGAAACTGCATCAGGCGAATACCCTGGAGGAAATTAAAACGGTTATTGACCGCTTCTGATTTAATTCTTTAATCCGATTATTCACAACATTACGCGACAGCGTGATGGGGCGTGCTCTACTCAAAATAAGGGGACAACAATGAAAATCATGGCTATTTGCGGCTCCGGCCTGGGCAGCAGTTTTATGGTCGAAATGAATATTAAAAAGGTGCTTAAAAAACTGGAGATTGAGGCTGAGGTTGAACATTCCGATCTCTCCTCGGCCACGCCGGGCGCAGCCGATCTGTTCGTGATGGCAAAAGACATTGCGGCCAGCGCCAGCGTGCCGGAAAGCCAGCTGGTGGTGATTAACAACATCATCGACATCAACGAACTTGAAGCGCAGCTGCGCGCCTGGTTCGAAAGACAATAACCCTGATAAGGCGAGGTGGATATGTTTATCCTTGAAACGCTGAATTTCGTTGTTGATATTTTAAAAGTCCCTTCGGTGCTGGTCGGTTTAATTGCGCTAATTGGTCTGGTTGCGCAGAAAAAAGCGTTTTCGGACGTGGTGAAAGGGACGATTAAAACCATTCTCGGCTTTATTGTGCTGGGCGGCGGCGCCACGGTGCTGGTGGGGTCATTAAATCCTTTGGGCGGTATGTTTGAGCACGCCTTTACGATTCAGGGCATTATTCCAAACAATGAAGCGATTGTGTCAATTGCGCTGGAAAAATACGGTGCAGCGACCGCGCTTATTATGGCCTTCGGCATGGTGGCGAATATTATCGTCGCGCGCTTTACCCGCCTGAAGTACATCTTCCTGACCGGACACCACACGTTTTACATGGCGTGCATGATTGGCGTGATCCTGACGGTGGCAGGCTTTGAGGGCGTGGGTCTGGTCTTTACCGGCTCGCTGATCCTCGGCCTGATCATGGCCTTCTTCCCGGCGATTGCGCAGCGCTACATGAAGCGCATTACCGGCAACGATGAGATTGCATTCGGCCACTTTGGCACGCTGGGCTACGTGCTGTCCGGCTGGATTGGCAGCAAGGTCGGTAAAGGCTCTCGCTCAACCGAAGAGATGAACCTGCCGAAGAACCTGAGCTTCCTGCGCGACAGCTCGATCTCCATCTCCCTGACCATGATGATTATCTACCTGATCATGGCGGTGAGCGCCGGACGTGAGTATGTCGAGGCCACCTTCAGCGGCGGTCAGAACTACCTGGTCTACGCCATCATCATGGCGATCACCTTCGCGGCGGGCGTGTTCATCATCCTGCAGGGCGTACGCCTGATTCTGGCGGAAATCGTTCCGGCCTTTACCGGCTTCTCGGAAAAGCTGGTGCCGAACGCGCGTCCTGCGCTGGACTGCCCGGTGGTGTATCCCTATGCGCCAAACGCGGTGCTGATTGGCTTCCTGTTCAGCTTCCTCGGCGGGATTGTGGGGTTGTTCATCTGCGGTCAGTTTAGCTGGGTGCTGATCCTCCCGGGCGTCGTGCCGCACTTCTTCACCGGCGCAACGGCGGGCGTGTTTGGTAACGCCACCGGCGGACGCCGCGGGGCAATGATTGGCGCCTTTGCTAACGGCCTGCTGATCACCTTCCTGCCGGTTCTGCTGCTGCCGGTGCTGGGCGCCATTGGCTTTGCCAACACTACCTTCTCGGACGCCGACTTCGGCGCGGTCGGGATTGTCCTCGGCAACCTGGCGCGCTTCCTGTCGCCGCTTGCCATCACCGGACTGGTTGTGGCGTTGTTCGCGCTGCTGGTGGCGTACAACGTCTTCGCGAAAAACAAACCTGCGGGCGGTAACGCGCAGGAAAACACCGGAGCCAAATCATGAATGAGAAAGAGATAACCGAACTCGCGCGTCAGATCCGCCTTGAGACGCTGAAATCCCTGACGCAGCTGGGCTTTGGACACTATGGCGGCAGTATGTCAGTGGTTGAAACCCTGTCCGTACTGTACGGCGCGGTGATGAAAATCGACCCGGCGGATCCGGACTGGCCGGAGCGAGACTATTTTGTCCTGTCGAAAGGCCATGCGGGCCCGGCGCTCTACAGCACGCTGGCGATCAAGGGCTACTTCCCGGTGGAAGAGCTGAGCACCCTGAACCAGAACGGCACGCGCCTGCCAAGCCACCCGGACCGTCTGAAAACGCGCGGCGTGGACGCCACCACCGGTTCGCTGGGGCAGGGGATCTCCATCGCTGGCGGTATGGCGCTCTCACACAGGCTGGCGGGGCGACCGAATCGGGTCTTCTGCATTGTCGGTGACGGCGAGCTGAACGAGGGGCAGTGCTGGGAAGCCTTCCAGTTTATCGCTCATCATCGCCTTAACAACCTGACGGTGTTCGTGGACTGGAACAAACAGCAGCTCGACGGCGAGCTGGACGAAATCATCAGCGCGTTTGACCTGGAGGGGAAATTCCGCGCCTTTGGCTTTGACGTGGCGACGGTGAAGGGCGACGACATCCCGGGACTGCTGGCGGTGACGTCGCGGGTCCCGGCTGCCGACGCGCGTCCGATAGTCGTCATCCTCGACAGCATCAAAGGGCAGGGGGTGCCGTACCTGGAACAGCTCAGCAACTCGCACCACCTGCGGTTGACCGCGGAGAGCAAAGCGGCCCTCAACGAGACGATTCGCCAACTGGAGGCTTCACATGATTAAGGTTGCACCGGCAGGAGAGAAAGACGCCGTTGAGATGCGTAAGGTCTACGCGGGCTTTGTGGCAAAGCAGATTGAGGCAGGAAGCGAGATTATCGCCCTGGAAGCGGATCTGATGAGCTCGATGGCGATGGACGGCGTGGCGCGCGATTATCCGCAGCACGTGATTAACTGCGGCATTATGGAGGCCAACGTCATCGGCACCGCGGCGGGGCTGTCGCTTACCGGGCGTAAACCGTTCGTTCATACCTTCACCGCGTTTGCCAGCCGTCGCTGCTTCGACCAGCTGTTTATGTCCCTGGACTATCAGCGCAACAACGTGAAGGTGATTGCCTCGGATGCGGGCGTGACGGCCTGCCACAACGGCGGAACGCATATGTCGTTTGAGGATATGGGCATCGTACGCGGTCTGGCGCATTCGGTGGTGCTGGAGGTGACCGACGCGGTGATGTTTGAGGACGTGCTGCGCCAGCTTATCGACCTCGAAGGCTTCTACTGGGTACGCACCATCCGTAAGCAGGCGCCGAGCGTGTATGCCCCGGGGTCAACCTTCACCATTGGTAAAGGCAACGTGCTGCGCGAAGGAACCGATATAACCCTGATTGCCAACGGCATCATGGTGGCGGAAGCGCTGGAAGCGGCGCGCCAGCTTGAGCAGGAGGGGGTCAGCGCGGCGGTCATCGACATGTTTACCCTGAAGCCCATCGACCGGATGCTGGTGAAAAACTACGCCGAGAAAACCGGTCGCATCGTCACCTGTGAAAACCACAGTATTCACAACGGCCTGGGATCGGCGGTGGCGGAGGTGCTGGTGGAAACCTGCCCGGTACCGATGCGGCGGGTGGGCGTCAAGGAGCGTTACGGCCAGGTGGGGACACAGGATTTCCTGCAGAAGGAGTATGGCCTGACGGCACATGACATTGTATCGGCGGCGCGAGAGCTGCTGTAAATAAAAAAGGCGACCCGTTAAGTGGTCGCCTTTTTGTTGCCCGGTAAGCGCTGGCGCCACCGGGCTTTTTAACATTACTGCTGCTGCGAAGACTGGATCGCGGTCAGCGCGATGGTGTAGACGATATCGTCAACCAGCGCGCCACGAGACAGGTCGTTCACAGGTTTGCGCATGCCCTGCAGCATTGGCCCGATGGAGATCAGGTCTGCTGAACGCTGCACCGCTTTATAGGTGGTGTTACCGGTGTTCAGATCCGGGAAGATGAACACGGTAGCGCGACCTGCAACCGGCGAGTTCGGCGCTTTGGATTTCGCAACGTCGGCCATCACGGCGGCGTCGTACTGCAGCGGGCCGTCGATCATCAGGTCAGGACGTTTTTCCTGCGCCAGACGGGTCGCTTCACGTACTTTCTCTACGTCGCTACCAGCACCAGAGGTACCGGTGGAGTAGGAGAGCATTGCTACGCGCGGTTCGATACCGAAGGCAATCGCGGAGTCCGCGGACTGGATAGCGATTTCTGCCAGCTGTTCTGCGGTTGGATCCGGGTTGATCGCGCAGTCGCCGTAAACGTAAACCTGTTCAGGCAGCAGCATGAAGAACACGGAAGAAACCAGAGAGCTGCCTGGCGCGGTTTTGATCAGCTGCAGCGGTGGACGGATGGTGTTCGCCGTGGTGTGAACCGCACCGGAAACCAGACCGTCAACTTCGTCCTGCTCAAGCATCAGCGTGCCCAGCACCACGTTGTCTTCCAGCTGTTCGCGCGCAACGGCTTCGGTCATGCCCTTGCTCTTACGCAGCTCAACCAGACGAGCAACGTAGCTCTCGCGAACCACTTCAGGGTCAACGATTTCGATGCCAGCGCCCAGCTCAACGCCCTGAGACGCCGCAACGCGGGTGATCTCATCCGGGTTACCCAGCAGCACACAGGTCGCGATGCCGCGCTCTGCACAGATAGCAGCCGCTTTAACGGTACGTGGTTCGTCGCCTTCTGGCAGAACAACGCGTTTGCCCGCTTTACGCGCCAGCTCGGTCAGCTGATAACGGAATGCTGGAGGAGACAGGCGGCGGCTGCGCTCGGAGGTTGCAGTCAGGGATTCGATCCAGTCTGCGTTGATGTAGCCCGCAACGTATTCCTGAACTTTCTCGATACGCTCGTGGTCATCAACCGGCACTTCCAGGTTAAAGCTCTGCAGGCTCAGGGAGGTCTGCCAGGTGTTGGTGTTCACCATGAAGACCGGCAGGCCGGTCGCAAACGCGCGTTCGCACAGCTTGCTGACGCGTGGGTCCATCTCGTAGGCACCGGTCAGCAGGATCGCACCGATTTCCACGCCGTTCATCGCGGCCAGGCAGGCGGCAACCAGCACGTCAGGACGGTCTGCGGAGGTTACCAGCAGGGAACCTGCGCGGAAGTGTTCCAGCATGTGCGGAATGCTGCGCGCACAGAAGGTTACGGACTTCACGCGGCGGGTGTTGATGTCGCCTTCGTTAACGATGGTAGCGTTCAGGTGACGCGCCATATCGATTGCACGGGTTGCAATCAGATCGAAGCTCCATGGCACCGCGCCCAGTACTGGCAGAGGGCTGGATTCCTGCAGCTTAGCCGGGTCAACTTTGATGACTTTCGCTTTGGAAGAGTCGTCGAAAATCTCGGACAGGTCAGGGCGAGTACGTCCCTGCTCATCCACCGGTGCGTTCAGCTTGTTCACGATCACGCCGGTGATGTTGGTATTTTTCGCGCCGCCGAAGCTGCTGCGCGTCAGTTCGATACGCTCGTTCAGCTGCTCTGGGGTGTCGGTGCCCTGAGACATCACGAAAACGATCTCTGCGTTCAGGGTTTTCGCGATTTCAAAGTTCAGAGACTGGGCAAACTGGTGTTTGCGCGTCGGGACCAGACCTTCAACCAGCACCACTTCCGCGTCTTGCGCGTTAGCATGGTAGTTGGCGATGATCTCTTCCATCAGCACGTCTTTCTGGTTGCTGGACAGCAGAGACTCAACGTGGCTCATCTTCAGCGGTTCAGCCGCTGGCAGATTGGAGTTCTTGCGAACGATGGTGGTGGTCTGGTCTGGCGCATCGCCACCGGCACGTGGCTGGGCGATTGGCTTAAAGACGCTCAGACGAACGCCTTTGCGTTCCATAGCACGGATAACGCCAAGGCTGACGCTGGTCAGGCCGACGCTGGTTCCGGTAGGGATCAGCATAATAGTACGGGACACGGTTTATCCTCTTTCGTTACCGCCGCAATTGGGCGGGTTACAAAACAGCACCGCCAGCATTGCTGGCGGTGTGGAATCAGGCAGTCAGGCGGTGCGCGTCTTGCGCAATGACCAGTTCTTCGTTAGTTGGGATAACGAGAGCAGGGCGGGTGCCTTCTTTGTTGATGAAGCCAGACTTGCCGAAGCGGGCAGCCAGGTTACGCTCGTGATCAACGTCGAAGCCCAGAACGCCCAGTTTGCCCAGGGACAGTTCACGAACCATTGCCGCGTTCTCACCGATACCACCGGTGAAGATAACCGCGTCCAGACGACCGTCCATCAGCGCAGTGTAAGAGCCGATGTACTTCGCCAGACGGTGGCAGTAAACGTCCATTGCACGTTTAGCGTCTTCTTTCTCTGCGTAGTTGTCTTCAACGTAACGGCAGTCGCTGGTGACTTCGGTCAGACCCAGCAGGCCAGACTCTTTGGTCAGCATTTTGTTGATCTGGTCAACGCTCATGCCCAGGGTGTCGTGCAGGTGGAAGATGATCGCCGGGTCGATGTCACCGGAACGGGTACCCATCACCAGACCTTCCAGCGGGGTCAGACCCATGGAAGTATCAACACATTTACCGTTGCGGATAGCAGAAACAGAACCACCGTTGCCCAGGTGGCAGGTGATGATGTTCAGTTCTTCAACCGGCTTGTTCAGAACTTTTGCGGCTTCCTGAGTTACATAGAAGTGGCTGGTGCCGTGCGCGCCGTAGCGACGTACGCCGTGTTCTTTGTACAGGCTGTATGGCAGGGCATAGAGGTAAGACTCTTCCGGCATGGTCTGATGGAACGCGGTGTCGAATACGGCCACGTTTTTGTCTTTCAGATTCGGGAAGGATTTCAGCGCTTCAGCGATACCGATCAGGTGAGCCGGGTTGTGCAGCGGTGCGAAGGACGCAGAGTCCTTGATGCCCTGGATCACAGATTCGTCGATCACGACGGAGCTGGTGTATTTTTCGCCGCCGTGGACGATACGGTGACCAATCGCAGTCAGCTGAGCAGACAGTTCTGGTTTTTGTGCCAGAATAGTGTTAACGATAAAGTTCAGCGCTTCACTGTGAGCGGCGCCTGCACCTAAAGCCGCTTCTTGTTTGCTGCCGTCCATCTTCCACTTGATACGTGCTTCAGGCAGATGGAAACATTCGGCCAAACCAGAGAGGTATTCGTCACCGTTGAGCGCATCGATGATGGCGAATTTCAGTGAGGAGCTACCGCAGTTCAGAACCAGTACTAACTTACTCGACATGGAAGTACCTATTATTGATACGTGGCTAAAAAAACGTCAGTGAGTCTAACAGCGTAACGCATGAGGACTCAGACATTTATGATTAACATCATGCCAAACGAACATTGTGGCATGATGGAAGAAATAACTATGATTTTATGCCATTTTGCACAATTTTCAGCCAATGGCATAATGTGCAATAATTTGACGAGTTAATGATTCTCGTCTAGGGCCCTATCAGGCTGGCACAGGATACCCGATACGGGGTAGAGATGACAAAATATTTTGAACGTTGTCATAGCTTGTTGTGGTTTTGCACGAAAATTTTAATTTTTATATGTGAAGTTGAGGTACAGCCATGTCGACACCAGAGAACCCGTCCGTAAATTTCTTTAGTCTGTTTCGTCGGGGACAGCATTACGCAAAGACGTGGCCGATGGAAAAGCGCCTTGCGCCAATGTTCATTGAGAATCGCACCATCCGCGCTACGCGCTATGCGATTCGCTTTATGCCGCCTGTCGCTGTCTTTACGCTGTGCTGGCAGATTGCGTTGGGCGGGCAGCTTGGTCCTGCAGTCGCGACGGCGCTCTTCGCCTTAAGCCTGCCGATGCAGGGCCTGTGGTGGTTAGGTAAACGGTCCATCACTCCGCTTCCCCCTTCTATTTTACACTGGTTTTATGAAGTGCGCGGAAAACTGGAGGAGGCCGGACAGGCGCTCGCCCCGGTCGAAGGCAAGCCGGACTACCAGGCGCTGGCGGACACGTTAAAGCGCGCTTTTAAGCAACTGGATAAAACATTCCTCGATGATTTGTGATTGATCATCGAAACGACGACGAAAAGAAGGCACAGTAACAATCAGTTACCGTGTCTTTTTTTTAAAGTGCAATGCGCTACAGGAGTCGAAAGATGGAAATGACCCATGCTCAACGTCTGATTTTGTCCAACCAGTACAAGATGATGACTATGCTTGATCCCGATAACGCTGCGCGCTACAGCCGCCTGCAAACCATCGTTGAACGCGGTTTTGGTTTGCAAATGCGCGAACTGGACCGCGAGTTTGGCGAGCTGAAAGAAGAAACCTGTCGCATCGTGATCGACATTATGGAGATGTATCACGCCCTGCACGTGTCCTGGACGAATCTCAAAGATCAGCAGTCCATCGACGAGCGCCGCGTGACCTTCTTAGGCTTTGATGCCGCAACGGAAGCGCGTTATCTGAGCTATGTTCGCTTTATGGTGAATACAGAAGGGCGCTACACCCACTTTGACGCGGGCACCCACGGCTTCAACGCGCAGACCCCTATGTGGGATAAATATCAGCGAATGCTAAGCGCGTGGCACGCCTGCCCGCGCCAGTACCATTTAAGCAGCAACGAAATTCAACAAATCATTAATGCCTGACGGAGGTGCGTGTGCAGTGTAGAGGTTTTCTGTTTGATCTGGACGGTACGCTGGTGGATTCGCTGCCGGTTGTGGAGCGTTCCTGGTGCCATTGGGCTGACAGACATGGCATCGACCATCAGGACGTGCTGAATTTTATCCATGGCAAACAGGCCATCACCTCGCTACGGCACTTCCTGGCGGGACGCTCTGAGGACGAAATTCAGGCGGAGTTCAAATACCTGGAACATATTGAAGCCACGGATACGGACGGCATCACCGCCTTACCGGGCGCGCTCGAGCTGCTTGAGCATCTGAACGAGGCGCAGATTCCGTGGGCTATCGTTACCTCAGGCTCCATTCCCGTCGCCCACGCCCGTCACAAGGCGGCTGGTCTGCCGACGCCAGAAGTGTTTATCACGGCGGAGCGCGTAAAGCGCGGTAAACCGGAGCCAGACGCTTTTTTACTGGGCGCTGAACTGCTGGGCCTCGCCCCTGAAGAGTGCGTGGTGGTGGAAGACGCGGCCGCTGGCGTACTGGCCGGTCTGAACGCCGGAAGCCACGTTATCGCGGTGAATGTTCCGGCGGGATCTCCCCGCCTGGAGGAGGCAGACTTTGTGCTGGATTCACTGACGGCGCTGGCTGTTTCGAAAGCCTCTGACGGGGTTGTAACCGTCTCGCTAAAAATGTAATCACATGATATAGCCCCACATTGCTGGGGCTTTTTTATGGCAAAATTCCTCATCTCCCACTGACAAGGACATGTTGTGAACGGTGAACTGATTTGGGTCCTGAGCCTGCTTTTAATCGCCATCCTTCTTTTTGCAACGGGCAAGGTACGCATGGACGCCGTCGCCTTGTTTGTCATCGTCGCGTTTGTGCTGAGCGGTACGCTCACGCTGCCGGAAGCCTTCTCCGGGTTTAGCGATCCCAACGTTATCCTGATTGCCGCCCTGTTTATTATTGGTGATGGGCTGGTGCGTACCGGCGTGGCGACCATCATGGGGTCGTGGCTGGTGAAGGTGGCGGGCAGCAGCGAAACCAAAATGCTGATCTACCTGATGGTGACCGTCGCCGGGCTGGGAGCGTTTATGAGCTCAACGGGCGTGGTCGCCATCTTTATCCCGGTGGTGCTGAGCGTCTCCATGCGGATGCAGATCTCGCCGTCGCGCCTGATGATGCCCCTGAGTTTTGCCGGTTTGATTAGCGGCATGATGACGCTGGTGGCAACGCCGCCGAACCTGGTCGTCAACAGCGAGCTGATCCGGGAAGGATTCCAGGGCTTCAGTTTTTTCAGCGTCACCCCGCTTGGGCTGGTCATTCTGGTGATGGGCGTGGTCTACATGCTGCTGACCCGGTTTGCCCTGAAAGGTGAAAAACAGGACAAAAATAAAGAAGGGTGGAAGCGACGCACCTTCCGCGATCTGATTAAGGAGTACCGCCTTACCGGGCGCGCGCGCCGTCTGGCTATTCGCCCCGGTTCGCCGATGGTGGGACAGCGTCTTGACGACCTGAAGCTGCGTGAGCGCTATGGCGCGAACGTGATCGGCGTTGAGCGCTGGCGTCGTTTTCGCCGGGTGATTGTCAACGTTAACGGGGTGTCGGAGTTCCGCGCGCGGGACGTCCTGCTGATTGATATGTCGACCGCGGACGTGGATCTGCGCGAGTTTTGCAGCGAGCAGCTGCTGGAACCGATGGTGCTGCGCGGGGAGTATTTCTCCGATCAGGCACTGGATGTCGGCATGGCCGAAGTATCGCTGATCCCGGAATCGGAACTGCTGGGCAAAACCGTGCGGGAAATGGGGTTCCGAACCCGCTATGGCCTGAATGTCGTGGGGCTGAAGCGCGATGGCGTAGCGATGGAAGGGGCGGTGGTGGATGAGCCGATCCTGCTGGGCGATATCTTCCTCGTTGTTGGTAACTGGAAGCTAATTAGCCAGCTTGGGCAAAAAGGGCGCGATTTTGTGGTGCTCAACATGCCTGTCGAGGAGAGCGACGCCTCCCCGGCTCACAGCCAGGCGCCCCACGCGATTTTTTGTCTGGTGCTGATGGTGGCGCTGATGCTGACCGATGAAATTCCCAATCCGGTCGCGGCTATTATCGCCTGCCTTCTGATGGGCAAATTCCGCTGCATTGACGCCGAAAGCGCCTATAAAGCCATTCACTGGCCGAGCATTATCCTCATTGTCGGGATGATGCCTTTTGCCCTGGCGCTGCAAAAAACCGGCGGGGTGGATCTGATTGTTAAAGGCTTAATGGACGTTGGCGGCGGGTATGGGCCGTACATGATGCTGGTCTGTCTGTTCATCATGTGCGCCACCATCGGTCTGTTTATCTCCAATACCGCGACGGCGGTACTGATGGCGCCGATTGCGCTGGCGATGGCCAAATCCATGGGCGTGTCGCCGTATCCCTTTGCGATGATGGTCGCAATGGCGGCCTCCGCGGCATTTATGACGCCGGTCTCTTCACCGGTGAATACGCTGGTGCTGGGGCCCGGGAATTATAAGTTCAGTGATTTCGTGAAGCTGGGCGTGCCGTTCACCGTGCTGGTAATGGTAGTGTGCGTGGTGTTGATACCGGTCCTGTTCCCGTTCTGATAATTTTGCCGGGTGGCGGCTGCGCCTTACCCGGCCTGTAACCCGCAGGCCCCGCAAACGCAGCGCTGCTGGGCAACAGATTACAAAGGTGAATCCTGGCTAATCTCATCCAGCGACAGATGGAAGCTCGGCACAAACACCTGCATAAAATAGTCCATCTCTTCGCTGCGGCGAGATTCCAGCGTTTTTTCCAGACGCGTTTTCGCCAGTAAAAATTCGTTATTCCCCGCAGACAGCTCTTCCAGACACTTCAGATAGGCGCAGAGCGCGTCGGCCTGCTTGACCAGCGACTTTTCATCTTCCGTGTACTGATGCTCATCGATGAGCGGCTCAAAAATGTCGCGCAACTCATCCGGCACCATGTCAATCAGCTTCTGCTGGGCAATTTTCTCGATGGCCTTATATTCCTGCGCAATTTGCGAGTTGAAATATTTCACCGGCGTGGGCAGGTCGCCGGTCAGCACTTCTGACGCATCGTGGTACATCGCCAGCAGGGCGATGCGCTCTGGATTGACCTGACCGTTGAATTTGCGGTTTTTAATGGCGGCCAGCGCGTGAGCGACCATCGCAACCTGCAGACTGTGCTCTGAGACATTTTCCGTGCGGACATTACGCATCAGCGGCCAGCGGTTGATGAGTTTCAGGCGGGAGAGGTGGGCGAAGAAATGACTCTGACTCATAGGTTACCTTTTGTCTTCACTGCGACAGGCGTTCATTGTGCGGGGAGGGGAGGGAAGATGCAAATCAGGCTACCGAAGTAGCCTGCCTTTAAGATTACTGATGGTATCCGGAGAGGAAGCGCCCGAAGCGGCTGATGGCCATTTCGAGGTCATCTTCGCGCGGCAGCGTCACGATGCGCACGTGATCCGGCCACGGCCAGTTAAACGCCGTCCCCTGAACCAGCAGCACTTTTTCCTGAAGCAGGAAATCCAGCACCATTTTCTGATCGTCATGAATATTGAAGCGCTTCGCGTCAATTTTCGGGAACATATACAGCGCGCCATTCGGCTTCACGCAGGAGACGCCCGGGATATCGTTGATCAGCTCCCACGCGCGGTTGCGCTGTTCATACAGGCGACCACCGGGAACGATGAACTCGCTAATGCTCTGATAACCACCCAGCGCCGTCTGGATTGCGTGCTGCGCCGGCACGTTGGCGCATAAACGCATCGAGGCCAGCATCTCCAGCCCTTCGATATAGCCTTTGGCGTGCTTTTTCGGGCCGTTCAGTACCATCCAGCCCTGACGGAAACCGGCCACGCGGTAGGTTTTAGACAGGCCGTTAAAGGTGACGGTCAGCAGATCCGGTGCCAGCGCAGCGATTGAGTGGTGCTGTGCCGCGTCGTACAGGATCTTGTCGTAAATTTCGTCGGCAAAGATGATCAGGTTGTGCTGGCGGGCGAGCTCGACGATCTCCATCAGCAGCTCTTTTGAGTACACTGCACCCGTCGGGTTGTTCGGGTTAATGATCACGATGCCGCGCGTGCGGGGCGTGATTTTTGCGCGAATATCATCGAGGTCCGGGAACCAGTCGGAGGACTCGTCGCACAGATAGTGCACGGCTTTCCCGCTCGACAGTGATACGGCAGCCGTCCACAGCGGATAGTCCGGCGCGGGCACCAGCATTTCGTCCCCGCTGTTCAGCAGCGCCTGCATCGCCTGCACGATCAGTTCGGAAACGCCGTTGCCGATATAGATATCTTCAACGGTAACATCGCGCATACCGCGTGCCTGGTAGTGCTGCATGATGGCTTTACGTGCGGAGTAAAGTCCTTTTGAATCGCAATAGCCTTGTGCAGTTGGAAGGTTGCGGATCACATCAACCAGAATTTCATCCGGCGCTTCAAAACCAAATGGCGCAGGGTTACCAATGTTGAGTTTCAGAACCTTGTTGCCTTCCTCTTCAAGGCGTTTTGCCTCTTTCAGAACCGGGCCGCGGATGTCATAACAGACGTTATCTAGCTTGCTGGATTTTTCGATAGGGGACATGAACCTTTAACCTTTTCGCTATTATTGCCGCTCCCTGCCGTGGAAGTCAGCACGGAATAATGTACTCCCCCCTCGCTTCGTTTTGAAGGGTGTGCAGTAGAAGATTTTGTGCCGGGAGCAAAATTTTGATAAATCTTTTTCGCTGTGCGTTAGCTTTTTTACTGTATTAAAGTTGTGCGCATGGCACGATGATAGGTTAAATGTGCTATTCATTTGTCAGAATTCTGTATATTGTGCTGGTAAAAATAAGTGGTGAACCTGACAAGGGTAGCAATCACCCTGCGTGACTTTTCGTAAAACCTGAATGCTTGATACATGTTCCTGTAAAAGCATAATGTGGCTAAAAGTTACTCATGTGAAATTAATGTTAAGTGCCATTAATGAATGGTCTTAATCTAAATTAAAATTTATTTATTATTAACCTATAAAATGCAACTTTAGTTAATTTTAATAAAATTAGTTTAGAAGCTTAACATTCTTCTTTAATCCTCAATATTGCAATAAGACTTATAAATAAAGTGGATTTGGGTTAAGATGTCTTTCAGGAAAGCAGAGGACAGATGCAAAAATTTTGTATATCTGGCACTGACTTTTCGAATTAATTGATTGTTATTGTTGGAGTTATCTCTGGCTGGAATGTGTCGCACATCTCCTGCTACGTTGACAGCGCTGCGATAAAGATGGCAGAAAAGGTGTTATACCTTTAATGTAATTTACATAAACCTGCGAACATCTAAATATCCTGAACGTTTAAGAGAATAAAAATAACGTCATGAAACGTGCTTTCTGACTGTTGATATAAAGCAGCACAATAACTATCTGTCAGGCAGTCTGCCGGGCCGGGATGCGAGGGAAAACCTTCAGAGGGAATTGCTTAACTGTTACACACAGCTTCAACCCGGGCAGCTCCGCACGAGCAACCTGAAAGTGAATAGATATGATAAATGCAAATCGTCCGATAATGAATCTCGACCTCGATCTGCTGAGAACGTTTGTTGCGGTCGCCGATCTCAACACTTTTGCAGCAGCTGCTGCCGCCGTTTGCCGAACTCAGTCCGCCGTTAGCCAGCAAATGCAGCGGCTGGAGCAACTGGTTGGTAAAGAGCTTTTTGCACGTCACGGGCGTAATAAGCTCTTAACGGAACACGGTATTCAGCTACTGGGTTATGCCAGGAAAATTCTTCGCTTTAATGATGAAGCATGTATGTCATTAATGTTTAGCAACCTTCAAGGGGTGCTAACGTTAGGCGCATCTGATGAGTCAGCGGATACTATATTGCCGTTTCTTCTCAACCGTATTAGTTCGGTTTATCCGAAGCTTGCGCTGGACGTTAGCGTAAAACGTAATGCCTTTATGGTTGAGATGTTAAATGAGCACAAAGTCGACCTTGTGGTGACGACGCATCGTCCCGGGCAGTTTGATTGCCTGACGCTGCGCACATCACCTACACACTGGTATTGCGCAGCCGAGTACGTGCTGCAAAAAGGGGAGCCGGTTCCGCTGGTCTTGCTGGATGACCCGAGCCCGTTCCGCGATATGGTGCTCACGGCGCTGAATGAGGCCAATATTCCGTGGCGTCTGGCGTATGTGGCTTCCACGCTGCCAGCGGTTCGTGCCGCCGTGAAGGCCGGGCTGGGCGTAACGGCCCGTCCGGTAGAGATGATGAGCCCCGATCTGCGCGTTCTGGGGAAATCCGACGGTCTTCCTGCGCTGCCGGATACGGAGTATCTGCTCTGCCACAATTCGTCCAGCCATAACGAGTTGGCCAAAGTGGTGTTCGAGGCGATGGAAAACTACCATAACCCGTGGCAATTCGAGCGCGTTACCTCCGAAGGAGGGGATGACTCCCTGATCGTCGAAGGGGATTTTGAGTGATCGATAGCTCAATATTCTGGTAACAAAATGTAAGTGTAAAAAACAGCCACTCGTGTGATTTTCACATGCAGTGGCTTTTTTTACGCAATAATACCCGCTTATGGCGCAAGGGTTTTCAGGATACTCTCTTATTTATCAATAAGCTGAATACTTTTGCTTAAAACTTGTCCGTTTTCCGTTCTGACTTCGCCCATATCCCTCTCATGTTAAAAAAACAGGAAATATGTTGCCGTTTTCCATGTTGAATTAACAAAAGCGTGTCGCAGATCAAGAAAATACTCCTATTTGGGGGGAGGAATCGTTGGCAAATCCTGTCAAAATAGGAGGGTTATTTTTTTTACTTCCGAAACGGACACGATTCAACAACATACATTTGACGGAAAGTCATGCACCCACCAGGGTTAAAGGGCACCAAATGTTAATGAGAATCGCTCGATGTAATTTAATGTGAAGAAACCTTTGTTAAAGTTGACAATAGGTTATAGAAAGGAGTAAAAAACCCCATCATTTTGCTGTCTACGTCTCATTTCTGACAGTTAGTGTAAGGTTATTTGTTCCTCCCCATGAATCGATGTGATGCCCATCTGCCAGCAAGAGCAGTGTCGTTGGTATCACTTTTGATGAGTAAGCAATGAGTATGTCAACATCCACAGAAGTCATCGCTCATCACTGGGCATTCGCAATCTTTCTTATTGTAGCCATTGGCCTGTGCTGCCTGATGTTAGTCGGCGGCTGGTTCCTGGGCGGTCGCGCCCGTGCAAGGCACAAAAACACACCTTTCGAATCAGGTATTGATTCAGTAGGTTCCGCTCGCTTACGCCTGTCTGCCAAGTTCTATCTGGTAGCCATGTTCTTCGTCATCTTCGACGTGGAAGCGCTTTACCTTTTCGCATGGTCAACGTCCATCCGCGAAAGTGGTTGGGTGGGCTTTGTCGAGGCCGCAATTTTCATTTTAGTGCTACTGGCCGGTCTGGTTTATCTGGTGCGTATTGGCGCGCTTGACTGGACGCCTGCGCGTTCACGTCGTGAACACATCAACCCGGAAAACAGTATCTCTAATCGTCAGCAGTAACAGCGAGGCAATAAGATGGATTATACGCTCACCCGCATAGATCCTAACGGTGAGAATGACCGTTACCCCCTGCAAAAACAGGAGATCGTAACCGACCCCCTGGAGCAAGAAGTCAATAAAAGCGTGTACATGGGCAAGCTCGAACATGCCATGCACGATATGGTCAACTGGGGTCGTAAGAACTCCATCTGGCCTTACAACTTTGGTCTTTCTTGCTGCTACGTTGAAATGGTGACGTCATTCACTGCGGTGCATGACGTTGCGCGTTTTGGGGCCGAGGTACTCCGTGCTTCCCCGCGTCAGGCTGACCTGATGGTGGTTGCCGGTACGTGCTTTACCAAGATGGCACCTGTTATTCAGCGTCTGTATGACCAGATGCTGGAGCCAAAATGGGTTATCTCCATGGGCGCATGTGCAAACTCTGGCGGTATGTACGACATTTATTCCGTCGTGCAGGGCGTAGATAAATTTATCCCAGTGGATGTGTACATCCCGGGTTGTCCGCCACGTCCGGAAGCCTACATGCAGGCGCTGATGCTGCTGCAGGAATCTATTGGTAAAGAACGTCGCCCACTGTCGTGGGTTGTTGGCGATCAGGGTGTGTATCGCGCGAACATGCAGTCTGAGCGCGAGCGTAAACGTGGTGAACGTATTGCCGTCACCAATCTGCGTACGCCTGACGAAATTTAATTTGCGCCTGTAGGCCTGGAGAACACCTTCGCATATCACTACTCAAATAGCGCGAAGCCAGGCTCAACAGTCACCACGGACCATTTGCAATGGTGAACAATATGACCGACTTAACCGCGCAAGAAGCCGCCTGGCAGACCCGGGATCATCTGGATGACCCAGTCATTGGCGAACTGCGCAACCGTTTTGGGCCGGATGCCTTTACTGTTCAGGCTACCCGCACCGGGGTACCCGTTGTTTGGGTGAAGCGTGAGCAATTGCTGGAAGTTGTCGATTTCCTCAAGAAATTGCCAAAACCGTACGTCATGCTGTTTGACTTACACGGCATGGATGAACGTCTGCGTACCCACCGCCAGGGTCTCCCTGCTGCGGATTTTTCCGTTTTCTACCACCTGATCTCAATAGACCGTAATACGGATATCATGCTCAAGGTGGCATTGTCTGAAAACGACATGCATCTGCCGACGATCACCAAACTTTTCCCGAACGCGAACTGGTATGAGCGTGAAACCTGGGAAATGTTCGGCATGACCTTCGACGGCCACCCGCATCTGACGCGCATCATGATGCCGCAGACCTGGACCGGCCACCCGCTGCGTAAAGACTACCCTGCGCGTGCAACCGAATTCGACCCGTTTGAGCTGACCAAAGCCAAACAGGACCTGGAAATGGAAGCGCTGACCTTCAAGCCGGAAGACTGGGGCATGAAGCGCGGTACCGACAACGAGGACTTCATGTTCCTCAACCTCGGTCCAAACCACCCGTCTGCGCACGGTGCATTCCGTATTATCCTTCAGCTTGATGGCGAAGAGATTGTCGACTGTGTTCCGGACATCGGCTACCACCACCGTGGTGCTGAGAAGATGGGCGAGCGTCAGTCCTGGCACAGCTACATTCCGTATACCGATCGTATCGAGTACCTCGGCGGCTGCGTCAACGAAATGCCATACGTGCTGGCCGTTGAGAAACTGGCGGGTATCGTTACGCCGGATCGCGTTAACGTGATTCGCGTTATGCTGTCAGAACTGTTCCGTATCAACAGCCACCTGCTGTACATCTCCACGTTCATTCAGGACGTCGGCGCGATGACCCCGGTCTTCTTCGCCTTTACCGACCGTCAGAAAATCTACGATCTGGTGGAAGCGATTACCGGTTTCCGTATGCACCCGGCCTGGTTCCGTATCGGCGGCGTGGCACACGATCTGCCGCGCGGCTGGGACCGTCTGCTGCGTGAATTCCTCGACTGGATGCCAAAACGTCTGGCGTCTTATGAGAAAGCCGCGCTGCGTAACACCATCCTGAAAGGCCGTTCCCAGGGCGTTGCTGCCTACGGCGCGAAAGAAGCGCTGGAGTGGGGTACGACAGGTGCAGGTCTGCGTGCGACCGGTATTGATTTCGACGTGCGTAAAGCCCGTCCTTACTCTGGCTACGAGAACTTCGACTTTGAAGTCCCGGTGGGCGGCGGTGTTTCCGACTGCTACACCCGCGTGATGCTGAAAGTGGAAGAGCTACGCCAGAGTCTGCGCATCCTTGAGCAGTGCCTCAACAACATGCCGGAAGGCCCGTTCAAGGCGGATCACCCGCTGACGACGCCGCCACCGAAAGAGCGCACGCTGCAGCATATCGAAACCCTGATCACCCACTTCCTGCAGGTTTCCTGGGGTCCGGTCATGCCGGCGCAAGAATCCTTCCAGATGATTGAAGCGACCAAGGGTATTAACAGTTACTACCTGACCAGTGACGGCAGCACCATGAGCTACCGTACCCGCGTGCGTACGCCGAGCTTTGCGCACCTGCAGCAGATCCCGTCCGCCATCCGCGGCAGTCTGGTCTCTGACCTGATTGTGTATCTGGGTAGTATCGATTTTGTTATGTCAGATGTGGACCGCTAATTATGCACGAGAATCAACAACCACAAACCGAGGCTTTTGAGCTGAGTGAAGCAGAACGTGCCGCGATTGAGCACGAGATGCACCACTACGAAGACCCGCGTGCGGCGTCCATTGAAGCGCTGAAAATCGTACAGAAACAGCGTGGTTGGGTGCCGGATGGGGCGATCTATGAGATCGCGAAAGTGCTGGGTATTCCGGCAAGTGACGTAGAGGGCGTAGCCACGTTCTACAGCCAGATCTTCCGTCAGCCGGTCGGCCGCCATGTGATCCGCTACTGTGACAGCGTTGTCTGCCACATTACCGGTTATCAGGGTATTCAGGCTGCGATTGAGAAAAAACTCAATATCAAGCCGGGCCAGACCACGTTCGATGGGCGCTTTACCCTGCTGCCAACCTGCTGCCTGGGTAACTGCGACAAGGGGCCGACCATGATGATTGATGAGGACACTCATAGCCATCTGACGCCGGAAGCGATTCCTGACCTGCTGGAGCAGTACAAATGAAAACTGTAATTCGTACTGCTGAGACGCATCCGCTGACCTGGCGTCTGCGCGATGACAAACAGCCGGTATGGCTCGACGAATACCAGAGCAAAAACGGCTATGCCGGCGCGCGTAAAGCCCTTGGCGGCATGGCGCCGGACGACATCGTTAATGCGGTGAAAGACTCCGGCCTGAAAGGGCGCGGCGGTGCGGGCTTCTCCACCGGTTTGAAGTGGAGCCTGATGCCGAAAGACGAATCCATGAACATCCGTTACCTGCTGTGTAACGCCGATGAAATGGAGCCGGGTACCTATAAAGACCGCCTGCTGATGGAACAGCTGCCGCACCTGCTGGTGGAAGGCATGCTGATCTCCGCGTTTGCGCTGAAAGCCTACCGTGGCTACATCTTCCTGCGCGGTGAGTACATCGAAGCAGCGGAAAACCTGCGTCGCGCGATTGCCGAAGCCACCGAAGCGGGCCTGCTGGGTAAAAACATCCTTGGCACCGGGTTTGACTTTGAACTGTTCGTGCACACCGGCGCAGGGCGTTATATCTGCGGTGAAGAAACCGCGCTGATTAACTCCCTGGAAGGCCGCCGCGCGAACCCGCGTTCCAAGCCACCGTTCCCGGCAAGTTCCGGCGTATGGGGTAAACCGACCTGCGTAAACAACGTTGAAACCCTGTGTAACGTTCCGGCTATCCTCGCCAACGGCGTGGAGTGGTATCAGGGCATCTCCTCAAGCAAAGATGCCGGTACCAAGCTGATGGGCTTCTCTGGTCGCGTTAAAAATCCTGGCGTCTGGGAACTGCCGTTCGGTACCACCGCACGTGAAATTCTTGAAGACTACGCTGGCGGCATGCGCGATGGCCTGAAATTCAAAGCCTGGCAGCCGGGTGGGGCAGGGACAGACTTCCTGACCGAAGCCCACCTTGACCTGCCAATGGAATTCGAAAGCATTGGTAAAGCAGGCAGCCGTCTGGGTACGGCGCTGGCGATGGCCGTCGACCACGAGATCGGCATGGTCTCGCTGGTGCGTAACCTGGAAGAGTTCTTCGCCCGCGAGTCCTGCGGCTGGTGTACACCGTGCCGTGATGGTCTGCCGTGGAGCGTGAAGATCCTGCGTGCAATCGAACGTGGCGAAGGCCAGCCTGGGGATATCGAGACGCTTGAGCAACTGTGTCGATTCTTAGGCCCGGGTAAAACCTTCTGTGCCCACGCACCGGGTGCCGTCGAACCTCTGCAGAGCGCGATCAAATATTTCCGCGACGAGTTCGAAGCAGGCATCAAGCAGCCGTTCAGCAATACCCATGCTATTAATGGGATTCAGCCGAACCTGCTTAAAGCGCGCTGGTAACGACAAGAATTTTGATTAACGCTCGGTTTCGACCGAGCCAACTGGAAGCATGCTAATGGCTACGATTCATGTAGACGGCAAAGAATACGAAGTCAACGGGGCGGACAACCTGCTGGAAGCTTGTCTGTCTCTTGGCCTCGATATTCCGTACTTTTGCTGGCATCCGGCGCTGGGCAGCGTCGGTGCTTGCCGCCAGTGTGCGGTGAAGCAATATCAAAACGCGGAAGACACGCGTGGTCGCCTGGTGATGTCCTGTATGACGCCAGCCACCGAAGGCACTTTTATTTCGATTGATGACGAAGAAGCGAAACAGTTCCGCGAAAGCGTTGTGGAATGGTTGATGACCAACCACCCGCACGACTGTCCGGTCTGTGAAGAGGGCGGTAACTGCCACCTTCAGGATATGACCGTGATGACCGGCCACAGCTTCCGTCGCTATCGCTTTACCAAGCGTACCCACCGTAATCAGGACCTGGGGCCGTTCATCTCTCACGAAATGAACCGCTGCATCGCCTGCTACCGCTGCGTGCGTTACTACAAAGATTACGCAGACGGTCAGGATCTGGGCGTGTATGGCGCGCACGATAACGTCTACTTCGGTCGTCCGGAAGACGGCGTGCTGGAAAGCGAATTCTCCGGTAACCTGGTAGAAATCTGCCCGACAGGCGTATTCACCGATAAAACCCACTCCGAGCGTTACAACCGTAAATGGGACATGCAGTTTGCGCCAAGCATCTGCCAGCAGTGTTCCCTCGGCTGTAACACCAGCCCGGGTGAGCGTTACGGCGAACTGCGTCGTATCGAAAACCGTTACAACGGCACCGTTAACCACTACTTCCTGTGCGACCGCGGTCGTTTCGGCTATGGCTATGTGAACCTGAAGGACCGTCCGCGTCAGCCGGTTCAGCGCCGTGGCGACGACTTCATTACCCTGAACGCTGAGCAGGCGATGCAGGGCGCGGCAGATATTCTGCGCCAGTCGAAGAAAGTGATCGGTATCGGCTCCCCGCGCGCCAGCATCGAAAGCAACTTTGCGCTGCGCGAGCTGGTTGGCGCGGAAAACTTCTATACCGGTATCGCTCAGGGCGAGCAGGAACGTCTTCAGCTGGTACTGAAAGTGCTGCGTGAAGGCGGTATTCATACCCCAGCGCTGCGCGAAATCGAATCTTATGATGCGGTCCTGGTGCTGGGTGAAGACCTGACGCAGACGGGCGCACGCGCGGCTCTGGCGGTTCGTCAGGCGGTGAAGGGTAAAGCACGTGAAATGGCAGCGGCGCAGAAAGTGGCTGACTGGCAGATTGCGGCGATCCTCAACATCGGCCAGCGCGCGAAGCATCCTCTGTTTGTGACGAACGTTGACAACACCCGTCTGGACGATATCGCGGCGTGGACCTACTGCGCGCCGGTTGAAGATCAGGCGCGCCTCGGCTTTGCCATTGCCCACGCGCTGGACAGCAGCTCACCGGCCGTTGAACTGGATCGCGACCTGCAGAACAAGGTTGACGTGATTGTTCAGGCCCTGGCGGGTTCGAAAAAACCGCTGATTATTTCCGGTACCAACGCCGGTAGCGCGGAGATCATTCAGGCGGCAGCCAACGTTGCCAAAGCCCTGAAAGGCCGCGGTGCTGATGTCGGCGTGACCATGATTGCCCGTGCGGTGAACAGCATTGGTCTGGGCATGATCGGCGGCGGCTCGCTGGAAGCAGCGTTAAGCGAACTGGAGTCCGGTGCCGCTGACGCCGTTGTGGTGCTGGAAAACGACCTGCATCGCCACGCCTCTGCCGCTCGCGTTGACGCCGCGCTCTCCAAAGCGCCGCTGGTAATGGTCATTGACCATCAGCGCACCGCGATCATGGACAAAGCGCACCTGGTGCTCTCTGCGGCAAGCTTCGCAGAAAGCGACGGTACCGTTATCAACAACGAAGGTCGCGCCCAGCGTTTCTTCCAGGTTTACGATCCGGCGTACTACGACAGCAACACCGTGATGCTGGAAAGCTGGCGCTGGCTGCACTCCCTGCACAGCACCGTACAGAGCCGTGAAGTGGACTGGACGCAGCTCGACCACGTTATCGACGCGGTAGTGGAAAAACTGCCTCAGCTGGCAGGCATTAAAGATGCCGCACCTGAAGCCAGCTTCCGCATTCGCGGCCAGAAACTGGCGCGTGAACCGCACCGTTACAGCGGCCGTACCGCGATGCGCGCCAATATCAGCGTGCACGAACCGCGCCAGCCGCAGGATAAAGACACCATGTTCGCCTTCTCTATGGAAGGGAACAACCAGCCGTCTGCGCCGCGTTCGCAAATCCCATTCGCATGGGCGCCGGGCTGGAACTCCCCGCAGGCATGGAACAAGTTCCAGGCTGAAGTGGGTGGCTCCCTGCGTCACGGCGATCCGGGCGTGCGTCTGATTGAAGCCTCCGAAACCGGTCTGGACTTCTTCACCTCCGTACCGGCGAGCTTCCAGGCGCAGGAAGGTAACTGGCGTATCGCGCCGTACTACCATCTGTTCGGTAGCGACGAGCTGTCACAGCGTTCACCGGTCTTCCAGACCCGCATGCCGCAGCCTTACATCAAGCTTAACCCGGCGGATGCCGCGAAGCTTGGCGTAAACGCGGGCGCAAACATTGCCTTTAGCTATGACGGCCAGACAATCAGCCTGCCGCTGATTATCTCCGAAGGTCTGACAGCAGGGCAGGTGGGTCTGCCGATGGGTATGCCTGGCATTGCGCCGGTTCTGGCGGGTGCGCGTCTTGATAATCTGCAGGAGGCAAAAGCATGAGTTGGTTAACGCCGGATCTTATCGACATCCTGCTGAGCATTCTGAAAGCGATTGTTATCCTGCTGGTGGTGGTCACCTGCGGCGCGTTCATGAGCTTTGGTGAACGTCGTCTGCTCGGTCTGTTCCAGAACCGTTACGGACCGAACCGCGTGGGCTGGGGTGGTTCACTCCAGCTGGTCGCGGACATGATCAAGATGTTCTTTAAAGAGGACTGGATCCCGCGCTTCTCGGACCGCGTGATCTTTACTCTGGCACCGATGATCGCCTTCACCTCGCTGCTGCTGGCGTTTGCTATCGTTCCGGTCAGCCCGACCTGGGTGGTCGCTGACCTGAACATCGGCATTCTGTTCTTCCTGATGATGGCAGGCCTCGCGGTTTACGCGGTGCTGTTCGCAGGCTGGTCCAGTAACAACAAATACTCGCTGCTGGGTGCGATGCGTGCTTCCGCGCAGACCCTGAGCTACGAAGTGTTCCTGGGGCTCTCCCTGATGGGCGTGGTGGCGCAGGCCGGTTCATTTAACATGACCGACATCGTCAATAACCAGGCCGACATCTGGAACGTTATCCCGCAGTTCTTTGGGTTTATTACCTTTGCTATCGCGGGCGTGGCGGTGTGTCACCGTCACCCGTTTGACCAGCCAGAAGCCGAACAGGAACTGGCCGACGGTTACCACATCGAATATTCCGGTATGAAATTCGGTCTGTTCTTCGTGGGCGAGTACATCGGTATCGTCACCATTTCCGCGTTGATGGTAACGCTGTTCTTCGGTGGCTGGCATGGCCCGTTCTTACCGCCGTTCATCTGGTTCGCGCTGAAAACCGCGTTCTTCATGATGATGTTCATTTTGATTCGCGCAGCGTTACCGCGTCCGCGTTATGACCAGGTAATGTCCTTCGGCTGGAAAGTGTGCCTGCCGCTGACGCTCGTCAACTTGTTGGTAACGGCGGCTGTCATTCTCTGGCAGCAGCCATAAGGGGCTATAGACCATGACCTTAAAAGAATTACTGGTAGGCTTTGGTACCCAGGTACGCAGTATCTGGATGATCGGCCTGCACGCGTTTGCCAAACGCGAAACCCGGATGTACCCGGAAGAGCCGGTATATCTGCCGCCGCGCTACCGTGGCCGTATCGTGCTGACGCGCGACCCGGATGGTTCCGAGCGCTGCGTTGCCTGTAACCTGTGTGCGGTAGCGTGTCCGGTAGGCTGTATCTCTCTGCAGAAAGCAGAGACGGTAGACGGCCGCTGGTACCCTGAGTTCTTCCGCATCAACTTCTCACGCTGCATTTTCTGCGGTCTGTGTGAAGAAGCGTGCCCAACCACGGCGATTCAGCTGACTCCAGACTTCGAGCTGGGTGAGTACAAGCGTCAGGACCTGGTGTACGAGAAAGAGGATCTGCTGATTTCCGGTCCGGGCAAATACCCGGAATATAACTTCTACCGGATGGCGGGTATGGCAATCGACGGCAAAGATAAGGGCGAAGCAGAGAACGAAGCTAAGCCTATCGACGTCAAGAGCCTGTTACCGTAAGGAGAGGGCAATGGAATTCGCTTTTTATATCTGTGGCCTTATCGCCATCCTGGCTACGCTGCGAGTGATTACGCACACCAATCCGGTGCATGCGCTGCTGTACTTAATCATCTCGCTGCTGGCCATTTCCGGGGTGTTCTTCGCACTGGGCGCGCACTTCGCCGGTGCGCTGGAAATCATCGTCTACGCCGGGGCCATCATGGTGCTGTTCGTGTTTGTGGTGATGATGCTGAACCTGGGCGGCTCTGAGATTGAGCAGGAACGTCAGTGGTTAAAACCGCAAGTGTGGATTGGCCCGGCAATTTTGTCGGCCATCATGCTGGTGGTGATTGTTTACGCCATCCTGGGCGTCAACGATCAGGGCATCGACGGCACGCCGATTGGCGCTAAAGAGGTCGGTATTACCCTCTTTGGCCCATACGTTCTGGCGGTTGAACTGGCCTCAATGCTGCTGCTGGCAGGTCTGGTTGTTGCTTTCCACGTTGGCCGCGAAGAGCGTGCTGGCGAGGTGCTGAGCAACCGCACTGACGACCGCGCGAAAAGAAAAACGGAGGAGCGCGCATGATCCCCTTAACACATGGACTGATCCTCGCTGCGATTTTATTCGTTCTGGGTCTGACCGGTCTGGTTATCCGCCGCAATCTGCTGTTTATGCTGATCGGTCTGGAAATCATGATTAACGCCTCCGCGCTGGCCTTCGTGGTCGCAGGAAGCTACTGGGGCCAGACCGATGGTCAGGTGATGTACATTCTCGCCATCAGCCTTGCGGCTGCCGAAGCGAGTATTGGCCTGGCGCTGTTGCTGCAGCTCCATCGTCGCCGCCAGAACCTGAACATCGATTCAGTAAGTGAGTTGCGTGGATGAACATGCTTGCCTTAACCATTATTTTTCCGCTGATTGGCTTCGTGCTGCTGGCGTTTTCTCGCGGCCGCTGGTCTGAGAATCTGTCTGCGACCGTGGGCATTGGCTCCATCGGTCTGGCTGCGCTGGTGACGGCGTATGCGGGTATCGACTTCTTTAACAACGGGCGTCAGCCTTTCAGCGTGCCGCTGTGGACCTGGATGTCGGTCGGTGATTTCAACATCGGCTTCAACCTGGTGCTGGACGGCCTCTCGCTGACCATGCTCTCCGTGGTCACCGGCGTGGGCTTCCTGATCCACATGTTCGCCTCCTGGTATATGCGCGGTGAAGAGGGGTACTCCCGCTTCTTCGCCTACACCAACCTGTTTATCGCCAGCATGGTGGTTCTGGTGCTGGCCGATAACCTGCTGCTGATGTATCTGGGCTGGGAAGGCGTAGGTCTGTGTTCTTACCTGCTGATCGGTTTCTACTACACCGATCCGAAGAATGGCGCAGCGGCCATGAAAGCGTTCGTCGTGACCCGCGTGGGTGACGTCTTCCTCGCTTTCGCGCTGTTCATTCTTTACAACGAACTGGGCACGCTGAACTTCCGCGAAATGGTGGAACTGGCGCCGGCTCACTTCGCTGCAGGCAACAACATGCTGTGGTGGGCAACGCTGATGCTGCTGGGTGGCGCCGTGGGTAAATCCGCGCAGCTGCCGTTGCAGACCTGGCTGGCCGACGCGATGGCGGGTCCAACCCCTGTCTCCGCGCTGATCCACGCCGCGACCATGGTAACCGCCGGTGTCTACCTGATTGCGCGTACCCATGGCCTGTTCCTGATGACCCCGGAAATTCTGCATCTGGTGGGTATCGTCGGTGCGGTCACGCTGGTGCTGGCAGGCTTTGCCGCGCTGGTGCAGACCGACATCAAACGCGTTCTCGCGTATTCCACAATGAGCCAGATTGGTTACATGTTCCTGGCGCTGGGCGTTCAGGCGTGGGACGCAGCCATTTTCCACCTGATGACGCACGCGTTCTTTAAAGCGCTGCTGTTCCTCTCATCCGGTTCCGTGATCCTGGCCTGCCATCACGAGCAGAACATCTTCAAGATGGGCGGACTGCGTAAGTCCATTCCGCTGGTGTATGTCTGCTTCCTGGTGGGCGGCGCGGCGCTGGCGGCACTGCCGCTGATCACCGCGGGCTTCTTCAGTAAGGACGAAATCCTTGCGGGTGCCATGGCGAATGGTCATATCAATCTGATGGTTGCGGGTCTGGTCGGTGCGTTCATGACCTCCCTGTATACCTTCCGTATGATTTTCATCGTATTCCACGGTAAAGAACAAATTCACGCTCACGCAGGGAAGGGGATCACCCACCACCTGCCGCTGATTGTGCTGCTGGTACTGTCCACCTTCGTTGGCGCGATGATTGTGCCACCGCTGCAGGGCGTACTGCCAGACACCACCGAGCTTGAGCACGGTCGCGTTCTGACGCTTGAAATCACCTCCGGTGTGGTCGCTATCGCGGGCATCCTGATTGCAGCATGGCTGTGGCTGGGCAAACGTACGCTGGTGACTGCCGTTGCCAACAGTGCGCCGGGCCGTCTGCTGGGCACCTGGTGGTACAACGCGTGGGGCTTCGACTGGCTGTACGACATGATCTTCGTTAAGCCGTTCCTGGGCATTGCGTGGCTGCTGAAGCGCGACCCACTGAACAGCCTGATGAATATCCCGGCGATCCTTTCCCGCTTTGCAGGTAAAGGCCTGCTGTACAGCGAGAACGGTTACCTGCGCTGGTATGTGGCGTCCATGAGCATCGGTGCGGTTGTCGTGCTGGCGCTGCTGATGGTGTTGCGTTGATCGTTAAGTGAATTTTATTCGAATTCGTTGAAAATCAGGCCCCTGCTGGGGGCCTTTAAAAGGAATGTAAATCGCCATGTTACTACCCTGGCTAATATTAATTCCCTTCATCGGCGGCTTCCTGTGCTGGCAGACTGAACGCTTTGGCGTGAAGATGCCGCGCTGGATCGCGCTGATCACCATGGGATTGACGCTCGCGCTTGGCCTGCAACTGTGGTTGCAGGGCGGTTACTCACTGACCCAGTCTGCAGGCATTCCGCAGTGGCAGTCTGAGTTCATCCTGCCGTGGATCCCGCGTTTCGGCATTACGATCCACCTGGCGATTGACGGTCTGTCGCTGCTGATGGTGGTGCTGACTGGTCTGCTCGGCGTTCTGGCGGTACTTTGCTCCTGGCGAGAAATCGAAAAATACCAGGGCTTCTTCCACCTGAATCTGATGTGGATCCTGGGCGGCGTGATCGGCGTGTTCCTTGCCATCGACATGTTCCTGTTCTTCTTCTTCTGGGAGATGATGCTGGTGCCGATGTACTTCCTGATCGCGCTGTGGGGCCACAAGGCGTCCGACGGTAAAACGCGTATCACGGCGGCAACCAAGTTCTTCATCTATACCCAGGCGAGTGGTCTGGTGATGTTGATTGCTATTCTGGCGCTGGTGTTTGTTCACCACAACGCGACCGGAACCTGGACCTTCAACTACGAAGATCTGCTGAAAACGCCAATGTCCCACGGCGTTGAATACCTGCTGATGCTGGGCTTCTTCATCGCGTTCGCGGTGAAAATGCCGGTCGTTCCGCTGCACGGCTGGCTGCCAGACGCGCACTCTCAGGCACCAACGGCGGGTTCCGTTGACCTGGCGGGTATCTTGCTGAAAACGGCGGCCTACGGTCTGCTGCGTTTCGCACTGCCGCTGTTCCCGAATGCCTCCGCAGAGTTCGCACCGATTGCCATGTGGCTGGGTGTGATCGGTATCTTCTACGGTGCCTGGATGGCCTTCACGCAGTACGACATCAAGCGTCTGATTGCCTACACATCCGTTTCCCACATGGGCTTCGTGCTGATTGCTATCTACACCGGCAGCCAGCTGGCGTACCAGGGCGCGGTGATCCAGATGATTGCGCACGGTCTGTCCGCAGCCGGCCTCTTCATTCTGTGCGGTCAGCTGTACGAACGTCTGCATACCCGCGACATGCGCATGATGGGCGGCCTGTGGAGCAAAATTAAATGGCTGCCAGCGCTGTCCATGTTCTTTGCGGTGGCTACCCTGGGGATGCCGGGTACCGGTAACTTCGTCGGCGAATTTATGATTCTGTTCGGCAGCTTCAAAGTGGTACCGTTGATTACCGTGATCTCCACCTTTGGTCTGGTGTTCGCTTCCGTGTACTCGCTGGCGATGCTGCACCGCGCTTACTTCGGTAAAGCGAAGAGCGAAATTGCTGCACAAGAACTGCCGGGGATGTCGCTGCGTGAGCTGTTCATCATCCTGCTGCTGGTCGTACTGCTGGTGCTGCTGGGCTTCTTCCCGCAGCCGATTCTGGATACCTCGCATAGCGCGATGGGTAACATCCAGCAGTGGTTTGTTAATTCTGCTTCTACTACAAGGCCGTAATTCGCCATGACAATAACTCCACAACAACTGATCGCGCTGCTACCGCTGCTGATCGTCGGATTGACGGTGGTGGTTGTGATGCTCTCCATTGCGTGGCGACGCAATCACTTCCTGAATGCCACGCTGTCGGTCATCGGCCTGAACGCCGCGTTAGTCTCTCTCTGGTTTGTTGGCCAGGGTGGGGCGATGGACGTCACCCCGCTGATGCGCGTTGACGGTTACGCCATGCTGTATACCGGTTTGGTGCTGCTGGCGAGCCTGGCAACCTGTACCTTTGCGTACCCGTGGCTCGAAGGCTACAACGACAACAAAGAAGAGTTTTACCTGCTGGTTCTGATTGCCGCGCTGGGCGGCATTCTGCTGGCGAATGCGAACCACCTGGCCGCGCTGTTCCTCGGTATTGAGCTGATCTCTCTGCCGCTGTTCGGCCTGATTGGTTACGCCTTCCGTCAGAAGCGTTCCCTGGAAGCAAGCATCAAGTACACCATTCTGTCTGCTGCTGCGTCCTCGTTCCTGCTGTTTGGTATTGCGCTGCTGTACGCACAGTCCGGTAACCTCTCTTTCATGGCGCTCGGCAAGAGCCTCGGTGACGGCATGCTGCATGAGCCGCTGCTGCTGGCGGGTCTGGGCATGATGATCGTTGGCCTCGGCTTCAAACTCTCTCTGGTGCCGTTCCACCTGTGGACGCCAGACGTATACCAGGGCGCTCCGGCTCCGGTGTCGACCTTCCTGGCGACGGCGAGCAAGATCGCTATCTTCGGTGTGGTCATGCGTCTGTTCCTGTACGCGCCTGTGGGTGACAGCGAAGCGGTTCGCGTGGTGCTGGGCATTATCGCGTTCGTCTCCATCATCTTCGGTAACCTGATGGCGCTGAGCCAGACCAACATCAAGCGTCTGCTGGGCTACTCGTCTATCTCTCATCTGGGCTACCTGATGGTGGCGCTGATTGCGCTGCAGAGCGGTGAGATGTCGATGGAAGCCGTGGGCGTGTATCTGGCCGGTTACCTGTTCAGCAGCCTCGGCGCCTTCGGCGTGGTGAGCCTGATGTCCAGCCCGTACCGTGGCCCGGATGCCGATTCACTGTTCTCCTACCGTGGTCTGTTCTGGCACCGTCCGATCCTGTCCGCGGTAATGACCGTGATGATGCTCTCTCTGGCAGGTATCCCGATGACGCTCGGCTTTATCGGTAAGTTCTACGTGCTGGCCGTCGGTGTGCAGGCGCACCTGTGGTGGCTGACCGCGGGCGTGGTTATCGGCTCCGCGATTGGCCTCTACTACTACCTGCGTGTTGCCGTGAGCCTGTACCTGAGCGCGCCTCAGCAGCTCAACCGTGATGCCCCAACCAACTGGCAGTACAGCGCCGGTGGTATCGTAGTGCTTATCTCCGCACTGCTGGTGCTGATCTTCGGTATCTATCCGCAGCCGCTGATTGATATCGTGCAGCGAGCGATGCCGCTGATGTAAGGTGAAAGCAAAAAGGCAACGAAAGTTGCCTTTTTTAATGTTTGCGCCCTCTCCCGGTGGGAGAGGGACGGGGTGAGGGCACCAGCCCGCACGTAACGAAAAAACCCGCCTCGGCGGGTTTTTTTATGGTTTGCCCAGCGGCGCTACGCTTGCAGGGCCTACGGGTTTTGTAGGTCGGGTAAGCGTAGCGCCACCCGACTAAGCCAGCTGCTTCCTGCTAATCAACGGCCCGTCAATCTTCTTCATCGAGCGGTCCAGCACTTCCTCAATCACCGACGACAGTTCGTTCAGCTCAAACTTCGCCACATACCCGTCCGCCTTCACCTTGCGAATATGGTCTTCGTTGGCGTTGCCGGAAAGGGAAGAGTGGATCACGACCGGAATGTCCTTCAATATCGGGTCGGTTTTGATTTTGCGCGTCAGCGTAAAACCGTCCATCTCCGGCATTTCGAGGTCGGTCAGCACCAGAGCGATCTTATCGGTGATGGGAACCCCCTCAGCCTGGGCCTGTGCCGCCAGCACGCCGATTTTTTCCCACGCGTCTTTGCCGGTGATATGCAGCTGTGCCGGGATCTCCATGGCCTGCAGACCTTTCTCCAGCATCGAGCGCGCCACTTTGGAGTCTTCCGCGACGATGGCGACAGCGCCCGGTTTGATATGGAATTTGGTGGTCTTCAGGTTCGTGGCGTGCAGATCGTGATTGGCCGGGGTGATGTCATACAGGATCTGCTCAACGTCCAGCACCATCGCCAGATCGTTGGTATCGGTCTTCTCGTCAAGACACGCAATGCTGGTGATGTAGCGACCGCTGACAGCGGTTTCCGCCGCATGCACCTGCTTCCAGTCCAGACGCATGATGTTCTCAACCGATTCCACGGCAAACGCCTGCACGCTGCGCGCATATTCTGTGATCAGCAGGATGTTCAGCCCGGTGGTGGGCTTACAGCCCGCCACGGCGGCCAGGTCAATCACCGGGATCACCTGATCGCGAATATTCACCATTCCCATCAGCGGTGACTTCATCCCGGCGGGTTTTGTGAACTCCGGCATCGGCACAATTTCACGCAGCTTAAAGACGTTAATGCCAAACAGCTCGGATTTATTTTCGTTCAGAGAGGTGCCAAGACGGAACAGCAACAGTTCAAAACGGTTCGACAGGGTCAGATTCGCCCTGTCATCAATATCTTTCTGGAAATTATCCATTCTACCCTCGAGAGAAATGCTGACCTTTTAATCGTTATCGGCATCCTGAGGGAAAAATGAAGGACTAAACGCTAACCTGAGCGAAATCTTCGGCCAGCTCACATTCCGGGAACAGCGCGTGACACTCTGCCAGCAGCTTTTCGCAGCCCCGCGCGTCGTAGCGCGAGCTGACGTGGGTGACGATGAGCCGCCCGACGCCCGCGTCGCGGGCAAGCTGTGCCGCCTGACGCGTGGAGCTATGGCCCCGGCTGTTGGCTTTCTCTTCCATCGCCGTTTCAAGCGTCGCTTCATGCACCATGACGTCCACGCCCTGGGCCAGCGTGAGCGCCGCCGGGCACGGGGCCGTATCGCCAAAAATCGCCAGTTTTTTGCCGGGCTGCGGTGCGGCGAGATAATCCTGGCCGTTAATGACGCGTCCGTCCTCCAGCGTGACGGTCTCTCCGTGCTTCAGACGCTGGAACAGCGGCCCGGGTTTTACGCCGTCGGCCATCAGAGCGGCGGCATCCAGCGCGCCGGGTTTGTCATGCGCCTCAATGCGGTAGCCATAGCACTCCACAGGATGATTGAGCGGTTGAGCGGTAACCCGATAATCCCCGTCATCAAAAACCAGGCCTTCGGTAATCTCAACGACCTCCAGCGGATAATCTGTCCATGACCCGCTCAGGCGCAGCGTAGTTTCGACAAATTCACGAATACCCGCTGGCCCGTAAATCGTCAGCGGGTTGGCGTTACCGGCCATCGAGCGGCTGCACAGAAGGCCGGGAAGGCCAAACAGGTGGTCGCCATGCAGATGGGTGATAAAAATTTTATCCAGCTTGCCGGGGTGGTAAGCGGTGTGTAACAGCTGATGCTGCGTCCCTTCACCGCAGTCAAACAGCCACAGCCCGCCGCGGGTGGGATGCTTAAGATCCAGCAGGATCGCCGTCACGTTTCGTGAGCGGGTTGGCACGCCAGCGGACGTACCCAGAAAAATCAGTTCCATAACGCAATCAGCCCTTTGCCGAACGGGGAGGGGTTTAGTATAACGTGATGAACCCCAGGAAGGAGACTGACATGATCCAGTGGCAAGATTTACATCATAGCGACCTCACCGTTCATTCACTTTACGCCCTGCTGAAGCTGCGCTGTGAAGTGTTTGTTGTGGAACAGACCTGCCCGTATCAGGACATCGATGGTGATGACCTTGTCGGTGAGAACCGCCATATCCTCGGCTGGCGGGATAACGAGCTGGTGGCGTATGCGAGGATTCTGAAAAGCGAAGACGATTTTGAGCCCGTCGTCATTGGCCGCGTCATCATTAGCGGCAAAGCGCGAGGGGAAAAACTGGGCTATCAGCTGATGGAAAAAACGCTGGAGGCGTGCCGGAAACAGTGGCCGGACAAGGCGTTATACCTCGGCGCGCAGGCGCATCTTCAATCCTTTTACGGGCACTTTGGCTTTGCGCCAGTGACGGAGGTATACGATGAAGATGGCATTCCGCACGTCGGCATGGCGCGAGAAGTGAAACAGGCGTAATGGCATCTCGTTGGCTATAGTTAGCGGACTGGTGTACTAACATGGAGAAAAATATGTCATTTCAATCCTGGGATACCCGTATCGACGACGACCTGGCCTTGTTGAGCGAAACGCTGGAAGAGGTGTTACGTTCCTCCGGCGACCCTGCCGATCAGAAATATATTGAGCTAAAAGCCCGTGCCGAGCAGGCGCTGCATGAAGTGAAAAACCGCGTCAGCCATGCGTCAGATACTTACTACTACCGTGCCAAAAAAGCGGTGTATCGTGCCGATGACTACGTGCATGAAAAACCGTGGCAGGGTATTGGGGTGGGTGCTGCCGTTGGGCTGGTGCTGGGGCTGCTGTTAGCCCGTCGTTAAGCCGCTTAACCACTCCCTATACGTGGGTACTGCTATTTATGGTCAGTACCCCGTATAATACGAGGTTTTAACAGGGAGAGGTTCGCGTGAATTCGATTTTCCTCGCGCTGGAGCAACTGCGTACCCAGCTATCGCAAGCGTTACCCGCAGCACCCGGCATACGTCATTTCGACGTCTCTTTCCCGTTAAACGACGCCTTCGATCCCCTCGCCTGGCTGGGCGAGCAGCAGTGTTATCCGCAGTTTTACTGGCAGCAGCGTAACGGCGATGAAGAGCTGGCCGCGCTGGGGGCGGTCAACCAATTTTCCTCTCTGGCATTAGCCTCGCAGTTTTTGCGCGAGCAAAATGCGGCGCAAGATACCCGCATCTGCGGCCTGAACGCCTTTAATCCCGAACAGGGGAGCCTCTTTTTACCGCGACTGCTATGGCGACGTACCGCCGGCAACGCCACGCTGCGCCTGCAGCTCTGGAGCGACCGCTCGCTTGTGGAGGATGCCCGCGTCGCGCAGGATTTTTTACAGCGGCTTCGTCCTGCCAAATCTATCCGTCCGCTCTCCGTGCAGGTTGAGCACGAAACCCATCAGCCGCAGCAGGCCGAATGGCTGAAACTTATCCGCAGGGCGACGGAGACCATCGCGCGCGGTGAGTTTGAAAAAGTGGTGCTCGCCAGGGCAACCGATCTGCAGTTCACGCAGCGTGTTAACCCTGTCGCGCTGATGGCCGCCAGCCGCGCCCTGAATTTACATTGCTATCATTTCTGCATGGTATTCGACGCCAGCAACGCGTTTCTCGGCTCTACGCCCGAGCGTCTCTGGCGGCGGCGCGGCAAGCTGCTGCGCACGGAAGCGCTCGCTGGCACCGTCGCCAGCCATACCGATGATAGCCAGGCGCAGCGTCTCGGCGAGTGGCTGCTGAACGATGATAAAAACCAGCGCGAAAATATGCTGGTGGTGGAAGATATCTGCCAGCGTCTTCAGCACTCTACGCAGACGCTTGAGGTACTGCCCCCCCAGGTGGTACGCCTGCGTAAGGTGCAGCATTTGCGCCGCTGTATCTGGACCGAGCTCAAACAGGCCGACGACGAGCAGTGTCTGCTCATGTTACAGCCGACCGCGGCCGTTGCCGGATTACCCCGACAGCCCGCGCGCGAGTTCATCCAGAAGGTTGAACCCTTTAACCGCGAGTGGTATGCCGGTTCGGCCGGGTACTTATCCCCCGAACAGAGTGAGTTCTGCGTGGCGCTGCGCTCCGCGCGCGTTCAGGAGGACTCCCTGCGGCTCTACGCCGGCGCCGGTATTGTCAGCGGGTCTGACCCGGAGCAGGAGTGGCAGGAGATTGAAAACAAAGCCGCCGGATTGCGCTCTCTGCTCCTAAGGGATTAATACAGATTCGCGCAATCCCGATTCATATCAAAATTCCAATTTTTTCTATTATTTATACTGTGTCGCATTCTTGATACCGGACAATCTCATGTCAGTAAGTTCTTTTAACCGACGCTGGGCGGCGGTGATCCTTGAAGCCCTGACGCGCCATGGCGTCAGGCACGTGTGTATTGCACCGGGTTCTCGCTCAACGCCGCTGACGCTAGCGGCCGCAGAAAACCGGGCGTTGATTCACCACACCCACTTTGATGAACGCGGCCTCGGCCATCTGGCGCTGGGTCTGGCGAAAGTCAGCAAAGAACCTGTGGCGGTGATCGTCACCTCCGGTACCGCCGTGGCGAACCTCTACCCGGCCCTGATAGAAGCCGGGTTAACGGGTGAAAGACTGATCTTACTGACGGCCGATCGTCCCCCTGAGCTTATCGACTGCGGCGCCAATCAGGCCATTCGCCAGCCGGGGCTCTTTTCTTCGCATCCTTCGCAGACGATTTCGTTACCGCGTCCCACCCAGGATATTCCGGCAAGCTGGCTGGTCTCCACTGTCGATCACGCCATGGAGACGTTGCGCAGCGGGGCGCTGCATATCAACTGCCCGTTTGCCGAGCCGCTCTACGGCGAGCTGGACGACACCGGTCTTGACTGGCAGCAGTCCCTCGGCGACTGGTGGCAGAGTGAAAAACCGTGGCTGCGCGAGCAGACGCATCTTGAGAGCGCGAAGCAGCGCGACTGGTTCTTCTGGCGGCAGAAGCGCGGCGTGGTGATTGCCGGGCGCATGAGCGCCGCCGAAGGCAAGTTGGTTGCCGAATGGGCGCAAACCCTTGGCTGGCCGCTGATTGGCGACGTGCTTTCGCAGACCGGTCAGCCGCTGCCGTGCGCCGATCTCTGGCTGGGTAACGCGAAAGCGGTCACCGAGCTTGCGCAGGCGCAGATTGTGGTCCAGCTTGGATCGAGTTTGACCGGCAAACGGTTACTGCAGTGGCAGGCCACCTGCACGCCGGAAGAGTACTGGCTGGTGGATTCGCTGGAAGGGCGGCTTGACCCGGCGCACCACCGCGGCCGTCGTCTGGTCAGCAGTATCGACGCCTGGCTGACGCTTCATCCGGCTGAGAAACGCAAGCCCTGGGCGGTGGCTATACCGGACCTTTCGCGCCAGGCGTGGGAACTGACCAAAGCGCACTGCGAAGCGTTTAGCGAAGCCGGGCTGGCGCACCGCATTCGCCAGTACCTGCCTGAACAGGGGCAGCTGTTTGTCGGCAACAGCCTCGTCGTGCGGCTGATTGACGCTTTCTCGAAGCTGCCCGCGGGCTACCCGGTGTACAGCAACCGCGGTGCCAGCGGCATCGACGGGCTGATCTCCACGGCGGCGGGCGTGCAGCGCGCCAGCGCGAAATCGACGCTGGCGATCGTGGGCGATCTCTCCGCGCTCTACGATCTCAACGCGCTGGCGCTGCTGCGTCAGGCGTCAGCCCCGTTTGTGCTGATTGTGGTCAACAACAACGGCGGGCAGATTTTCTCCCTGCTGCCAACGCCGCAGAGCGAGCGCGAGCGCTTCTATCTGATGCCGCAGAACGTGCAGTTCGAACACGCCGCGGCGATGTTTAGCCTGAAATACCATCGCCCGGAAAGCTGGGAACAGCTGGACGCGGCGTTAAGCAGCGCCTGGAAACAGCCGGGCGCGACGCTGATTGAGCTGGTGGTGAACGAGGCTGACGGTGCGCAGGCCCTGCAAAGCCTGCTGGCGCAGGTGAGCCAGCTGTGATCCTCTCTGGCATGCAGCAGGCTGGCAAACCGGGCTATCCCTGGCTGGTCTTTTTGCACGGTTTTTCCGGCGACTGCCGCGAGTGGCAGAGGGTCGGTGAAGGGCTCAGCGATTATCCCCGGCTGTATCTGGATCTGCCGGGGCACGGCGGATCCCGGAATCTGGGCGTGACGGGGTTTGACGAGATGAGCACGTTGCTCACCCGAACCCTTCTTAGTTACAACATACTTAAATTCTGGCTCATCGGGTACTCCCTCGGCGGCCGCATTGCGATGTTCCATGCCTGCCAGCAGCCGAAGGGGCTGCTCGGGGTGATTGTTGAAGGTGGACACCCGGGCCTGCAGGATGCCGATGCGCGAAGTGCGCGGCTGGCGTCCGACCGCCGCTGGGCAACGCGTTTTCGCACCGAACCGCTGGAGAAGGTGTTCGCTGACTGGTACCAACAGCCCGTGTTCGCCTCCCTCACGGACGCCCAGCGCGATGCGCTTATTACCCTGCGAAGCCAGAACAACGGCGCGACGCTGGCGATGATGCTTGAGACGACCTCGCTGGCCGTGCAGCCGGATTTGCGTGCCGCGCTTAGCGCACGCGATTTCTCTTTTGACTATCTCTATGGCGAACGGGATGAGAAGTTCGCGGCCCTTGCCGCGGAAGTGAGCGCCGTTCGCCATGCCATTCCAGACGCCGGACACAACGCCCACCGGGAAAACCCCGATGCGGTTATCGCGAGTCTGGCTCAGATACTGCGTTATCGAATAAAGGACACTCTATGATCTACCCTGATGAAAACATGCTTTACGCCCCGGTTGAATGGCAGGACTGCTCCGAAGGCTACACCGACATTCGCTACCACAAATCCACCGACGGCATTGCCAAAATCACCATCAACCGTCCGCAGGTGCGTAACGCCTTCCGTCCGCTGACCGTGAAAGAGATGATTCAGGCTCTGGCGGATGCGCGCTACGACGATAACATCGGCGTGATTGTCCTGACCGGCGAAGGCGATAAAGCGTTCTGCTCCGGCGGCGATCAGAAAGTGCGCGGCGACTACGGCGGATACCAGGACGATGCGGGTACCCACCACCTGAATGTCCTCGATTTCCAGCGTCAGATCCGCACCTGTCCGAAACCGGTAGTGGCGATGGTAGCGGGCTACTCCATCGGCGGCGGTCACGTGCTGCACATGATGTGCGATCTGACCATCGCCGCAGAAAATGCCATCTTCGGCCAGACCGGTCCGAAAGTGGGATCCTTCGACGGCGGCTGGGGCGCCTCGTACATGGCGCGCATCGTCGGGCAGAAAAAAGCCCGTGAAATCTGGTTCCTGTGCCGTCAGTACAACGCTCAGGAAGCGCTGGATATGGGCCTGGTGAATACCGTGGTTCCGATTGCCGATCTCGAAAAAGAGACCGTTCGCTGGTGCCGCGAAATGCTGCAAAACAGCCCGATGGCGCTGCGCTGCCTCAAAGCCGCTCTCAACGCCGACTGTGACGGTCAGGCGGGTCTGCAGGAGCTGGCGGGCAATGCCACCATGCTGTTCTACATGACCGAAGAGGGTCAGGAAGGGCGCAACGCGTTTAACGAAAAACGCCAGCCGGACTTCAGCAAATACAAACGGAACCCGTAATGCGTCGCGCGCAGGTTTACCGCTGGCAGATACCGATGGACGCGGGCGTGGTGCTGCGTGAACGGCGGTTAAAAACCCGTGACGGCTTCTTCGTGCATCTGCAGCAGGACGAGCGGGAAGGCTGGGGCGAGATTTCACCGCTGCCGGGCTTTAGCCTGGAGTCGCTGGATGACGCGCAGTCTGTATTGCTGGCGTGGGCAGACGCGTGGCGTGAGGGCGCGGATCCGGCGTTGCCGGACGTGCCTTCCGCGGCTTTTGGCATCAGCTGCGCGCTGGCGGAGCTCGACGGCAGCCTGCCTGAAGAGGCTAACTACCGCGCGGCACCGCTCTGTACGGGCGATCCTGACGAGCTGTTCGCGCTGCTCTCCGCCATGCCGGGCGAGAAAGTGGCGAAAATTAAAGTCGGTCTTTACGAAGCGGTGCGCGACGGCATGGTCGCCAACCTGCTGCTGGAGGCGATCCCCGACCTTCATCTGCGTCTTGACGCTAACCGCGCCTGGACGCCGCTCAAGGCGCAGCAGTTTGCAAAGTACGTCAACCCGGCGTACCGCAGCCGCATTGCCTTCCTCGAAGAACCGTGCAAAACCCGCGACGATTCGCGCGCGTTCGCCCGCGAAACGGGGATTGCCATCGCCTGGGATGAAAGCCTGCGCGAGGACGATTTTGAATTTGTCGCCGAGCCCGGCGTCAGCGCGGTGGTGATTAAACCAACGCTGACCGGCAGCCTGGCGAAGGTGCGAGAGCAGGTCGCGGCAGCGCACACCTCAGGGCTGACGGCGGTCATTAGCTCGTCGATTGAGTCCAGCCTTGGGCTGACCCAGCTGGCGCGCATTGCCGCCTGGCTAACGCCGGATACGATCCCTGGTCTCGATACGCTGAACCTGATGCAGGCTCAGCTTATCCGCAGGTGGCCGGACAGCGCGCTGCCGTGCCTCAACGTCGCGGCGCTGGAGCCGTTGTTATGAGTTTTACCGACTGGCCGTGGCGGCACTGGCGCGCGCAGTTTGCTGATAAACCGGCCCTCAGGCTGAACGACGAGGTGCTCAGCTGGCAACAGCTGTGCGCCCGCGTCGACCGCCTTGCGGCAGAGTTTCACCTGCAGGGCGTGGAGGAGGGCAACGGCGTGCTGCTGCTGGCCCATAATCATCCGCAAACCCTGCTGGCGTGGCTGGCGCTGCTCCAGTGCGGGGCGCGCATTCTTCCCGTCAATCCGCAGCTGCCTCGCCCGCTGCTGGACGTGTTGCTCCCGCAGATGACGCTGCGCTTTGCGCTGGCGCTGGACGGTACCTGTGATGGTCTTCCTGCCCTGAGCATGCGCGAGCGCGCCGGGGAATATCGCGTTGCGTGGCAGCCGGCGCGGCTGGCGTCCATGACGCTGACCTCCGGCTCTACCGGGCTGCCGAAAGCAGCGGTGCATACCTGCGACGCCCATCTCGCCAGCGCGCGCGGCGTGCTGGCGCTGATGCCCTACGGCGAAGACGACGACTGGCTGCTTTCGCTGCCGCTGTTTCACGTTTCCGGCCAGGGGATTTTATGGCGCTGGCTGCAGGCCGGCGCGCGGTTAACCGTGCGCGAGAAACAGCCGCTGGCGCAGGCTTTGCGCGGCTGTACGCACGCTTCGCTGGTGCCGACCCAGCTCTGGCGTCTGCTTAATGCCCACCAGCCTGTCGCACTGAAAGCGGTGCTGCTGGGCGGTGCCGCCATCCCTGTGGAATTGACGCAGCAGGCGCGCGAGCAGGGGATTCGCACCTTCTGCGGCTACGGCCTGACCGAGTTTGCCTCTACCGTCTGCGCGAAAGCGGCGGACGGCGAGCCGGACGTAGGCTATGCGCTGCCGGGCAGAGAGGTGCAGGTGGTTGACGGTGAAGTCTGGATCCGGGCAGAGAGTATGGCCTCAGGCTACTGGCGGGACGGCGAATTGGTTCCGCTGACCAACGCGCAGGGATGGTTCGCTACCCGCGATCGCGGGGAATGGCATGACGGCCGCCTGACGATCCTGGGCCGCATGGACAACCTCTTTTTTAGCGGCGGAGAAGGGATCCAGCCGGAAAGCCTTGAGCGCGTTATCGCCCGCCATCCGCATATTAACCAGGTGTTTATCGTCCCGCTGGACGACGCCGAGTTTGGACAGCGTCCGGTGGCGGTGGTGGAGTGCGAGCCGGGAACGGATATCACCTGTTTACCTGACTGGGTCAGGGATAAGGTGGCGCGTTTTGAACAACCCGTCCGCTGGCTGCTGTTGCCGACCGAACTCAAAAATGGCGGCATTAAAGTCTCACGCCGCGCGTTGCAGCAGTGGGTGAACGCCTCGCTGAAGGGATAATAGCCGTTTCAAATAATTACAATCTACTGACCTGCCGCACGCAGAGTGCTTGATCCCCGGAAGACTCCGGTTAAAATCTCGCGGTTTTGGGACTTCTTTATAATAATTGTGTGGGATCACGACAATGAAAAAAGTGGCATTCGTGGGCTTCGGCCTGATGGTTGTATCTGCGGCGGCTAACGCCATCAGCATTAACGGATCGGCGGGTCAGGATTATACCCACCTGGGCTTTGGCATGGGTACCGAGACTTCCGGTCTGGCGATGACCGGCGGCTGGACGCATAACGATGACGACGGCGACGCGGCGAGCCTCGGCCTGGGTCTGAACGTTCCTCTTGGCCCGTTTCTGGCCACCGTCGGCGGTAAAGGTATCTACACCAACCCAAATGACGGTGACGAAGGGTACGCGGCGGCAGTGGGCGGCGGCCTGCAGTGGAAAATTGGCGACAGCTTCGGCCTGTTTGGTGAGTACTACTATTCGCCGGACTCCCTCTCAAGCGGTATCGAAAGCTATGAAGAGGCCAACGCCGGCGCGCGCTGGACCATCATGCGTCCGATTACCATCGAAGCGGGCTATCGCTATCTGAACCTGGCCGGCAAAGACGGCAACCGCGACAACGCGCTGGCCGACGGCCCGTACGTGGGCATCAGCGCAGGCTTCTAATCACTCCGGCGCGGCGTTCTGTCGCGCCAGTTTCTCTCTTCTCCACCCCGCGTTTGCGCTATAGTGTTTTGACCAAATAAGCGGGAGAACATAATGATTAACGTGGAGATGTTATCCACCGGCGACGAAGTGCTGCATGGACAAATTATTGATACCAATGCTGCCTGGCTTGCCGATCTTTTCTTTGAGCAAGGATTACCGTTAACGCGCCGCAATACGGTGGGCGACAATCTTGAGTCGCTGGTCGCTATTCTGCGCGAGCGCAGCGAACACTGTGACGTGCTGATTGTGAATGGCGGACTCGGCCCCACCGGTGACGATCTCAGCGCGCTGGCCGCCGCGACCGCAAAAGGCGAAGGGCTGGTGCTGCACGAGGCGTGGCTTTCGCAGATGGAGCGCTTTTTCACCGAACGTGGCCGCGTCATGGCCCCCAGCAACCGCAAACAGGCTGAAATTCCCGCCAGCGCCGAGCTGGTCGATAACCCGGTGGGTACCGCGTGCGGGTTTGCCATGCAGCTGAACCGCTGCCTGATGTTCTTCACGCCGGGCGTGCCCTCAGAATTTAAAGTGATGGTCGAGCAGCAGATCCTGCCGCGCCTTCGCGATCGTTTTACCCTGCCTGAACCGCCGCTGTGTCTGCGTCTGACCACCTTTGGCCGCTCGGAAAGCGATCTGGCCCAGAGCCTTGACCCTCTCCCGCTGCCGCCGGGCGTCTCCATGGGCTACCGCTCCTCCATGCCGATCATTGAGCTCAAGCTGACAGGTCCGGCCGAACAGAAAGAGGCGATGCTGGCCCTGTGGCCCGAGGTGCAGCGCGTGGCGGGCGAAAGCCTGATCTTTGAAGGGACGGAAGGGCTGCCCGCGCAGATTGCGACGCATCTGCAGTCGCGTCAGCTGAGCGTGACCTTAAGCGAGCAGTTCACCGGTGGCCTGCTGGCGCTGCAGCTGTCGCGCGTCAACGCGCCGCTGCTGGCCAGCGAAGTGGTGCCGTTCCAGCAGGAGACCCTGGCGCAAACCGCCCGCTGGGCTTCCGAGAGAAGGGTGAAGCATTTTGCCGGTCTGGCGCTGTTTGTCGGGGGGCTGGACGAGGAACACCTTAACTTCGCGCTGGCGACGCCGGAAGGCACCTGGGCCCTGCGGGTAAAAATGAGCATTACCCGCCACAGCCTGACGGTGCGTCAGGAGGTTTGCGCCATGATGGCGTTGAACATGCTGCGCCGCTGGCTGAATGGCAAAGAGGTTGCCAGCGAGCACGGCTGGATTAACGTTGTCGAGTCGCTGTTCATCGAGTAAAACCTGTGCCGGGGCCTTTCGCCCCGGCACTGTTTAGCCCAGCGCCTTCGCCAGCAGGGTGACTGGATGTTCGCAGCGCTTGCTGGTGGACATCTCAATCTGCCACTTGCAGGTTTCGCAGTCCGTTACCACGATATCCGCGCCGCTCTCTTCAATCTGGCGGAACAGCGGGGCGCCAATCGCCTGTGACGTTTCGTAGTTTTCACGCTTAAAGCCGTAGGTTCCCGCAATCCCGCAGCAGCGCGAATCCAGCACCGTCAGCTCCAGGCCCGGAATTAACCGCAGCAGCTCAAGCGTATAGAGCGACCAGCCCATTTTCTCCATATGACACGGCGTGTGATACACCACTTTCAGGGGCAATTTCCCCAGCGGCAACGTCTGCCCGCTATCGAGCTTGCGCCACAGGAAGCGTGTCGCCAGCTCGATGTGCTCGCGCAGGCCGGTATTATCCACGTCCAGCAGATGCGGGTACTCATCGCGCAGGGTGAAGGTACAGGTGGACGAGGTCGCCAGCACCGGAATACCTTTATCGACAATCGCTTCGCGCAGTGACGTGACATTGCTCTGAGCCTGCCTGCGCGCTTTATCGGTAAACCCGTTGGCGATCAGCGGTACGCCGCAGCACTTCTCTTTGTTCAGCAGCTGAACGCCCGTTCCCATGGCGTTAAGCACCTTCAGCAGATCTTTGCCCAGCTGCGGGTGGTTGTAGTTCACATAGCAGCCGTGGAAAAAAGCCACCTGGTCGGCGTACTGCGCCTGCTCCGCCGCGACGGATTTGTACCAGCGGCGGAAGGTGCCGTGAGAATATTTCGGCAGGCTGCGGTGATGGTCTATCTTCAGCGTGGCATCCAGCAGCTGACGCACCGGTTTGAGGGAGGTCGCGGCATTCACCAGCGGGGCAAACGGCGTCGAGACGCTGCCCATCAGATCGGTATGGCTCAGAATAGCGTCCCGCAGCGTCGGCTTTTGCGTGCTGTAGCGCGCCCGGGCGCGCTGAATAATATCGCCGATTTTAACGTCCGACGGGCAGGCGACTTCGCAGCGTTTGCAGTTGATGCAGTATTTCAGCGCCTCGTCGTACAGCTTGCCGTCCTTCAGGCGCAGACGCTCGCCGTCCGGTCCGGCCTGCTTTGGTCCGGGATAGCGTGGGTTCACGCCGCTCACCGGGCAGACGGTGGTACACACCGTGCATTTAATGCAGCTTTCAAAACGGGTGTCGTTCATTGTTCAGCCTCCGTGCGCTGGCTAATCTGCTCTGCCACATACAGCGCCGTGACGGCGCAGACCCCGCCACCGCATCCCTGGGCAATGGGATCGTACCCGCCCAGCAGCGAGCCGATGGCAAAAAGATTACTGACGGGCTTACCGGAAAGTTGCGGATGTAGCTGGTTATCGACAATCACGCCGAACTGCTGCCAGGGCTGCGGAGAGAAGAAATCACTTTGATACCAGTCCGCACGGGAGGCACGCTGGCGAACATCCAGCCCCATAATGGCTTCCCGGATGCCCTCCCGGCTGCTCAGCAGCCCGTTGCTGAAGAAGCTGCCGCTTGCCAGAACCGTAAAGCGCGCGCGAAGCGGAATATCGTCGTGGTTGCGCGTCCAGATTTCGCTGACCGCGCCGTCGGTCAGGGTGATTTTTTTCACCTCATCACCCGCCATCCACACGCCGCCCTGCGCGACAAACTGGCGCTGGAGCTGGGTATGCAGGCGAATGCCGGGGACGGAAGGGGGCAGGGTTGGCAGCAGGCCAAGCGAGCAGGGCAGACGATCCGAGAGCCAGCGCCAGAGCCGGTTGTCGCGTAAACCAAAGCAGGCGGGCATCAGCAGGGCGTCACAGCTGTCGCTGAGCGGTCTGAGTGCGTCATACAGCAGCGGCCATTTGTCCTCGTTATCCAGAAAACGGGCGATATTCACCGCGCGAAATTCGCTCGGGTTGTCGCGCAGGACATCAAGCTCAGGCAGCTCTATCTCTGCCGTTTCGGCATTGACGCCCTGGCGACAGAGCGACGCCGCCGCGAGATGGGGCTGAAAATCCAGAAAGCCGCTAATGCCCACGACCCGCACGCGCGCGGCGTTGAAGGGAGCAACGGGCACTTCTTCCGGGCTGAGCCAGGCAGAGCGCAGGGTGCCGAGCGGCGTGACGCGCTGGTGATTGAGCCGGGCGCTTCCCTTCAGACGCGCGCCGCAGTCTGCCAGCAGCGCTTCGGTTTCCAGCGCAAAGCGGTCAATATGCTGGGCGCCAATCAGGTGATACGGGTGCTCCGGCGGCAGCTTATCGCGGTACGCGTCGTCCACCAGATCCAGCGAGCCCGACGAGAAGTGCAGGGCGCTCTGGCCCCGGGTGATAATGGCGCAGCGCAGCCCCTGCTTCGTGAGCTTGATGCCGCAGAGCAGGCCTGCCAGCCCGCCGCCGACGATTACGGTATCAAATTTCATCGCGTTGCTCCTTCTCAAGACCGCAAAGCCCCTGGTAGACCCAGCGGGTAAATTCGCTTTCGCGCAGGGCATCGCCCCAGGCGACAGGCTGAATGCCTTTCCAGCGCTCGTTTAAAAACGCGCTGAGCTGATCGAGCGACTGGGTGGCGGTAGTGGTGTGAAAACGCTGCAGCAGCCCGGCGGCACGACAGGCGCACAGCTCGCCCTGACAGGTACCCATTCCCACGCGGGTGCGGCGACGAAGATCGAGCAGGCTTGTGACCGTCAGGCTCTCCACCGCGTACTGCACCTCACCGGCGGTGACGGCTTCACACTCGCACACCAGGCTGCGGCTCAGGCGTCCTTCACCGAGCCACTGCGGCGTTCTGTCGCCGTGGCGGTAGATAGCGGATCCGCGCAGCGGCGCGGGCAGGGAGATAATTTTTTGCAGCGTTTTTTCGGTGGACTGACGCGAGCCGGGCAGGGCTTGTTCTGCCGTCACGCACCGTTCGGTATTGCCCAGCTTGCGGCAGACGGCATCGGTCGTCCACTCGGCCATCAGGCGGTAGGTCATCAGCTTGCCGCCGGTGATGGTGATAAACCCGTCCATGCCGTCGCGCTCGGCGTGATCGAGCAGCACGATGCCCCGGCTGACGTTACGTCCGCTCGGGTCGTTGTCGCTGGCGACCAGCGGACGCACGCCCGCGTAGGCGCGCAGAATACGCGTCTGCGCCATCACCGGGGCCAGTTTTTCCCCTTCGCGCAGCAGGACGTCGACCTCTTCGGCGGTCACGCGGTTGTAGTCAATCTCGCTGTAGTCGACGTGGGTTGAGGTGGTACCGATTAACGAAATGGTGTCGCCCGGGACGAGGATATCGGCGTCGGACGGTTTGCGGCAGCGGTTGATCACGTGGTTATTGATACGGTGGTCGAGGATCAGCAGCGAGCCTTTCGCCGGGAACATGCGCACCGACAGGTCCGCGTATTCCGCGATGCGCTGCCCCCAGATCCCCGCCGCGTTAACCACCACGGCGGCATACAGCTCGCTGTGTTCGTTATATTGCGTATCAAGGATCCGCACGCCGCAGATACGATGACCTTCACGGATAAGCCCGGTCACTTCGTGCCCGGTCAGGATTTGCGCGCCATGCTCGCGGGCGTCCAGCATATTGGCGGCGGTCAGGCGGAAGGGGTCAACGGTGCCGTCAGGCACTTTCACCGCGCCGATAAGCGCCGGGTTAACCGACGGTTCCAGCCGCCGCGCCAGCGCCGGGTCCATGGCCTCAGCCTGAATGCCCGCCGCAGTGCAGGCGGTAATAAAGGTGTCCTGAAAGGCGAGGTCATCTTCGGGAAGAGTAATAAAGAGGCCGTCGGTCGGCTCAATGCAGTGGCGGGCGATACGCTTGAGGATCTGGTTTTCAGCAATACATTCGCGTGCGGATTCACCGTCGGTAACCGCATACCGCGCGCCGCTGTGCAGCAGGCCATGGTTACGCCCGGTTGCGCCCGTGGCGATATCGTGGCGCTCCAGCAGCGTGACGCTTAAGCCGCGAAGGGCGCAGTCGCGTGCGATCCCGGCGCCGGTTGCGCCACCGCCAATGATTATCACATCGCTGTAGCGAGGATCGTGAATGGTCATTGTTTACCCTCTATGTTCGTTTTTTTATCATTTAGCCATATCAATAGTGTGGTTTGTTTGATTTCGAACATAAACGCGCGAAATTCGAAACTGGAGCGTGATTTCATGCGCTTTTTTGCGCATTCTGTCATATTTCTGTAACAATCTGTGCGTTGATTCACAGTAACAATCACCGTGATTTCTTAACATCCCCGCCTCTGGAATTCAGGTGCGAGCCACCTGCCCATTCAATTCAAGGCCACGGAGGCTGTTATGCTCAGTATCTTCAAACCTGCGCCGCACAGGGCGCGTCTGCCAGAGGCAGAAATTGATCCGCTATACCGCCGTCTGCGCTGGCAAATTTTCCTGGGGATCTTCTTCGGGTACGCGGCGTACTACCTTGTACGTAAAAACTTCGCGCTCGCCATGCCGTATCTGGTGGAGCAGGGCTTCTCCCGCGGCGATCTGGGGTTCGCGCTGTCGGGGATCTCAATCGCCTACGGTTTTTCCAAATTCATCATGGGGTCGGTATCGGATCGCTCGAATCCGCGCGTGTTCCTGCCCGCCGGTCTGATCCTGGCGGCCGCGGTCATGCTGTTCATGGGCTTTGTGCCGTGGGCAACCTCCAGCATCGCCGTCATGTTCGTGCTGCTGTTCCTCTGCGGCTGGTTCCAGGGGATGGGATGGCCGCCGTGCGGACGCACCATGGTGCACTGGTGGTCGCAGAAGGAACGCGGCGGCATCGTGTCGGTGTGGAACTGCGCGCATAACGTGGGTGGCGGTATTCCGCCGCTGCTGTTCCTGCTGGGGATGGCCTGGTTCAACGACTGGCACGCTGCGCTCTATATGCCTGCCTTTGGCGCCATTGTCGTGGCGATTATCGCTTTCGCGCTGATGCGCGATACGCCTCAGTCCTGCGGCCTGCCGCCGATTGAAGAGTACAAAAACGACTATCCGGATGATTACAGCAAGGAGCACGAAGAAGAGCTGACCGCAAAACAGATCTTCATGAAGTACGTCCTGCCAAACAAGCTGCTGTGGTACATCGCGGTGGCGAACGTGTTCGTTTACCTGTTGCGCTACGGCATTCTGGACTGGTCCCCGACCTACCTGAAAGAGGTGAAGCACTTCGCGCTGGATAAGTCCTCCTGGGCCTATTTCCTGTATGAATATGCCGGGATCCCGGGCACGCTGCTTTGCGGCTGGATGTCGGACAAGGTGTTTAAAGGCAACCGCGGCGCGACGGGCGTGTTCTTTATGACCCTGGTCACCATCGCGACCGTTGTTTACTGGCTCAACCCGCCGGGCAACCCATCAGTAGACATGGCCTGCATGATCGTCATCGGCTTCCTGATTTACGGTCCGGTGATGCTGATCGGTCTGCACGCGCTGGAGCTGGCGCCGAAAAAAGCGGCAGGCACGGCGGCAGGCTTTACCGGTCTGTTCGGCTACCTGGGCGGTTCGGTCGCGGCGAGCGCCATCGTGGGCTACACCGTTGACTTCTTCGGCTGGGACGGCGGCTTTATGGTGATGATCGGCGGCAGCGTGCTGGCGGTATTGCTGCTCATTGTGGTCATGATCGGTGAGAAACGTCACCACGCGGAAGTGCTGGCGCGTCGTCAATAAGGAGCATTGCGATGAAATTGTCTTACGTAACAACCGGCCTGCTGCTGGCGGGCCTGATGACAGGCTCCGCGCTGGCGGCGGATAAAATCGTTATTGCCCACCGCGGCGCCAGCGGCTATCTGCCGGAGCATACGCTCCCGGCGAAGGCGATGGCTTATGCCCAGGGCGCGGATTATCTGGAGCAGGATCTGGTAATGACCAAGGACGACCAGCTGGTCGTCCTGCATGACCACTATCTGGACCGCGTGACGGACGTGGCGGAGCGTTTCCCGGACCGCGCGCGCAAAGATGGTCGCTACTACGCCATTGATTTCACGCTGGCGGAGATCCGTTCCCTGAAGTTTACCGAAGGCTTTGAGATTGAAAACGGCAAGAAGGTGCAGGTCTATCCGGGACGTTTCCCGATGGGCAAATCTGACTTCCGGATCCATACCTTCCAGGAAGAGATTGAGTTTGTTCAGGGGCTGAACCACTCAACCGGTAAAAATATCGGCATCTACCCGGAGATCAAAGCGCCGTGGTTCCACCATCAGGAAGGCAAAGACATTGCCGCGAAGACGCTGGAGGTGCTGAAACAGTACGGCTACACCAGCAAGAAGGACAAAGTTTACCTGCAGTGTTTTGACGCCGCCGAGCTGAAGCGCATCAAAACCGAGCTGGAGCCGAAGATGGGGATGAACCTCAATCTGGTGCAGCTGATTGCCTATACCGACTGGAATGAAACCCAGGAGAAGCAGCCGGACGGCAGGTGGGTGAACTACAGCTACGACTGGATGTTTAAGCCGGGCGCGATGAAGCAGATTGCGCAGTACGCCGACGGCATCGGACCGGATTACCACATGCTGGTGGCGGAAGGCTCAGCGCCGGGCCACGTGAAGCTGACGGCGATGGTGAAAGAGGCGCACGCCAGCAGGATGCAGGTGCATCCGTATACCGTGCGTGCAGACCAGCTGCCGCCGTATGCCACGGACGTGAATCAGCTTTATGAGGTGTTGTATAACCAGGCGGGCGTGGACGGACTGTTTACGGATTTCCCGGATAAAGCGGTCGAATTCATTCACCGGAAGTAGGTTTGGCAGGTCGGGTAAGGCGAAGCCGCCACCCGACAATCAGGCTCTGCGGCCTGATACCCTCACCCTAACCCTCTCCCACCGGGAGAGGGGATAAGGACAACATCACATCTCGATCTCTATATCGCCTTTTGCCCGGCAGCAGCAGGGCAAAATTTCCCCTTCGTTGATAAAGGCCAGTGGCTCGGTCAGCCAGTCCACCTGGCCGGCGACCAGACGGCAGCGGCAGGAGCCGCAGTAGCCGGAACGACACTGGTACTCTACTTCTACCTGATGCGCCTCAAGCGCCACCAGCAGAGAAGGGTGCTCCTCCCGACACAGTACCTCAGTGCCGGAAAGACGTAGCGTGACGCGTGACATCAGAGCTGGAAGTTGCTCAGGTCGTCGGTGTTGACTTCAGAATCAATCTGACCGACCAGATAAGAGCTGACTTCCACTTCCTGCGGCGCAACCTGCACGTTATCGGACACCAGCCAGGTGTTGATCCACGGGATTGGGTTAGAGCGCGTCTGGAACGGCAGGTCAAGACCGACAGCCTGCATGCGGATGTTGGTGATGTACTCAACGTACTGGCACAGGATGTCTTTGTTCAGGCCAATCATGGAGCCGTCGCGGAACAGGTAGTCTGCCCACTCTTTCTCCTGCTGAGCCGCCAGCACGAACAGGTCGTAGCACTCCTGCTTGCACTCTTCGGCAATTTCCGCCATCTCCGGATCGTCCGTACCGCTGCGCAGCAGGTTCAGCATGTGCTGGGTACCGGTCAGGTGCAGGGCTTCATCGCGGGCGATCAGACGAATGATTTTGGCGTTGCCTTCCATCAGCTTGCGCTCGGCAAAGGCGAAGGAGCAGGCGAAGCTCACGTAGAAGCGGATCGCTTCCAGCGCGTTGACGCTCATCAGGCACAGGTACAGCTGTTTTTTCAGCGCGCGCAGGTTAACGGTGATGGTTTTACCGTTCACGTTGTGCGTACCTTCGCCCAGCAAATGCCAATAGCTGGTCATCTCGATCAGCTCGTCGTAGTAATGGGCAATGCCTTCCGCGCGCTTCTGGATCTGCTCGTTGGTGACGATATCGTCAAACACCACCGCCGGATCGTTCACGATGTTGCGGATGATGTGGGTGTAAGAGCGGGAGTGGATCGTCTCGGAGAACGCCCAGGTTTCCACCCAGGTTTCCAGCTCCGGAATGGAGATCAGCGGCAGCAGCGCCACGTTCGGGCTTCGACCCTGAATGGAGTCCAGCAGCGTCTGGTACTTCAGGTTGCTGATGAAGATATGTTTTTCGTGATCCGGCAGCGACTGGTAGTCAATACGGTCGCGGGAGACGTCCACTTCTTCCGGGCGCCAGAAGAAGGAGAGTTGCTTTTCAATCAGCTTTTCGAAGATGTCATATTTTTGCTGATCGTAGCGTGCCACGTTGACCGGCTGGCCGAAGAACATCGGCTCTTTGAGCTGGTCGTTTTTCGTCTGTGAAAAGGTGGTATATGCCATGAGTGTGTCCTGTCTTACGAAATAAAGGCGGGGATATCCCCGCCCTTCATTAGATCTTACATGCGCCGCTTTCGCAGCCATCGTCCTGAATTGACGGTACCATGTCGTCCTGCGCGTCTTCCGCACCGTCACGGGTGTTGTGATAGTACAGCGTTTTCACGCCAAATTTGTAGGCGGTGAGCAGGTCTTTCAGCAGCTGCTGCATCGGTACCTTGCCGGACGGGAAGCGCGTCGGGTCATAGTTGGTATTGGCAGAGATCGACTGGTCGATAAACTTCTGCATGATACCCACCAGCTGCAGGTAGCCGTCGTTGTTCGGCATTTCCCACAGCAGCTCGTAGTTATTACCCAGCGTTTCGTAATCCGGTACCACCTGACGCAGCACGCCGTCTTTCGACGCTTTGATGCTGACGTGGCCGCGCGGCGGTTCAATACCGTTGGTGGCGTTAGAGATCTGCGAAGAGGTCTCGGACGGCATCAGGGCAGAGAGCGTGGAGTTACGCAGGCCGTGGGTCTTGATGGACTCGCGCAGGCCTTCCCAGTCGAGGTGCAGCGGCTCGCTGACGATCGCATCCAGGTCTTTCTTGTAGGTGTCGATTGGCAGAATGCCTTTCGCGTAGGTGGTTTCGTTGAACCACGGGCACGCGCCTTGCTCTTTCGCCAGCTCGTTAGAGGCTTTCATCAGGTAGTACTGAATCGCTTCGAACGTCTGGTGCGTCAGGTTGTTAGCGCTGCCGTCGGAGTAACGCTTGCCGTTTTTCGCCAGCCAGTAGGCGAAGTTGATCACGCCGATACCCAGGGTACGGCGGCCCATTGCACCGCGTTTAGCGGCCGGGATTGGGTAATCCTGGTAGTCCAGCAGGGCGTCGAGCGCGCGAACCGCCAGCACTGCCAGCTCTTCCAGCTCGTCCAGGCTCTTAATTGCGCCCAGGTTGAACGCGGAAAGCGTACACAGCGCGATTTCGCCGTTTTCGTCGTTCACGTCTTCCAGCGGTTTGGTCGGCAGGGCGATCTCCAGGCACAGGTTAGACTGGCGCACTGGCGCAACTACTGGATCAAACGGGCTGTGGGTGTTGCAGTGGTCCACGTTCTGGATGTAGATACGGCCGGTAGAGGCACGTTCCTGCATCATCAGGGAGAACAGGTCTACCGCCTTCACGCGCTGCTTGCGGATGCTGTCGTCTTTTTCGTATTTGGTGTACAGACGCTCGAACTCGTCCTGATCGGCAAAGAACGCGTCATACAGGCCCGGAACGTCGGACGGGCTGAACAGGGTGATGTCTTCGCCTTTCAGCAGACGGGTGTACATCAGCTTGTTGATCTGCACGCCGTAGTCCATATGGCGCACGCGGTTGCCTTCCACGCCGCGGTTGTTTTTCAGAACCAGCAGGCTTTCCACTTCCAGGTGCCACATTGGGTAGAACAGGGTCGCAGCACCGCCGCGCACGCCGCCCTGAGAGCAGGATTTTACTGCCGTCTGGAAGTGTTTATAGAACGGGATACAGCCGGTGTGGAACGCTTCACCGCCGCGAATCGGGCTGCCCAGCGCACGGATGCGACCGGCGTTGATACCGATACCGGCACGCTGGGAGACGTATTTCACGATGGCGCTGGAGGTGGCGTTGATGGAATCCAGGCTGTCACCACACTCGATCAGTACGCAGGAGCTGAACTGACGGGTTGGGGTACGCACGCCAGACATGATTGGCGTCGGCAGAGAAATCTTGAACGTGGATACCGCATCGTAGAAACGCTTCACGTATTCCAGACGGGTGTCACGCGGGTAGTTAGAGAACAGGCAGGCGGCCACCAGAATATAGAGGAACTGGGCGCTTTCGTAGATCTCACCGGTTACACGGTTCTGAACCAGGTATTTGCCTTCGAGCTGCTTCACCGCCGCGTAGGAGAAGTTCATGTCGCGCCAGTGATCGATAAACCCGTTCATCTGCTCGAACTCTTCTTCCGTATAGTCTTCCAGCAGATGCGTGTCGTATTTGCCCAGTTCAACCATTTTCACGACGTGATCGTAAAGCTTCGGCGGCTCAAACTGACCGTAGGCTTTTTTACGCAGGTGGAAAATCGCCAGACGTGCAGCGAGGTACTGATAATCCGGTGCTTCGCGGGAAATGAGGTCTGCCGCTGCTTTAATGATTGTTTCGTGGATATCAGACGTTTTGATGCCGTCGTAGAACTGAATGTGGGAACGCAGTTCAACCTGGGAGATAGATACGTTGTTCAGTCCTTCTGCTGCCCAGTCGAGAACTCGATGGATTTTGTCCAGATTGATACGCTCGGTAGTACCGTCGCGCTTTGTCACCAGCAGACTCTGATTCATGTGGGTTTTACCTGTCCGTGAAATAAAAAATATCCCCCGTTTATCCACAGATCCGTCTTGTGACTAACTCTGTGGATAAATACTACATGTAGGGGGTTTGCGATAAGAAAAACGCTATATGGTGAGTATTCTAGTATCGAATCTTTTCAGCACAAGGGTTGATTTTGGCGTTAAATTGAGGTTGTGAAAGGGTAAAAAAGGCTAAGTCCTCGTACCGTAAGGCCTGGAAGACATGTCAATAATTAAGAAAAAAAATTCAAAATTTGATCGAGTGCTGATTTCTTCAACGGGAGGTCAGAATTGCGCAACATGATGTCGCGCAATCTTTATAAGAATAACGAATGACGTTAGTCGTTTTTGGCGGTGGTATGCAACATATAGTTAACATCTACGCCCGGTGCGAGCTTGAATTTATCGGTCAGCGGATTGTAGTGCAGGCCGGTGATGTGCTGCTCTTTGAGCCACGTCTGGTCAACCCAGCCTAACAGTTCCGCAGGCTTGATGAATTTCTTCACGTCGTGCGTCCCTTTCGGCACCATGCGCAGCACATACTCCGCGCCGACAACGGCCATCAGCCAGGCTTTACCGTTACGGTTGATGGTTGAGAAGAAGACCTGGCCGCCCGGTTTCACCAGTTTTGCACAGGCGTGCACCACCGACTGCGGATCGGGAACGTGCTCCAGCATCTCCATGCAGGTCACCACATCGTACTGATGGGCGTGTTTTGCCGCGTGCTCTTCCACGGTTTCCTGCACGTATTCCACTTGTATGCCGGACTCCAGCGCGTGAAGGCGGGCCACCTGGAGCGGTTCAAAGCCCATATCCAGGCCCGTAACATTCGCCCCTTCGCGCGCCATGCTCTCAGCCAGGATGCCGCCGCCGCAGCCGACGTCGAGCACTTTCTTACCGAACAGACCGCCGGAACGCTCCGCGATATAGCCCAGACGCAGCGGGTTAATGCGATGCAGCGGTTTGAACTCACCTTCGAGATCCCACCAGCGGGACGCCACCGCTTCAAATTTGGCAATCTCTTCGTGGTCAACGTTGTGAACCACCGGGGATTTTTCGGCATTCATGGGCGCTTTTACTCCTTATTTAGCAAGACAAAGGAGTATATCAGGCAATCCCCGTGAATAAAGCGTATAGGTTTACCTCAATCACCTCGGCTGTGTTATAATTTGCGACCTTTGAATCCGGGATACAGTAGAGGGATAGCGGTTAGATGAGCGACCTTGCGAGAGAAATTACACCGGTTAACATCGAGGAAGAGCTGAAGAGCTCCTATCTGGACTATGCGATGTCGGTCATTGTTGGCCGTGCGCTGCCGGACGTCCGCGATGGCCTTAAGCCGGTACACCGTCGCGTACTATACGCCATGAACGTATTGGGCAATGACTGGAATAAAGCCTATAAAAAATCTGCCCGCGTCGTCGGTGACGTCATCGGTAAATATCACCCGCATGGTGATACCGCCGTGTATGACACCATCGTTCGTATGGCGCAGCCATTCTCCTTGCGTTACATGCTGGTAGATGGTCAGGGTAACTTTGGTTCAGTCGACGGCGACTCCGCTGCGGCGATGCGTTATACGGAAATCCGTATGTCGAAAATCGCTCATGAGCTGATGGCCGACCTGGAAAAAGAGACCGTTGATTTCGTCGATAACTACGACGGCACCGAGCGCATCCCTGATGTGATGCCAACCAAGATCCCGAACCTGCTGGTTAACGGTTCCTCCGGTATCGCGGTCGGTATGGCAACCAACATTCCGCCGCACAATATCACCGAAGTGATCAACGGCTGCCTGGCCTATATCGACGATGAAGACATCAGCATTGAAGGGCTGATGGAACACATCCCGGGTCCGGACTTCCCAACGGCGGCGATTATCAACGGTCGTCGCGGTATTGAAGAAGCGTACCGCACCGGCCGCGGCAAGATTTACATCCGTGCCCGCGCCGAAGTGGAAGCGGACGCTAAAACCGGCCGTGAAACCATCATTGTTCACGAGATCCCGTATCAGGTGAACAAAGCGCGTCTGATTGAAAAAATCGCCGAGCTGGTAAAAGAAAAACGCGTTGAAGGCATCAGCGCGCTGCGTGACGAGTCTGACAAAGACGGTATGCGCATCGTGATTGAAATCAAACGCGACGCGGTGGGTGAGGTTGTGCTGAACAACCTGTACTCCCAGACTCAGCTTCAGGTTTCCTTCGGTATCAACATGGTTGCGCTGCACCATGGTCAGCCGAAGATCATGAACCTGAAAGAGATCCTGAGCGCGTTCGTGCGTCACCGCCGTGAAGTGGTGACCCGTCGTACCATCTTCGAACTGCGCAAAGCGCGCGACCGTGCGCACATTCTTGAAGCGCTGGCGGTTGCGCTGGCCAACATCGACCCGATCATCGAACTGATCCGTCGTGCGCCAACCCCGGCGGAGGCGAAAGCCGCCCTGATTTCCCGTCCGTGGGATCTGGGTAACGTCGCCGCGATGCTGGAACGTGCGGGCGATGACGCAGCGCGTCCTGAGTGGCTGGAACCTGAATTCGGCGTGCGTGACGGTCAGTATTACCTGACTGAACAGCAGGCTCAGGCGATTCTGGATCTGCGTCTGCAGAAACTGACCGGCCTTGAGCACGAAAAACTGCTCGACGAATACAAAGAGCTGCTGGAACAGATTGCTGAGCTGCTGCACATTCTGGGCAGCGCAGAGCGTCTGATGGAAGTGATCCGTGAAGAGCTGGAGCTGGTCCGCGATCAGTTCGGCGATGCGCGCCGCACCGAAATCACCGCGAACAGCTCTGATATCAACATTGAAGATCTGATCAACCGCGAAGACGTGGTGGTCACCCTGTCTCACCAGGGCTATGTGAAGTATCAGCCGCTGACCGACTACGAAGCACAGCGTCGTGGCGGTAAAGGTAAATCTGCGGCACGCATTAAAGAAGAAGACTTTATTGACCGCCTGCTGGTGGCGAACACCCATGACACGATCCTCTGCTTCTCCAGCCGCGGTCGTCTGTACTGGATGAAAGTCTATCAGCTGCCGGAAGCGAGCCGTGGCGCGCGTGGCCGTCCAATCGTTAACCTGCTGCCGCTGGAAGCGAACGAACGTATCACCGCCATCCTGCCGGTACGCGAGTACGAAGAGGGCGTGAACGTCTTTATGGCGACCGCCAGCGGTACCGTGAAGAAAACCGCGCTGACCGAGTTCAGCCGCCCACGTTCCGCCGGGATCATCGCGGTGAACCTGAACGAAGGCGACGAGCTGATCGGTGTGGATCTGACCTCCGGTTCTGATGAAGTGATGCTGTTCTCTGCGGCCGGTAAAGTGGTGCGCTTTAAAGAGAACGCCGTTCGTGCAATGGGTCGTACCGCTACGGGCGTTCGTGGTATCAAACTGGCTGGCGAAGACAGCGTTGTTTCTCTGATTATTCCGCGCGGTGAAGGGGCTATCCTGACCGTGACGCAGAATGGTTACGGTAAACGTACGGCGGAAGGGGAATACCCAACCAAGTCTCGCGGCACGCAGGGCGTTATCTCTATCAAAGTGACCGAGCGCAACGGTTCCGTTGTGGGCGCGGTGCAGGTAGACGATGCCGACCAGATCATGATGATCACCGATGCCGGTACGCTGGTGCGTACCCGCGTCTCTGAGATCAGCGTGGTGGGGCGTAACACCCAGGGCGTGATCCTCATCCGTACAGCGGAAGATGAAAACGTGGTGGGTCTGCAGCGCGTTGCTGAGCCGGTGGATGACGAAGAGCTCGATTCCATCGACGGTAGCGTTGCGGAAGGCGATGATGATATCGCGCCGGAAGCCGACACCGACGATGACGTAGCGGATGACGCTGACGAGTAATGTCTCCTGATGCAAAAAAGGGCCGGATTCCGGCCCTTTTCTTTTGCACAAGCAGATAAGTCAACGTTGCGACCTGGAGCGTTTACCGCTACCTTAACCACATTCTTTTGACCCCGACGGCGGAGCCTCGCCCCCTTGAAATACCTCGTCTCCTTTCGTACTACGCTGAAAGTTTCTCGCTATCTGTTTCGGGCGCTGGCGCTCTTGCTTTGGCTGCTGGTGGCCTTGTTCTCGGTGTTTTACATCGTTAACGCGCTACACCAGAAAGAAGCGGAGATCCGCCAGGAGTTTAACTTAAGCTCCGACCAGGCCCAGCGCTACATTCAGCGAACGTCTGACGTGATGAAGGAGCTGAAGTATATTGCCGAAAATCGTCTGACGGCGGAAAACGGCATTCTTGCGCTTCGCGGGCGTAACGACAAAACCGAAGTCCCGGACTTCCAGCCGCTGTTCCCGGATTCCGATTGCTCCACCATGAGCAATACCTGGCGCGGGTCGCTGGAATCCCTTGCCTGGTTTATGCGCTACTGGCGCGACAATTTCTCCGCCGCCTATGACCTGAACCGCGTATTCCTGATTGGTAGTGAAAATCTCTGCATGGCTGACTTTGGCCTGCGCGACGTGCCCGTTGAGCGTGACGATGCGCTGAAAAGCCTGCATGAACGTATTGTGAAATACCGCAATGCGCCGCAGGACGAGCGCGGGAATAACATCTTCTGGGTTAGCCAGGGCCCGCGACCGGGCGTGGGCTATTTCTACGCCCTGACGCCGGTGTATCTGGGCAATCGCCTGCAGGCGCTGTTGGGGATTGAGCAGACCATTCGTATGGAAAACTTTTTCACTCCGGGCAGCCTGCCTATGGGGGTGACCATTCTGGATGAAAACGGTCATCAGCTGATCTCACTCGCCGGGCCGGATAACCGGTTAAACGTTGAACCTCACTGGATGCAGGAGCGGTCGTGGTTTGGCTATACCTCTGGCTTCCGCGAGCTGGTGCTGAAGAAGAGCCTGCCGCCTTCGTCGCTGAGTATTGTCTATTCGCTGCCGGTAGATATGGTGCTTGAGCGGATACGTATTCTCATCATGAATGCGATTCTGCTGAACCTGATCGCGGGCGGGGCGCTGTTTACCCTGGCGCGCATGTATGAGCGGAAAATCTTTATTCCGGCCGAAAGCGACGCCCAGCGGCTGGAGGAACACGAGCAGTTTAACCGGAAGATTGTCGCGTCGGCGCCGGTGGGGATCTGCATTCTGCGTACCCAGGACGGAACCAACATCCTGAGTAACGAGCTGGCGCATAACTACCTGAACATGCTGACGCACGAAGATCGACAGAGGCTGACGCAAATTATCTGCGGTCAGCAGGTTAACTTTGTCGACGTGCTCACCAGCACGCACACCAACCTGCAGATCAGCTTTGTGCATTCCCGCTATCGCAATGAAAACGTGGCGATTTGCGTGCTGGTGGATGTCTCCGCGCGCGTGAAGATGGAAGAGTCGTTGCAGGAGATGGCGCAGGCCGCGGAGCAGGCCAGCCAGTCGAAATCCATGTTCCTTGCCACCGTCAGCCACGAGCTGCGAACGCCGCTGTACGGGATCATCGGTAACCTCGACCTGCTGCAGACCAAAGAGCTGCCGAAAGGGGTCGACAGGCTGGTGACGGCAATGAACAACTCCTCCAGCCTGCTGCTGAAAATCATCAGCGATATTCTCGACTTCTCTAAAATTGAGTCTGAGCAGCTGAAAATCGAACCGCGGGAGTTCTCGCCGCGCGAGGTGATGAACCACATCAGCGCCAACTATCTGCCGCTGGTGGTGCGTAAACAGCTGGGGCTCTACTGCTTTATTGAACCTGACGTGCCGCTGACGCTGCACGGCGATCCGATGCGCCTGCAGCAGGTCATTTCTAACCTGCTCAGCAACGCCATCAAATTCACCGACGTTGGCTGTATCGTGTTGCACGTCTGCCGGGCGGGGGATTACCTGAGCATTCGCGTGCGCGACACGGGCGTCGGCATCCCGGCGAAGGAAGTGGTCCGCCTGTTCGACCCGTTCTTCCAGGTCGGGACCGGCGTGCAGCGTAACTTCCAGGGCACCGGACTGGGGCTGGCGATTTGTGAGAAGCTCGTCAGCATGATGGACGGCGATATCTCTGTGGATACCGAGCCCGGCATGGGCAGCCAGTTCACCATCCGTATTCCGCTCTATTCGGCGCAGTATCCGGCAAAAGCGACGGTGGACGGGCTGAGCGACAAGCGCTGCTGGCTGGCGGTGCATAACGCCTCGCTGAATGACTACCTGACGGCGCTGCTTGCCCACAGTGGAGTCAGGGTGTGTCTCTATGAAGGTCAAACACCGGATGTGGACGATGTGCTGATCGCCGACGAGATGCCGGAGCAGCCGTGGCAGGGGAGAGGGTCGGTGCTCTTCTGCCGTCGCCACATCGGCATTCCTGTCGAGCGGGCGCCCGGGGAATGGGTACACAGTGTTGCAACGCCGCACGAGCTGTTGAGCCTGCTGGCGCGTATCTACAAAGTGGAGCTGGAAGAGCGCGACGGCGCGGGCGGATTGCCGTCACCGGAGTCTCTGGCGTCGGTGAATGACGATATGATGATTCTGGTGGTGGATGACCATCCGATTAACCGTCGCCTGCTGGCTGACCAGCTTGGATCGCTGGGCTACCAGTGCAAAACCGCCAATGACGGCGTGGATGCGCTGAATGTGCTGAGTAAAAATCATATTGATATCGTGCTTAGCGACGTCAACATGCCAAACATGGACGGCTACCGTCTGACGCAGCGCATCCGACAGCTTGGCCTGACGCTGCCGGTAGTGGGCGTAACGGCGAACGCGCTGGCGGAAGAGAAACAGCGTTGTCTGGAGTCAGGCATGGACAGCTGTCTGTCGAAACCGGTGACGCTGGACGTGCTGAAGCAGACGTTGTCGATTTACGCGGATCGCGTGAGAAAAACCAGAATATAAAAAAGGCCCGCAAGGGCCTTTTCGTTTTTTCACCCCCTCCCCGTGGGAGAGGGACGGGGTGAGGGCATCAGGCCACACACCCGTCCGGGATCAATCCTTGTCCGTTGCGCTCAGCGTAACGGAGGAGAGATAGTTCAGCAGAGCAATATCGTTGTCCACGCCCAGCTTCATCATCGCTGATTTCTTCTGGCTGCTGATGGTTTTAATGCTGCGGTTCAGCTTCTTGGCAATCTCGGTTACCAGGAAACCTTCTGCGAACAGGCGCAGAACTTCACTCTCTTTCGGGGACAGGCGTTTGTCACCGTAGCCACCCGCGCTGATTTTTTCCAGCAGACGAGAGACGCTCTCAGGCGTGAACTTCTTGCCTTTCTGCAGCGCAGCGAGCGCTTTTGGCAGATCGGTCGGGGCGCCCTGTTTCAGCACAATCCCTTCGATGTCCAGATCCAACACCGCGCTCAGGATCGCCGGGTTGTTGTTCATGGTCAGAACAATGATCGAGATATCCGGGAAGTGACGCTTAATGTATTTGATGAGCGTGATCCCATCACCGTATTTGTCCCCAGGCATGGAGAGATCGGTAATGAGCACGTGCGCATCAAGCTTTGGGAGGTTATTGATCAGTGCTGTAGAGTCTTCAAATTCACCGACTACATTCACCCACTCGATCTGTTCAAGTGATTTGCGAATACCGAACAGTACAATCGGATGGTCATCGGCAATAATTACGTTCATATTGTTCATGTATAAGGCTACCTTGCTACAGCAAGCTTTTGACGTAGGCGTCAATGTCGCTGATGTATTTTTCAATGCCAGAGGCATCTTTCTCACGAATTAGATGTTCCAGCGTTTCACATAACTGCTTGCCGGGAACCAGATTAAGCATGGCAAACACCCCTTTAAGCCGGTGTGCTGTCTGTGCCAGGGCTGCAAAATCATTCGCAGCGGACTCAGTATACAACCGCTTAACATCATCTGGTACTGTATCAACAAAGAGTGAATAGTATCCGCTGGCGTGAAGCTCGGCATTTTCATTGCCGCCTAACGGTGACTCCGTTATCTCTTCCTGCGCCAGCTGCTCTTCTATTAGTTGTAGTACAGCTTCCTGCATCGCATTGCTTATATTAAAGTTGACACGCAGCTGGCCAGGGCCGATTTTCCGCACGCCTGACTCATCATCGCTTAAAAGCAAGCCGGAGGCAGTAAGATTAGACGGATTATCAGTTAAAAACAGATCAAATTCTTGACTTGCAAGTCTTTCATCCGGCGTGATGCAGGCCGCTCCCCAGTTTTCTAACTGACGAACGACAATATTGCGGATCTCGTTCGAGGTCACGTCGACCATCACCACGACATCATCCAGCAGACGTTCCTCATCTTCTTCCTGCGGATTGGCCGCCATTTTCACGTGCAGAGAATAGCGGGTGCCGAGGGATTCACGGGCTTTGATATTCAGGTGGCCGCCGAGCTTACGCGCCAGCTGATCGCACAGCCAGAAGGTCAGGGCATTGGCCTTGCCGTAGCGATCGCTCTGCGTGTCATTCAGGAACGGGAAGTGCAGATTATCAATTTCACTCGTTGTGACGCCTTCCCCGGTGTCCAGGATGCGGAACGTCAGACGGTCCTCTGCCGACTCCTCGGTGCTGACTTCAAGGGTGATTTTGCCGATCTGCGTGGTGGTCACGGCGTACTGAATAATCATCAGCAGAATGCGGCGCAGCGCTTCGCGATCGCCGTGGCGTTCGTCATTCGCAGGGAGATTGTTATTGATCAGCAGCTGCAGCCCTTTGCGCTTGATGACGGGCAGTACTTCAGGCACCACTTCATCGATCAGATCCTGAATGGAGAAGAGGGCTGGCGTTCCCTTCCAGAAATCATTCTCCAGCATGTTCGCCAGCTGGATCTCATCAACCATTCTGACCAGCGAATCGGCCTGGCAGGCAAGCTGGTGGCTTTCAGAGGTGTTTAACGCCGCCGCCTGGGTCGCCAGCGTTTTTAACGGCTGCTTGAAGGCATCGCCAATGTTCTGCATAAATGCGGCGCGCCCCTGCTGGTTTTTCTCATACAGCCTTTGCGCCTGCTTGAGCTTCTTATTGACCAGCACTTCGCGATCCTGGTCGCGAATAATGAAGATTTGCGTGCGGGGAGCCACCTGGCTGCGGAACTGACGGATCTCGTACAGTTCATTGTTGATGGTTGCCTGAATCACCCCCTGGTGTTGATCCGCCATGGTGGTGATGTTCTGCAGGTTAAGGTGCGGCAGCAGATGGTCGGCAATTTTATTGCTCATCACCGTACGATTCGCTTCCTGGTCGTGAACCAGGACCCCAAGCGGCAGCACGGAAACAATCTCTTCATTCAGTGCACGCAATACGCGCAGCTCGTTGCTGGTGCCGGCCGGAACCGCAGAGGCGTCGCTCTGACGACCCGTCTGGAAACGGAAGGTGCTGTAGCCAAACAGGGCCAGCGCCAGCAGACCGATATTCAGCAGCAGAGGCAGCAGGATATTTTGCAGGGTGTCGAGCAACAGCGTGCCAAACGGTACCTGCCACACCAGGCGCATACCGGTCGAGTTCAGCGATGAGGCAATTTCGATTTTCGAGCCGTTAAAGGAGATCGATACGCTCTCTGCGGCCTCTTTGTCAGACGCCGCACGCATGTTCTGGGTGCTGCTGTCTGGCTCCAGGCGGAAGCTGTCGAGCGGCATGTCCGGCGGGATTAAATCATTAATCGGTAAATCGAAGGCCACTACCGTCGCCAGATGTCCGGGCTGGTTGAACGTGGTGCGCAGGGTAAAATAATGGCCGTTTTGCCAGGCCAGACGACGCAGGGAAGAGAAACTCTCACGTTCATCAAGGGCGTTCGCCTGCTGCAGCATCTCTGCCCGGCGGGAATCGACGATGCTGCCCACGGTTGTCTCTTTAAAGCCGGACGAGAGATCTTTTAACGGCAGCGTTGAGATCAGGATCATGCTGTTATCCTGACCGTTCAGATAATACATCGACCACGGTACCGTTTCGGCACCCCAGAGGGTATCCAGATAGGTCGAAATACGCTGCGTCATCTCAAGCGTCGCGCTGTCGTGAGAGCCAAAGATAAGGGCCTCGGTCTTACGCTGCGGTTTTTCGAGATAATAGACATCCTGCTTAAGCCGCGTTTCCTGAAGTCCATCCCCGGATGAGGAGGTCGGGGCAGCCGCGATATTGTCGTAAATCTGCCAGGTGGCGTAGCGCCAGGTGTCTATGCGCTTGTGCACGGCGTGGGTGATATCCACGACCTGATAGCTCTTATCCTTCAGCCAGGCGTTAACCGCGCTTTGTACCATCACCCCCATGGTGACTAACAGCACAACGATCAAAAGAAGAAAGAAACGGGTGATGCTCCCTGGGAGGAGGGAGAATTTGCTCGGGGCGGTAGTTTCAGTCTGACTCATTGATATCTTTAACCCGTTATGGTCGTGCTCTGTGGCGATAGGGCAGTATAAAGGGTAATAACTGAATTTCCAGCGCGACTGTCCGGGAAGAGGCGACTTTTTCTCCGGACAATATCGGCGGCGGGGAGTGCAGAAAACATGTACAAACTCGCCATGCGCGTACAAATAATCGACCCACGCCGTCAATAAATAGCACGAATTAACAAGAAATTAAGTTTTGCACCAATTTATGGACTTCGGAGAATACCCGACGAGAATTTAGTTAATAGTCGTTACAATTACGGTGCGGTAGCACAAAAAAAGAGAAGTTACGTAAAGAAAGGTAAAAAAAAACCGAATGCGAAGCATCCGGTTCAATTAGGGATAAACAGACATTCAAAACTGAATGACGGTAATAAATAAAGTTAATGATGATAGCGAGAGTTATTTTAGAGATTAGCTGCGATCTTGTTTTGTCATTCAGTGCTGTAACGCATTTTATTGCAACTTACTGATATTTATGGGGTGATTTTTTCGTTTGATTATAAATGCTAATTTTCTAAGCTATTTGTGCTTTGTAAAAGTTCCTTGATATTTACATTTTGAAACATGTTGATAGATGAATGAAACATCTTCAAAGTTTTCGTATCATATTCGCATTGGATTATTCTGTAATTTTGAGGAGAATGAAATTGCCGACTGGTTAATGAGGGTTAACCAGTAAGCAGTGGCAATTATAAGGCATATAACAGAGGGTTAATAAAATGAAAGTTAAAGTACTGTCCCTCCTGGTACCAGCACTCCTGGTGGCAGGCGCAGCAAATGCGGCCGAAATTTATAACAAAGATGGCAACAAATTAGATCTGTACGGCAAAGTCGATGGTCTGCACTATTTCTCTGACGACAAGGGTGCCGACGGCGACCAGACCTACATGCGTCTTGGCTTCAAAGGCGAAACTCAGGTTAACGATCAGCTGACCGGTTACGGCCAGTGGGAATACCAGATCCAGGGCAACACCTCCGAAAGCGAAAACGATGCCTGGACGCGTGTGGCGTTCGCGGGTCTGAAATTCGGTGACGCGGGTTCTTTCGATTACGGTCGTAACTACGGCGTAATCTACGACGTAACCTCCTGGACTGACGTTCTGCCAGAATTTGGCGGCGATACCTACGGCGCAGACAACTTCCTGCAGTCCCGTGCTAACGGCGTAGCGACCTACCGTAACCAGGACTTCTTCGGTCTGGTGGATGGTCTGAACTTTGCCCTGCAGTATCAGGGTAAAAACGGCAGCGTAAGCGGTGAAAACGTAGGTGGCCGTAGCCTGCTGAAACAGAACGGCGACGGCTACGGTGCATCCGTGACCTATAACCTGGGCGAAGGTTTCAGCGTGGGCGGCGCAATGTCCTCCTCCAAACGTACCGCCGATCAGAACGGCGCAAGCGTTTACGGTCATGGCGATAACGCAGAAGTCTATTCTGGCGGCCTGAAATACGATGCCAACAACATCTATCTGGCAGCGCAGTACTCCCAGACCTACAACGCAACCCGTTTCGGTACCTCTAACGGCAGCAGCCCGACTACCGCTTACGGCTTCGCTAACAAAGCGCAGAACTTCGAAGTGGTTGCTCAGTACCAGTTCGACTTCGGCCTGCGTCCATCCGTGGCTTACCTGCAGTCTAAAGGGAAAGACATCGAAGGTTACGGCGATCAGGATCTGCTGAAATATGTTGATGTTGGTGCGACTTACTACTTCAACAAAAACATGTCCACCTACGTGGATTACAAAATCAACCTGGTTGATGAAAATGAATTCACCCGTCAGGCGGGTATCGGTACTGACGATATCGTAGCGCTGGGCCTGGTTTACCAGTTCTAATCGCTTCACCGTGTGACGTAAGGGGCCTGATGGCCCCTTTTTTGTGCTTCCCGGATTCTCACAACTCACCCGTTTTGGTGTACTCTTGCCGCCCTGGCATGAGGATAATAATGAATGGACATGACTTTTTTACGCGCCAGCTTTCTGGCTATGCTTTTTTTCCTGACCGCGTGTAACGATCCCACACCCGTGGCGAAAACCGACGCACCCGCCGCGACGGTGCTCGAAGGCAAAACGATGGGCACCTTCTGGCGCGTCAGCGTGATGAACCTCGATAAAACGCGTACAGATGAACTTCGCGGCAAAATCCAGTCTCAGCTGGATGCCGACGATCAGCTGCTCTCAACCTATAAAAATGATTCGGCGCTGATGCGCTTTAATCTCTCCACCAGTACCTCCCTGTGGCCGGTGAGCGAAGCGATGGCCGATATCGTGACCGAATCCATACGCGTGGGTTACAAAACCAACGGGGCGATGGATGTGACCGTCGGACCTCTGGTGAACCTCTGGGGATTTGGCCCTAACAAACAGCCGATGACAACGCCTGAACAGGCGGCCATTGATGACGCCCGCGCCCGGACAGGGCTGCAGCATCTGACGGTGATCAATCAGTACGGGCAACAGTACCTGCAAAAAGATATCCCCGATCTGTTTGTCGATCTGTCGACGGTTGGGGAAGGGTATGCGGCGGATCATCTTGCTGCGCTGATGGCCCAGGAAGGCATTTCCCGCTATCTGGTCTCCGTGGGCGGCGCGTTAGTCAGCCGGGGGATGAACGCCAGCGATAAGCCGTGGCGCGTAGCGATTCAAAAACCGACCGATCGGCAAAATGCCGTGCAGGCGATAGTGGATATCAACGGTCACGGCATCAGTACTTCCGGAAGCTACCGTAACTATTACGAGCTTGACGGGAAGCGTATTTCGCATGTTATCGATCCGCAGACCGGCCGTCCCATCACGCATAATCTGGTCTCGGTGACGGTCATTGCCCCCACCGCGCTGGAAGCGGATGCCTGGGATACCGGATTAATGGTTCTCGGCCCGGAAAAAGCCAAAGAGGTGGTTCGCCAGGAAGGACTGGCGGTTTATATGATCACCAAAGAGGGCGACGGGTTCAAGACCTGGAGCTCGCCGCAGTTCAAGAGTTTCCTGGTGCACGACAAAAATTAAAAAGCAAGGTTGCGGGTTTTTTATCACTGGCGCTCAGGCACGCTCTATGTATGCTTACATGAGGAGTCGATAATGAGAAACCCGACCTTTATTACCGATGAGGATCGCTGGCAGGCCGTGCTGGCCCGCGATCCGCGCGCTGACGAGCGGTTTGTCTTCGCCGTACAGACTACGGGAATTTTCTGCCGCCCGTCATGCCGTGCCCGCCACGCGCTGCGTAAAAACGTCCGCTTTTATCCCGATGCCCACCATGCCGTACAGGCAGGATTTCGCCCGTGCAAGCGCTGCATGCCGGACAAACGCGATCCGCAGGAGCAGAAGCTGGCAAAAGTGGAACACGCCTGCCGTCTTCTGGAGCAGGATCCCACGCTAACCCTTGAAGGGCTGGCGCAGCAGGTGGCCATGAGCCCTTTCCATTTCCACCGTCTGTTTAAGTCCGTGACCGGCATGACGCCAAAAGCCTGGCAGCAGGCGGCGCGAGGCCAGCGCCTGCGCACCGCGCTTGCACAGGGAGACAAAATTACCGACGCCGTGCTGGCAGCGGGGTTTCCCGACAGCAGCAGCTATTATCGTAAAGCCAACGATGCGCTGGGCATGACGGCGAAGCAGTACCGCAAAGGGGATGTGGCGGTGCGTTATGCCATCAGCGACTGTTCGTTAGGACGCTGTCTGGTGGCAGAAAGCGAGCGGGGGATCTGCGCGATCCTGCTGGGTGACAGCGATGAAGAATTAGCCGAAGAGCTTGCCGCGCAATTTCCAAAAGCAGCACATGCGCCGCTGGAAGAGGATTTCGCGCAGCGGGTCCAGCAGGTGATTGCCAGTATTGATAACCGCGACGTACCGCTTGCGCTGCCGCTGGATATTCGCGGAACCGCTTTCCAGCAGCGCGTCTGGCAGGCCCTTCGCAACATTCCCTGCGGCGAAACGGCAAGTTACCAGCAGGTGGCGCAGGCGATTGGCCAGCCCAGTGCGGTACGCGCCGTTGCCGGCGCCTGTGCGGCAAACACGCTGGCGATTGTGATCCCCTGTCATCGCGTGGTTCGTAACGACGGCGCGCTGTCGGGTTACCGTTGGGGGACGGCGCGAAAAGCGCTATTACTGAAACGTGAGGCGAAACGCCAGGAGGGATAATGCTCGATCTTTTTGCGGATGCTGAACCCTGGCAGGAGCCGCTTGCGCCGGGGGCGGTGATCCTGCGCCGCTTTGCGCTCTCCCGTGCGGCGGCGCTGCTGGCCGGTATCGACGAGGTGACGGCGGTTTCGCCGTTTCGCCATATGGTGACGCCGGGCGGCTACACCATGTCGGTAGCCATGGCCAACTGCGGGGAACTGGGCTGGGCGACGAACGAGCGGGGCTATCTGTATGCCCCGAACGATCCCGCTACCGGCCAGCCGTGGCCCCCGATGCCTGCGGTTTTTCAGGCTCTCTGCCACGAGGCCGCCGTAGCAGCGCAGTATCCTGACTTTCGGCCGGATGCCTGCCTGATCAACCGCTACGCCGTTGGCGCGAAGCTCTCGCTGCATCAGGACAAGGATGAACCCGATCTGCGCGCGCCTATCGTTTCGGTATCGTTAGGTTTGCCTGCCGTCTTCCAGTTTGGGGGATTACGCCGCAACGACCCGCTCAAGCGCATCATGCTGGAACATGGCGATGTGGTGGTGTGGGGCAGGGAGTCGCGGCTGTATTATCACGGCATTCAGCCGCTGAAGCCCGGGGTTCACCCGCTCACGGGCGAGTACCGTTATAACCTGACCTTTCGTCAGGCGGGGTACAGTAAACTAAAATAAGAATTATTCTTGATGTACACGCAGGGCAGTTTACACTGCTGGCTGATTTTTATTGTCCGGATTGCCTGCATGCAACTACTTCTCCTCGTCTGGCGTCAGTATCGCTGGCTCTTCATTGCAGTAATGGCGTTAAGCCTCGCCAGCGCCGCGCTGGGTATTGGCCTGATCGCGTTTATTAACGTGCGGTTGATTGAAATGGTCGACACCTCGCTCTCCGTTCTGCCGGAGTTTCTCGGCCTGCTGCTCCTGTTGATGGCGGTTACGCTCGGTTCCCAGCTGGCGCTGACCGCGCTCGGGCACCATTTCGTTTTCCGTTTGCGCAGTGAGTTTATCAAGCGGATCCTCGATACCCAGGTTGAGCGCGTTGAGCAGCTCGGCAGCGCATCCCTGCTGGCGGGGCTGACCAGCGACGTGCGCGCCATCACCATCGCGTTCGTTCGGCTGCCGGAGCTGGTGCAGGGGATCGTTCTGACCTTTGGCTCGGCTGCCTATCTCGCCTGGCTCTCCAGCAAAATGCTGGCGGTGACCGCCCTGTGGATTGCCATTACAATCTGGGGCGGCTTTATGCTGGTGTCGCGCGTCTATAAACACATGGCGGTGCTGCGCGAAACCGAAGATAAGCTTTATAACGATTACCAGACGGTGCTGGAAGGGCGCAAAGAGCTCACCCTGAACCGCGAACGCGCCGAGCATATCTTTAATCATCTCTATATCCCGGACGCGCGCGAATACCGTCATCATATTATTCGCGCCGACACCTTCCACCTGAGCGCGGTGAACTGGTCAAACATCATGATGCTGGGTGCCATTGGCCTGGTATTCTGGATGGCGAACGGCCTGGGCTGGGCGGACACCAATGTAGCGGCAACCTACTCGCTGACGCTGCTGTTTTTACGCACGCCGCTGCTCTCGGCGGTTGGTGCGCTACCCACCCTGCTGAGTGCGCAGGTGGCCTTTAATAAGCTCAAAAAATTCGATCTCGCGCCGTTTAAAGCCGAATTCCCGCGCCCGCAGACCTTCCCGAACTGGCAGACGCTGGAGCTGCGTAACGTCACGTTCCGCTATCAGGACAGCGCCTTCTCCGTGGGGCCGGTCAACCTGACGATCCGCCGCGGTGAACTGCTGTTCCTCATCGGCGGCAACGGCAGCGGTAAATCTACGCTGGCGATGTTGCTGACTGGACTCTATCAGCCGCAGTCGGGCGAGATTTTGCTGGATGGCAGGGCGCTGAGCGCGGAGAAGCCCGAGGATTACCGCAAGCTTTTCTCGGCGGTGTTCACCGACGTCTGGCTGTTCGATCGGCTGCTGGGGCCGGAAGGGCAACCGGCCAATCCTGCGCTGGTGGAAAAATGGCTGGCGCAGCTGCAGATGTCGCACAAGCTGGAGTTACAGGACGGGAAGATCCTCAACCTGAAGCTTTCCAAAGGGCAGAAAAAGCGCGTGGCGCTGCTGCTGGCGCTGGCGGAAGAGCGTGACATCATCCTGCTGGACGAGTGGGCGGCCGATCAGGACCCGCATTTCCGCCGCGAGTTTTATCAGGTGCTGCTGCCGCTGATGCAGGAGATGGGCAAAACCATTTTCGCCATCAGCCACGACGATCACTACTTCATTCATGCTGACCGCCTGCTGGAGATGCGTGACGGCAAGCTGAGCGAGCTGACCGGTGAAGAGCGCGATGCGGCATCGCGTGACGCGGTAGCGCGCACGGCCTGATGCCCTTACCCTGGCCCTCTCCCACTGGGAGAGGGGATAAATCGTGGCCGCGATGCCGCTTTTTTCTCCATCCCGTCCCATTGTTTATTCTTATTTACATATCCCCACGCTATGCTTAACCCCAACTCATTTAATGGATTTATGATTGATGTCGGTATTAAAGAAAAACAGCGCCAGACAGCGTGACCAGGAGCGCGCGCGACTCATCTGGCTTCTCACGACCGATAAAGCGGTCACTTCTACGCTTTTAGGCAAACTCACCCTGGCTGAGCAATATGATGTCGGCACCCTGGCCGACGATATTGCTGAGGTAGGTGCGCTGGTTGCTCATTTACCCCCACCGGATCTGGCGGATACCCTTGAAGCGCTTCCCTCGGAAGAACGTCACGCCCTGTGGCGTCTGGTGCAGGATCACGAGCGCGGGCAGGTGCTGCTTGAGGCCTCCGAAAACGTCTGGGACGACCTGATCGACGAGATGAGCGACCGGGATATTCTCGACGCTCTGCAAACCCTGGATATCGACGAGCAGATTTACCTCGTTCAGCATCTGCCGCGAAACCTGACCGGTCGCCTGCTGGCGTCGCTGCCTGCCGATGAACGCGCGCGCGTCCGTCAGGTGATGCACTACGAGAAAAACAGCGTCGGCGCGATCATGGAGTTCGGCGTTATCACGGTGCGACCGGACGTCACGCTCGGTACCGTGCAGCGCTATCTGCGTCGCCTGGGCAAAATGCCGGACAACACCGATAAACTCTTTGTTACCTCCCGGGATAAAACCCTGCTTGGCGAGCTGGAGCTGAAAACCATCCTGCTCAACAGCACCCAGCGGAAGGTGAGCGAGGTGATGGAAAACGAGCCGATGGTCTTCTCCCCGGAAGACGACGCGGAGAAAGCGGCGCGTACCTTCGAGCGTGACGACCTGGTGAGTGCCGCCGTCGTGGATTCCGTCGGCAAACTGATGGGGCGTCTGACCATCGATGAGATCGTTGATGTGGTCTATGAAGAAACCGACAACGACCTGCGCGCGCTCGGAGGGATCAGCGCCGAAGATGACGTCCATGCCTCCGTCGGCAAGGCGGTGAAAACGCGCTGGGCGTGGCTGGCCATTAACCTGTGTACCGCGTTTATCGCCTCCCGCGTGATCGACGGTTTTGAACACACCATTTCGCAGCTGGTGGCGCTGGCCTCGCTGATGCCGATTGTGGCCGGAATTGGCGGCAACACCGGAAACCAGACCATCACCATGATCGTCCGCGCGTTGGCGCTGGAAAACATTCAGCCCGGTAACTTTGCCTTTCTGATCTTCAGGGAGATGGGCGTGGCGCTGATCAACGGCCTGGTGTGGGGCGGGATTATGGGCGGCATAACCTGGTGGCTGTACGACGATATGGCCCTGGGCGGCGTGATGATGCTGGCGATGGTGCTGAACCTGCTGGTGGCATCAATGATGGGGGTCATTATCCCGCTGACGATGACCAAACTGGGGCGCGACCCCGCGGTGGGGTCGAGCGTGATGATCACCGCCATCACCGATACCGGCGGTTTCTTTATTTTTCTTGGGCTGGCGACGATTTTTCTTCTGTAGCCCGACGCTTAATGCGGGCGGGGAAGAGTGCCATGACGATAATCCCGCCCAGCACGCCAATCGCCAGATTGCCGGTTGATACCGTGGCGGCAACGGTGACCAGCATGACGACCGTTTCTGCTATCGGGGCCGTTTTCACCGTGGCTGGCTGAAGGCCGTGCCAGCTGAAGGTTTTGACGGCGACAATCGCCATAATACCCGCCAGCACCGCCATCGGGATGTTGGCCATCACGTCGCTGAGCACCGTCACCAGGATCAGCAGCACAATGCCCGCCGCAAAGGTTGAAATGCGGCTTCGACCTTTCCCCATCTCCACGTTGACGATGGTTTGTCCGATCATCGCGCAGCCTGCAATCCCGCCATAAAATCCGGCCAGAATATTGCCGACGCCTAGTCCAATGCTTTCGCGGCGTTTACCTGACGGTGTCGCGGTCAGCTCATCCACCAGCTTTGCCGTCAGCAGGGATTCCAGCAGGCCGACAAACGCGATGCTCAGCGCGCACGGCCAGATAATGCTCAGCGTCTGCACATTGAGCGGGACCAGCTGCTCGGTAAGACCCGGCAAACCGCCGCTCATGGAGCCTTCATCGCTCACGGTCGGCAGGGTTTGACCGGTTGAAACGGTGAACAAGGTAAGCACAACAATCGCAATCAGCGGGGAAGGGATGCTTTTGATATAGCGCGGCACCCACAGCACGATCAGCAGCGTCAGGACGAACAGGCCCACAATCAGCGGGCTTCGGCTCCAGAAATGCGGCACCTGAGCGAAGAAGATCAAAATGCCCAGTGCGTTAACAAATCCGGTCATGACCGACTGGGGTATAAAGCGCATCAGCCTTGCCATGCCCAGCACGCCAAACAGAATCTGAATCACGCCCGCCATCAGCACGGCGGGAAGAATGTACTGTACGCCGTGCTGATGCACCATCGGGCCAATGACCAGCGCCACGGACCCGGCCGCTGCCGTGACCATCGCCGGACGGCCCCCGAGTACAGACAGGGCAAGACACAGCACCACGGAGGCGATCAGGCTGACCTTAGGGTCAACGCCCGCCACCACCGAAAATGAGATAACCTCGGGGATCAGCGCCAGGGCGGTAATCACGCCTGCCAGCGTTTCACGCGTCAGCCGCTTTGGGGAACGCAACACGTTGGCTACGCGGTCTTCGGGGGATACAGCAGAATGGGGTAGGGACATAACAGTTCGCTGGTTAGGGCAGGCTTCCGTGCGCGCGATCGCAAAACGCAACATACTATCCAGTAAAACCGCGCTTTACCAGACGCATCGATAATTCCTCACAAACAATCCATCATTAAATTTCACAATTACAATAATTTCGTAACCTTTAAACAATATTTAAAAGTTGTTACCGTGCCCCCGCAGCTTTTTTCACCTGCAATTTCCACGCATCAAGCACTTTTACACTAAGGCATAAATTATGAAAAAAATGACTGCCATGCTCTTTTCTCTGGCCGTGGGGCTTAACACCGTCTCCATGGCGGCGAAAGCTGACGCACCAAAAGAGCAGGAAACGGACGTCCTTTTAATTGGTGGCGGTATCATGAGCGCCACGCTGGGAACCTATCTGCAAGAACTGCAGCCGGACTGGTCTATGACCATGGTCGAGCGCCTTGATGGCGTGGCGCAGGAGAGTTCGAACGGATGGAATAACGCCGGTACCGGACATTCGGCACTCATGGAACTGAACTATACGCCGCAGAAAAAGGACGGTTCCATTAGTATCGAGAAGGCGGTAGAGATCAACGAAGCATTCCAGGTTTCTCGCCAGTTCTGGTCTCATCAGGTCAACAGCGGCGTGATGCACGACCCGCACTCCTTCATCAACACCGTGCCGCACATGAGCTTTGTGTGGGGCGAACAGAACGTTAACTTCCTGCGCGCGCGCTACGCCGCTCTGCAGCAGAGCACGCTGTTCCGCGGGATGAAATACTCTGAAGACCACGCGCAGATTAAAGAGTGGGCTCCGCTGGTCATGGAAGGTCGTGACCCGAACCAGAAAGTGGCGGCGACCCGTACCGAAATTGGTACCGACGTTAACTACGGTGAAATTACCCGTCAGCTGGTGACGTCTCTGAAGAAAAAAGAGAACTTCAACCTGCAGCTCAGCACCGAAGTACGCGGTTTCAAGCGCAACGCGGATAACAGCTGGAGCGTGACCGTCGCCGATCTGAAAAACAACGAAGCCGAGCACGTCATCAAGGCGAAGTTTGTCTTTATCGGTGCGGGCGGAGCGGCGCTGAAGCTGCTGCAGGAGTCCGGTATTCCTGAAGCGGACGACTACGCGGGCTTCCCGGTGGGCGGCCAGTTCCTGGTGTCCGATAACCCGGAAGTGGTGAATCGTCATCTGGCAAAAGTGTACGGCCAGGCTTCCGTTGGCGCACCGCCGATGTCTGTTCCGCATATCGACACCCGTATGCTTGACGGCAAACGCGTGGTGCTGTTTGGGCCGTTCGCGACCTTCTCCACCAAGTTCCTGAAAAATGGCTCCCTGTGGGATCTGCTCAGCGCCACGACCACCTCTAACGTCAAGCCGATGATGGACGTGGGTCTGGATAACTTCGACCTGGTGAAATACCTGATCAGCCAGGTGATGCTCTCTGACGACGACCGCTTCGAGGCGCTGAAAGAGTACTATCCGCAGGCGAAGAAAGAAGACTGGCGTCTGTGGCAGGCGGGTCAGCGCGTACAGATCATCAAGCGCGATCCGAAAGAAGGTGGCGTGCTGCGTCTGGGTACCGAAGTGGTAAGCGATAAGGATGGCACCATTGCCGCGCTGCTGGGTGCGTCGCCGGGCGCGTCTACCGCTGCGCCAATCATGCTGCACCTGATGGAAAAAGTGTTTAAAGACAAAGTCGCCAGCCCGGAATGGCAGGCGAAGCTGAAAACCATTATTCCATCCTACGGCACGAAGCTGAACGGCAACGTGAGCGCGACGGAGCAGGAGCTGGAATACACCAGCCGCGTACTGCAGCTGCAGTACATCAAGCCACAGGCTGCGGATGCGGCGCCAAAAGCGGAGCTGAAGCCTCAGCCGGAAAACAAACCGGTTGCGGATATCGCGCTGTAAGATAAAAGCAAAACGGTAACATCCGTTACCGTTTTTAGTGTTTTCTCCCTCTCCCGGTGGGAGAGGGGTGGGGTGAGGGTACCAGAGCGCACCCTTTCCGGGTCGGGTAAGGCGAAGCCGCCACCCGACTTATTTTTAACGTACTACGGCTTGTCCGATGTTCTCATCAGCCTTCCAGATGCGATACTTCACTTCCACGTTTTCAGGCGTATAGACCACGATCGGCAGCTTGCTGTTGTAGCGCAACAGACTGTTGTCGCCCAGATACGCCGTTACAAATTTCTTCTCTTTCTTGCCGTCCGGGCAGGCCATCATGGTGGAAACCGGAGAGGTCACTTTGTCAAAGACGTAATAGTCGTAACCCCAGCCTTCCAGGGTTTTGCTTTCCAGCTGACCGCCCAGACGGTGCTGGTTGCAGTCCACTTCCAGCGTCTTGCCAATTAATAGTTCCACTTTAAAGTTCGCTTCATCCTGCTGAACCGGCAGCTGAATCACCTGACGCTTCATCCCTTTGTCCGCCTGCGGGTACGGAGCCACTTTTTCCAGCGGCTGCTTTTTTGGGGTTTCGCTGGCGAAAGCGCTGCTGCTGACGCACGCGGCGGCGATGAGGGCGATGGCAAATTTAGGTGCGTTTTTCATTGTCATTCCTTTATGTCAAAACGATCCTGCGCAGGTTAACATAACAACGATGAATGATTGGTGTTATTTACTTACATTTTCACTATGGGTAGCGTTATGCGCTTTTAATTTACCTGTTTAGTGGTTGTTTATGCTGGTGTGGAGTCAGGTGCCAGTTCGTGTTATTTTAGACCCTATATATTGTTATTCATCTGTAAAAGGGAAGAGAGATGGTTCGTGCAAAACTGAAAACGCCTGAAGGCCGCAAGTTCCTCCTGGCGCTGCTGGTCGTATTTATGATTGCCGCCGCGTGCGTGGGGCGGGCAACCATTGTTGGCGTTATCGAACAGTACAATATTCCCCTCTCAGCCTGGACAACCAGCATGTATGTCCTGCAGTCGGCGATGATCTTCGTCTACAGCCTGGTGTTCACCGTTCTGCTGGCCATCCCGCTGGGCATTTTCTTCCTGGGCGGACGTGAGAAGCATTAAGCGTCGACCTGCGATAACTAAGCCATCCTGCCGGATGGCTTTTTTTATGGTCTCATCCCACTCTCCTCAGGTTTTTTTAATCCGCGATATCCTATCCTGTAAGCATTCAGGCAACTGTTTTTAAAGCAGGAGCGGTAGATGCGTTCCAGATTTCCAGTGCTCAGCCAGATCCCCAAAGGCGTCTGGGTTGTGGGAGGCGTCAGTATGTTGATGGATATCTCGTCAGAGAGTATTCACAGCCTGCTGCCACTTTTTATGATGACCACCCTCGGTACGAGCGTGCTGTTTATCGGCCTGATTGAAGGGCTGGCGGAGGCCACTGCGCTTTTTATTAAGGTCTTTTCGGGGGCGATAAGCGACTACCTGGGTCAACGTAAGGGGCTGGCCCTGTTAGGGTATGGCCTGGGGGCGTTAAGCAAACCCCTTTTCGCATTAGCGTCCTCTTCCGGGATGGTTTTAGCCGCACGTCTGATAGACCGTACGGGGAAGGGGATACGGGGCGCACCGCGGGATGCGCTGGTTGCAGACGTCACGCCGCCGGAAATGCGTGGTGCGGCATATGGTCTGCGTCAGTCAATGGATACCACAGGCGCATTTCTTGGCCCATTACTGGCCGTAAGCTTAATGCTATTGCTGGACAACGACTTTCGCACTGTTTTCTGGATAGCCCTTATCCCCGGTCTGCTTTCAGTTGCCTTGCTCTATTTTGGCCTTCAGGAGCCGAAAACTCCCCTCGAACATAAACGTACTAATCCCATTAAACGAGAGAATTTAAGGCGGCTGGGTAAAGCGTGCTGGTGGGTGATTGGCCTTGGTGCAGTGTTCACGCTTGCCCGGTTTAGCGAGGCTTTTCTCGTCCTTCGTGCGCAGCAGTCGGGCGTTCCTCTGGCCCTTATTCCGCTGGTGATGGTGGTCATGAACGTACTCTATTCCCTTTCCGCTTACCCTTTTGGCAAACTTTCTGATGGCATGAGCCACACCCGGCTTCTGCAGTGGGGGCTAATGGTGCTGATTGTTGCAGATGTTGTTCTGGCCCTGAGCAGCCACTGGATGGGGGTCATTTTAGGCGTCGCGCTTTGGGGAATACATATGGGTATGACCCAGGGACTACTGGCGGCAATGATCGCTAAAACCGCACCGCCCGATCTGCGCGGTACGGCTTTCGGTATTTTTAGTCTGGTCAGCGGCGTAGGATTGTTAATCGCCAGCGTGGGAGCCGGCGCGATATGGGAAACGTTTGGCGCGGAATATACGTTTTATGCCGGAGCGGTGATTTGTCTGACTACGCTTGTGTATCTGCGCAAAACGCCGGACGAGGCGAAATAAAAAAACCAGCCATCAGGCTGGTTTTCAGTGTGTTTTTGGTCGGCACGAGAGGATTTGAACCTCCGACCCCCGACACCCCATGACGGTGCGCTACCAGGCTGCGCTACGTGCCGACGCATAAAAAGAATACTACTCGATTCCGTTTTGAATGCAAGGGAATCTGTCGCTAACTGGTTTATTATTAATCAGTTAGCGATGAAGCGCTTCTCATCCGTCAGGACCTGCAGCAGCAGGCTCAGCTGCGGTTTCTGGTCTTTCAACCGTTCGCCCTGCAGATTATACGTCTGATAATTCCCGTTGCTGTTCAGCACCAGCGTCAGCTTCGGCGTGGTCACCACCAGCGTATTATTCCCCGCCGCCGTCACCCAGCTGTGGCGGCGCGCGGCGCTGAAGAGATCCTGCCCCTGCGAATACTCGTTTGCTGGCGTGCTGACGTGCAGCAGGCGTTGCATCAGGGTGGTCATCACATCTTTATGCTCGGTGAGCATATTGATGCGCTGCGCCGGGGTGCCTGGCCAGTGGATCACCAGCGGAACCTGCAGATTCGGGCGAGACCAGCTCATACTCTTCGTCTCGTCACCTAGCGGGATGCCATGGCCCGCGGTCACGATCACCACGGTATTGTCCAGCTTGCCCGACTCGCGAAGCGCGTCAAGCACGCGGCCTATCTGCGCATCAACATCGCCAGCTGCGCGGCCGTAGCGGCGCGCAAAGTCACTTTTATTGCTGTTGGCAAGCGTTGTACCGTTAAAGGCAACCCATGAGAACCAGCGGTTATCTTCCTGGGCGTAGCGCTGCAGCCAGTTTATCCACTGGCTGGCGGTCTGCGCATCGGACTGATTTTGCGCCGTCGGCAGTGAGAAATCTGACAGCAGCGCCTGACGGTAAAGCGGGCTGTTAAAGCCATCGGAGGAGAACAACCCTAGCTGATAGCCTTGCTGATTCAGCCCGGTGATCAGCGCCGCAGGCGTGCGGGTAGACAGTACGCCGTCCATATAGCCGGCTGAAATGCCATAGAAGAGGCCAAAGATGCCCGCATCGGTTGTGTTACCGGAGCTCATATGCTGAGTAAACGAGACGTTTTGACTCGCGAAAGCGGCCAGCGCAGGCATCTGCTTCTCGAAACGGGAATAGTTCAGGCCATCGACGGTGATCAGCAGGACGTTTTGCCCGCGCCCCATATCGCGGTAGTTCAGGTCGCTCAGAGGATACTGAACGCTGACGGCTTCCGGATTACCCTGCTCGATAAGACGGCGCTGGTACTCTTGCGCATCAAGCAGACCGTGTTTCTCGAGGAAGCGACGGGCCGTCATCGGGTACGAGAGCGGCAGGTTAGCGCGCTGCATGGTAATAGGGCGATAGAAGTTCGCATCCGCCCAGATATACATGATGTGCGAACTGATAAAGGAGACGAAAAAGAGCGCGGCGACGGGCTTCGCATAATGGCGTCGCCGGGTCAGACTGCGGAGCTTTTGCCAGCTCCAGGTGGCGAACAGCATCTCAATCAGCAGGATCACCGGGACGCTGATAAACATCAGCTGCCAGTCACGGGCCGTTTCGTTCTGGTCGGGGTTAATCACCAGTTCCCAGACGATGGGGTTGAGGTGCAGGTGGAAGCGGGTGAACACTTCACTGTCGATAAGCAGCAGCGTCATCCCCACCGTCGCAAGGATGGCGGACAAGAACCGCATCAGACGCTGCGACATGACGATAAACGTCAGGGGGAACAGGATCAGCAGATAGGTGGCGAAAACCAAAAAGCTAAAGTGACCGACAACGCTTATCCAGGAGTAGATACGCCCGGTTAGCGTTGTTGGCCAGTCTGCGACAAACAGATAACGACAGCCAATGACCGTCGCCAGCAGAATGTTGAACAGGGCAAACCAGTGCCCCCAGCTGACCATCTGGGAGACTTTTTCACGGTAGCGCTGACGATTCGTCACCATAAACTGTTGTTCGTATCTCTTAATGGGCCGGGTCGTTGCTGACGGACGACTGTAAAGCCTGGGCAAACGATTTTGCGATCGCCTGACGCTGAGCCGGAGCAACGCTGGTGTTAATCAGGTTGGTGACCATATTTCCCAAAACCATCAGGGAGAGATCGGTCGGCGTTTTATGTTTTTCCAGTACGTTGACCAGCTCACTGAGCAGTTGTTCAACGTGTTCATCACTGTAGCGGGAATGTTGTGGCATAAATCAAAATCAGTTTGTTGATGAAAGGGCAACATATTACCGTAGCAACAGCTTTTTTTCCCCTTTTTTATCTGTTGTTGCACACATGTCCTGGTGGTGGTTGAATACCGCCCGGTCTAAAAGGAGAGTTTATCATGAGTCTGGAAATCAACCAGATTGCCTTGCACCAGCTTATCAAGCGTGATGAGCAAACCCTTGAAGTGGTGCTGCGCGATTCGTTACTGGAACCCACGGCGACCGTGGTGGAGATGATGGCAGAACTGCATCGCGTCTACAGTGCCAAAAATAAAGCCTATGGCCTGTTCAGCGAAGAGAGTGAACTGGCCGATAGCCTGCGCCTGCAGCGTCAGGGCGAAGAGGATTTCCTGGCGTTTAGCCGCGCCGCCACCGGGCGTCTGCGCGACGAGCTGGCGAAATATCCGTTCGCCGACGGCGGGATCGTGCTGTTCTGCCACTATCGCTACCTGGCGGTCGAGTATCTGCTGGTTACCGTGCTGAATAACTTAAGCAGCATGCGCGTGAACGAGCAGCTGGATATCAGCTCAACGCATTATCTGGATATCAACCATGCGGATATCGTGGCGCGTATTGATTTGACCGAATGGGAAACCAACCCGGAGTCGACCCGCTACCTGACTTTCCTGAAAGGGCGCGTGGGCCGCAAAGTGGCGGATTTCTTTATGGATTTCCTCGGTGCCAGCGAAGGTCTTAACGCCAAAGCGCAGAACAAAGGGCTGCTCCAGGCGGTTGACGACTTCACGGCTGAAGCGCAGCTCGATAAATCTGAGCGCCAGACCGTGCGCCAGCAGGTTTACAGCTACTGCAACGAACAGCTGCAGGCAGGGGAGGAGATCGAGCTGGAGTCCCTGTCAAAAGAGCTGGCGGGCGTCAGCGAAGTCAGCTTCCAGGAATTCACCGCGGAAAAAGGCTATGAGCTTGAAGAGAGCTTCCCGGCGGATCGCAGTACGCTGCGTCAGTTAACCAAGTTTGCCGGCAGCGGCGGTGGGTTAACCATCAACTTTGACGCGATGTTGCTGGGTGAACGCATCTTCTGGGATCCGGCCACCGATACGCTGACCATTAAAGGTACGCCGCCGAACCTGCGCGATCAGCTTCAGCGCCGCACCTCGGGCGGGAAATAACAGCCATAAAAAAACCCCGCAGAAGCGGGGTTTTTTTTCGACGTGTTTGCGATTACGCGCGAACGAAGTCGATGTGAGACAGTTTTGGCTTGAACGGGTGACGCTGAACAGCCTGAACTTTCACTTTTTCTTCTTTACCGCCAACAACGATGGTCAGAACTTCGCTGTAGAATTCAGCTTTGGTCTGCAGGTTCCACAGTTTGTCGTGATCCAGTTCGATTGCAACTGGAGCAGCTTCGCCACCGTAAACGATAGCCGGGAACTTGTTAGCGTTACGCAGGCGGCGGCTCGCACCCTTACCCTGCACGTTACGTACTTCTGCTTCGATAGTGAACATTGATTTCTCTCTGTATTTAAAACCCTGCTACAGGCGACCCAGCAGCAGGCGAGTGTTCTGCCTCACGGATGTGAAGCGGGCGGCATTTTATACTCAAATGCCCCTCACATCAATGAAAAGTCCCGCTAACCGCGCAATTCGTTGGCGCGACGGAAGCGACCTTCATAGTCAAAGAGCTTCTCGCGCACCTGCCAGAACTGGCCTTTCTTACGGGCGACGACAAAATCCGGATGGCGCAATAACACCTGCTGGCGCACGATATCGGCCACGGTTATCCAGCGCAGGGGCACGCCCGGCGTGCGGGTATGCGGGCGGATAAACAGCTGCTCGAAGGCCATTCGCTGGGCAGGCGTCTGAACCCGGAAACGCTCGCTGACGTCCGCCCCGTCTTCGTCGTAATAGGTGATTTTCAGCCACTCGCCTTTTTCATCGGCGCCGGGCTGCAGCGCCATGCCGGAACAGCGCAGCACCAGGGCATCTTTCAGCTTTAGCGCCGCTTTCAGCATGTCGTCCGGGTCAACCAGCACCGTGTCGCATTCCCGGCAGCGGCGGGCGGCAATGTCGTTTTCGGCGTTGCACTGCGGGCAGTTTTTGAACCGGAAGCGGAAATCGCACTGCTCGCGATGCCCGTCATCATCTTCAAACCAGCCCTGACAGCGGCGGCCAAAGTGTTCGATCAGCGTACCGTCGGCGGTGGTTTTTCCCCAGAAGGTGTTGGCAAACCCGCAGGCAGGGCAAAAGACCTGCACGGGCACGTTGTCGCTTTTCCCTTTTGGCGCGCCGATCTCAGGCGTATAGAGATCGTGCGGGTTACCGGCATAATCCAGAATCAGGCAGTCGGTTTTTCCCGGGGCCAGGCGCAGGCCGCGGCCAACAATTTGCTGATACAGACTGACCGATTCGGTCGGGCGCAAAATGGCGATCAGGTCGACGTGCGGGGCGTCAAAGCCGGTGGTCAATACCGACACGTTTACCAGATAGCGGAACCGCTGGGCTTTAAAGGCGTCAATCAGGCCGTCGCGCTCCGGACCGGGGGTCTCGCCGGTGATTAGCGCCGCGTCGCCGGCGGGCAGTAATCCGGTGATTTCACGCGCGTGCTCAACGGTGGCGGCAAAGATCATTACCCCCTTGCGCGTCGCGGCGAACTCCTCAATCTGGCTGATAATATGCGGCGTAATACGCTTCTGCTTTTTCAGCTCCTGATTGAGATCCGCTTCGCTGAATAAGCCGTTGCTCTGCGCCTGCAAACGGCTGAAATCGTACTGCACCACCGGCATATCCAGCCGTTCAGGCGGCGTCAGGTAGCCGTGTTTAATCATGTAGCGCAGCGGAAGTTCGTAAATGCAGTCGCTAAACAGGGCCTTGTCATCACCGCGCACCATGCCGTGATAATGATAGCGATAGATCCAGCCTTTCCCCAGGCGAAACGGGGTCGCCGTCAGGCCCAGCAGGCGCAGGTGAGGGTTCACCGCTTTCAGGTGAGCCAGGATTTGCTGATACTGGCTGTCGTCGTCATCGCTGATGCGGTGACACTCGTCAACAATCAGCAGCGAAAATTCGCTGCGAAACAGCTCCAGATTGCGCGCCACCGACTGCACGCTGCCGAAGACTACTTTGCCGTGGCTCTCTTTGCGCTTTAGCCCGGCGGCGAAAATATCGGCTTCCAGCCCAAGCGCACAATACTTGGCATGGTTTTGCGCGACGAGCTCTTTGACGTGTGCCAGCACCAGCACGCGACCACGGGCCAGACGCGCCAGTTCGGCGATGACCAGGCTTTTGCCTGCGCCGGTCGGGAGCACAATCGCCGCCGGCTCGCGATGTTTACGGAACCAGGCGAGGGTGGCGTCAACGGCTTCCTGCTGATAGGGACGAAGTGTAAAAGTCATAGGGTCTCGGTTTCGTTATTCCGCACATATACCCGTCATACTTCAAGTTGCCTGTGCGTTGGCTGCACTCGTTCACCCCGGTCACTTACTTATGTAAGCTCCCGGGGATTCACTCCTTTGCCGCCTTCATGCAACTCGAATTATTTAGGGTATAGATAGTATGCCACGAAACTTTTTCCCTTGAGTGGCGCAACCAGACCATTATACTGAACCGTTCCAGACTGCTTCTTTTTTCGGACCTGTTGTCCGACTTCCAGCACCATTAAGGCTAAAAAGATTTCATGCGACTTGATAAGTTTATCGCTCAGCAACTCGGCGTAAGCCGCGCTATTGCCGGGCGCGAAATTCGCGCCAGCCGCGTTACCGTGGATGGCGACATTGTGAGAGACAGCGCGTTCAAACTGCAACCTGACCATCAGGTGGAGTATGACGGCAATCCGCTGACCCAGCAGCACGGTCCGCGCTACTTCATGCTCAATAAGCCGGAAGGCTACGTCTGCTCAACGGACGATCCGGATCATCCGACGGTACTCTATTTCCTCGACGAACCGGTGGCGCACAAGCTGCACGCCGCAGGCCGCCTCGACATCGACACCACGGGGCTGGTACTGATGACCGACGACGGGCAGTGGTCGCATCGCATTACTTCCCCGCGTCACCACTGCGAGAAAACCTATCTGGTCACGCTGGAGTCGCCAGTGTCGGATGACACGGCAGAGCAATTCACGAAAGGCGTTCAGCTGCATAATGAAAAAGATCTGACCAAACCCGCCGTGCTTGAGGTGATCACGCCGACGGAAGTCCGTCTGACCATCAGCGAGGGGCGTTACCATCAGGTGAAACGTATGTTTGCCGCGGTGGGGAACCACGTTGTTGGCCTGCATCGTGAGCGGATTGGTGCGATCGAACTCGATCCCGACCTGGCGCCAGGCGAATATCGCCCGTTAACGGAAGAAGAGATCGCCAGCGTCGGTCTGCCTTCGCACTAATTTCAGGAGAGCTCTGTGACCACCAGGCCACACTCGTCGTTCAAAATCGTCTTCATTCTTGGCCTGCTGGCCATGCTGATGCCGCTGTCTATTGATATGTACCTGCCCGCGCTGCCGGTCATTTCCGCGCAGTTTGGCGTTCCGGCGGGCAGCGCGCAGATGACGCTCAGCACCTATATTCTCGGCTTTGCCCTCGGCCAGCTGTTTTATGGCCCGATGGCGGACAGTCTTGGACGCAAGCCCGTTATTCTGGGCGGGACGCTGGTCTTTGCAGCCGCAGCGGTGGCCTGTGCGCTGGCGCAGACCATCGATCATCTGATTATCATGCGCTTCTTCCACGGTCTGGCGGCGGCTGCGGCAAGCGTGGTGATTAACGCCCTGATGCGCGATATCTACCCGAAGGAAGAGTTCTCCCGCATGATGTCGTTCGTGATGCTGGTGACGACGATTGCGCCGCTGGTGGCCCCGATGGCCGGTGGCGCGGTGCTGGTGTGGTTTAGCTGGCATGTGATTTTCTGGATCCTGGCCCTGGCCGCGCTGCTGGCCTCGGCGATGATCTTCTTCTTTATTGATGAAACGCTTCCCGTCGAGCGCCGCCAGAAATTCCACATCCGAACCACAATAGGCAACTTTGCCTCGCTGTTTCGCCACAAGCGCGTGCTCAGCTATATGCTGGCAAGCGGGTTCAGCTTCGCCGGGATGTTCTCCTTCCTGAGCGCCGGGCCGTTTGTCTACATTGAACTGAATCACGTTTCACCGCAGCACTTCGGCTACTATTTCGCGCTTAACATCGTCTTCCTGTTCATCATGACCATCATCAACAGCCGTTTTGTCCGGCGGGTGGGGGCGCTGAACATGTTCCGCGCCGGGCTGTGGATCCAGTTTGTGATGGCTATCTGGCTGGTGATGAGCGCGTTTCTGGGCGTGGGCTTCTGGGCGCTGGTGGTCGGGGTGGCGGCCTTTGTCGGCTGCGTGTCGATGGTGTCATCTAATGCGATGGCGGTTATCCTGGATGAGTTTCCGCATATGGCGGGCACCGCCTCTTCCCTGGCGGGGACGTTCCGCTTCGGTATTGGCGCTATCGTCGGGGCGTTGCTTTCGATGGCCACCTTTACGACGGCATGGCCCATGCTGTGGGCGATGGCTTTTTGCGCAACCAGCTCGATACTTTTCTATCTTTACGCCAGTCGACCGCGAAAAGCGGCCCACTAAAATACAGAGAAGGCCCGGCAGGGCCTTTTTTGTTGATACATATCAACCAAACCCCCGTTCGTTTATTCCGTGTTTGTTTATTTTATGTAAAATCTATTTGTGTAAAAAGTCACATCATTGTATTCAAAAAGGTTGAGTTAGATCGCAGAAACGGGTACATATAGCGCCGACGCGAGCCTGGATATCGATAAAAAAGCGCTGAATAGTGCAGGCTGGCGATGATGTGTTACTATAAATGTAAATAAATTGTGAAGTAAATTTTGCTTCCGGGGAACGAACGTGAATACATTACAACTCTCCATTGTCCATCGCTTGCCCCAGAGCTATCGCTGGTCGGCGGGTTTTGCAGGTTCGAAAGTTGAACCGATTCCGCAAAGCGTCGCGGGCTGTGAAAACTGCCTGGTGGCACTCAAGCTGCTGAGCCCGAGCGACGAAAATGCATGGCGGGTGATGGAGCGTCTCAGTCAGGCCCTGACGGATATCGAAGTGGACAGCTCCGTGCTGGAGTGTGAAGGTGAGCCGTGCCTGTTCGTGAAGAGCCAGGACGAGTTTGCCGCCACCTGCCGTCTGAAGAATTTTGGCGTTGCCATCGCGGAGCCTTTCTCCGGCCAGTACCCGTTCTGACCGCTAGTCTGCCGACAACAGCTGGCGCGTGTAGCGCTGCGTTGGCGCGCTAAATACGCGCTGGCACTCTCCCTGCTCGACCACTTCTCCCTGTCGCAACACAATCACCTGATGGCATAGCGCCCGCACCACCTGAAGATCGTGGCTGATAAAGATATAGGCCAGCCGGTGCTTTTCCTGAAGCCCTTTCAGCAGCGCCAGGATCTGCGCCTGAACGGTTCTGTCCAGCGACGACGTTGGTTCATCCAGAATAATCAGCTCCGGCTTCAGGATCAGCGCGCGGGCAATGGCGATACGCTGGCGCTGCCCGCCGGAGAATTCAGCCGGATAGCGGTGGCGCGTCCCGGCATCTAAGCCCACTTCGGCCATCACCCGCATAACTTCCTCCTCGCGCTGCTGAGCGCTCAGGCCGGGCTGATGCACGCGCAGACCTTCCTCGATAATCTGTAACACGCTAAGCCGTGGGTTAAGCGAGGAGTTGGGATCCTGAAACACCACCTGCATGCGGGGCCGCACGGGCAGCATCTGACGGCGGTTCCAGCGGTGCAGCGGCATATCGTCAAAGAGGATCTCGCCCTGGGAGGCAATTAAGCGCAGCAGCGCCAGACCGGTGGTACTTTTGCCGGAACCGGATTCGCCCACCAGCCCCAGAGATTCTCCCGGGCGCAGCGAGAAGCGGATGTTTTTCAGCACCGGATTCTGGTCGACGATGCGCCGCAGAATACCTTTGCGGATCGGGAACGAGACGGACAAATCCTCAACGCGCAGCAGCGGTGTGCTGTCAGCCGCGAGCGGAACCGGGTCGCCGGAGGGTTCGCTGTCGAGCAAACGCTGCGTATAGGGGTGCTGCGGCGCGCTCAGCAGCGTGGACGCGCTATTCTGTTCAACGCATCGTCCGTTTTGCATCACCGCGACGCTGTCGGCCAGCTTTCTCACAATGCTCAGGTTGTGCGTGATAAAAAGCAGGCTCATGTTCAGCTCGTCACGCAGTTCCCGCAGCAGCGTCAGTATTTGCGCCTGTACCGTCACGTCCAGCGCCGTTGTGGGCTCGTCGGCAATCAACAGCTCGGGTCGCGTGAGCAGGGCCATAGCGATCATCACGCGCTGTCGTTCGCCGCCGGAGAGCTGGTGCGGAAAATCATTCAGCCGTTTGGCCGCATTGCGTATGCCCGTTCGTTCCAGACAGTCCAGAATTTCTCCCCGCGCGGCCTCTTTGCGCATCCCCCGGTGCAGGGAGAGCACTTCATAGAGCTGTTTTTCCAGGCTGTGCAGAGGGTTGAGGGAAACCATCGGTTCCTGGAAGATCATCGCGATTTTGTTGCCGCGTATGCCGCGCAGGGTATGTTCGTCGGCATGCAGCAGCGAGCTGCCGTGAAACAGAATATCCCCTTGCGGGTAGCTCACCGGTGGGGACGGCAACAGGCGCAGGATGGAGAGTGCCGAAACGCTCTTGCCTGAACCCGACTCGCCCACCAGGGCCAGCGTTTCCCCGGTCTGGATCTGCAGCGACAGGTCGGTGACCACGGTGCGCGTCTCGTCCTGCTTAGAAAAAGCAATCGACAGGTTATCAATACTGAGAAGAGGCTGGGTCATTTTATACCGCCTTGTTCGGATCGAAGGCATCGCGCACGGCTTCGCCAATAAAAATCAGCAGCGACAGCAGCACGGCCACGGAAAGAAAGGCGGCGATGCCTAACCACGGCGCCTGCAGGTTGTTCTTGCCCTGCAGCAGCAGTTCGCCGAGCGACGGGGAACCCAGCGGTAGCCCGAAACCAAGAAAATCCAGCGAGGTGAGGGTGGTGATGGAGCTGCACAGAATAAACGGCAGGAAAGTGAGCGTTGCCACGACCGCGTTGGGCAGCATGTGGCGGAAGATGATCCCCCGGTCGCTCACGCCAAGCGCCTGCGCGGCGCGAATGTAGTCGAAATTGCGGGTGCGCAGGAACTCCGCGCGCACCACGCCCACTAGCGCCATCCAGCCGAACAGGACGGTGATGCCTAACAGCCACCAGAAGCCGGGCTGCACCACGCTGGAAAGCAGGATGATCAGAAACAGCGTTGGCATGCCTGACCAGACTTCAATAACCCGCTGGCCCCACAGGTCGATTTTCCCGCCGTAGTAGCCCTGAACGGCGCCCGCCACGACGCCCATTACGCTTGAGAAGATCGTCAGCATCAGCCCAAAGAGAAGAGAAATTCGCGTGCCATACAGGATGCGCGCCAGCACGTCCCCGCCGTTAGCATCCGTTCCCAGCCAGTTTTGCGCGGAGGGCGGGGAAGGGAAGGGCGTCGTGGTGGCGAAGTTAATGCTGTTTGCGCCAAAGCGTACCGGCGCCCAGAGCGCCCAGCCGTGCTGCTCAATCTGCTGGCGAAGCCACGGATCCTGATACTCCGCCGGTGTCGCAAACGGGCCGCCAAAGTCGCTTTCGCTGTAACTGGCGATAACCGGCACGTACCAGCGGTCGTTAAAATGCACCAGCAACGGCTTGTCGTTGGCGATCAGCTCCGAACACATGCTTAAGGCAAACAGCACGGCAAAAATCCACAGCGACCAGTAGCCGCGGCGGTTGTGGCGAAAGCGGGCCCAGCGGGCCTGGTTGACGGGGCTTAAACGCGGCATCAGCGGCCCTCAAAATCGATTCGGGGATCGACCAGCGTATAGCTGATATCGCTGATGATATTCAGCAGCAGGCCAATCAGGGTGAAAATATAGAGTGTGCCAAACATCACCGGATAATCGCGCGATACGGTAGCCTCATAGCCCAGCAGCCCCAGGCCGTTGAGCGAGAACATCACCTCTATCAGCAGCGAGCCGGTAAAAAACATGCCGATGAACGTGGCCGGAAATCCGGCGATCACCAGCAGCATGGCGTTGCGGAACACGTGTTTCCACATGATCTGCTTCTCGCTCACGCCCTTGGCGCGGGCCGTGACAACGTACTGCTTACGAATTTCATCGAGAAAGGCGTTTTTGGTCAACATGGTCAGGGCCGCAAACCCGCCAATGACCGTGGCCAGCACCGGCAGCGTGATATGCCAGAGATAGTCGGTGATTTTCTGATACCACGGCAGGGAGCTGAAATCGGCGGAGACCAGCCCCCGCAGCGGGAAGAGGTCGAAATAGCTTCCCCCGGCAAAAAAGACAATCAGCAGGACGGCAAACAGAAACGCCGGGATGGCGTAGCCGATGATGATGAACGTGCTGCTCCAGATATCAAACCGGCTGCCGTTATACACCGCTTTGCGGATCCCAAGCGGTATAGAGACCAGATAGATAATCAGCGTTCCCCACAGCCCCAGCGTTATCGAAACCGGCAGGCTTTGCTTGATCAACGTTAACACTGACGCACTGCGAAACAGGCTGTCGCCAAAATCAAAGCGGATGTAATCCCAGAGCATCTTGAAATAGCGCTCGTGAATCGGTTTGTCAAAGCCGTAGCGGTGGGTGATCTCGGCGATCACCTCCGGATCCAGCCCGCGTCCGCCGCGATAATGGCTTTCGCTGATATTCCCTACGCCGGTTCGCGCATGGCTCGCGCCCATCCCTTCACCGCCGCCGCCGGGCATGCCGCCGCTGTTGCCAAATTCAATGGCGGCAATCGCCTGATCGACCGGGCCGCCGGGGGCGATTTGCACGATAAAAAAGTTAATCGTGATGATGGCCCACAGGGTGGGGATGACCAGCAGGAGACGACGGAGAAGATAGGCACCCATGATGATTCCTTATCGCCGCTCAGCGGGAAGTCTGGCGGCTTTGTTAACGTCATACCACCAGGTATCAAAGCCCAGGGAGTAGACAGGGCGCACGGCAGGCACGGAGAACTTGTCCCAGCGCGCCAGGCGATCTTCGCCCATATACCACATCGGCAGCATGTAGTAGTTCCAGGTCAGGACCCTGTCGAGGGCGCGCCCGAGCGGCAGGAGCTTTTCTTTATCCCCCTGCGCCGCCACTATTTTCGCAATCAGCGCGTCAATCGCCGGGCTTTTTACACCTGGCGCATTGTATGAGGAGTCAATGTAGCTGGATGCCCAGGAGATTTGCAGGTCGGAGCTGGGCCACGGCTGCGCGGGCCACAGGCGCTGCATCATGTCGTAATCACGGCTGCGCATGCGGCTGGTGATCTGCGCGTTATCGACCTGGCGAATGTTCATGGTCACGCCCAGCCGCTCAAGGTTGTGCTTAAACGGCAGTACCCACTGAACGTTGCCCCCGGACGAGAGCAGCAGCTCAAAGCTGAGAGGTTTACCCGTTTTGGCATCAACACGCTTTTGATTTTTCAGGTGCCAGCCCGCGTCATCCAGCAGTTTGCTGGCTTTCAGCAGGTTGTCGCGGTCGTAACCGTCACCGTTCGACGCGGGCGGCTGAAACACGGTGGTGAACACCTGCGGCGGCAGCTCCGCTTTCAGAGGCGCCAGCAGTGCCAGCTCGTCGGCTTTCGGGTAATCGCGCGCGGCGTATTCGGTGTTCTGAAAATAGCTGTTGGCACGGCTGTAAGCCCCGTAAAACAGCGCCTTGTTCATCCACTCAAAATCAAAGGCCAGGGAAATGGCTTCGCGCACCCGGCGGTCATTAAATACCGGACGCTGAATATTAAACGCCAGCCAGCGGGTGTCCTGGGCAGACTCATTTTTGTGCTCGTCTTTGACGATATAGCCTTTGGCGAAATTTTTTCCGATATAGCGGGTCGCCCAGTTTTTGGCGCTGCTTTCTACGCGTAGATCGAAGGCGCCGGCTTTGAACGCTTCAAACGCCACGTTATCGTCGAGGTAGTAATCATAGCGAAGGGTGTCGAAATTCCAGCGCCCGCGGTTTACCGGCAGGTCTGCTGCCCAGTAGTCTTTCACGCGAGAGTAAACGACATATTGCCCCATGCGCCAGTCGGTGATGCGGTATGGGCCGCCTGCCAGCGGCGGCGTGGATAGCGGGTCGCTTAGCTTATGATTTTTCCAGAACGATTCCGGCATCACCGGCAGCGAGAACAGGCTGAGCATATTCTCTTTGTTCGGTTCGCTCAGCTCGATGCGCACGGTGAGCGGCGCGATGGCTCTGACGGAAGCCCCTTTATACACGATGCGGAACTGGGGGACGCCTTCGGTCATGAATTTATGGAAGGTGAACGCGACGTCGCTGGCCTTCACCGGCGTACCGTCGTGAAAACGCGCTCGCGGATTCAGCGAGATTTCCGCCCAGGCGAAGTTATCGGCGTAACGCACGTTCTCGGCAATCAGCGGATAGTAGCTGCCGGGCTCATCATCGGACGTGACGAAGAGCGTATCGTAAAGCGATTCCGTTCGCGCGGCCGCCACGCCGCGCAGGGCGAAGCGGTTGAAGTTGTCGAATGTTCCCGTGGCGGAAAGCGTGACCTTTCCGCCCTTCGGCGCGGCAGGGTTAACGTAATCGAAGTGCGTAAAATTGACCGCATATTTCGGCTCGCCAATCACCGCGAAGGCGATATTTTCTTTGATGGCTTGCGCCTGGCTGGACAGGCTCGTTAGTGCCAACATCAGCAACATGAAGCGCATAAGCATCTCGCGGCGGCTCCCTCTTTTACAGACCGGCTCGGTTAAGCTGAATAATAAGTGACGTCACGGGCAATGTGAAATTAATCGCCCTCGGGCGAAATATCAGGCCGCCATTCGCGGAACTGCGCCAGCGGCATCGGGCGGCTAATCCAGTATCCCTGCAGGAAATTAACGCCGTGTTCGCGCAGCCAGGCGGCCTGTTCCGGCGTTTCCACCCCTTCGGCGACGGTCGACATATTCAGTCGTCTTGCCAGCGTCAGGACGGCATCCAGCACCGGCGACGTCACGGTCTCAGTGCCAATCGCATTAACAAAGCCGCGGTCAATCTTGAGGTAGTCCATGGTGAAATGCTCAAGATAAATCAGCGCGCTGTGGCCGGTGCCAAAATCATCAATGGCTATCTCAAACCCTTCGTTATGCAGCCATTCGAAAAGGCTGTTGGCTTCCCGATGATTGAGCATGTCGCGCTCGGTGATTTCCAGCACGATCTGGAAGTAATCCTGCGGCAGTAGCGCTTTGAAGGTGCGCATATCGTCTTTGAAGCTTTCCGCATGCAGATGCCCCGGCGCAATGTTGATGCCCACCTTTGCTCCCGGAGGTAACAGGGTTTGTAACACGGGGGCATCGTGAATGATAAGGTCAAAGAGATGCAGCGTCAGCGGGACAATCAGCTTCTGCGCTTCGGCAAAGTTGATAAACGCGTCCGGCGGAATTTCCCCCATCGTCGGGTGTTTCCAGCGCATCAGCACTTCAAGCCCGGTCATCTGGAGCGATTTAGCATCGACGACGGGCTGATAAACCACGTAAAACTGACCGCGCTTAATGGCGCTTAAAATCTCTTTACCCGGGTTGAGGCGAATGCTGAGGATATAGTAGTTGAGCGATCCGGCACAAATGCCGCACACCAGCCCGAAGAACAGGGCGTAGAGAATTTCATCGCTGGTCCATGCGTCAGCATACAGGTTGATGGTCAGGGGAACGTCTTTCAGCGTCGCGGTTCGGGCGGGCGTTTCATGTAGATCATGCGCAAGGACCAGCGTGCTGGAGCGCGTTGACAGCGCATGGTCGCCAATAATGATGGCAATACCGGCAAATTCGTCCTGGCGCGCGGTGTAGAGCAGGTAAGGCGTCAGATTGAGATTCACCGAGGTAAACACGCCGCCGTCCTTCACTAGCGGGTTACGGTACCAGATGGCAATCGCGGGCTTGTTGGGCAACATCGGGGTGCCGGGAAGTAACGCCATATCAATCTGTTTGTCGATGTGCAGCTCGGGGATCAGCTCCTCCATGGGGACATTCATCGGCCCCGTGGCAGAAGAGCAGAACGCCATTTTGTCTCTGACCAGCAGGAATGCGCGAACGTTAACGCTAAAGGCAGCGCGCGAGGTAAGTTCCTGATTGACGTCGTGGCAGTTGTTTAACGTGAGCGGCTGGAGCACATCGATAGAATTTTTTAACTCATCGAAGTAGCTCTCCATATAGATGCTCACATCGTGGATCAGGGTGTCGAATTTGACTTCCCGCTTGTGGTAGCTCCAGAAAAATTGCAACGAACCCAGGAGCAGGGCGGCGATCAGGCCTGTGATGATGCTGAGGATCAGTATTTTGCGATTGCTGGAGAAATAGCGGGTGAACATAGACGTCGTGATTCCTGAAATGCCGCTGGATGTATTCAGTGTAACGGGCAAAAAAAAACACTGCCGAAGCAGTGCTTTTTTTCATCATATCGCCAGCCAAGGGATAACCAACGATACGATAGTCATATTAACTGCGGGTCAGTACGCGGCGTGCTTCGTTGTAGCGCTTCTTCCAGTACGGTTCATTCATGCTGGAAATGGTCACACCGCTGCTGGTGGAGGCATGTACAAACTGGTCATTACCAATGTAGATGCCAACATGTCGACCTGTAGAACCGGCACGGAACAGGACTAAATCACCGGTGCGCAGTTTGGTACGTGAAATCGACTTGCCCATCTCCTGCTGTTCATAGGTTGAACGCGGAAGATCTAACCCAAATTGCTCACGGAACGTACGCTGTACAAAACCGGAACAATCAATACCTGTTTTTGTGCTGCCACCAAGGCGATAGCGCACGCCTTTCCAGTCAGCATACTGGTCCATAATGCGGGACTTCACGTCCAGATTACGTACCATATTTTCAAATTCATCCTGAGAGGCTTGCAGTGACGAGGAATCTTCCATTCCCACAACACGCGTCTCAGGATGCATATTCTTTGCGGTGTTCGATGTACTACATGCAGACAACAGTACCGCGACTGCTATCGCCGGGATCCCCCGTAAGATATATCTCAGAAACGGTTGAGATTTGACCATTTTGTTTATTATCCCTTGAAGTCCTTAACGACAAATATCGTTATAAAAATGCCAAACGTGACGAGACTAATTATCTGTTCACATTGAGACAATTCTTTCTGGTCACATTTGTGGCACAGCGCACAAAATTATTCGCCAGTGAAATAATTATCTCTATGGGGCAAAACGAGTTCGAGATTAACCGATTGCCTGGGGTATTGCGAGAAAAAAAAGCCTTTTTTTTATAAGAAAATGTGATACAGAAAGTAAAAACATAGAATTGCTCAAAATAGCGACGGATCCGCTGCGCCAGTATGCAATTGCTTCATTTTTATCATGAATATGATGACGAGAATATGACAGTGGGGAAAGATCGCGGCGAGAACGCTATCAGGGATCATGTCGATCCCTGATAGCTCACGTTAATTTAGGTTAGTTATTTGTTTAATTGTTGTTGCGCTCTTCCGGGGAGATAGCGATCGAACAGCGCTATTATCCTGTCGCTCAGTGGGGTCATCAAACACCACGGCAGCGCAATCAGCGCCACGGAGAGCGAACCGACGGCAATATCGGTAAACCAGTGAGCGCCAATCATTACGCGCGGGAAGGCAAAAACCACAAAAATAATCAGGGCTATGGCAAAAGCTTTTCTGCCGAAATAGCGAAGCATAATTGCGGAAAAAATAAGCAGCATCATACCGTGATCGCCGGGGAAACTGTCCTTCGACGCATCTTTTGTTGGAATATGCAGCAGTTCGCTGACGCGATAAATATCGGTGAAGAATAGCGTTGGGCTTGAGCGCTTAACCGGAATAATCGCGGTTGCCAGCTGGTTAATGGCGACGGCAAACAGCAGCATTACCAGACCGATAATGAGAATACGCCGACGCCCGGCTTTATCCTCTTTCAGCCAGAAAGAGAGCATCAGGCAGCCCATGGCCAGCAGCGAGAAGCCGTCGAAGGCGCGGTTGTTGGTAATTGCCACCAGCCACAGGAACGCGTTGCTCTTCACCAGCTCCTGGTTGAAGAAGTGAAAAATGGCAGAATCCAGCGGGAACCAGAAACCATGATCCGCCGGGATATACCAGGAGAAGAAAAGCGCCAGACCGGCGACATTAAGCAGTAATATCAGGGGAAATCGAGTTGTCATAACGTTCTGCATAGAGTGAAAACTGGGGCAACGTTAGCCGCCCGAACTTAAACGAATCCTCAACAGGCTGGACTGGAGGGTATTCCAGTCGGCGTTAACCGCACTAATTAACTCTATTCGGCTGTCAGGCGGCGCCACATTTTGCGTTTCAATAAAGAAATCGTCACCCTGACGGTTTATCCGCACCAGCCCGTCTGGCGTGCGCATGATCCCTTTCACGCGATCGACGGGAGCAAGTCGGGCCCACTCCAGGATCCCGATGGTGTCGAAAACGGTTTCAGCATCAAATATCCATCCGCAGGCCTGATATCCCTGGCCGCTGTTCAGGTTACGACGCCAGCGCTGATGTTCCGGCAGGCTGAGAGCGGCTAAACCCTGCTTAACCGGATGACTGTGCGAATGATCCGCGCTGGCAGGCAACTCGGTGAGGTTCAGACGAGGAAGGTCAAGCAGGGCGCTATCAATATTCCCCTGGGTGGTCTGCACCCGCGTGCGGTTGCCGCCGAAATGTTGCCACCACGCGTCCAGCGCGGCCTGGCTTTCAGCCGTGGCGCGATCTGCTTTATTCGCGACAATAACGTCAGCCGAGGCGAGCTGATCGCGGAAGTTCTCATTAGCCACCGCCTTGTCATCCAGAAGCTGACGCGGATCGAGCAGGCACAGGGTGGCGCGCAGGTCGATCCACGGCTCGTAAACCGGGGCGGTCAGTAAATCGAGGATCTGCTTCGGATGGCCCAGCCCGGTGGGCTCAATCAGCAGGCGGTCGGGTTTGCCCTGACGCAGCAGCGTATTGAGCCCGACCTGCATCGGCAGGCCATTGACGCAGCACATGCACCCGCCGGGGATCTCTTTAATCATCGCGCCGCTGGATGACAGCAAGGCGCCGTCAATGCCTACCTCGCCAAATTCATTGACCAGCACGGCCCATTTCTCGGCAGGATCTTTATTCGCCAGCAGGTGGAGAATTGAGGTGGTTTTACCGCTGCCGAGAAAACCGGTAATGAGGTTGGTTTTGGTCACGTGCGCTCCAGATGAGGATTGTGATGCTATAACACTAATCTCTCTATCCTGGCGAAAAACGTGACCGGTGAGAAGGGGGAGGGCGAACGGAGGCTTCATCCGTTCGCGTTAAGCGCAATAATCGTTAAATATTTAACGTTTCGATAACAGCCTGACGCGCGCCGTGGCGGGTGATGCGCTGGTATGCCTGGCTGACAGCCTCCACAAACGCGCTGTTTTGCGCGAGATCGTGACCAAAGACCTCGCTCAGCCCCAGCAGGGCGTTAACGCGGTCGGTGTCGCTGCTGGCATTGACCATCGTGCGAATTTTATCGCTGAGGGGATCGCGAACGTCAATCGCGTTGCCACGGTCGTCGGTACCGCTGACGTAGCGTATCCAGCCGGCCACGCCCAGAGCCAGCAGCGACCACGGTGTTTTTCGCTCGAGATGAACGCGGATCCCGTCCAGCATTCTTTGCGGAAGCTTCTGGCTACCGTCCATCGCGATTTGCCAGGTCCGATGCTGAAGTGCCGGGTTGGCAAAGCGCTCGAGCAGGCTATCGGCGTAGGCGGTGAGGTCGACATCCTTAATGCGTAATGTGGGCGCCTGCTCGTCCAGCATCAGCCGACGGGCGGCTTCGCGGAACGCAGCGTCCTCCATGCATTCATTAATATGGGCGTAGCCTGCGAGGTACCCCAGATACGCCAGGAAAGAGTGGCTGCCGTTGAGCATGCGCAATTTCATCTGCTCCCACGGAAGAACATCCTGCACCATCTGAACGCCCGCGACTTCCCACTCCGGACGGCCGGCAACAAAATTATCTTCCACCACCCACTGAATAAACGGTTCACAGCTGATGGCGCACGGATCTTCAACGCCGAGCGCGTCGGTGATTTCCGCCAGCGAGGCTTCCGTCGCGGCGGGAACAATTCTGTCGACCATCGTCCCCGGGAAGCTCACGTGGCTGTCAATCCATTCGGACAGCGCTGCGGAACGCTTTTGCGCCATGCCCAGCACCGCGTTTTTCACCACGTGCCCGTTATCAGGGATATTGTCGCAGGAGAGCACGGTAAACGCAGGCAACCCACGCTCGCGGCGGCGGTGGAGCGCTTCGACCAGGATCCCGGGTGCGGAATGCGGCGCTGAGGGGTTTTCAAGGTCATGGATTATCCGGGCGTTGTGCAGATCGAGTTTCCCTGTCGCGGGATCGATGCAATAGCCTTTCTCCGTGATGGTGAGCGACACAATTGCGACCTGAGGCTCGCAAAATTTCTCAATAATGGCGGGCAGAGAGTCCAGCTTTGCGTTCAGGCATTCATGGACGGCACCGACGATAATCGCCTCATTGCCTTCCGCCCCTTTCTCCAGCACGGTGAACAGATGATCCTGCGCGCGCAGCTGGCTCATCAGCACGTCGCCGCTGAAGAGGCTAATCTCACAAATACCCCAGTCGCCGCCTTTTTCGTTCAGCACCCGGTTTGTTAACAATGCCTGGTGCGCACGGTGAAACGCGCCAAAGCCAAAATGGACGATGCGGGAGCGCAGTTGCTGACGATCGTAGCGAGGCTGTTGAACCTGGGCAGGAAGGGCGGTGGAGGCAATTGTCTTCATGAGATACACACCTGATTAACCATTAATTAACAATGTCAGTGTAAAGTTATATGACAGCAAATAAAATTGGTGAGCCGTAAATATCCCCGTTCTGTGAGTTTGATCAATCAATGTGTGGCGGTATGTTGACCCTTAGCGGTAAACATGTATGGTAGTCGTCATTGCAGTAACGCATATTGGTATAACAACTTAAGAGGGTGAGGCAATGGAACAAACCTGGCGTTGGTACGGGCCGAACGATCCGGTTTCTCTTGATGATGTGCGCCAGGCAGGCGCAACGGGTGTCGTCACGGCGCTGCATCATATTCCTAACGGTCAGGTATGGCCGGTTGAAGAAATTCAACAGCGTCAGGCGCTGCTGGCGGAGAAGGGATTAACCTGGTCTGTAGTAGAGAGCATCCCGGTTCACGAAGACATCAAAACCCATTCCGGGGACTACCAGACCTGGATTGCTAACTATCAGCAGAGCATTCGCAACCTGGCGGCCTGCGGCATTGACACGGTTTGCTATAACTTCATGCCTATCCTCGACTGGACGCGTACCGACCTTGAATATCAGATGCCGGACGGCTCGAAAGCGCTGCGTTTCGACCAGATCGCCTTCGCGGCGTTTGAGCTGCACATTCTGAAACGCCCTAGCGCCGAAGCGGATTACACCGCGGAAGAGCAGCAGCAGGCGCTCGCGTGGTTTAACGCCGCCAGTGACGCAGACATCGAAAAGCTGACCCGTAATATCATTGCGGGCCTGCCGGGCGCGGAAGAGGGGTATACCCTGGATCAGTTCCGCGCGCGCCTGGCGGAATACGGCGATATTGATAAGCAGCAGCTGCGTGAAAACATGGCGTATTTCCTGCGCGCTATCGTGCCGGTTGCTGAAGAAGCTGGTGTGCGTCTGGCGGTGCACCCGGACGATCCACCGCGTCCTATACTCGGCCTGCCGCGCATTGTTTCCACTATTGAAGATATGCAGTGGCTGAAAGAGACGGTAAACAGCATCTATAACGGCTTCACCATGTGTACCGGCTCCTACGGCGTGCGTGCGGATAACGACCTGGTGCGGATGATTGAAACCTTTGGCGATCGCATTCACTTTACGCACTTGCGTGCGACCTGCCGCGAAGAGAACCCAAAAACCTTCCACGAGGCGGCGCACCTGGGCGGCGATGTGAATATGGTAGCGGTGGTAGACGCCATTCTGGCGGAAGAGGCGCGTCGCAAGCAGGCGGGCGATGTGCGTCCTATTCCGTTCCGTCCGGATCACGGCCACCAGATGCTGGACGATCTGCGTAAGAAAACCAACCCGGGCTATTCGGCGATTGGCCGGCTTAAAGGGATGGCGGAAGTGCGCGGCGTTGAGCTGGCGCTGAAGATGACGAAGTATCCGGAGCTTCTGTAAGCGCTGTTGCCCGGTGGCGCTACGCTTACCGGGCCTACAAAAAAACCGGCCTGAGAGCCGGTTTTTGTGTTTTTGTCGGTCGGGCAAGGCTAAGCCGCCACCCGACAAACACCGCAATCAGTCGGCGCGACCCATATAGCGTTTTTCTTCGATATGGATGCGGATTTTCTCGCCAGCGGAGAGGTATTCCGGCACCTGCACAACCAGGCCGGTGGTCAGGGTAGCCGGTTTGTTGCGCGCACTTGCGGATGCGCCTTTGATGCCGGGTGCGGTTTCCACGATTTCCAGATCGACGGTCTGCGGCAGCTCCAGCGCCAGCAGCACGCCGTCCCAGGTCAGGACCTGCATATCAGGCATGCCGCCTTCAGGAATGAACAGCAGCTCTTCTTCAATCTGATCTTTGGTGAAGATGTACGGGGTGTAATCTTCTTTGTCCATGAACACGTATTCATTGCCGTCGATGTAGGAGAAATCAACGTAGCGACGGGTCAGGGTCACGGTATCGACGATATCGTCACCTTTAAAACGCTCTTCCACCTTCAGGCCGGTACGCACATCGGCGAAACGCATTTTGTACAGCGTTGCTGCACCACGGGCGCTGGGTGCCTGAATGTCGATATCTTTCACAATCAGCAGTTTGCCGTTGTAATTCAGCACCATACCTTTCTTAATTTCGTTCGCTCTTGGCATTGCAGTAATCCTGTTTACGGGAGGTAAAAAATATCGCGCCAAATTACTCGCGCGCGGCCTTTCAGGCAAGAGGAATTCGTGGCTTTTGCTATCAATACGCAAAAGGTGTTACTGTGCGCGCGATGCCCGACTGCGCGGGCGATCGTCAGCGAAAGAGAGCATTTATGGATTGCCGTCCCGATTGTGGCGCGTGCTGTACTGCACCGTCCATTTCAAGCCCCATTCCAGGAATGCCGGAGGGCAAGCCTAATGGTCAATTATTCGCAGTATAAAAATGACAAAGCTAAGCAGAAATGACTTTTTTGCTAAGAGTTTCGATTGAATGTGAAAAGCTTTCTCCATAGCCAGTTTTAGACAGTTGTAATAACTCATTTAGTCCAGAATGACTTGTAAACGAAAGGTTTTCATACAGACATATAGGAAGTTCTGAATTGTCTTTAAATCTTCTGTCTGGGCCTCCAGACTTGTTCACATACTTCCATGTCCTGCCAACGACTATGGCATCTCCAGGTACACCTTCGCTTTCAATGAATCGGCTATCACCAACATTAACGAATAGCTGGTTATAACCAACAGCGCCTACACCTTCACGGTCATAAACGAGTACTCTGTCTGGAAAAAAATGTAATGTTTGGCGACCGACATTGATAGCAATCGTCTCAATATTTGTTTTAACAAAGGGAGGCTTTGATTTGCTGATAGAGGTTACTTTTCTGCGTAGTAAGTTACCAGCTCCGGCATGATACTTGGGGTCATAAACGGCTCCAGAAGCCTCTATATGCCATACTTTTGAGCAGCTTGCGAGCTTTGCTCCACTATCATGAAGTTGCTGGTAACATGCCATCATTTGATCATCAAAGTCATAAAAAAGCACAGTAGTCTTTCTTAGCTGATCGTACATGTAAGCAAAAACAGAGATTGCTACCCCTGCGATAAATCCTATAGCGATGCACCACTCAGGCCATGCCTGTGAAAAACCGTAAAGTAACAGCGCAATCGAAAGGCACATGACCAAGGGCCATATTTGTGACTTCTTACGTTTGTTGTTCAACTCTTCAAGTAGTTCTCGGGAACTTGAATCAACGATTTCCGAGATATGGGATGACTCGATTTCCTCAAGAGGTGCATGTGTAGTGGCATGTTCTATTGGGGAGTCGTCTGGTAAATGTTGAACCTTCTTTCTGTTCTGTGGGACCAGGCTTGGTGAAAGCGAAGCACGATAATAGACCCCGCCAGCGCCGATGTGGATGTAATTTCCTCTTGGGCCAGTACCAAACCTCAGCCCTTTTATACCAATAGATGCACCGACTCCTGATTTGGATAGGTTGAATCTCATCGGTCCAACGCGAATGCTCTTCTTAACATAAAAGCTCATAGTAACTCCTTGTAATAAGTTGCATGAAAATGCATCTGAGCAAGATTTTACACTGAAAAAATGAAGAGGTTAAGAAAAGCATATGGGGGTATTTATGCTTCTATTCCCATATTTTCAATACATTGAAAATGAATAGTCACATTACTTTAAAATGTGGACATATACGGCAAACTATCAGCCAGTAAGACATTCTGTTACTGTCAATGACCAATGGACGATGAGCAAGGAATCAGTAATGAAATGTCGTACCGATTGTGGGGCTTGTTGTACTGCCCCATCGATTTCAAGCCCAATCCCAGGAATGTCGCAGGGTAAGCCTGCTAATGTAAGATGTGTTCAGTTATCTGAAGATAACCTGTGTAGCATCTTTGGGTCGCCCCTACGCCCAAAAATATGCATTAGTCTTAAACCATCAATAGAAATGTGTGCTACGAACCGCGATGAGGCTATGATTTACCTTATACAGTTGGAAGAGGCAACAGCGCCTTCGGATGAGAACGGCGTCCACCTATAATTTTATGTGACATTGTTTTGTTTTTTTAACCTCTCATTTTCTTTGCGCAAAGTTTTAACTTCCTCTAATAAGGAGGCGTCGGAAGCTGCAGTTAGCGACGATTTCTCAATCTTCGATGGCCCACGTCTTTTCGTGACAAGTTTATATTCAGAATCAAAACGCAAGTTAACGTAACTATGCTTCGAATCGGGTTTGGTGGCCTTGTAGGTCGTTTCATAAACCGAGCATCTTTTTGTTGAGCTTATGAACATAGAATCGCCACAGAAAACCATTTCAGGTGCTGACAGGTATGCTACGTTGCCTTCACAGACGAAAAGATAACACAACGCTGATTGGCGATTTTTTAATATAGTTATGCTCAGGCGAGCAACGCCTATGTGTTTGTGCTGAGGAAGACGTTGTTTAATCTTTCTAACTCGATCTACTTCGCTTTTATCGAGTCCCCGTCTTTGGGCTATGGTTGAGAAAGAACGCTCAAAATCGAGATGTAAATCAACTTCTTTATTGTCAACCCGGTTCAGTTTTACGTTGGAATCGCGAAGAAAATAAGATTCGCTTTCTGTTCTTTTGGGAAAGATTGTAAAGTACAATTTCATGGTTACATCCACTTGGATTTGTTGTTGATGCCATTATTTATCATCTTTCACGGACAATCAAAATTTGTATGTCCCATAAGTCGTGACATATAAAGACATGCATTTATAACTTATTGATATATATGTTTTTTTATTTGCGTTAAAACCCTTGAATGAGACATGCAAAGGACATCTATTTTTGTATGTTATTGTTTTTTAATGTTTTAATTTTGCATTATAATATATAGCAACTTCGGCTGCGCCTCGTTGAAATCATACCCAAGCAATAATTCTGAAAGAACTCGAGCGAAGCGAGTTCAGACGTGAGCGTAGCGAACGGATGACAGGGATCAGCCTAATCAGAACTTTTAATAACATAATATAACTACTACGAGTCGCGTAGCGACGAAGTATCACGCAGTGAGCGAAGCGAACAAGTGATAGTCCTACTGTTAACATTCAAAAATGCTGTGTGTCACTTCGGCTTCGCCTCGTGAAACTTCGTCGCTACGCGACTCGTCGGTAATAATTAGGTCGGTAGATTTGGTAAGGTAAAAGACAGTGATCTGAATATACGTTAATTGTATTTGTTTAAAGCTGTAATGTTCTTCGTTCGTGATTCATCATCCTTCCAGATCTCACACATTGGTTTTCCTGTATCGTTTCATTGCTGTGCTCCCCAATTTCAAAGAGGATACAGTCTTCGATTGGCTCAACCTTTTCGCTCTAACGAATACATACGCAAACTGTTCAAACGATTACGTGCCCGCCTGGAGTCAGGGAACAACGGTTTATCGGAACCTATTATCGATTTTGCTTACGGTTGGGTTTGCGAACAGGAAAAGGCTTCACAGCCCCATTACCATTGCTGGATTGCACTTCCACATCGTTCGGTAAGGTGGTTTGGAACTCCTGAAAGAGGGATCGCTGGTATTATTACGGAAATCTGGATGAAACTGACAGGTGGTAAAGCAACGCTGGTAAACTTGTCTAAAGCCACTAAAGACTATCCCGAGCACTACGTCATTCATGGAGATGCTCATGAATCACTTGATGACCCGGTATTCTGGCTTTCTTATCTGGCAAAAGAACGAGGGAAGTCGCAAACAGGGAAGGGAACGCGCTTGTATTCAACATCAAAATTGAGTAGTAAAGCACTGAATTCGTAAATATCGCACAGGAAGCCCGTAGAGCGTTTTTCTTTACAAGGCATGCAATTGTATTACCAATATCATAAAAATCGATTACAGCTTAGCTCAGAGCGTTTTAAGGCATGATTTGAACCTGATTAACTTTGGCTTCGGTCAGTTGCTTGATAGTTCAACGATAGTTGCTTTGCTTATAGATTAATACATTTCTTCAAATTACCGAGCCAAGCGAGGGACTCGAACGTAGTGAGTGTCTAATGTCTACTATTATATTT